>JAKQVC010000130.1 GCA_029571985.1 Bacteroidota bacterium | reverse complement strand
AATACAACTGCCGCCAGCGATTGCTTTGGCGATTCAAACGGTGCTAGTGCCGGAAGCAATGGTATCACTATTTCCAATATGATATTGGCAGAAGGTACAATGCCTTACGTAACTAATTTTGCGAATGCCGGGGAAGATATCGTGATTTGTGCCGGCAGCAGTACTAACCTCAATGCAACGGGAGGTGTTTCGTATACATGGTCTCCTGCAACTTATTTAGATAATCCTTTTATTGCAAATCCTGTTTGCACACCTGATGCAAATATTCTGTATACTGTTTATGTAACGAATGAAAATGGTTGTGTGGATGCGGATGACATCCTGCTTTCAATTGCACCACCTGTTGTGGCTAATGCCGGTGAAGATATCAATATATGCAATGGCACATCTACAATATTATCCGGTAGCGGGGGCGAAAGTTATGCATGGACACCTGCAGCATATTTAGATAATCCTTTTATTGCAAATCCTACTGCAACACCACCTTTCAATATTACCTATATTTTAACGGTTACGGATGCTAACGGATGTGTCGACGAAGATGAAGTTTTCATTGTAGTAAATAGCACCGATTTTCTAACAACTGAAACTGATGTAGAAGTATGTGAAGGAGGAAACACTACTTTACTGGCCTCTGGTGCAATTGATTATTCCTGGAGCCCTGCCACCTTTTTAGATGATGCTGAAAGTGCAACTCCTTTGTGTACGCCAACATCGGATATAACCTATTTTATTTCAGCAATTAGTGCAGAAGGATGCACAGATATAGATACGGTGAATGTTGATGTTATCCCTGCCGACTTTGCTACTGCCTCTGATGATATTATAATGTGCGCCGGAACATCAACATCCTTAAACGCAACAGGTGGTGTAAGTTACGGATGGAGTCCTGATATCTATTTAGACGATGCATCAATTGCAAATCCAACTTGTACCCCTATATCTTCAACAACCTATTATGTAAGCGTAACAAATGCTGAAGGTTGCATTGATGTAGACACCGTGCAGGTAGATGTATTACCCGCACCGGTAATTGTTGCCGGTCCTGATACAGTGGTGTGTTATGGTGGACAAATTAAATTATGGTGTACCGAAGGTGAAAGCTATTTATGGACGCCGGCTACTTATTTAGATGTTGTATTTATTCCAACTCCAACCAGCAGTCCTTTTAGTAGCATTTCTTATATCGTTTATGTAACCGATGCATCAGGTTGCGTTGGTTCTGATACAGTAGATATTATTGTAAATGCCGTTCCGGATATAATTGCCTCTGATGATGTGATTATTTGTCGCGGCGATACAACAACCTTAACCGTAAGCGGAGGCGTGGAATATACCTGGTCACCGGATCCATTAATACCATGTGTTGATTGCTCTTCCGTCGAAGTATCACCAAGCACCACCACCAACTATTTGGTTATGGGCACCGATGCAAATGGTTGTTCGGCTACGGATGAAGTTCTAGTAACCGTTGATATTTGTAATAGTCTGGAAAATCTTTGGGCAAATACATGCACAATTTATCCCAACCCGACAACAGGCAATGTAACAATAACCCTTCCGGAAGGTGTTTCGGATGTAGATGTCATAGTGCGCACTGTATCCGGTGAACTGATATCCCATCAAGCGCTCCGTCAGGATAATACGATTCAATTGCGTATTGATTCGGATGTTGAGCAGCTTTTGTATATCACGTTGGTTGCAGATAAAGTACAATATACCCGGCCAATAAGTCTGATTAGAGATAAATAAATAAGGAATTGCGCTGAAAAGCAATATTATGTGACAAATGTCAAGTGGGTTTATGTGTATCTTTGGTATACCTAAACCTATTTTGCGTTATGCGCACCTTTCAAGTAATAACACTTGGCGTTTTGATATGCTTATCAGGTTACGCCTTTGCACAAAATCCATTATCCCTTCATGTGGCTGAAAAACTTCAGGCCTACACACCTGTTCCATTTTCACCATGCACGCAATCACCCTCCGTACATCCGGAACATGATGGCATCGTTTCAGACCGGTACTACTTTACGGTAACAAACGAACAGCTTTCAAGTATGATTGCTGCGCATTATCCAATGATTGCATTTTCAATTCCGGTTGGAGATGAAATCATTCACACGGTGCTTTATCAGGCCGATATTTTTGCAGAGGGTTTTAGTGTGCAATCACCTTCGGGAAATATTCCTTACAATCCATATACAGGCAGTGTACAATACAGGGGAATTATTGAGGGTGATGCCAACAGTCTTGTGGCCTTAAGTATTTTTCCCGACCATATTGAAGGAATTATTGCTAATCAGGAAAAAGGAAATCTCGTTTTCGCTCCACTCGATGGTCAGGTAGAGCATGTTGTATATTATGACCGCATGCTTACCATTGAAAATCCAATACAGTGTGCAACGGAAGATCCTGCCTTCATAGAAATGCCAGAAACACATACCGATGCAGAAGCAATTGCTTTAGATCCCTGCGTAAAAGTTTATATCGAAGCAGATTATGAAATGTTTCAGGATGAAGGTGGTGCTACTCAGACTGCTGATTATATTGTGAGTTTTTTTAATGTGGTTTCAACACTTTATACTAATGAAAGCATCAACGCTGTCATTTCTGAAATATTTGTCTGGAACACCAGCGATCCGTATCCAACCTCTTCATCTTTTGATGCACTGGATGAGTTTTTAACTGTTCGTACAGAATTTAATGGCGACATTGCACATCTGGTTACATATGATGATGAAAATTTAGGTGGAGTAGCCTGGGTGGATATTTTATGTTATGATCCATTGTCTTATGCATACAGTAACATTTATAGTTCATTTAATGCGTTTCCAACATATAGCTGGACGGTTGAAGTATTTACGCATGAAATGGGTCATAATCTCGGATCACCGCATACACAAAATTGCAGCTGGCCCGGTGGAGCCATTGATAATTGTTACACAACAGAAGGTGGTTGCGATCCCGGACCTGCACCTGTTGATGGCGGCACCATCATGAGTTATTGTCACCTCACCGGATACGGTATCAATTTTGCAAACGGATTTGGTCCGTTGCCTGGAGATTTAATCAGAGACAAAGTTGATGAAGCCGTTTGTTTAGGTGCTTGTGATTTACCTCCTGCAAACGACTGGCCATGTTCCGCTATTGAAATTCCTGTAAATGGAAATTGCATATTTACTGAAGCTACAAATATCGGCGCTATTAATTCTGTAGTACCTGAAGTAACCTGTGATGGTATTAGTGAAGGCGACGTATGGTTTACATGCACAGTAGGCCCTGAAGAATATGTGATTATTGAAATGGATAATGGAGATGTCATTTCGGATATGGGTATGAAATTATATGTAGGCACTTGCACCGATTTATCCAACGTACCTGACGGATGTGTTGCAGATGGAAGCACCTATGGTGAAGATATGCCGGGCTTTGTAGTAGAAGCACCTGAAGGCACTGTTATATTTATTCGAGTTTGGGAAGTGAACAACGACGCTTTTGGCGATTTTTCTATTTGCGCCTATACCACCTGTGCGGCATCCATTGCTCCAGATGCAATTCTTGCTGATGACTATATTATTTGCGCTGGCGAATCAGCAAATCTTTCACTTGACGGTGGAAGCTTAGGTTCACTTGCACAATGGAATTGGTATGCAACATCTTGCACAGGTACACCACTTTCGCATGATGCCTCTTTAACAGTTACTCCGTCTGAAACAACAACCTATTATGTTCAGGCTACAGGCGAATGTGGTGTAACAGATTGTATTGCCGTTACAATAGAAGTTGCCCCACTACCTGAAACACCGGTAATTACCATTGGCGACTGTATTTTAGAAACACCATTTGTGGCAGATGCCGTGTATACCTGGTTTTACAATGGAACAGAAATTATCGGTGAAACAGAAAATACATTGAACTTTACTGCTGATGGCGACTATCAGGTACAGATATCCACCTATGGCGATTGCAGTGCCATGAGCACTACTGTAGAAGCTGTCTGTGAACAATTAGACATCGCTAACCTGTCAGATAAAACTATCACCCTGCAACCTAACCCAGCCCATGATCATTATATAATTGGCTTATCTGATTACACTGGTGCATTTACAGTGACCATGAGCACGATTACAGGGCAAACACTTATCGCACAACAATTCGTATCAAATGCGAATGGAACTTATACAATGGCTGTAAATCAACCCGCAGGCGTCTACCTGATTCAGGTTGAGGGAGAGGGAATTTCTCTTGAAGCACTTTTAGTGATTGAATAAGCGTGTTTATCGGCTCAACTGTTATTCATCCTAAATAAAATAAAAGCGCCTGCATACTGAATAGATATGCAGGCGCTTTTTCGTGTACCAATATTATTTACCAAAAGGCCACCAATCAATTTGTTTTTTAGCCTTCTTCTCAAAGCGAATATTAAATGTCCAGTCATTGCCAAAAACAAAATGACCGTTTCCAAAGTGAACAATATAAGGTTGTTCCGCTACCTGGTAATAATCGCCGCCCTTGCTGTTGATTTGATATTCAACAAAAGGAAATGGGTGAATAGTTAGCTCATCTTCGCGAGAAAAATATTGAATGCGCAATTTTTTATCATAGGCTGCACAATAATATTTGCCCTGATACTTGTTGTAGTTAACAGGTGTTTCAGTGTCAATTTTATAATACACGCGATTTGTAACAAAATAAGTGCCTTCTGCCCATACCAGATCATGCGGTTTGCCGCCGCTATATTGAATCACAACACTATGACCAGTGGTATCCATAAACGCCTGATTTCCATTAAATCCGCCTACATATTTCAATGGATAGGCGGTAGTATCACCTTCAGAAATCCGTGCAATAAACAATTCACCTTTTTTCTCGTAGATATATCGGATTAAATTATTTTCGGCAGCATAACCTCCTTGAATTTCTTTCTTCAAATCTTCAGGAACAACTGGCTGAACCAGCATATGTACATTTTTGAATTGAAACAGCGTGTTTGAAACATTGTCGGCCATTTCAAAAGGAGAAATCAGATACGCATTCACACAAATAATAATGGAAACATGTTCGTCCGGAAAACGGCGATACTGAGTCAGGTACTCACCCCATCCACCGCTATGTTCCTGCACCTGCATATTCCGATATGTTTTCAATAAAAATCCGCCGCCATAATTCACCTCTGTGCCATCTACTGTTACACCGCTGGTAAACATTTTTTTAGGTAAGGCATTGCTACCATTTCCAAGTTTATTGTTACTAAAATTATTATCCCAAAGCACCATATCCTCCAAAGTAGAAATAACCCCAACGGCACCCAAGGCATTCATAACAGTTTCAGCTCGTTTTGCTTTCGTCTGTTTAAAATTAATTTCATAGTGCGTTGTTCTGTCTTTATGATATTTTTCTTTCTTGTCCTCAACATACGTGTTTTTCATGCCGAGTGGTGTGAAAATATTATCCTGTAAATATTGCGCATACGACTGGCCTGACAAACGTTCAATTACAACCGCGAGCAACATGTAATTCGTGTTTGAATAGGCAAAGTATGTTCCGGGTGGTGTATTTAATTCAGGATATTTTATCACCCAATCCAGCATACCATCCAATGTGCTATATTTTTCTTTGTAGCGACTTAATAATATCGCAACTTCTAAATGGTCGCGTATACCTGAAGTATGATGCAACAACATTTCAATGGTAATCGGTGTAGGATATGTTGGAAATTCAGGTATATATTTTTGTACCGGATCCTGCAAGGATAGTTTCCCTTGCTCTTCCAATAAATATATGGCTGCAGCGGTAAACTGTTTGGTTACCGAACCAATATTGAATTGAGTAGTAAGCGACATTTTAATATCATCGCGCACATTCGCCTTTCCACGTAATCCGGAATATACAATTTCACCATCCTTTACAATACACATAGCATAACCCGGCATGCGTGTGCTGAAATATTGTAATTCCAACACAGAATCTATTGCTTCCTTATCTAAATTCCATCCGTTCTGTGCCTGAAGGGGTGAAGTTCCATAGAGAACCATGCACAGCATCCACATAAGTATGCCCGGTTGTACTCGCGTTTTCATCTGCTCAAAATTACGATGTGTAAAGCAATTCCACCGCATACAATGGGATTTAGGAAGATTGGTTATACATCTCCATCATCGAGGTAGTTCAGGCACTGCATTGCAGGCACTCTCTACTCGTAAACACAATCAACGAAAAGCACCCTGAATCCCTGTTACTTAACCAGTTTAATTTTTGTGCCCGACTTCAAGGTTTCGCCTTGCGACATTCCGTTTAAACTGCGGATATCATCAATTGTATTTTGGGGATACTGTTGTGAAATACTCCATAACGTATCACCAGGTTTAACTGTATAGTAAATTACCTGTGGGTCAGCTGTTTTTCCAGAAACAGGTGCTGCTGAAATAAGGGTTATATCTGTCAGTTTTTGCTTTTGCGCCAGGGTCATATCATTTATCTGGGCATATTGCAATTCATATTTGGCCGCAACGGTAATTTTCAAATTTTGTCCCGGGTGTATTTGTGTTGAACTCAGCTTATTCCATTTTTTAATGTCAGCTACCGTGCAATCAAACCAATCAGAAATATAACCCAGGTTATCCCCTTTTTTCACTGTATAGGTAATGGTTACAGGTGCATCCGGATTGGCTAAAGTTGTATCCGGTTGCAGGGTATTGATAGGGGTGGCAGTCGACGTTGTGGCTGTAGTTTCGGCGGTTGTATTCGTTTTAGTGGTGGTGGCTGTTTTTTGTTTAGCCGCATTCACTTCAGCCACATTTGCAGCCAATTCGGCTGATTTCACTGTTTCCTTTTTTTCAAGAGAAGCATACAATGAATCCTTATTGGCATAAAATTGTGCTACCGCTTTTTGTGGCAAAATAAGGGGATATGGAATTGGTGATCCGGGTATTGTTTTCGTTTTCAATGCCGGGTTATTCAGTGCAATTTCTTCAGCAGAAAGTCCCACAAATGGTGCCAGCTGATCAATGGTCATTTTTTTAGTGATCATGAGCGTGTCCGACATGGAGAAGTCATATCCAAACTTAGCCGGACGAATATTGTGTTCCTTATGGTATTCAAACGTATAGGTTGCGGCTATAAAAATGGGCACATAAGCCTTGGTTTCCTTTGGCAAATACATCTCAATATCCCAAAAATCCTTGTCACCACCGCCTGCTTTTCGTAATGCTTTATTCACATTTCCGGGTCCGCAGTTATAGGCAGCGATGGCTAATAGCCAGTCGCCATAAATTGCATACAAATCCTGCAGATAGGCACATCCGGCAATAGTAGCCAAACGCGGATCGCGACGTTCATCCACATAACTGTCGATGCGCAAGCCTTTCAACTTACCTGTACCCAGCATAAACTGCCACAAACCGGTTGCACCCGCTTTAGAAACGGCGTTTGTATTCAGGGCAGATTCAATTACGGGCAGGTATTTGAGCTCCATAGGCATGCCTCTTCTGTCGAGCTCCGCTTCAAAAAGTGGAAAATACACCTGACTCAGTGCCAGCATATTGCTTACCTGTGTGCGGCGTTTTAAGGTATACAGGTCAATAAAGGCCTGCACCTGTTTATTATACGTATACTCAATCGGTGAGTTAATATTACTGATACGGTCGGCAAACACTTCAGGCGTGAACCTGGGTGTATCTGCTGCGGCAAAGCCGTACATGTCATAATCCTGCTGTGAGAAGGCCCAGGCAGGATTTGAATCATAAAATACTTCTAGCAGGCTGTCCAGTACATCCACGCTCGCGTCTGACGGTGACAGAGCGGGAGAATTAGAGACCTGTGCTTTTGCTACACCCCATAGCAAAAGGCAGCATACGGTAATTCTCAATATTTGCATTCGATTTCCCTCGTTTTCTCGTTGTTAGGCTGTTATTCAGGGCTATAAAACTATAAAATTAGCGTTTTATTGCACTGACTGTCACTAAAATGCTTATCAACAGGAAAATTTTAATAAAACTTTAGCACATGGTCTGTCACAGAAAGCAGCAGATCTTCACGGTTCAAATCGCCCATGAATTGGACGCCGAAGGGCATTCCGTTGCTATGTCTAAATAAAGGGACAGATATAGCGGGTAGTCCGGTAATATTTGCTTGAACGGTAAAAATATCGGCCAGGTACATTTCAATCGGATCGGTGGTTTTTTCACCGAGCCTGAACGCGGTAGTAGGTGTAGTGGGTAACAGGATAAGATCGTAATCAGCTAATGTAGCCGCAGTATCATCGCGAATTATCCGACGAACCTTTTGGGCACGTGTATAATAGGCGTCGTAATATCCGGAGCTCAGCACGAAAGTGCCCAGCATAATGCGCCGCTGCACTTCTTTCCCAAATCCTTTTGAGCGTGAGCGTCGGACAACGGACTCCATATCTTCGGCCTCCATATCTCTGAAACCATAATGAATACCAGAGAACCGGCTCAGGTTAGAGCTGGCTTCAGCGGTGGTGAGCACATAATAGGTTGGTACCAGATAATCGAGATACTTCAGGTCATTCGCTTCAACGGTATGGCCATCGGCACGGAGTTTATCAATGAGGGTATAAACAGCAGCACTAATTTCAGGGTCTATCTTAGGATTGTCGAGGGTTTGCGGGTAATAGGCGATGCGCAGTTTACGGTTCAAAGGCAAACCTGCAGCATATGCGGGAACGGCCTCTTGTGAACTGGTACTGTCTTTTTCGTCAGAACCGGCCATCACCTCCATCATGAGCGCCATATCTTCTACATTATTGGTGATAGGACCAATCTGATCGAAAGAGGAGGCAAAGGCGATTAAACCATAGCGCGAAAGTCTTCCATACGTGGGTTTCAGCCCGATGGTGCCGGTAAAGGAAGCCGGTTGGCGGATAGAACCACCTGTTTCCGAACCCAGGGTAGTCATGCATAATCCGGCCTGAACAGCCACAGCCGAGCCGCCGGAGCTTCCGCCTGAAACGCGTGTATTGTCCAGATGATTCAGCACCGGACCAAAAGCACTATTCTCATTACTACTTCCCATGGCAAACTCATCGCAATTACATCTGCCTAATATAACGGCATCAGCATGTAAGAGTCTGTCGGTTACCGTAGCATGATATAAGGATTCGAAACCGTCGAGTATTTTGCTGGAAGCTGTAAGGCGCTTGCCTTTGATGGCAATTACATCTTTCAAACCCACCACCATACCGAACAGTTTACCCATCGGTTTTCCGGAACGCAGGCGGGCGTCCAGTTCATCGGCGCGATGCAGGGCATCCTGCTCAAAAATTTCCAGAAAGGCATTCAGATGCTGATAATCGCGATTTACCTGCAGGTAATGCTCCACTATTTGGCGCACTGTAAGGGTACCGGCATGTAATTCGGACTGTACGGCGCTCAGACCGGAGCGCAGTAAGGCATCAGTTACATTAGACATTCCGAGGAAAGGAGGTTACTTTTCTTCAGATTTTTTGGGCTCATCGTTCATGCTGTCGCGGATTTCACGGCTCACGTTGTTTTTAGCGTCGTTGAATTCGCGAATGCCTTTACCGATGCCGCGCATCAGTTCAGGGATCTTTTTACCGCCGAACAGTAACAAGATTGCTAATATAATGATGACCCATTCCATTCCTTGTGGCATTGAAAGCAATAATACGTTGCTCATCTCTATACTTGATTAAGAATACAAAGGTAGGAATTAATTATGCAAATGCGGGTTATTTCCTGACCTATATTTCCTGAGGGGTGGTGCGGAGGTGCGGACGTGCGGAGGTGCGGAGGTGCGGAGGTGGAATACAGAAGGTGTCGACGTGTCGACGTGTCGACGTTCCGACGTGTCGACGTTTGAAACGCATAACAAGCCCCAGGGGGCTCCTCCATCACCCCTCACCCCTCACCACTCACCACTCACCCCTCTCCCCCTCACCATTTGGATATCTGCCAGCAGCGTCCTATCTTTGCATCACTCGGAAGAGGGGACACCAAAAAGTCCCCTCTTTTGTTTCTGTAACCATGGGTAACCGTGAGCAAATAGAACAATGGCTTGGGCCTAAACTGGAAGAACTTGGGTGTTTTCTGGTTGATATCCGCATTAATCTGGCATCCTGCAAGTATGAAGTGTATATCGATACCCCGGAAGGCGTAACCATTGAGCAGTGCGAAAAGGTAAGCCGATTCCTTTCATTTATGATTGAAAACGGATCAGGTTTCCCGGAAAAATATAGTCTGGATGTTTCCAGTCCGGGAATGGAAAACCCATTTAAGGTGCAGCAACAGTACGATAAACATATCGGCAAGCATATAGAAGTGTTATTATTAAGTGGAGTAAAGCTGGAAGGTGTATTAAAAAAAGCAGATGGTAAGGTCTTGCATCTTGAAGAGCATCACGCACCTAAAAAAAAGGGAATGGCACCAGAAACCACCTTGCACACTTTTGATTTTGCCGAAATTAAATACGTTAAAAAGAAATTTCATTTTTAAACACTTATACAACCTGATTGCCGAAAGCAGTCATTAAAAAAAACGTGCTATGAACAGCGTAGAATTAGTTGAATCCTTTTCGGAGTTTAAGGACATCAAGAATATCGATCGTCCTACACTGATGAAAGTGCTGGAAGATATTTTCCGCACATTACTGCGTAAAAAATACGAGAGCGATGAAAATTTCGACATCATCGTTAACACGGAAAAAGGCGACCTTGAAATTTGGCATCGTCGGGAGATTGTTGAGGATGGTATGGTTGAAAATCCGGTAACGCAAATTGCTTTATCAGATGCCTTAAAAATAGAGCCCGATTTTTCCGTAGGCGAAGAAACCTACGAAGAAGTAGGCATCGAAAGCTTCGGTCGCCGCTCTATCCTGGCAGCCCGCCAAGCCTTGGTACAGCGCATTATGGAGCTGGAGAAGGATGAAGTGTACAAAAAATATAAAGACCGTGAAGGCGAAATCATCACCGGTGAAGTATATCAGGTTTGGAAAAAAGAAATTCTGTTATTGGACGACGATAACAATGAATTGATTTTACCAAAAAGTGAACTTATTCAATCAGACAGTTACAAAAAAGGTGATGCAATTCGCGGTGTGGTGAAAAAAGTAGATTTCCGCAACAGCAGTCCTGTAGTAATCGTATCGCGCACAGATCCGAAGTTTCTTGAAAAATTATTGGAGCAGGAAGTTCCGGAAGTGTTTGATGGTTTGATTGTAATTCGCCGTATTGTTCGTGCTCCGGGTGAGCGCGCAAAAGTTGCTGTTGAATCGTATGACGACCGGATTGATCCTGTAGGTGCCTGTGTGGGTATGAAAGGTTCACGTATTCACGGTATCGTTCGCGAATTACGCAATGAAAATATAGATATCATCAACTGGACAAATAACAATCAATTACTTATTCAACGTGCATTAAGTCCTGCGAAAATTACATCCATCGAGTTAGATAACGAACGCAAAAAAGCAGCCGTTTATCTGGCACAGGATCAGGTGTCACTGGCAATCGGAAAAGGCGGTCTGAATATCAAACTTGCCTGTCAGCTTACCGGATACGACATTGATGTGTTCCGCGATACTGAAGAAGAAGATGTAGACATTGATTTGGATGAATTTGCAGATGAGATCGACGAATGGATTATAGATGAACTCAAGGCCATTGGTTGTGATACAGCCAAGAGCGTGTTAGAGCTGCATGTAGATGAGCTGGTTCGACGCACCGACCTTGAGGAAGAAACAATTAAAGAGATTATCAGAATATTAAAAGCCGAGTTCGATGAGGATTAATACAGCTGAACGTATCTATGCGTCAGATGTACACCTTATCTTTGTAACTCAACCACTGCATGTCAGAAGAAAAATCAATACGAATTGCCAAGGCCGCGAGCGAGTTTAACGTATCACTTGCCCATATTGTTGACCTGCTGAAAACAAAAGGGTTTTCTGTAGAGGCGAAGCCTACCTCCAAAATTACGGAGGAGATGTATACGATTTTGCTCAAGGAATTTGGACGTGATAAAGATCTGAAAGACAAAGCCGACTCATTGAACATCGGCATTGGCCGTAAACTTGAGAAGGAGCAAAAAGAGAAGGAAGATGCTGAGGTGGTGGTAAAACCTGAACCTGAGCCTGTGGTTGAAGCGCCTAAAAAAGCCGCAGAGAAAAAAGAAAAAGAAAAGGAGAAGGAAAAAGAACAGGAAGAACCCGTTGCTCCACCTGTGGAAGAAACACCAGTTGTGGAACCTGTTGCTGAAGAAGAGGTGATAAAAGCCGGTAAATCAAAAGTAGGCTTAACCGTTGTCGATAAAATTGACCTGAATAAAAAGAAGGCCAAGAAAACCGAAACGGAAAAGCCCGCCACTGAAGAACCGGTTAAGAAAACCGCGAAAAAAGAACGCGAACCGGAAGTTGAGAAAAAGGTTGTACCGACACAAAAACCGGTTGCAGAAGTTTCCGATAAAAAAGTGGAACCGGAACGCGAAATGATTGAAACCAAAAAGGTAACACTGGAAGGTCCGAAAATCATTGGTAAGATTGAAATTAAGGAAGAGAAGAAACCGGAAAAACGTGGTCCGGATCCGGGTGCAGAGAAAAAGAAACGCAAACGTATTGTTAAGCACGAGCGAATTAACGTAGAAAAAGTACGCGAAGAGGAACGTCAGCGCGACAATCGTCATCGCGATAATCGTGGTGGAACAGGAGTGCGTAAACCGGAAGTTGATTCTGAAGAGGCACAACGTCAAATCCAGGAACAAATTCGTCAGACACTTGCCAAGCTAACAGGTGGTCAGGGCAATAAAGGCCGTGGCTCGCGCATGGCTAAACAAATGAAGCGTGAACGTCGCGAAGCTGCAGAAATTGAAGCAGCAGAAGCGGCTACCAACAGCGCCTTACAAGTTGCCGAATTCACATCCCTGTCAGAATTGGCCAGCCTGATGAACGTTTCACCAACCGCATTGGTGCAAAGCTGTTTTAACCTGGGGATGATGGTTTCTATTAACCAGCGATTAGATGCAGAGATTATTGAATTATTAGCAGAAGAAAACGGATTCAAAGTTCAGTTTATCAATGCTAACGAAGAAGATATTGATGAGGAGGAAGAAATTGATGATCCGGAAAGCCTCGAACATCGCCCTCCTATCGTTACCATCATGGGTCACGTTGACCACGGTAAAACATCCTTACTGGATTATATCCGCGAAACCAACGTTGTTGCCGGTGAAAAGGGTGGAATCACACAGCACATCGGTGCATACGAAGTTGATTTACCAAATGGTAAACGCATAGCCTTTTTAGATACTCCTGGTCACGAAGCCTTTACGGCGATGCGTGCCCGTGGTGCCAAACTGACTGACATTGCTGTAATTGTTGTTGCTGCCGATGATCAGGTGATGCCTCAAACGAAAGAAGCAATCAGTCACGCACAGGCTGCCAGCGTGCCAATGGTATTTGCCATTAATAAAATTGATAAAGCAGGTGCAAATCCGGATAAAATAAAAGAACAATTAAGCCAGATGAATATTCTGGTGGAAGATTGGGGTGGAAAATTCCAGAGTCAGGAAATTTCTGCAAAATCAGGATTGAACGTAGAAAACCTGCTGGAAAAAATTCTGTTAGAAGCTGAATTACTCGAATTAAAAGCAAATCCGGATAAACCGGCTATTGGAACTATCATTGAAGCCTCCCTGGATAAAGGTCGCGGATATGTATCCAATATCATGGTGCAGGAAGGTACTTTACACGTTGGAGATATGATGGTTGCCGGACCGTTTTTTGGAAAGGTAAAAGCCATGTTCAACGAACGTAATCAGCGCGTAACAGAAGCCGGACCATCAACACCGGTGTTGGTATTAGGATTAAATGGTGCACCTCAGGCAGGTGAGAAATTTAAAATTTACGAGGACGAAACCCAGGCAAAATCCGTAGCGAATAAACGCAGCCAGATTTTACGTGAACAAGGTATTCGCACGAAAAAACATATTACGCTTGAAGAAATCGGACGCAGAAAAGCGTTGGGTAACTTCCGCGAGTTGAATATTATTATTAAAGCAGACGTTGACGGCTCTACTGAAGCCTTGACCGACAGCTTACAAAAACTGTCGACCAAAGAGGTTCAGGTAAATGTGATTTACAAAGGGGTTGGTCAGATTACAGAAAGCGATATTATGCTCGCCTCTGCATCCGATGCCCTGATTGTTGGTTTCCAGGTGCGACCAAGCAGCAGCGTGCGTAAACTGGCTGAAAAAGAAGGTGTTGAAATCCGCTTATATAGTATTATTTACAACGCTATAGAAGAAATTAAAGCGGCCATGGAAGGTTTATTGGCGCCGAAGATGGAAGAAAAAATCATCTGTATGGTGGAAGTGCGCGATACCTTCAAAATCTCGAAAGTGGGTACAATTGCCGGATGTTATGTTACGGAAGGTAAAATTACACGTAACACCAAAATACGTCTCATTCGCGATGGCATCGTGATTCATACCGGAACACTCAGCTCGCTCAAACGTTTCAAAGATGATGCGAAAGAAGTTACAACCAGTATGGAATGTGGTCTTACCATCAACAACTACAACGACATCCAACCGGGTGATATGATTGAAGGTTATGAAGAAGTGGAAGTAAAGCGCTCCCTCTAAACTTATAAATGCTAAAAAAACCGCGAATGTCTGTTCGCGGTTTTTTTTATGCAGAACTTTTCGCAGCCTGATCTTACCCGCATAAAAAAAAGGCGACATGGAGCGGTCGCCTTTTAATGATGGGGTGTTGTTCACCCTAAATCATCAACCCGAATTTTCCCTAACCGGAATGATGTTGTTTTCACAGGGTTGCATTTTCATGAGAAGCATTGCCATGGGGGGAAGCAATGCTTTATAATTTGGTAGTGCTTTCCTGATGATTCTCCAAAAGAAGCCTGAATTTGCGCACCAAACAACCCGGTTTGAGCAAAATAGGCTGATGATTGCGTGAAATGCCTATATAATTGAGCGAAGCATAGGAGAGTCCAGGGCGAAATGGCCCCTTATACATGTAAAATACACTTATATGAACCGTATTTCGGCAAGTGTACCGTGCTCAGTGGCCGAAATTGTTGAGCGGTCGCGGATGGTAAGGCTTGCCTTATAGCCACTCAGCCGGTTGAGGAGTTCGAGGCGCTCATGAATCATTTGGATGCCCAGCGAGTTATGGCCGGATTTTTTCCGGCGACGGCTTTCTTCAATGCCGATACCGTCATCCTGCACAGTTACGCCGATGGTACCATTGATCCGGGTAAACTTCAATTGCAGATGACCGGGGCGATTTGCCGGCAGGATACCATGCCAAAGTGCATTTTCTACGATTGGCTGAATAATCATATTGGGGATTTCTACCGGGCTGTTTCGGAGCTCGGGGTCAACTTCGATGGTATAGTTTAGCTTGTCTCCAAAGCGCACTTTTTCCAATTCCAGATAATATTCGAGTCGCTCCAATTCGTCTTTTAATGGAATATAGGTTCTACCACCATAGTCGAGCATCATACGTATCAGGCGGGCGAATTTTCCTAAATAATCTGTTGCTTCTTCCGTATTATGCGCATTAATAAAATGCTGAATACTGTTTAAAGCATTAAAAATAAAATGCGGATTCATACTGGCAGCCAATGCCTGATGTCGGAGCTCAGCAACTTTGCTCTGCAGTTCCAATCGTTCCTGTTGTTTTTTACGCAATACTTCAAATCGTTTGCGCAGCACCATATACGCCAGCAACGCAATCATTAATCCAATTAAACCTTTAAACCAGGTAGTTGCCCAAAAAGGCGTGGCAACAAAAATAGTAAGACGGGCAACCGGCCCCTCCACCCCTCGTTCACCCACTGATTTTAATTCAATAGTATGCTCTCCATATGGTATGGAGGCGAATTCAATCTGACGACCAACTGTCGGCTCCCATTCTCCACCATCAAAGGTGTAGTAAAACTTAATTCCCTCCGGAGCTGAAAATTGAATTGCACTAAATCGCACAATCAGATTTTTAGATGTGTAAGGTAATTCAAGTCGACTATCAACACCTAAATCTCTGTAAATGGAATCTGCTGCGCGCAATGTTTTAAAAATAGCAGCAGGCGCACGAACAGGTGTTTTATCAAACATGCTAACATCAATTTTGGAAAGACCAAACGTGGTGCCTATCCAAATTGCGTTTTGCCTTGCATCATATGCTATGGCATTAATTTCATCAGACAACAAGGTATTTCTTGCATCAAACTGAATCAGATTACCATCTTCAATCAGATACAAACCATTGAGTGTGCTCATCCAAATTCTCTTATCAGCATCATACGTAAGTCCTGTAATATTCTCCACACTCTTACCCATCAATTCACGGTGAAAACGCCATTTACCCTGCTGGTAAACAGCAAGTCCATTATCGCAACCAACAAATATTTCACCATCCGCTCCCTGTAAAAAACAATTGATATTCGTGTACAAAAAGCCGGTATCACATCTTTGCTCAACCACCTGATTATTAAGCACTAGTACACCACGTGACGTGCCAACCCACAACCTGCCGGTTTTGTCGTATAAAAACGCATTGGCGCGTTTCCAATGCGCATCAGTATCATTATACCAAACTTCAGTGCGGCTCAGGCCCTGATCAGAAACATCCGCGCGATAAATTGAAGCAGACCAGTGATTAAAGTAAGCTGTATTACCCTGAATATAACTGGAAGGCACGTGTAAAAACTGTACCGGCATGCCGGAGATATTGGATCTCTTAATATCTACTCTATCAGCTTTAATACCGGAAATATTGATATAACAGGTATTATTATCAATTTCCATACCCCGTATATATTCCAGTTGGCCAGGGAAAAATTTATATTGAGTTATTTTCTCATTATGTAAAACATGAAGGCCATCATAGGTGCCGATAAATACACCATTATCAAATGGGAGTAAAGAGGTAATATATTCATTTGATAGTCCGTCACGCGCCGTATAGTTTGCTATGTATCTATGGTGCAGACAAAATACACCTTTACCATAAGTAGCAATCCAGATATTACCTTCATGGTCTTCCAGGATTTTATTTATTGAAATGCCATTGATATTTAAACTGTTTGACAAATCTGTAACCCTGCCTTTGCTGATGTATAATAAAGTGTTCTGAGGAAATCCTGCACACCACACATTTCCATCAGAATCAACAAGCAATCGCTTTATGGATAAGGGTGTGTCAACTTTAGCAATTTCTTCAGGTTGCTTTTTATGTATGTAATACACTTTGCTGTCACTGCCCACATACAATTTACCCTTTGACACATATATACTGTAACAGGGAAAATCAAAATCAGCGTATCGTTTTGCCTGTTTGCCTTTTACGCTATAATAAATGCCTTTGCTGGTGCCAATAAATACCGTATCACCTGATCCGGATTGCACACTATATGGTGCTATATCTGAAGATGGAAATACTACCGAAATTTCCTGTGATGCGAGATTAACAGCGGCAACCATTCGATTATCATCCAGCGAATACAAATAATTTCCGGCGATAGCTATTTGTTCGTTTGCAAGACGAGCGTTATCCTGAATAATTTTGGTAAAATTTCCATTTAGTCTGTAAATACCATCCTGACGTGTTGCTGCAAATAAGTGTTGTTTTTTATCCTGTGCCAGTCCATATACCATAGCACCTTCCAAACCCTCCTTGAAGAGGTAATTGGTAAACTTATATCCGTCGAAGCGACTTAATCCACGTTCGGTGGCAAACCAGAGATATCCTTTCTCATCATGCGAAATATCATATACATTGCTATTTGCCAGTTCATCGGCAGTGGTATATTGACGGGCAGGGAAAACCTGAGCCCTGAGCGTGGCTGAGATTAAAAACAAACCTGTCAGGAGTAAAATACGCATACTATCAGATAGAGATAGAAAGTTTTCGCATCGCTTCCAGAAAATCGTTGTAACGTGCCTTTGGCAATTGAATGCGGGCGTCATCGAGCATAACAATTACGCCTCCATCTTCCCGCAAAAATTCTTTCACGTGATTCAGATTAATAATATACGATCTATGCACGCGGAAAAACACATTATCCTTCAAACTATCTTCAAACACTTTGAGCGGCTTGCTCACAAAATAATTTTTTCGTCCCGTAACATGCACACGCGTATAATTACTTTCGGCTTCCAATCTTACGATATCTTTCATTTCAACCACGCTAAAACCGCCGGTATGTCCAAGAGTAATACGTTCGGGTTTGTGATCTGCATTTGATGGTTCTGGTTTTTTTTGACTCAGTACATCAACAACCTTATTCACGGCTTGTTGCAATTCTTTTATCACAATTGGCTTGAGTAAATAATCAACAGCGCCTGCCCGAACTGCCTGAATACCATAGTCGCGATGAGCCGTTACAAATACGACAGCAAAATCTTTTTTATTGAGCGATTCAAGCAAATCAAATCCATTTAATTCCGGCATATTGATATCCAGAAATAATACCTGCGGATGCATTTCTAAAATGCGTTCCTTTGCTTCAGCGGCATGACCTGCTTCGGCAATGATGTCAATTTCAGGGCAATATTTTTCGATAAGTGAGCGGAGGTTTTTTCTGCCCGGCTCTTCATCATCAATCAGAATAGCGGTGTATCGTTGCATACAGGTTGTTTTTGCGTGAGGATGTGTATACAACCAAAGTTAATTAAATCTGTAACAACCTAAAGCAATGACAGGGTATGGCGTGCGGTGTTCTGCCTATAGAAAGCGCATGATGTCTTCAAGATAGGTGCGGTCGTTGCTCAGGCGCGGTATTTTATGTTGCCCGCCCAATTTACCTTTCGAACGCAACCAGTCATAAAAAGTGCCGCTTCGGGCAACATGCACAACAGGGAGTTTTAAGGCAAGATCCTTATGACGCTTAGCTTCATAATCGCTATTGATAGCCTTTAAGGTATTGTCCAATACATGCACAAACCTTTCCAGATTATCCGGCGCCTTGGTAAATTCAATTATCCATTCGTGTCCGCCCTTTTCGTTGCCTACTATATAAATAGGAGCGGCGGTATATTCAGTAACCCTGGCACCTGTTTGCGCGCAGGCTTCGGCTATGGCTTTATCACTATTATCTACGATAACTTCTTCACCAAACGCATTAATAAAATGTTTTACACGGCCACTTACCTGCACCCGATGCGGAAACAGGGAAGTAAATCTGATGGTGTCACCAATTTTATATCTCCACAAACCTGCATTTGAAGAAATGACAACAGCATATTGTTTATTTAATTCGACTTGTGCCCAGGTGAGTGTTTTGGGGTCAGGTTTGTCAAATTCCTCAATAGGAATAAATTCATAATATAAACCATAATCAGGCATCAGCAACATTTCATCCGAACGCAACCTATCCTGAAACGCAAAGAAACCTTCGCTTGCATTATATGTTTCCACGTAATACATAGGTTCTTTTTGAATCAGCTGATTGAATTGTTCCTGATACGGTTTAAAGCTAACGCCGCCGTGGATATATAATTCCAAATTGGGCCATACATCTTTTAAATCTGCAACGCCACGCTTTTCAAATAAACGACGAATCAATACAATGGTCCACGTAGGCACACCCGCAATAGAAGTTACATCTTTATCGAGTGTATGTTGCGCCATGGCCTCAATTTTACTCTCCCACTCGTCCATCAAAGCAATATCGAGCGATGGTGTCATGGCATATTTAGCCGTCCATGGAAGATTTTGCATCATCACTGCACTTACATCACCATATTTTGAATGCTGATTCAATTGATTAATCTGGTGACTGCCGCCCATCAATAATGTTTTGCCACTAAACAATCTTGATTCGGGATTATTATGCAGGTACATCGCCAGCACATCCTTTCCACCTTTAAAATGGCATTCCTCGAGCGACATGGTGCTTACCGGGATAAATTTACTTTTATCGCTGGTTGTGCCCGATGATTTCGCGAACCAGGAAATAGGCGTGTTCCATAACACTTTTTGTTCGCCTTGCAGTATACGATCAATCCAGGGCTTCAGGGTATCGTAATCCTGAACCGGAAATCGTGCTTTGAGGTCTTCGATGCGCTGAACAGAGGCATAATCATACCGTTTACCCCAATCGGTATCACGACCGGCTTGAATCAGGCTGCGAAAGGTATTTTCCTGGGCCTGCACCGGATCTTCCACAACAGCCTGAATACGGCTAACATGCCGGGTAATCACTTTGGATGCTATGGCGTGAATGATATACATGCGTCAACAAAAATACAAGCAGCCGTGAAATATTTGCTATGAATTATTCCACAGGCTTATTAGGGTCTGTAATAGTTGGGCGGTTTCGGCGTAAAACAAAGTTCTGACCGAGGTAGACTTTCCGCACTTGCGGGTCGTCAGCTAGGTCTTCAGCAGAACCTTGTTTCAATATTTTTCCTTCAAATAATAAGTATGCCCGGTCAGTAATCGATAATGTTTCCTGCACATTATGGTCGGTAATCAGAACCCCGATTTTTTTATACTTCAGTTTTTCAACAATTTGCTGAATATCTTCCACTGCAATCGGGTCAATTCCGGCAAAGGGCTCATCCAATAAAATAAATTTTGGGTCGGTGGCCAGTGCACGTGCAATTTCAGTACGGCGACGTTCGCCCCCGCTCAGTACATCGCCATTGCTTTTGCGCACATGTTGCAGTCCAAATTCATCGATTAATGATTCGAGTTTCTTTTTTTGCTCTGCACTTGAAAGGTCAGTCATTTGCAATACGCTGGCAATATTATTTTCTACAGACATCTTGCGGAAGATACTCGCTTCCTGCGGCAGATAACCCACACCTAACTGAGCTCTTTTATACATAGGATAGTCCGTAATGTCCATCGTATCTAAAAACACTTTCCCTGACAGGGGTCGGATAAGTCCTACAATCATATAAAATGATGTTGTTTTTCCGGCACCATTCGGCCCGAGCAAACCTACGATTTCGCCCTGGTTCACCTCGACACTTACAGAATTAACTACCGTGCGTTGCTTATATTTCTTAACCAGTTGTTCTGAGCGTAATTTCATATACTGTACATTGATGCAAAGTTCAATTTTGCATGTTAAATCCTGATATCCTTAACCAACATTTGCAAATTGGTCATATCTCTGAATGTATTTTCCTCTAAGGTATAGCAAATATCGAAAGGAGAACCGGTTGCAATGCGATCAAAATGATGTCCTTTTTGCCAGGCTATACCGTCGGCAATGGCTTTTGAAACATCTTTGACAGACACTTTCAGATGTCCATCGCCAACAATTTTCGATCTGCCTGTATTTCTAACTTGCTCTGTCATAAAAACAGGTTCCATATTATTTGGTCCGAACGGTGCAAATTGTTTCAGAATTTTATAAAACGGCTGATTGATGTCACTGAGGGTAACAACAGCATCAATTTCAATTTCCGGAATTAACTGTTCGGGTTTTATTCTTGCCCGCACCACCTCATCAAAGCGGTCGCGAAACTTTTCAAAATTATCTTTCTGCATGGTTAAACCAGCAGCATACATATGACCACCAAATTGCTCCAGCAGATCGCTGCAGGATTTAATGGCTTCATAAATATCAAAGTTTTTAACAGAGCGGGCACTGCCATGCAACATGCCATTACTTTCAGCCAACAAAATAGTTGGGCGATAAAAATGATCTAATAAACGCGACGCTACAATTCCAATAACACCTTTATGCCAATCACCGCCATGTAACACGGTTGACACACGTTGTTCTGTAAGCGGATCTTGTTGCAGCATATTGAGTGCGTCAGCTGTAATACGCTTATCTACTGCTTTTCGGTCGACATTTTTATCCTGTAATTCACCAGCCCCATCACGTGCATCCGACACCGAGTCAGAAATAAGCATGCGAACTGCTTTATTGGCATCGTCCATTCTTCCGGCGGCGTTAATGCGCGGTCCGAGACCAAACACAATACTGGAAATATTTAACGGTGGTGTATAGCCTGCAATTTCAATGAGCGCTTTTAAACCCGGGCGTGGGTTTTTATTGAGTTGCTCTAAACCGTAGTAAGCTAAAATTCTGTTTTCGCCCATAATCGGAACGATATCGCTGGCGATACTCACCACAACTAAATCGAGATAAGATATTATTTGCTCAACCGGAATTCCGTGGTATAAGGCATAGGCGTGTATTAATTTAAATCCGATGCCACATCCACTTAAATCTTTATACGGATAAGTGCAATCGGGTCGGTGCGGATCGAGCAATGCATAACAATCCGGTAAGGCATCACCAGGTATATGGTGATCGCAAACAATTAAATCAATATCTAAACTTTTCGCGTAAGCTGCTTTATCAATAGCCTTAATTCCACAATCAAGGGCAATCATCACTGTGCAATTATTTGCTTTCGCATAATCTATTCCCTGATAGGAGATACCATAGCCTTCTTTATAGCGATCCGGAATATAAAAATCGATATTTCTATAACGCGTATAAAAGAAGGCATACATCAATGCCACAGCTGTGGTTCCATCAACATCATAATCACCAAAAATGAGAATGCGCTCATTATTATTAATCGCATCTGTAATACGCAACACGGCCTTCTCCATATCACGCATTAAAAATGGATCATGCAAATCGCTCAGTGAAGGTCTGAAAAATTGTTTTGCAGCATCATACGTATAAATACCTCTTTGAATTAATAATGAACAGATTACAGGATGCACTTTCAAATCCTTTTGTAAGGACAACACCTTCTCCTCATCCGCCGCTTTAATCACCCATCTTTTGTCCATATGCACTTATCTGTTATGTTGAATAATCAATCCGGAAGAATAACGCACTTTGCTTTCTACATTTAAAACTGAAACGGTATAAAACCCGTCGCTCCAATGCGCAATTGGAATTCCGGCTGATGAAAACGCACTTTTGGGCAATTGTTGCATATACATGCGTTCGCCAAGCGCATTATAAATAGACACCTCTATCGTTTCGTCCAATAATACGCCAGTAGAAATAAAAATTTGCTGAGATGCGGGATTAGGATACACGACACCAACCGCATTAAATCCGGCCCCATTACCGCAATACCCATAAATTAGTAACTCCCGCATGGCATTATGGGCATTTAATCTTCCACCGGTAAGGGTTTTTCCTTCAAGCGGAGCGATAGGATCTGTGCCTTGCAAAATCGTACTTTTCAACACGCGCAACATGGTTTCAGGGTCTTTCGCATAGTCGCGCAGAAACTCTTCACAGGCGGCTGAAAATAACAGTGCAATTACGCCGGTAACATGTGGTGCCGACATACTGGTACCGGTTAAATATCCATAAGATGATACACCGGTGATGGTAGAATAAATAGAAGTGCCTGGTGCACCCAAGTCAATTGATTGTACACCATATCCTGAAAATTCATTCAACGAATCTTCATCATCTGTATTGGTTACCGTTATCAAAAAATCTGATGCGCAAGCCGTTGGCATATCATATACAATATCAATATTAACACCAATATTAGCGGTTGCGCCAACACTCAAAATACCCGCTTTACCCAATGAATCGAAAATGCCACACCAAATCGGATAATCAACCGGATTTGCGAAATCGATACCGAAGCTGGTATTTGTTGCAACAATAAAGGCACCCTTTGCACCATCTGTTGCATCATACAATTCGCGCATTTCAAGAGCATAGCTGTAAGAGGTAACAGCATCCGCTTCTTCAGTCAGGTTGAAAACCGGCATTACTTTTAAATTCCAGTTAATTCCGGTAATGCCTAAACCATTATTTCCTTTGGCACCTACAATGCCTGCCACATGTGTGCCATGGAGACGTTCAGGAATAGAATCATTATTATCTGTTCCATTCCATCCATAATAATCATCTACATATCCATTATCATCATCATCTATTTCATTATCGGGAATTTCGTTTCTGTTTATCCACCAATTTAAATCTTCATGCTGAAAAAAAGCACCCTCGCCTATCATCGCAACAACAATGGTATCACCTGTAACCGTTGTGCCACCTGTAGTAAACTGCCAGGCTAAATCAGCATCAATATCAGCATCTTCTGTGCCGCCGGTGAAACCTTCGTTGTATACACTCCACTGCTCAAAAAAAGCGGGATCATCCGGAAATACGCGTTCTTTTGTAATATGATTAAATTGGGCATGTGCCACAGCCGGATGAGCATCCAATATGCGTAAGAGCACTTCAGATTGGACAGTATTCGTATCAAAAGAGAATAACCAGATATTTAATCTTTGGGATATGCAATGATCAATGGTAAGTTGTTGATTGTATTGCTTCTGGTAATCAGCAATCACTGTTTCAGGCGATTGTTGCCCATATAATTGCACCATACATTCACCAGGAATAATTGACGCAGGTTGTGCCATTATACTGGTGCAATAAAACACAATTCCGGTCAACAACATCCAACGTATCATCCACAATTTATTTACCGGTTTATTTAATCCAGACAGAGCGACAAACATCGGTTTGTACCGAATCGATAATCACGTAATTCCAGTAGATGGAATCTGCTTTTGGCGACATCATACCTGTTCCAAAAAAGGTGATGCCGGCTTTTACAGTATCCAGACTCAACATATGATTATAGGTTCCGGACACAGGTAAAGTGAATGAAGCTGACAAACCAAAATTACTGATATTACCTACGGTTACTGACGACAAACCACAATCGCAATCCTGAATTAATCCATCATAAAAGTAGTTTCCGGTAGTACACGTATCGTATGCTTTCCACGTTTGGTCGTAATAGTCCTCTATGGGCAAAACAATATTTACATCGCGATAGGCATTGCCGGTATTCCCTGATTGATCAGTGGCCGAATATTGAATCTGGTAAGTACCATAACGCAGTTTATCCACAAAACCGGTCGTTAGCACGTCGGCCGACTGCAAACAATCCCGGTCATCAGCTACTTCGCAACCCGGGTCGAAATAATCTCTTGCTCTGTAATGAATCGAATTATCCGGTATTGGCATAAGCAATGGAGCTTCCAGGTCCTCCTGTGCACAGGCAGCAAGAAGGCAGGGTAACAAAGCCATAAAGAATACAGTACGGGCAGTCATAGCAGGGTAGCTAAGGTAGCAATATTAAAATAAAAATAGCCCCGGACCTGGTCAGATCCGGAGCTATTCAATTACCGATTCTTAGTATTGATTACAATTTTTCGAAAGTCGCTTCACAAGGAATGATATCGGCACCATCCTGTGCTGAATAGTTGAGGTCAAACTCAATAGCAGAAGTAGTTCCGCTGGTTATTTCACCATCAGCATTAAAATAGGTTGTAGTTCCAGGTACCATGTAGTCATCCACTACAAGCAATTCGTTCAAATCGCCTTCAAAGTAAACAGGAACAATCACTTCATAAGCACCGAAGTTATCGAACAGGAGTTCGTTCTCATCGCCGCCTGAAGTTACGGTAACAGTGTAGTCGTTGATTTCAAAGTCAACATCTGCTTCACCTAAAACGCCATCACCATCCATATCACAAACTTCATGCACCTGGTAAACGCCAAGGTAATCTGACTTACCCATAACCACGCGAACGGTACGGGTTGCTGTGCCTACGTTTCCGGCCTCATCTGTAACAGAATATTCAACTGTATACTCGCCGATTTCTTCTGTGTCAACATCTGAGTCGTCAATGGTAACGTTTGCGCTTACATCACCATCTTCATCGTCGGTAGCTGTAAAGCCCGGGTCAGTATAGGTGTCGCCAAGTTCAACAATAAATGGATCGTCGCCTTCGAGCACGATTACCGGGGTCGAAAGGTCTTCGCCACCACAACTGGTCAGAAACATGCCGCCCATTGCGATTAAAGCGAGGGATAAAACTGAGATTTTGGTCTTCATAACTGGTCTTTTGATTAAAATAATTTACAAAATTACGGTACGATAATTGATTCTTTCTACCTTTGTATTCAAATACCATTCCAAATTTTAAACTGAGACCATATGAAAATCAAAATGATGTTCTTTGCTTTAGCCGGTGGCATATTACTGGCAAGCTGTTCAGACAAAGCTGCTGAACAAAAAATTGCTGACTTAGAAAAGACTATTGCGGCTAAAGACAGCGCCTGCGCTGCTCAAATGACTATGATGACAGACTCAATTGCTGCCCTCAATGTTATGATGGCTGAAATGTCTGCGCCTAAAAACACTACCAGCAGCAGCACCAGCACAAAAGCTACCACAACTAAAACTGAGGTAAAACCTGCTGAAGAACCTAAAACAGGTATCAAAGTAAAAACTGGTGAAAACAAAAAGTTAGACATCAAAACTAAAGGTGGCGCTACAGGCGGTAACTAATCGCAGTAAGCCTAAGATATAAAAAAACCTCTCCAAAAGGAGAGGTTTTTTTATTTAATATGCTGATAATCAATCGCTTACAAGTTGAATAGGCGTTGCGCGATGTCAGGCAACAGCTCCGTATCCCAATGTTCGCGCACCCCGGGCCAGGTAAGCACTTCTGACAACACTTCATCCTGACGGTAATATTCACGAAGGGCATCCGCGTAAGGCAGATGGCTAAAGGACACCATACTGTAAACCGGTATAAATTTATCCGGATAGGCGGCGGCCACCTTGGCGGCAATCCGTTTTTTAAACTGGAAATCGGCATCGGCTACCAAATCGCGCATTTCGATAAAATTAAGTTTGGCCAAATCGGCTATGGCATCGCTATTTGGCTTTCTGGCTACCTGGTAAGCGGGAATGATCTTACTCCAATCGTGGTTAAATTCCTCAATTAAGTCGTTTAAAACTGTGCAATCCTCGAACCCGCAATTCATGCCCTGGCCGTAGAATGGTATGATAGCGTGGGCGGCATCCCCAATCAGCATGGTGTTTCCATGGCTCCATGGGAAGCACTTGACAATCATTAATAAACCGGTAGGATTGCCAAAAAAGTCTTCGTGCAAAGTTGGCATCAATGGTTTTACATCCGGGAAATAGGTATCAAAAAACGCATCCAGGTCGGCATGTGTTTTAATGGCTTCAAACGATTCGCGGCCTTCAAGGGCAAAAAACAGCGTGCAGGTGAAACTTCCATCGATATTTGGCAGGGCAATTAACATGAATTGCTTTCTGGGCCAGATATGCAGTGCATCGCGATCGATCAGGAAAGTGCCATTTGGCCCTGCAGGTATCGTCAATTCCTTATAGCCGTGGTTTTCATAGGCCTGACTATAGTCAAACCTGTCTGTTTTAAGCATCGCATAGCGTACTAAACTGTATGCACCATCAGCCCCAATAATCAAATCCGGTTCCAGGGTATAGGTGGTGCCGGTTTCCATATCTTCCATGGAGGCAGCAGTTCCGGCCGGATTAATTTCATTGATGCGCTGATTAAATTTATAGGTAACCCCCGCCTCTTCGGCAGCGTCAATCATTAAAATATTCAAACCACCCCGTGATACTGAGTTGATTGCCTCACCGGGTTTACCATAAGGTTGAAACATCAGGTTTCCCTGAACATCATGCACCATACGGCCGGGCATTGGAATGGCAATATCGCGAACCGCCTGCTCCAGACCTACACCCTGAAGGCCTTTCCAGCCTCTTTCACTAATGGCTAAATTGATAGATCTGCCACCATAATTACCTGTTTTCCTGAAATCAGGCCTGCGTTCATATACGGTAACCTGATAACCGTGCTTTTTCAAATACATGCTGAGCAAAGACCCAACCAGTCCGGCTCCCATAATGGCAATGTTTTTCACCTGCATACAATGTTCAACTTAGCAGACAAAGGTAAAGTGAAATGGTTTGAGACGAAGGTGATTTTCGTCAAAAGGTATCTATCGGATAGTCCTTATGATTTTTAATACTGCAATTGTGATTAACACGACTCATTTATAGTAGTTCTTGTATATTGCAGCCACAAAACCCAATTTCATGCATACCAGAATAACCCTAACATGGGTATGTGCCGGCCTTTTAGCGCTGGGCTCATGCCAAAAAGCAGCTGATTGTCCCGAGCCGGAAACGCAGACTGTTGACGCTGTTACCCGTGGTGCTTACATTGTAGCTACTTCAGGATGTAACGATTGCCACACACCGAAAACAATGACAGATCATGGACCGGTTCCCGACATGACTCGCCTGCTTTCAGGTCACCCGGTTAATGAACCCATTGCACCTTACGATCCAGCGACTGTTGGTCCATGGGTATTACTTGCACCCGGACTTACTGCAGCAGTTGGCCCTTGGGGTGTAACCTATGCCGCCAACCTAACACCTAGTGAAAGCGGTATGAAAGGCTGGACTGAAGAGCGATTTATGAAAGCTATCAGAGAAGGCAAGCATATGGGTCTGGACAATACCCGCCCGATTATGCCACCAATGCCTTGGCAGGAAATAAGCAAGATGACAGATGAAGATTTAAAAGCCATGTTTGCTTATTTGCAAACGATTCCGGCTGTAGACAATCTGGTTCCGGCTTTTGCTCCGGCAGCACATTAAGCGATGCGTGTGGCCTGTGATTTTATTGCAGGCCACACCATTATTCAGGCAGAGTGAAATCTGTCTGCAAAGTGCCATACTTCTTCAAACGTATTATAAAGTGGCACCGGTGCTACGCGAATAACGTCAGGTTCTCTCCAATCGGCTATGATACCTTGTTGTGTAAGTGTATCAAAAACAGCTTTGCCATTTTGTTGCATGACGATTGAAAGCTGACAACCTCTTTGAGCAGGATCAGCAGGTGTGATGATGCTGAAATCTTTTCTTTTCCCATTTAAGAGCAGGAATTCCAGATAGCCGGTCAGCAATTTACTTTTATGCACAAGTGCTTCCATTCCGGCTTCATCAAAAATGGCCAATGATGCACGGTGAGCAGCCATCGGTAAAATTTGAGCGTTACTCATTTGCCAGCCTGCTGCTCCTTCCTGCGGAATAAACCCTTTTTGCATTTTAAACCTTGTCTTCTCATCGTTACCCCACCATCCACTTAAACGGGGCAGTGACTGGTTTTGCGCATGCTTTTCATGTATAAACACACCACTTGTTCCACCTGGTCCACTATTTAAATATTTATAACTACACCAACAGGCAAAATCAACATCCCAATCATGTAATTGCATCGTTACATTTCCGGCGGCATGCGCTAAATCAAAACCCACCACAATATCATTACTACATTGTTTTGCAAAACGGGTAATAGCCTCCATATCAAATAGCTGACCGGTATAATAATTTACACCACCCAGCATAATAAGTGCTACTTCATTTTGGTGCTGTGCGATGACAGCCTGAATATCTTCTGTGCGCAGAGTTGCTTCGCCTTCGCGAGGTGTAAGTTCTATGATAGCATCAAACGGGTCGTATCCATGAAACTTTACCTGATTTTCAACTGCATATTGATCTGAAGGAAAAGCCATGTATTCCATAATCACTTTATATCGCTTTGGTGTCGGGCGATAAAAACTAATCATCAATAAATTCAGGTTCACCGTGAGTGCATTCATCACCACCACCTCTTTGGGCAACGCACCTACTAAACGGGCCGCGCTTTCAGTTAAAAAATGATGATAATAAAACCAGGGATTCTTACCGTGTAAATGGCCTTCAACGCCGAGATGTTGCCAATCAGTTAATTCTTGTTCAATATAAGCTCTGGTTGACTTAGGTTGCAGGCCGAGAGAGTTGCCGCAGAAATAAATCAACTCCTGATTATTTTGTGTGGGAATATGAAAGCGTTCACGAAAATGCTTTAATGGATCGGTTGCATCCAGTTGAAGTGCAAAAGACTTGTCGGTGCTATACGTTTCTGGCATGATACAAAGGTAATATCTTATGCAAACAGATAGATGCTGTTTAAGCATACATGAAACAAAGTTTTTACCAGTATGCCTGATAAACCGGATAAATAATAACGGTATTATGACAATCCCGGCAGCTATACCGATAACAAGCTCCGTATAAAATACCTACTTTTGGTGGCAGAACCTCTCCAACGTCAACCCGCCACTTCGGAAAACTTTTATAATACATCTCCTTCAAACTATTACTATTCATTTATACAAGCTCCATATGCGATTAAAGATTACACTGGTGTATGCACTTGCCTTTTTTATGTTTAGACCTCTGCAGGCGCAATTGTTTTTGAATGAGGGAACAAATAAAAGTTACCTGACGGGGATAGATGAAGATGGAGAAGCTGAAGACTGGATAGAGCTTTATAACGCGGGTGCAACAGATATCAATCTTTCGGGTTATTACCTGAGTGACAAGGTATCAGAACCAACCATGTGGGCACTGCCCGACCAGGAGATTGAAGCTGGAGGATATATGCAGATTTATTGCAGTGAAAAAAACCGCTATAGTTCACCGCCTTTTGAACCTGCCGGCTATATTACTGATTATGTACCAACAACAGGCTGGAACACGCATGCTTTAGATATACCTTTTGTTTGGGATGGTGTTCAAAATATTATCCTGAATATCTGTGCCTATAATAATACCGGCTACACAGAAAATTCAGTATTTCTGCAAACGGCAACCGCGTATATTTCTACAACAGCCACTTTTAACGATGGCAGTGATGCTTCCTGCAGTAATGTGATAGGCAATAGTTACTATCAACGGCCAAATATGCAGATAAATGGTTTTACGATTGGCACCGGTGTGATAGAAAATTCGCCATACGATTATCCTGCACCATATGGAAACTGGTACTGGAGTTCCCGACATCAAATACTCATTCGCGCAGAAGAGATGCTCGCTGCAGGTCTAACGCCCGGAGAAATTTCTTCTATCGCTTTTCAGGTTGCATCAACCAATATTGATTATTATTCCTATATCGATTTGGCTTTGTTGGGTACAGATGCAGATGCATTGACTTCCGTGATGACACCACTCGACGGATTTAGCAACCACACCAGTTTCAAAATTGCGGGCGAGGGAGAGATCATTTACTTGTTTAATAATGCAGGAGAAATAGTCAGTGAATTATCCGTTGCATCACCGGTTGCGGATGTTACGACAGGCCGATATCCGGATGGTGATGCTGCGATTGTGTGGATGGAACCATCGCCGAATGCAACCAACAACACAACAACTGTATTTGCTGACACCCTCATCACACCCATTATTTCAGTTCCGACCGGTATAGTAAGTGAGGCTTTTACAGTGAGTATTTCAAATCCAAATACAGATGTAGCCGGAAGCACTTTGGTGTATACAACTGATGGAAGTACGCCAACAATATTTTCAACTGTATATACCGGTGCTCCTATCTCTGTTAATGCATCAACTGTAATCAGAGCAAAAGTATTACCTCCACCGGGATCAGATTATTTGCCCAGTTATGATGCTGTTGCCACCTATTTATTTGACGTTGATCACACTACGCCCATCCTCCTTGTTACAACAGATGAAAATAACTTATATGGTGCTGAGGGTATTTTCGACAATTATAATTCCGACTGGATAAAAGCAGCTCATTTAACATTCCTGACCAGCGAAGACGGACATCCACTTCTTTTTGAAACACGCACTGCGATGCGTATGGATGGTGGTGCAGGTGGAAGTCGCTCTAATCCACAACACTCCTTTCGCTTAACATTTGACCATGCCGCACTTGGAGAAAAAACCATAGAAGCGCCGCTCATACCTGAAATACCGTGGCGCACAAAATACAGTGATATTTATTTGCGTAACGGCAGCAATCAATGGCTGACGTTTCCTCAAAAAGATGCTTGCCAGGTAAGCATGATGAGCGCCGGCACGAACAATTATTATTCCGCAATGGAACCCGTATCTGTTTACATCAACGGCTCCTATTTTGGATTGTATGAATTGCGTGAAAAATTTAATTTGGAATATTTCGATGAACGTGAAAACATAGATGATGACAATGCTGAAATTTTATCGTTGAGCTATTTTTATAATTTAATCCTGCGTGCACTTGAAGGTGATGTAGACAACTTTTATAATTCATATAATGCTTTCAATGCCTTAAACCCATCAGATACTGATTATATTGCTCAGGCAGATGTGTATTTTGACATGAATCATTATGCGGATTATATCATCGGCGAATCGTGGATGGGCAATACAGACTGGCCTTATAATAATATTAAAATTTATCGCTCTGATAAAACCAACTATCGCTGGCGGTTCGCCCTGATTGATTTAGAATTAGCGCTTAACCCAAATGGGTGGACGAATTGTAATTACGATCACATTGATTACATGCTTTCCCAGGGCACGGATAATCCGTATATCAATATCTGGTTGCAAAGTATTGAAAACCCTGCTTATAAAAATTACTTTATTAACCGCTATGCCGATTTGCTGAATACCAGTTATCTGACTGATAGTTTATTAGTCACTGAAGAACGCTTTTTCAATAAAATGCTTCCCGAAATGCCAAACGAATATGCGCGATGGGGCGATCCTTTTAATATTGATGGACAGGTTGTGGATTTTATCGACCGGCATGAAGTATTCAGGCAACAACTTACCTGCAGAAATGATAAGGTTCGGGAAGATTTAATTTCAGCATTTGAATTAAATAAAGAGGTTTCTATAGAACTTTCTGTATTTCCGGAGCAGGCCGGTTTTATTCAGGTAAACACTATTACACCTCAGGTATACCCATGGACAGGAATTTATTTTGACGGTGTGCCCATTTCGCTTACCGCAATAGCCGACACCGGATATACCTTTGTAAACTGGGTGCCGGTAAGTTATATTGCCGACACACTGCAGGCATCCTTTACTGCAAACATAGATGAAGAACTCGTTTCATTTACTGCTGTATTTAAAGAAGTAGAACCGCCGGCGATCGATTCTGTTATCACCTTTTCCATATACCCGTCACCGGCAGAAAATGTGATTACTATTGCCCATTCACCGGCATCTTTAAGCATAGGAACCTTATATGAAATTTATGCTGTGAATGGAGACTTATTACACAAGGGCATCATTGATAGCGAAGGACTAACTACTCAGGTTTCGATAGCAACGCTGAACGCCGGTTTGTATTTTGTAAAAATCAGCTATGCAGACAGCGTTGAAACTATTCTGAATTTCGTAAAATTGTAAATCAGATAAACTGCACAACATTGCGTGCCATCTTAAAACAGTGAATTACCGTTTACCACAAACCACTTCTTTCATGGTTTCGTAGTCGAAGTATTGTTGAGCAAGCTCCATAATACGCTCACTGTTTATATTTCTGATTGCTTTTTCGAGACTGTCAAAGTAGTCGAGCGTTAATCCACTGAGGAGAGTGTTTTTAATTACATTAATCCGGTTAAACGGACCATCTGTAGCACGCAACAAACCACCCAGCATATAATTACGCACAATGGATAATTCATCTTGTTCTACGGCCACCTTCTTCAGTAAATCCATTTCTTTGTAAATCTCTTCCAAAGCAGAAGCACAAACTTCATTGCCTACTTCCGTATCAATAGAAAAATAGCTGGCATGGCGATAATGTGAAATGGAAGAATATATACCATAGGTATATCCTTTATCTTCCCGAATATTGGTCATCAACCTGGAACCAAAATATCCGCCAAACAAAGTATTCAGCACATTCAGATCCGGAAAATCCGGATGCGTTTTACCAATACTTAAAGTACCGATGCGCACTGAAGATTGCACAGAATCGTCTTTCGGAATAAAGAATTTGTGTTCTGCAGCTGTATGGATTGATTTATCTGTTGCAGAAACATGTTTACCCTCACTGGCATATTTCCCAAAGCAGGCATCAATTAATTGAATATCCTGTTCCAATACATTTCCACTTACAAAAATCATGGCACTACCCGGTTGATAGTGTGTGCGATGATAATTGAGCAATGTTTCCCGCTGCAGGTTGTTGAGGGTTTCTTCGGTCATTGCATATCCATAAGGATGCGTTTCGCCAAACAGCACGGCATTAAATTTCCGGTTTGCATGAAAATCTGTATTCTGCGCATTGATACGCAGTTTCTGTTTTTGCCGGGCTACAAACAAACTGAGCTCATCATCAGAAAATGCCGCATCCAATAAAATTTCTTCAGCAATAGGTAAAATTTCGGGGAGGTATTTACGCAGACAAAAAATTGTCATAGAGGTAAAATCCTGACCGGCATGTATTTCTAATTGTGCGCCGTAATAATCGATACTATCTGCAATTTGTCTGGCAGTTTTTGTAGATGTGCCTTTGCGCATCAGGTTGCAAACTGTCCTGCTCACGCCCTGGCTGGGTTCGTACCATCTACCGCCGTGAAAGAGTAACTCAACACGAATTAATTCCTGTTCAACGCCTCCCACAACAACCAGCTTCGCACCATTTTGTAAGGTGCGTTCTGAAAAATTGCGAATATCAAGTCTGTCTATCTGTTGTAAACCTGGTGCTTCTGTTCTGTTCATGCTGTTATATTATTGCACATTGCCGTAGTGCATTGTGCTACAGCTGTTTTCGTCAAGTAATTGTTGTGCGGTAAGTAAAATATCCTGAGTAGTAACAGCCAGAAAGCGATCCATTTCGGTGTTCACTAAATCAGCGCTCTCCAACATTTCGGCAGCAGCGAGCGACTCTGCTTTATTGAGGACACCGGTATTATTGCTGGTGATGTCCATCTCTACTGTATTTTTAATACGTTGTAATTCAGTTTCAGAAATTTCTTCTGTGCGCACCTTTTTCAGTTCTTCAGCAATACCGGCTTCAGCGTCAGTCCAGGAAACCCCTTCTGCCAATCGGCCTGAAATAATAAACATACCGGTATTAATAGATCCGGTAACAAAGGCAGCAATATCTGTAAATAATTTCTTTTCCTTTTTTAATGCGTGCTGTAATCGCGAGCCTTCACCGGTGCCCAATACATCGCTGAGCATATTTGCAGCATAATAACCGGGTTCAACACGTCCGGGCATTTTCCATGCCTTGTATAGCACATTAACCGGAACATCTTTTTGCACCGCTAAAAATTTGGGATGAACCTGCTTGGGTTCTTCGGGATAGCTTCGATCAAAAGCTTCACCTGCGGGGATATCACCAAACCATTTTTCAGCCAGTTCAAATGCTTTATCGGCAATTATGCCACCACTGATGGTGAGAATAGCGTTGTTCGGTCGATAATACCTGTAAAAAAATTGCTTCACATCATCCAACACAGCGTCTTGCACATGCGCCAGTTCCAGTCCGATCGTGGGCCATCTGTAGGGATGTTTTTCGTATACCAATTCGCGTAATTTATGCCAAACATCTCCATACGGGCGATTGATATAATGCTCTTTAAACTCTTCACAAACCACATTGCGTTGCACTTCCAATGAGCGTTCGCTAAAATCGAGCTGCAACATGCGGTCGCTTTCCAGCCAAAGAGCGGTTTCGATATTATTTACCGGCAATACATCGTAATAATTGGTAAGGTCGTTGCTGGTATAGGCGTTATTTGTTCCGCCGGCTAACTGCAATTCCGTATCGAAATCAGGTGCATTTACCGAGCCGCCAAACATCAGGTGCTCGAAGAGATGTGCGAAACCGGTTTTCGCGGAAACTTCGTCGCGGGCTCCAACCTTATAGAGCACATTTACGGCACATAACTGTGTGCTATGGTCTTCATTTACGATGACGGTAAGACCATTCGCCAATTTGCGCTTTTGATAATGAATCATAGATGCAAAATTGGTAAAGAAAGCAGAAAGTTCTGCACCGGAAAAAAAATTACATGAGTCCGAAGTCCAAATTCAGCTACAAACCCTTACAGGTCAGGGATTACAGAAATCGCAGAATTGCGGATCTTCTACCTTTTTTCCATGCAAAGGCGCTTTCAGTGCTGAATGACCACAATGTGTGCATCTCAACACCAAATGTTGTGTGGTTTGAGTTGGTGTTCCGCACAAACCACATGGTAAGCCCGAAACTGCGTCCTGTACAGAGAATCCGGGGTGTGTGCAAACGGGGCATCTGGAGTTCATTTTTCCTGCCAATTCTTCGGCCACTTCACCTATAACCTTCATTCTCGTGGGATTAAATAAAGCCCGCATATCTGTTTCAATATAAGCCTGACCAAATCTGGCACGCAACTGTTGATACACCTCCCGCAATGTAGTTTCATCCTGAATACCTTTTGTGATATGGGTATTATCGGTCTTACTTCTGCGCAGGATGAGTGCGTGCTGCGGAAATTGTGCTTTTATAGCAAAGTGCATGAGATTTTTTACAGAATGTATTTCCTGGGCATTAAAATTGGTAACCGTGGTGAGTTTACGTGCAAAAAATTCTAACTGGTTTGTGTAATCAACACATAACATCACTTCATCATCAGCATGTGCAAGTGGCACAACAGGATGCATACCAAATGAACCTTCACTGGCAACAATTAAATGACCAGGGTATTTTTCAGCAGCCAGGTCACATTTTTTTCGCAATGTAGTGATGACATCATTCGTACGTTCAATCTCCCCGGAAAAGGTGCCGAGTAAATCTGTATCTATTTCAGGAACAGTGATACAGGTAACACCCAATACTTTTTCCATTATGGGTGCAATAACTCTTTCTTTTTTATGCTTGCCGACAATCACCATAGTGCGTCCGGCAAAAGATATTTGTTCAGGCATGTTCGAGTTTGATGTGTATGTTTGATTTTACTTTTATTGTTGAACCGTTCGCTTCAGATTGTTTAAAAACCTGAATTAAGCGCGCGCGTTCTTTTTTCAATTCCTCAACCAGTTCGCGGGCCTCCTGATCGGGTTTGCCAAATCGAATTTCAGCGCTCAGATTGCGAATGTTGAGGGCATTAATCTGATAATTAATCATGCCGATAACCAGCTCATGTGCTTCAGCTGATGTGTAATTTCCTTCCAGAAGTTTAATTGTTTGAAGTGGATACATATTATTTTGATTTAAATGCTGATTGAGATATGTTCATGCTAAGTAAAACGGTGCCCACAATGGCTAAAGACACATAAAACGGTTGCAGCATATAGCTGTCGGTTACCAGTGAGAGTATAAAAAAAGTCAGCGTGCCGATTACATTAAACCAGAAGGCTAAGAATTGTTTGCGCCATTTTCTAGCGACTTTTTTTGTTTGCAGAGATGTTGATTCAGTGTTGTGAATAGTTTCCATTGTTTTGATTTTGACACACTTCTTCCTGTTCCATTTTCAGGAATAGTGCAGATTTTCTGAACGTTTACTTTAGGCGCACTCACCATCGACGCGACCCCTTACATCGCGTCGTGGTGGTGCTTTGCGGTCTATGAGCAAGGATGGTGTTCATCCCAGTTGCCAGGTTATTGGCCCTGCCCTAATGAATAGGCGGGTTTGCCATCAAAGGCATATAAATTTTCTGTCTTAATGGTGTCGATATTTTTAGCGACTGCAGCAGACAGGATATTGACAATCATATGTTTATCCAGCGTGCCCCCATTATCCGGTTTAAATCTGCAGCGCCAGTGATCGGTGCAGAATGTTTCTTCAAATCCTTCCGGCCACACTTTGATTCCGCGATTGGTAATCATGGACAAAGAAACTTCCGGTGTATTTAACTGCTGCATGATTTGTGCAAGTTCATCCGGATTTTCACCAGGCCAGTGTACAAACACATCAAGACCAACTAAATCCTTTTTAGAAGGTTTTTTGCGCGTGTATTTCGGCAGTTGGATGCTGTGTGCTTTTTCATAGTGCACTGCATGCAGAATTTCAGGTTTTTGTCCGAGACGGGCAATGACCGCTTCTGCAAATCCGCTGGTTCCAACTTTTTCTTTACTCACACCTTCTTTATAAATATCGTAAGTGTGCACTCCATCTTCGATTGTTTTCAACCAGGCATTTTGCACACGTTCAGCAACTTCCGTTTGCCCGATATGATTCAGCATCATAATGGCCCCCTGTAATAATCCGGATGGGTTTGCCATATCCTGTCCTGCGCGGCGAGGTGCAGAACCGTGAATAGCCTCGAACATGGCGCATTCTGTACCAATATTTGCTGACCCGGCCAGACCAACCGAACCGGCAATTTGAGCGGCAACATCAGAAAGAACATCGCCATACAAATTAGGCATCACGATTACATCAAATGCTTCCGGAGTGTCGGCCATTTTGGCTGCGCCGATGTCGATAATCCAATGTTCATTCTGAATATCCGGATATTCGGCGGCAATTTCTTCAAACACTTTATGAAACAAACCGTCTGTTTGCTTCATGATATTATCTTTTGTAAAACAGGTTACTTTTTTTCGTCCGTACTGACGCGCATATTCAAAAGCGTAACGCACAATTTTTTCGCAACCCGGTCTGCTGATCAGCTTCAGGCATTGAACCACCTCATCTGTTTGCTGATGTTCGATGCCGGCGTATAAATCTTCTTCATTTTCACGCACAATCACAATATCCATGTTGGGATGCTTTGTTTTAACGAAGGGATGAAGCGACATACAAGGGCGGATGTTGGCATACAACCCCAGGAATTTGCGCGTAGTTACATTCAAACTTTTATAACCACCACCTTGTGGTGTTGTAATGGGTGCTTTTAAAAACACTTTATTGCGACGAATAATATCCCAGGCCTCTTTGGCTATTCCGGAGGTGTTGCCGGCTAAGTATACCTTTTCGCCAACCTCAATTTCGTCGATTTCAATTTGAGCGCCGGCGGCCTTGATAATAGACAGTGTAGCATCCATAATCTCCGGACCTATACCGTCTCCTTTTGCAATAGTGATTCTTGTCATTTTTGGTGTTGTTTAAGTTTGATGACGCAAATTTGGGGTGGTTTGTTCATATATTATTATTTAACTTTGTTATAGGATACATAAATTATTTTTATGAACTACACCCTACATCAACTCCGTATATTTCTCAAAGTCGTTGAAACTGCCAGCATTACCAAGGCGGCTGAAGCCTTGCATTTAACGCAACCTGCAGTTTCCATTCAATTAAAAAATTTACAGGACCAGTTTGATATTCCGCTTACCGAAGTGGTGCACAAAAAGTTGTACATAACTGATTTCGGTAAAGAGATTGCCCGGGCAGCCGAGAATATTTTAAACGAAGTGGATGCCATTGCATACCGGACACAAGCTTTTAAAGGTGAGCTGTCGGGCAGGTTACGCATAAGTGTGGTGAGCACCGGTAAGTATGTGATTCCCTATTTTTTATCAGAATTTCTGAAACAAAATCCAGCCGTAGAACTCGAGCTTGACGTAACCAACAAATCGCGTGTGGTTGAAAATCTCTGGCAAAACGAGGTGGATTTTTCATTGGTTTCTGTTTTACCGGAACAGTTGCGCTTGCATAAAATTGAATTAATGCCCAATAAACTCTTTCTGGTAGGTGCCGAAAATCCGGCAGGTGCATTAAAAGGCAGAAAACTACTCGAACAGTTGCCTTTAATATTCCGGGAAAAGGGTTCGGCCACCCGCGCAGCTATGGAAACATTCCTCGATAAACACAATCCGGAAATCAGAAAAAAAATTGAGCTGACGTCAAACGAGGCCGTGAAACAGGCAGTAATGGCTGGTTTAGGCTGTTCTATTGTTCCGCTGATTGGTATTCGCAATGAATTGGTTAACAGGCAAATGCAAATTATTCCCTATCGTGGATTGCCAATTAAATCGACCTGGAATCTGGTTTGGCTGGTCGAAAAAAAATTGAGTCCCGTGGCATCTGCTTACAGTCAATATCTGCAGCAAAACAAGGATCGACTGGTGCTTCAGCATTTCGGCTGGTGCGATAAATACAAATGATTTTTATAATTTTGCACCTCGTTCCTATATATTTCAGCTAATGCATTGGCTGATTAACTTCTTTCGGGCCTATAGCTCATTCGGTTAGAGCAACTGACTCATAATCAGTAGGTGCCTGGTTCGATTCCAGGTGGGCCCACTTCACCTTGATAAAATTGCCCTGTTTCTCCATAGAAAAACAGGGCAATTTATTTTTAAGACGAAGGTTTTCAGATTGCGCTTACTTACTTTTTCGAGGATGCATTTAACTCCTGCCACGCGCATACAGCATGGTTAAGCCCATAAGCTCCTCTGCTAAATCCGTGCGTAAATCAGAAGCAGACATCCGCCACAACCAGTTATTTACTGTTGTGCCAGGGAGGTTCATTCGTGCCTCTGTGCCTAATCGCAATAAATCCTGCATCGGAACAATGGCTGTTTGTGCCACCGACGACCAGGCAGCGCGAATCAAATCCTTGCAAATATCCCGGCCATCACTATTCAGATATAACATCATATATCGCTTATCATCCTCTTTTGCAGATTGAAACCAACCTAGCGCTGTATCATTGTCATGTGTGCCGGTATATACAACACAATTGGATGTATAATTATGCGGTATATAATCATTCGCCTCGGATGAATCGAATGCGAATTGCAATATTTTCATTCCCGGCAATCCAAAATGATCGCGTAATTCAATTACATCCGGTGTAATCAATCCTAAATCCTCCGCAATAATCGGAATTTCGCCGAGTGCGTCCTGAATAGCCTGAAATAATTTTTTTCCGGGCCCATCAACCCACTCGCCCGTAACGGCTGTAGGTGCGCCATAAGGTATGCTCCAATAACCGGCAAAACCACGGAAATGATCAACGCGAATTAAATCATATAATTCCAGATTGCTGCGGATACGCGCTATCCACCACGCAAAATTATCCTCCTCCATTTTCGCATAATCGTAAATAGGATTTCCCCAAAGCTGACCTGTTTCACTAAAATAATCCGGAGGGCATCCACCCACTACCAGAGGCGTTTTATTTGCATCAAATTGAAATAATTCGGGATTGCACCAGGTATCGCTGCTGTCCATCGCTACATAAATTGGAATATCGCCGATAATCTGCACGCCATGTTGATTAGCATATTGTTTAATGACTTTCCATTGTTTAAAAAACATGAATTGCAGAAAAGCGTGGAACCCCATTTCAGATGCCAGTGCTTCCTGCTCATTGGCCAGCGTATCCGCATCACGCAAACGGTAAGCATCTTCCCATTCGTACCAGGGTCGTTTTTCAAATTTATCTTTTAGTGCCATGAATAAACAATAATCGTTTATCCAGGATTGTTGTGTATGCATGAAAGTGCCATAATCCGCATGTGCATCGGCATCAAAAGATTCAAATGCTTTGCGCAGCACCTGCATTTTAAAATCGATAACCGCACCATAATCAACCACGTTAGGATGAGCATCGTGCCAGGCCGGAATATCTGGTGCCTGCAAAAATCCATCTGCACACAATTGATCCAGGTCAATCAGATACGGGTTTCCGGCATTGCTGGAGAAACACTGGTAAGGCGAATCGCCATATCCCGTAGGACCAAGCGGCAAAATCTGCCAATAGGTCTGTCGCGCCTTCACCAGAAAGTCGATAAAACTTCTCGCTGCGGCACCTAATGCGCCAATGCCATGATTACCCGGTAATGATGTGGGGTGCAACAGCACTCCCGAAGCGCGTTTCTGCATGTTTGTTACAATTATGCTGCAAAATAAATGAATCCCGATAGGAAATAAAATGACCCCTGTCGGCAACAGGGGTCATGATGGTCATTATAGGATGTAATCTGTTGAAAGAAAATTGCTTTTTCTGTTATCCAGAATATCGTTCGCTATTTCACGATTGATACCGGAATCTTTAAAAGCAACTGTTGTACGGATGCTGAACACACGCAAAGCGTCTGTTACACTTAAAGTACCTTCTGCAGAATCTTTTCGGCCATTAAACGGATATTTATCCGGACCGCGTTGACATTGCGAATTAATATTCAACCGGCACACTTGATTTACCAGCGGGTCGATGAGGTTTGCCATAGCATCATGATCGGTGCCAAAAATAGATGCCTGCTGACCGTAATTGCTGTTTTGTATATAATGGATAGGTTCGTCAATATGTGAAAAGGTGGCTATCGGAATTACAGGTCCGAATTGCTCTTCATGCCATACGCGCATTTTATTGTTTACAGGGAACAAAACGGCCGGATAACAAAAACTTAAATGCTGTTCGCCACCGAGGTTATTGAGTATACGCGCACCATTTGCCTGCGCATCAGCAATTAATTCTTTCAGATACTGCGGTTTGTTTTCTTCAGGCAAGGGCGTCAACATCACTTTATCATCCCAGGGCATGCCATATTTTAACTTACTGAGTTTATCCAGATATTTTTCCAGAAATGCATCAGCAATGCTTTCATGCACAAAAATCATTTTTAAAGCTGTGCAGCGCTGACCATTAAATGATAACGAGCCGGTAATACATTCCGATGCAGCAATTTCTAAATCAGCATCGGGCATAATAATTGCCGGATTCTTAGCCTCAAGACCCAGGCATGCACGCAGGCGATTTGGTTTTGGATGGGCTCTCCGTATAATATTAGCCACACGACTGGTTCCGATAAAAGCGAAGACATCCACTTTACCAGATTCCATTATGGGATTTATGATTTCTTTGCCTTCGCCATACAGCATATTCACCACACCGGCGGGGAAGGCATTGCGGAAACATTCCTGCAAAGGATGTATGAGCAATACACCATATTTTGCCGGTTTAAATAAAATGGTATTTCCCATAATCAATGCCGGAATTAAGGTGCTGAAGGTTTCATTTAACGGATAGTTATATGGCCCCATGCATAGCACCACACCAAGTGGACCGCGTCGAATCTGTGCGTAAATACCTTCTTCTTTCTGAATGCGTGAAGAGGTGCGATCCAGTTCTTTCAAAGCATCAATGGTATCATAAATATATTGAACCGTTCTGTCAAATTCTTTTTCTGAATCACCTCGTGATTTTCCAATTTCCCACATTAATAAGCGCACAACTTCTTCACGCTTTGTTTTCATCTGTTCGGTGAAATTGATTAAACAATCGATGCGCTTACGAACCGACATGGTTGGCCATTCACCTCTGCCAAGATTATATGCCTGAACTGCAGATTCCAATGCCTCCATGGCAGCATCTACACTGATATGCGGAATCTCACCAACCACGACACGTTCAGCTGTTTGGCCTTTACGTACATAAATCGGAGATACCACTTGTGTAAACGGACCATCCCATTTGCGCATGGTGCCGTTTACTAAATATGCATGTTGTAAAATCGGAAAGGGAAGTTGTGCGTTTTCAGGAATGGCATCGTAAGATGGAAAAATGTTTTCGAATTGATGTACTGTTGTTGTCATGTTTATTGCCTGATAAATTTTGCGACCTGCACAGATGTTGGGCAGATCATTTTAAGTAAATACTGTCCTTGCGGAAGTTGGTTTGCAGAGAGATAATTATTGCCGGCATATACCGTTGTTGTATATACTAATTTCCCGGTCATATCATATATCTCAGCCTGTGCATCTACCGGTTGTGCGGTAAAAAACAACATATCGTCTGTAGGATTCGGATATAGCTGAAATGTTTGCGAAGCGGATAAACCGGAAATAGATACCGGTGTTGTGATATCAATCAATTCATCGCGTAAATCTCCTTGCACATATACAGCGAAACTGCGAGGTGGTATTTCCAAATACACCTGATTATCACCCTGAACGGTAATTGTAGGATAGGGTGTAAGTGAAAAAATATCGGTTAATGTATCTCCGGCAAAAATATTAGCTGTATTAATCGTTTGGTCAACCTTCAGTGTGTTGCCACTAAAGTTAATGGCGACAATTACTTCTCTATCGCTTTCTGAATAACTCAGCTGATAGATTAAAGAAGTATTCGCGCCGCCGGAAATATAATTGGCTGTATAAGGTGATGAAAACCGGCTTAAATAATCGACAAATGTAGCTCCATAAATATATCGGTCATGGGCTTCCATTAATCCGTTAATCACATATTTCAAATTACCCGGAGCGTAATAATCTGTGAAATACACACAGGGCACACCTAATTTATTATTGGTAAGAATATAGGCATAAGCTAATATCGGATCATTATCTACCGGTTGTCCGGCATCACGAAAATCGTGGTTATTAATAAATGTCACCACATTAAACCCGCTGCCACCTGCTCCATCTACAATACTGCTGTTAAATACATTTCGCACGTCGTAGCCAAATGCATCACAGGCTTGTTCGAGGCTATTGCGGAGCGCAAAATCAAATACCCGGGGTTTAATGGCATTGCGTGTATCTTCATCCATTGATGCATAAACTTGATCTATCCATCCTTTCAAAACAAATGGACTAAAATCATAGGACTCGCCAACAACCATATTTGGATCCTGTCCTGCATCGTGTAAGGCATCTAACAAATCGCCTACAAACCAGGCAGGAAAATGTTTGACAGCATCCATACGAAATCCGCGAATGCCTTCCTCAGCCCACATATATTTTGTGTAATCAATCAGTGTTGATTGTGTAGATGTAACTGTTTGATCCACATCATAATAAAAATACATGGCGTCTAAATCGCCGGATAATTGTGTTGGGTTTCCGTTTGGCTTAAAGTTGAGGTAATTCATCACGCCTTCACCACTTGGCACATTAGAAAAATCCGTCATGGTTTGATATCTGATCTGCGATTGAATATCTGCTGCTGCAGCGCCACTCCAAAGTCCATAAACAAAATGATCAGACATATCACCGAGTCCGCCGGCACCTGTATTTGTCATTCTGAACCATAATGTATCGCCAGATGCTAAAAAATCTGCGGCTGATAACGTTAAGGCAAACTCATCAGTACCACAACCATTATCAATTACGGCATTTTTTCTTTTTCCAAGCAGGATACTGTTATTGCCTTCGCCACAATCTGCTCCACCGTTTGGTTCAACTTCATCACTTGGTGCAGTAACGTTATCCTGTGCTACCGCATTTGTCCAAAATTGCACCTGATAAGGTTTATCATAAAAATTAGGATGTGCGCTGGCTGAGTGAATTTTAAAATAGTAAGTACCTGCGCCATTTCCGGATGCGCCACCCAGTGGGAGATAACATTGATATCTGTCAGATGGAAATGGCTGATCACCCGATGCCACTTTGGTGTAATTCATATTTTCGATCCATCCTTCAACTGCGCCATTATCTTCCCAATTACCTCCATCGCGATGATTGTAAATCATATCCGCAACCATGTATAATCCTAAATCCGAGTAAACAGATTTCAAATTCTCAAATCCTTCGCGATCGCCCCATCTGGCAGGACCATAATCGCCGATATCATAATAATCCCAAACATTATAGCCCATGCTGGTAGAACCTGCTCTTGACTTAGCCAGAGGCGGCAGCCAGATATGTGTAAAGCCGGCTTCCTTTAATGCCGGACCTTCAGCGGCGAGATAATCAATCTGATTACCGATGCCGGCATAGAAATAGGGATAGTTCCAATTCCAACCCTGCATCATAAACTCCGGCGATTGCGCATCAGCGCGGTGAAATGTGCCTGATATCGCACATGCAACTAAACTTAAAACAACATTTCTCATCATGCGCATGTGTTATGTAATTTTATGCCTGACGACAAAAATACCTATTAATGCAATGTCATTTGATACCTTTGGTAAGAAAACCTACTATGATGCACTTTCGACTCTTAGGGATGTTGTTGTTCACTGTTTTGTTTAAGCAAGGACTTACACAAATGACGATTCGCGTTACTGAAGTGCCTCAATATTTTACACCGCTATTAGATACGCTTTACATTGCCGGTAATTTTAACAGTTGGGCAGCCGGTGATGCCGCCTATCAACTGACGCCACAACCTGACGGGTCGTATACCATTGCGCTGAGCGGTAGTGATGGTGATACACTTGAATATAAATTTACAAGGGGCGATTGGGCAAGAGTTGAAACACAATCTGATGGCAGTTTCTTATCCAACCGTGTTTCTATTTATAATACAGGTTCAACTGTTGATTGTGTGATTGCCGATTGGGATGATACAAATGGTTCGCATACTATAGCAGGAAATGTGTTTGAATTAGATTATAATTTTTTCATTCCGCAATACAATCGTGTTCGTCGTATCTGGATGTATTTGCCTCCTGATTATTTCACTTCAACTGAACATTATCCGGTTGTGTATATGCACGATGGTCAGAATGTATTTGATCAGGCAAGTAGCTTTGCCGGTGAATGGGATGCCGATGGCACCATGCAAACCTTAATCAGCGGCGGACATACCAAAGCGATTATTGTTGGCATTGCAAATGGCGAAGTTGACCGCATTGATGAATATACGCCCTGGGCGCATCCGTCATATGGTGGTGGTGATGGCGAACGCTATGCTGATTTTTTAGTGGAAACACTTAAGCCTTATATCGACGCGCATTACAGAACACTTCCTGAAAGAGAAAATACTGTAATAGGCGGCAGTAGTTTAGGTGGGTTGATTTCTTATTATGCAGCGCTGCAATATGATTCTGTTTTTGGAAAGGCATTTATTTTTTCACCCAGTTTTTGGTATTCAGATTCGGTGAACGCATTTACGAATCAGTTTGAAAAAAATGATGCTTCGAAATTGTATTTCATGGCAGGTTTATATGAAGATGTGGATATGGTGCCGGATATGGAATTGATTTATGATGAAATGGAGGCGGTTGGGTTCACTCCTGCTGAATACATTTCCGTTATCAGAGCGGATGGTGCGCATAGCGAATGGTTTTGGAAACGGGAGTTGGATGAGGCGTTGTTGTGGTTGTTTGAAAATATTGAGCCCTTGAGTGCTGATGCGTTGCAGCCGTTGAGCTTGGTGCGATATGATAGTGTGATGCAGCAATTTCATTTTCAGGGTGATGCTGTTGTGCAATATCAGTTATTTGATATGATGGGTAAGCTTGTTCAACAAGGTTCTGCCTCCACAACCATTTCGATGCAAGCCGTTGCACCCGGCAGCTACATGCTCTACTACAACACCCAATCACAATACGGCATAGCACGCTGTGTGGTGCATTGAAATTTGTAAGCGCTTATTACCTTGCGACACCGACAATTTAATTTTTAGACTGCATCTGTCATTTTTTTCTTGCCGTATTATGATGATATTTATGGTTAAATAGGTGTTTCTCTGCTTGTGGGTGACGAGGCCGGGAAGGCGGGAAGACGGTAAGTAAAAAAACTTTTGATGATGGTGAGTGAGAGATATATCTTATCGCGTGAGGAAGAGACCATATGTCAGGCAATTGTGCATGCATCAATAACAGTGCACAAAGAACTTGGTCCTGGATTATTAGAAAAAATTTATGAGTTGTGTCTGGCAGAGGAATTAAAAAATTTGGGATTCCATGTTGAACGACAGGTTACCTATCCTGTGCATTATAAAAACCAAACTTTTGAAGAGGGACTTCGCTTAGATATTTTGGTTGAAAAAAGTATATTATGCGAGGTAAAAGCAGTTGAATTGGTAAATCCGGTTTGGACAGCACAAGTTCTAAGCCAACTAAAACTCTCCCATTTACATATAGGATTTTTACTAAACTTCAATGTGCCTATCATGAAACAAGGCATCCGTCGATTCACCCTATAACCTTACCGCCTCCAAGTCTTCCCGGCCTCGAAAAACTGGTGCCACATTAATATTACTTTTGCATAACAAACTAAGTCTATGCAAAAGGTAATGGGATTATTTGGGTTGATGGTGTGTTTGGCCGGGGAGGTTTTTGGGCAGGTTGAAACGTTTGGGTTGATGCAGGGGGTGGTGATTGAACAGGACACAACTGTCATCCTCACGCGCGACTACATTGTTGACCCAACTCACATACTGCAAGCCAGTGCAACACATCTGCAATGCAAGCTGAGTGCAGATAAAGACAGCCTGCTCCTCATTCGTACCAAAACCGAACTTCCTGCGCTGAGCACACTGTGCATCAAAACCACACAAGACACCTACGACATCATTGTTAAACGCACACGCAAAGAAAGTATCACCTTCCGTTTCAAACCCGGAAATAAACAATATAACGCCGTTTCCATCGTAGGCGACCTCACCAACTGGAATCCGAATCTATTATTCATGCAGCAGCAGGGAGCGGAATGGGTAATTGAATTGCAACTCAACCCCGGCAGATATCAATACCAAATTGTAGCCGACGGCCAATGGTTCCTCGATCCAAATAATCGCGACAGCATTGATAATGGTATAGGCGGGTATAATTCATTATTGGTTGTCGGAAATAACAATCAATCGCCAAAGCCATTTATGACAACAAGTGATTTTTTCAAATTTGATGACGATCAAAAACAACAAACGCACATCGTTCTGCATGACAATATAAAAACACCCGAATTAAAACTCATCGCATTCTGGAACAATTACCAAATTCCCATAGATACCCTTTGGAGTTTAAGTGAAGAGACTTATGAAGAGGAAATGGTATTAATTGTAAGCGTCCCAAACAAAGCGGAGTTAACCGACAGGTCATTTATACGCATTTATGGGTCTGTAAACAACCGGGAAATTAATGATATACTTATTCCGTTGCGAGGCAAAGAAGTAATAAAGGACCCTTCATTGCTCGACAAGAATGATTTCCGGAAAAATATCATGTACTTTTTAATGGTAGATCGATTCTGCAATGGCGATACTACAAACGATCAGCCTGTGAAAGATGACCGCGTTGCAGATGTAGCAAATTATATGGGTGGAGATTTTGCCGGGATACAAACAAAAATTGAAAGTGGTTATTTCGAACAACTCGGTGTAAATACTTTATGGATTTCGCCTGTTTTTCAAAATCCCATGATTGCGTATCAGGAATATCCTGCGCCACATCGCTGGTTTAGTGGATATCATGGTTATTGGCCTATTTCTTTAAGTAAGGTGGATGTGCGCTTTGGCAAACAACAAGAGTTTGCTGCACTGGTTGATAGTTTGCATGCACATGATATGCAAATTTATCTCGACTATGTGGCCAATCATATACATGCAGAACATCCTTTATGGACACAACATCCCGAATGGTTTAGTCAACTGGATTTAGGTAATGGCAGAAAAAATTTGCGTCTATGGGATGAGTACAGACTCACCACCTGGTTTGAACCTTATATGCCCAGCTTCGATCATGCGCAACCACAAGTGGCTGAAGCATGTGCCGACAGTGCGATGTTTTGGTTAAAAACATATGGAATTGATGGATTCAGACATGATGCAACCAAACATATCGAAACAGATTTCTGGAGATTGCTCACTTATAAAATAAAAACTGAAGTTAGCATTCCAAAGCAAAAACCCGTTTACCAGATCGGTGAAACATTTGGCAGTCGCGAACTCATCGGCAGTTATTTGGGTTCGGGATTACTGGATGCACAATTTGATTTCAATTTATATTTTGATGCACGTTCAGTTTTTGCACAACAGGATATTCCTTTCAGCAGACTTTCGGCTTCTTTAAATGAGTCGTTCAATTATTTCGGCTGGCATCACGTTATGGGCAACTTAACCGGCAATCACGATATGGCTCGTTTTATTAGTTATGCGAGCGGCGATTTAAAATGGAATGAAAACGACAAAGAGGCGGGATGGAACCGGACTATCCGGGTAACCGATCCGGTAGGCTACAAACGTTTGATGATGTTACATGCATTTAACATGACCATTCCCGGTATTCCGATTATTTATTACGGTGATGAAATTGGTATGCCGGGCGCAAACGATCCGGATAACAGGCGTATGATGTATTTCGCCGGCTGGAATACCTATGAACAGCAGGTATACAACACCGTACAACAACTTACTCAACTCAGAAGCCATCATATGGCCTTACTGTATGGCGATTATATTGAATTACCGATAAAAAATGGCGCCGAAACTGAATTTGCTTACCTCAGAAATTACTTTGAAGATAAAGTTGTGACAATCATGCACAAGGGAAATGCGCCGCTTGAGGTGATAATATCATTGCCGGTTAGCGTATCCGGATTGATTCCGCATGCACAATTTGGTTCTACGGTACGTGTCGAAGACAATCAATTGTTTGTTTCGAATCCCGAAGGCAATTGCTTTGAAATAATTACTTTTGATGCGCGATAAAAAAACAGTCTTTACATGAATCGATTACAAATTTTCATTTTCAGCCTTTTACTTGTGTTACAATCCAACCTGCAGGCACAAACACAGATGCCGGATTGGGCGAAGAGTGCCGTCATTTACGAAGTAAATATCCGTCAATACACGCCGGAAGGCACCTTTAACGCATTCACCGCACATTTACCGCGACTGAAGGAGATGGGTGTAGATATTTTATGGTTAATGCCCGTTCAGCCTATTGGTGAGCTAAATCGTAAAGGGTCTTTGGGTAGTTATTATTCCATCCAAAACTATACAGCAACTAATCCCGAGTTTGGGACAATGAAAGATTTTAAAAAAATGGTTGATGAAGCGCATAAATTGGGCATGTATGTGATTCTGGATTGGGTGGGCAACCACACCAGCTGGGATCATGCCTGGATAACCGACCATCCGGAATATTACACGACAGATAAAAATGGAAAAATTATTCCGCCTGTTGCCGACTGGACTGATGTTGCCGATTTAAACTACGACAACATGAACATGCGTAAAGCTATGATTCATGATATGGCGTATTGGATTAAAGAAGGCAATATCGATGGGTTTCGATGTGATGTAGCCATGATGGTGCCCGATGCTTTCTGGCAATATGCTTTCAACGAAATGCGTGAAATCAAACCCGAATTATTTATGCTCGCAGAAGCAGAAGGTCCGGGATTTATTAAAGATGGATTTAATATGGTGTATGGCTGGGACCGTCATCATGCCATGAATAAAATTGCACAGAAAAAAGGAACAATTGATCATTTAGATAGTTTGATCATGAAAGATATTGCAGGATATCCTGCCGGTTCTGTCTGGATGAATTTTACCAGCAATCACGATGAAAATAGCTGGAACGGTACCGAATTTGAACGCATGGGTGATGGCGCCCGCGCATTCGCAACGCTTTCTGCAACCTTGCCGGGTATGCTATTAATGTATAGCGGACAAGAAGTAGGACTGGATCGCAGACTAAAGTTTTTCGATAAAGACAGCATCAGTTGGGTGGATGATAAACAGTTTACACCTTTTTATAGCAAGCTCATTGAGATTAAAACTGCTAATCCTGCTTTATGGAATGGTTCAGAGGGCGGAAGTTATCGCCGCGTTGCCTGTGAAGACAAAGACACCTACGTATTTGTGCGGGAGAAAGAGGGAAATAAAGTGATGGTAATTGCCAATTTAAGTGAAGATTTGAAACAGGTATATATTTCCAATGAAGCCGGAAAATATGTAAATGGATTAACCGGCAAAAAACAAAAAATTAAAGCCAATGGTAAAGTAAGTTTGATGCCATGGGAAGTAAAAGTATTAGTCATGTAACCTGTATCACTTACAATACATATAAGCAAAGGGAGCGCTCAACTAAGCGCTCCCTTTTTTTGAACAAGCATTACATCTCTATTTCGAATGTCGAGAGTTGACATTCACTTACTTTTTATTTACATCCCTGAGTAAAAAATACCTGGTTTCTTGATTTAGCTAAACCATCAGGGCATTTTGCGATAATGACAAATTTATAGGTAGCGCAAGGTTGCAAATTATCAATAGCCACGCTGCCCAAGTTGGTCATTAAGGTTCCTTTTTCTTGTGGGTTCCGTGTGTTGTAGTATTGCACCTGATAAAATGCTGCTCCGTTAGTCATCCAGTGAATAGTAACTGTATTGGCAGTGATTTCATCAACAAAAATTCCTTGAGGAACACCGCACTCACTTGTAGTTTTATAAGTTTGTTGACCTCTTTTTCCTTGTAATCCGCGGTTCTGTGCCTGCAGTGCAGTTGCAATGGTGAGCAGGAATATGATGGTGAGTAACTTTTTCATAGTATTCAATTTAATACCACAAAATTCCTGTACCTGTTGAGGTCAGGCAATGATATTATATCCTACAAATGGTGATTTAAGGCACCACTTGCACAAACCACCTTAAACGAATCTGCTTAACGTGAATAATTCGGGGCTTCCTTGGTAATCACCACATCATGTGGGTGCGATTCACGTATACCGGATGCGGTAATTTTCACGAATTGTGCTTTTTTCAAATCTTCAATCGTGCCTGCACCCGCATAGCCCATACCAGCGCGTAAGCCGCCAATATATTGCACCATCACTTCTTCAACGGTTCCTTTAAATGGAACGCGACCCACAATACCTTCAGGAACAAGTTTTTTGATATCGTCTTCCACATCCTGAAAATAGCGGTCTTTAGAGCCTTTTTCCATGGCTTCCACACTGCCCATGCCGCGGTAGGATTTGAATTTACGGCCTTCAAAAATGATGGTTTCACCCGGACTTTCTTCAGTTCCGGCTAACAGGCTGCCGGCCATAATCGTATCCGCACCTGCAACAATTGCCTTAACAATGTCGCCGGTGTATCGGATACCGCCATCACCAATTACCGGTACACCAGTTCCCTGCAAAGCGCGTGCCGCTTCGTAAATCGCACTAATTTGCGGAACACCCACACCGGCTACAACCCTTGTAGTACAAATACTTCCGGGGCCCACACCCACTTTTACACCATCAACACCTGCATCAGCCAAGGCCTTTGCTCCGGCTCCTGTAGCTACGTTTCCGGCTACCACTTCTAAATCTGGGAAAGTCTTCTTTACCAGACGAACCATATCTAAAACCCCTTTGGAATGACCATGGGCCGTATCAATAATCACTAAATCTGCTCCAACTGCTTTTAAGGCTTCAACCCGCTGCAATGTATCATGTGTAACACCCACAGCTGCTCCAACTAAAAGTCGGCCAAAGCTGTCTTTACATGCACGTGGATGGCTGAGTAGTTTTTTTATGTCTTTATAGGTAATTAATCCTTTTAAAGTACCCGAACCATCAACCACCGGCAACTTCTCGATGCGATAATTACGCAATATATCTTCAGCCTGTGCGAGCGTAGTTCCTTCCGGTGCGGTAATGAGGTTTTCCTTCGTCATGACATCAAAAACAGGTCGGCCCATCTCCGTTTCAAAACGCAAATCGCGATTGGTGAGTATACCAACTAATTTCTGACGGTCGTCAACAACTGGGATTCCACCAATTTTAAATTCACGCATCATTTGGAGTGCATCGCGTATAGTAGAATCTTTCGAAAGGGTAACCGGGTCAAGGATTAATCCGCTGTCGGAGCGCTTTACTTTACGCACCTGATCAGCTTGTTTCTCGATGGTCATGTTTTTATGAATAATCCCAATTCCACCTTCTCTTGCCATGGCAATTGCCATATGCGATTCGGTTACGGTATCCATTGCAGCAGAAATAAGCGGCACATTTATCCGCAGGTTTCTGGTTAGACGTGTAGAAATATCTACTTCGCGAGGGAGCACCTCGGAATAGGCCGGAACAACAAGAAGATCATCGAAAGTGAGGCTTTCGCCCAGGAACTTGGTTGAGAGATTTTCCATGTGCAAAGATACGGTGGAAAAATTGATTTCTGCAAATAAAAGCGTCAAACGCAACGGCAGTAAGCCTTTCAGGCGAAAGACGCACACGTGTGATCAGCAGGGTGTGACAACAGATGACCCACCATGGTACAAAAAAAAGACTGCCAAAATGGGCAGCCTTTTTATAGGATTGCAATGCGTTTTACTGCAAATCAAAACGATCGAGGTTCATTACCTTATTCCAGGCCTGGATAAAATCGCGCACGAATTTTTCCTTGCCATCGGCACAAGCATATACTTCAACCAATGCACGTAATTCTGTATTAGAACCAAAAATTAAATCGGCTCGTGTTGCAGTCCACTTAACCTGATTGGTTTTTCTGTCGCGTCCTTCAAATATTTCTTTTGCATCCGATACGGCTGTCCATTTTGTTTGTACATCCAACAGGTTTACAAAGAAATCATTCGACAATGTTTCCGACTTTGCAGTAAACATACCGTGTCGGCTATTGTCGTAATTCGTATTTAACACACGCATACCACCCATTAATGCTGTCATTTCCGGAGCAGTTAATGTGAGTAATTGTGCTTTGTCCACTAACATTTCTTCGGTGCTCACCGGATACATCGCTTTGCGATAATTGCGGAAAGCATCTGCAACAGGCTCGAGCACTTCAAACGATTCAACATCTGTTTGTTCCTGAGTTGCATCTGTACGACCCGGCGTAAATGGAACACTTACCTGATATCCGGCATTTGCAGCCGCTTTCTCTATTGCAGCGCATCCACCTAAAACAATGATATCAGCAATTGAAACGCGTTTATTTCCGCTTTGTGCCTGATTAAAATTTTGCTGAATGGTAGTTAATGCCTGCAATACACGCGTTAATTGAGCGGGATTATTTACTTCCCAATCGCGTTGAGGAGCTAAACGAATTCTTGCACCATTAGCACCACCGCGTTTATCAGAACCGCGGAAGGTAGATGCAGAAGCCCATGCTGTAGAAACTAAATCCGCAATTGAAAGACCGGATGATAATATCTGCGCTTTTAATTGTTGAATATCATCAGCATTAATAATAGTATAATCAGCAGCAGGAACAGGGTCTTGCCAGATTAATTCTTCTGTTGGCACTTCCGGTCCGAGATAACGGGCGAGAGGTCCCATATCACGATGCGTTAATTTAAACCACGCACGCGCAAATGCATCAGCAAAGGCGTCTGGATTTTCGAGGAAGTGACGAGAAATTTTTTCGTAGTCAGGATCAAAGCGCAATGCTAAATCCGTAGTAAGCATAATCGGTGCATGTTTTTTACCGGAAATATGCGCATCCGGAACCGAATCTGCACCCATGCCATGTTTAGGCACCCATTGTTGCGCGCCTGCAGGACTTTTTGTCAATTCCCACTCGTACCCAAATAAATTCCAGAAGAAATTATTGCTCCATTTGGTTGGTGTAGTCGTCCATGCACCTTCTAAACCGCTGGTGATAGTATCTTCAGCATTTCCTTTTCCAAAAGAGTTTAACCAACCCTGGCTTTGCGCTTCAATTTCTGCGGCAGCCGGTTCTTTTCCAACATATTTTGAAGGATCAGCAGCGCCATGTGTTTTTCCGAAAGTGTGTCCGCCGGCAATAAGGGCAACTGTTTCTTCATCATTCATTGCCATGCGCTTAAAAGTTTCGCGAATATCACGTGCAGCTAATAGCGGATCTGGTGTGCCGTTCGGACCTTCGGGATTTACATAAATCAAACCCATTTGCACAGCGGCCAGCGGGTTTTCCAATTCGCGGTCACCTGAATAGCGTTTATCAGCAAGCCATTCTTTTTCTGAACCCCAATAAATATCTTCTTCCGGTTCCCAAACATCTTCACGACCGCCACCGAAGCCAAAGGTTTTAAAACCCATAGATTCTAATGCGCAGTTACCGGCAAGAATCATCAAATCGGCCCATGAAATTTTATTGCCATATTTCTGTTTGATTGGCCATAATAACAAACGTGCTTTGTCGAGGTTTGCATTATCCGGCCAGCTGTTCAGCGGTGCGAATCGCTGAGTACCATTTCCGGCGCCGCCACGACCATCCTGAATACGGTAGGTTCCTGCACTATGCCAGGCCATGCGAATAAAAAACGGACCATAATGACCATAATCAGCAGGCCACCAATCCTGGGAGGTGGTCATGATTTCAATGATGTCTTTTTTTACTTCATCCAGATTTAATGCGTTGAAAGCTTCTGCATAATTAAAACCGGCATCCATAGGGTTGGAGAGCGTTGAGTGCTGACGCAGCACATTGAGCTTTAACTGATTTGGCCACCAGTCGCGGTTGCCCGTGCCAGTACCTGCTCCCTTCTTCTGCAAAATGCCGTGTGGAAACGGACATTTTCCCTCACCCATTTGAGGATGATTTGAATTGTTATTCTCCATATAGTGTTTGTGTAATTTTTCGAAGTGCCAATATACGTATCAAATAGTTCACACCCAATGACATATATCAGATAGAACGCAAACAAACTGAACCTTGTAAAAGTTTCAGAAAGCACCTCAAAATTTTCGGTCAGGAGAGCGAATTTTTTATGGAAATTATTGCCCCTGCATACATGTATACACATGCATCCCTTTCGGGAGGGGCACATCCGAATTAATGTGCCCCGGCGGTCGCAATGTTGATCAATCGCGTTTAATATCCATTTTTACTTTTACGCGCTGGATATGTTTTTTAGCGGTATCCAGATCGCCATCTTGCATTGCATATAATTGGGCCAATTCAAATAATCGGATAGCCCGTTTAAAATGCAATTGTTCTTCTTGTGCAAGTGCATGAAATTGATATACAATAAACTTGTATACATGCACATGTACTAATGCGCGTTCGCAGGTGTGCTCTAAAGCAACATAATCGCTGAGATAATATTGCATGCGTATTAAAGCATACCAGGCTATAGCGATAGACTCATCGAAACGGACAGCGAGTGCATAACAGGTCGCTGCCCGCGCAAAATCCTGCAAGTGATTTTCATAGATCGTGCCCAGGGTCATGTGAGCTTCAGCAAGTCCTGGTTCTTCTTCTAATAATTCTTCTGCAAGTCGCTTCGCCTTGATTGCTTTTCCAGCTTGCAATAATTGTTGCATGCGCAATAATTTCTCTTCCAAATCATATAAGATTTCCATAATTATGCGTGTTATTTTTATGGTCGATGACTGGAAGAAGAAGTGCGGTTTAATTGCGCTACATCTCAACCATCCATTCGAACCACTTTTGGTTTAAAAATGCCGATAATGTTCACCAGGTCTTCCTGATTACGCATTACGGTTTGTATGTCTTTGTAAGCCATTGGCGATTCATCAATATCACCGCCAATTAAGGTTACCCCGGCGTCGTTCAGTACACTTCGCATCATGGCTTTGGTAAATTGTGATTTTGCTGCCGTTCTCGACATAAGTCTTCCGGCACCATGAGCAGCAGAATGCAATGCATTGTCTTCTCCTCTACCTTCCACAATAAATCCCGGAGCGGTCATACTACCCGGAATAATGCCGAGCACTCCTTTTCCCGCCGGTGTTGCACCTTTACGATGTACTATTACCTCTCTGCCCTGATGCATTTCTTTCCAGGCGAAATTGTGATGATTTTCAACTCTTGCCAGAATTGTACCACCGAGAGAACGATGCACTTTTTCATGAATTTTATGATGACATGCAGATGCATAATCGCCACTTAATTGCATGGCGATCCAGTACGCCATTCCTTCTTCAGAATCGAGCGATAAATACGCAAGATGTTTTGCGGAATCAGGCAGCTTACATAATTCCTTCGCTAATCTGGTATAATAACTGGCAACAGAAGCACCTAATCCACGTGAACCACTATGCGATAATAATGCGAGGTAACTGCCGGGCGTTACATGCAATGCATTATGTTCAGCAGTAATATCAACAATACCAAATTCAACAAAGTGATTTCCGCTTCCGGATGTTCCTAATTGTTTTACCGCTTTATCATGCAAACTCCTTAATAAGGGTGTTGATGTAAAAGCAGGGTCATCCAAAACAGGATGTTCACCCGGATTTTTAATTGTTGCCCCTGAACCAAAGGTGGTATTTCTTGTCAGATAACCAGTTAAGGCATCCACTTGTTGCAAGGCATACTGTGCAGGCACATCAAAAATTGTCATGCACATTCTGCAACCAATATCAACACCAACACCATAAGGAATAACTGCATTATCTGTAGCGAGTACACCGCCAATTGGCAAACCATATCCCTGGTGTGCATCCGGCATTAATGCACCGGCAACCGACACAGGTAATTTCATGGCAACCTCCATTTGATGTACTGCACCCTGTTCAATATGTTCAGCACCATAGGTTGCATAGGCTAATCGATTGGCACGCAAAGTCAGTGTATCTGACTGCGGATGTAAATGCTGCATAAATGCCTGAGCAATTTTTCCAAGCACTTCATCCTGTACAAATGCATCCGGATTCGCTGCAACATTCTTTAATATGCGCAGTGCTTCTTCTTTAGTCGTATGTTTATGATACTGATGCATTACCTGAATGGCTACACCAATAACAATACTTTCAGGATACCCGATTTTTCTAAGGTCTTTTCCTTTTAAATTTAATTTTCTCATCTCGTTTTCATGTTTAAATAACATTATGCATTTTAAGCTGTCAATCGTATGCTAATAAGCATAGAGTGGCCTTTTCACATATGTTATAACATATGTAAATATGCAGTACTCCTGCACAAAACAGCACAGCCGGAAGATCAGGGAAATAAAAAACCCTGACTCAAGGCCAGGGTTTACATATCATTGAATGAATTGTTTCAAGTCAATAAAAAAAACCTCGGCCAGGATGTTCATCCTGCTGATAGCGTTCAAATATGTTTTTGTTTAGCAGACGCATGTCTTAATTAATTTCAACGCAAATATACACTAATTTCAAGAAATCAAAAATTTGTAAAAAAATATTTTGAATACGTGATTGTGAATCAGTAACCGATGCGGAAGTCCTTTTAAAACAAATTTGGTTTTAACGCGTAACCCACCATGCAATTCGTTCGCCGGGGTCGAGATTTTGTTGCGCCAATCGGTTATAATGAAATACAGTTCCACTTACAAAACTGAATCCTTCGGCAATAATATATAATTGACGATCAGAAAAACTTCCAACGTTAAACGCAAATACATGAATTGTTTCATCTTCAGGAACAGCGCAGTTCATTAGTACATGACTACGTTCAACACCCTGCAATAATTCAAGTTGATTTTTATTCCAGTGATCCGGCCATTGGTTATTGTCTATTAAGGTATGAGCCCGAACCTGATGAAAACACAATTCCAGTTGATGATAATAAGTGAAATCAAAACTTGCCAAAATCATTATGCAATGTTCCGGCAAATCGGGGTAAGAAGTAAATCCAATCTCATCTGCTTTATCCCACTGGAAATATAAGCCTGCATTATGCATATCTGCATTTAATTGCGACAAAACAGATAGCAGTTCGTCAGTACCAATAATGGGTTTGTGTAATTCAGTAAATGACATTGTCATTGCATTTGCTGTTCATAAACAAATGTACGCTCACCAAAATACATACTGAGTAAGGGAAGTTTAACTAAAAGTGTTTGCTCTTCCTGCGTGCACCTCACCTCAGGAAAATGCAACAGAAATATATCGTGATTAGGTTGAACAATCATATGATTGGTATCCGGCTCCGGAATAAAAGTTACTATCTGGTCCGGGAATAACGCATTCATCAACATCAGTTTATCAGGATGCTCCATAGCAAATTGTATTACACCCTGATCATCTGCCTTTTGTTCTTCAGATGTTGCCTGCACGATTGCATAGCCTCGCATCATACCGGCAAAAAATGGATCGGGGTTTTGGAGACTTACCTGATATCCCTCCAGTGCATCCTTTTGTTGCGCGACAATGGCAAATCCTTTCTTGTCGGCATAATTACTGGTGAGTATCACCGTATCATTTTCTTTTGTCCAGGTACCATACCCATGTCGGTCGATGGCACCAAAACTCAGGTAAAAATCAAATGTATGATCGGCATACAGTGTGATGCCACTGGCTGTTTCCCGAACGCCTGTTAAATGAAAAATCTGATGCATAACGTTAATAGCTGTCAAAATTACCGTATAACGGTAACATTACCCTTTTTGGTAATTACAGAACCATTGTTGGCGGTAAACACGATCACATAACCGTAGGTGCCTACAGGCACAATGCTTCCATTAAACGTGCCATCCCAACCGCCTGATATATCTTGTGTTTCAAAGATGATTTCACCATATCGATTGAAAATCTGCATGCTGTAGCCTTCTTCCATTCCATAAATGATGACCGGTTTAAAAACCGAATTCACGCCGCCCGGCACAATGGCGTTTGGCACATAAATACGCGGTCCCTGCTCGAGACAAAGTATGTTAGAGTTTGAAAGTAGTATTTCATCTACACCATTTTCAGGCGCATTGAGGCGATACTCACATTCAATACGATAGCAGAATTGATCAACCAGATTTACAAATGCAGAAACATCATCCAGATACGTGAGTGTAGCAGACGGAACTGTTGCAATCATATTAAATCCCGCGCCATCATCTCTATATATGCGATAATTATTTATTACACCATTGGTAATTTCAAAGGCATTCCAGTTAATATTATTTGTAAAGTTGGCATTATCATTTCCTTTCAACAGAATAGTTTTTACGATGCCGGAGGGCATTTCGATGCCACAACTATCGATAGTAATAATCTGATAATAAAAAGGCACTGAAACGGTTGCCATACTATTATCGTTATAGGCATCCACAACAGGAATCGGTATATCTACAGGTGTAGTGCCGAGGTTGTTATAAGTAATATTATCTAAACTGCGGCGAATAGATTTTTTTTCCAGATCTGCTGCATTATCCGGATACCATTCAATACTAATTTGCGTCGGACTGGAAACCGTTGCGTTCCGGATAACAGTGTAAGCTGCGGGTTGCACGATATTCAGATCCAGACACACTTCATTAGAAACGGAAATAGCAGTTCCATCAGCTCTTAACGCCTGAATAGTGATGCATACATGATCGCCATCATTTATTCCGGTTAAGGTATAACCGGTGGTGGCAGCATCAACATCATCCACCAATACGGCTCCGGCAAAATTTCGATCCACCCATATTTGATATTCATCAACACCTGCAGTCCAGGTATCATATGCATTCCAACTTAATTGTAAATCGGCCGAGCAATCAACTTGTTGGACCTCCAAAAAAATGGTGTGATGCGCATCATTATTAAAAGGGCCAATGGTTCCGCAGCTATCTCTTGCGGCTATTGTATATGTTTCTATACCTGCTGTTGGCACACCGGTTACATCTGTATATGTAGTGGTAAATCTGCCATAAACGGTAGCAACGGGTGTAAAACCGCCATTATCCCGATAAATGATATAGGAATTTGTTTCAGGCGAAACGGAAGGAATCCAATGAATTTCCGACAGGCCACCAACCACGGTTACATAATCCAGTTCAGCAGCCACAGGGTCGATATTATCGAGGGTATCGCTGCTGGTTTGAGTAAATCCAGGACAGTCATAAATGGCTACAATGTAGTAATACCAGGTATTTAAGGCACCATCAGCACCCACATGTGTATAGGAGGTAGTCGCAAAAAGCGGTACAGTGCCCAGTAAGCTGAAAGAGCCGGGCAGGCCGGTTGAGCTCACATAAATCTGATATTCCGTAAAAGGGCCACATCCCTCGGCAGACGTTCCCCAGGTAAGCTGAACATCCCCATTTATGAGGGTTTGGGCACATAGGAGTTGCGCCGGGATGGTTGCCTGGGCCATTACTTTTCCAAACATGAACATGCCGGAAACAACTACTAAAGCGAAAAACCTATACATCAGACCCATATTCACGAAACGCAAAGTTCGGACTTAAAATTGAGAAGCCGCCCGGTAAGCGCACACAAAGACCGGGTGGATGTCTCCAATAGTAAACTACACGCAAAAAGTGGGCCTGACGTTGGGAAATGCCGTAAATCGCCGATTTACAGTTGATTAAAACTTAAATCCAATCGACAATCCCCCGTCGAAAATGAGGGGTGAATACCCAAAGCGGGTATAACTGTATTTAAAGGGCCTGTCAACCGTGCCGAAATAGGATTCCGGAATCAGGTCAGATTCATAAGTATTCCATCCACCACCATAACCGAGACCGAACCAAAGATCAAACACAATCAAATCGGATAATATCCATTGTGAGCCCATTGAGGCTAAGAGGTTGATTGTAAAATCAGTGCCGCTCACTTCATCTGCAAAGTAAGCGCCTGTCAGATAATCGTAATAGGTAGAACTGTCGGACCAAACAAAATAATTCAACATGAGGATGGGCTTAAAATACAAACCTCTCATATCATTCTGTGCAGCATCATCACGCTTAAAATACATGCGTGGTCCAAAAGCTGCATAACCGCCAAAAAACGCATCGTAATCAAAATAGTCGCCCAACCGTAAACCAATCATACCCAAATCATAATCGTACGATATGAAATCATTTTTAGGCTTTTCTAAAGAAAAACCCATACATCCGCCAACTGGTGTGAAAAAATCATACTTTAAAGATTTTTCATCTGTTTGCGCAAACAGAGATGAGATACTCAGCATACAAATGAAGCATGCGGTAAGTGTTGTTTTCATAGCCTCGTTTTTACAAATGTAGTTTAAAAAAAAGCAATAATAAGCATACTTAGGTCACCCTTGTGCAACAAATTTGACCTCGTTGCAGATGAGGCTATTGCAACCCGGCAAGGCATTTCGGCTAATATACTAAGCCCAGATTGAGCCCGATATCAAAAATCAGCGGAGACTGGCCAATTCGGTTATAACTATATTTAAATGAAGGGTTCTCGGCTTCCAGGCCTGGCCTGTACTTCGAATTTACAGTACGCCAACCTCCACCATACCCTAAGCCAAGCCACAACTCAACTGATGCAATGTCATAAATAATTTCCTGTGCACCGACTACCAACAGTAAATTTATCGTGACATCCATGCCATCTAATTGATCTGTTAATGGCAATCCGTTTTGGGCAATATAGGTGTCCTGATTTTTATAATAAAAGGCATTAACTAAAAGCGCAGGTTTCAGATAAGAACCACGCAAATTATTAAAGGGTGTTTCGTCCTTGTCCATATACAGCCGTGGTCCGATAGAGGCATATCCACCATAAAATGCTTCGTCAGCAAAATAATCACCCAATTTTACGCCGATAAATCCGAGTTCATAATCCATTGAAATAAAATTCGTTTTTGATTGTTCCAATGAAAAACCCAAACATCCGGTTACAGGTGAAAAGAATTCATACTTAATTGCCTTCGGTGCATCCTGACCAAATAACCGGCTTGAAGCGAACACCAGATAAAACAATAACCATTTAGCTTGCATAACAGGATTAATGTGATGCGTGAGGAATTTGAGCAGAATCAGATTTTTGTTTTGGTTCCTTTACCCAACGCCAAAACAGAAAGCTGATAAATAAACTTGCGGCACTGATTTCAAAAATGATATTTTTATTTTCAGCATCGCTGATAAATTGTGCGATGAGCAAACTCACCAACAGCTGCGGAATTACTATACTCATATTAAATATGCCCATAAATAAACCCATACGTTGCTTATTTACTTTTTCGCTCATGATGGCAAACGGGAGGCTGACAATAGCTGCCCAGCCGATGCCGCAAATGGCCATGCACATATATAAGGACACCACATTTTTACCAAAAAACACGATGCAGGCATACCCAACACTCATAATTAGGATGGCTGTAGATTGTACATTGATGCGACCGAATTTCTTGGTCAGTGGTTCTAAAACAAAAGCAGGAAAAATAGCACCCACTGCATTCAGGATTAAAAAAGAATAATTAATAATCTTTCCGGTTTCATCATTTTGGGCATCGGTAAGTGTGGAAGAATCATTTGTATGAAATAATATCTGAACAGCATAAGCAAACATAAAAACAAACATGGTTTGCACGCCAATCCACGAAAATGCATTTGCCAGATATATTTTAATCAATTCATTTATTTCTGCCTTTTGTGTATGTGCTGTAACGTCTAAAGCATTTATTTCTGCATCTGTTGTATCTGCCTGTAATGTTTTAGGTTCTTCAATAAAGAAAACCGGAATGATACTAAATGCCAAAACAATAAACACCCCTACATAAATCAATGTATAATTATTAAACCAGGCTCCGATAAAATAGGCCAGTACGCCCATGGTGCCGGAAATAGTCTGCATATAGGTATATCCCTTTGTTCGCGCTTTGCCATCGGGTGTTACATCGGTGATGATACTGCGTGTAGGATTAAATCCCAGATTAATGGCGAGGTCGAGCGTCATCGCAACAGCCAAAGCAACCGGCACAAGACTATCGGCACCGAACAACTTTTGGATATTATCGAGGTTTGGTAAACACAAAAGCATAAGTGCTGCAATGGTGCCACCTATTAAAATAAACGGTCTGCGTCTGCCTCCCCAAAACCAGGTATTATCTGATAGTAACCCAACGAGCAACTGCATGATAAGTCCCGCTAATGGTCCGCTTGCCCACACAATACCGATTTCTTCAATTTTGAGGTCATACTTTGTAGACAGAATCCAGCTGAGTGCGCTGATTTGTACACATAAGGCGAAGCCCATGGCTGTTGCCGGCATACCTAAAATCAGATAGAAAGCATTACTGAGTCGTTTTTGAATATTGAGCATGTAGAAGATTTAATTAAACGGATGCGCTTCGGTCGGATGGTTAAAATTCAATCTCATAAAAGTATTAAATTGCCCTCGAATTGACGTAATCGACTATGGAAAAACCTCGTATGAGCTTTTGGCAAATCTGGAACATGAGTTTTGGATTTTTAGGTATCCAATTTGGATTCGCCCTACAAAACAGCAATGCCTCAGCAATTTTGCAAAACTTTGGGGCGGATGTAAAGCATTTAAGCTGGTTTTGGCTGGTTGCTCCGTTGACGGGCATGATTATCCAACCCATCATTGGTCATTATAGCGATCAAACATGGACCCGCATGGGACGAAGAAAACCTTACTTTCTGATTGGTACATTGATTTGCTGTATCGCCTTAATTGCTCTGCCTAACTCAGCGGCATTCGTAGCCGGCAAAAGTGCCCTGTTTATTGGGGCCGGGTTTCTGATGATTATGGATGCCAGTATTAACGTTGCCATGGAGCCTTTCCGTGCATTAGTGGCTGATAATTTACCTGATAAACAACGCACACTCGGTTTTTCCATACAAACATTTCTCATTGGTATTGGTGCTGTTGTAGGATCGTTTTTACCTTTTATTTTAAACGAATGGATGGGTGTATCAGCCTCAGCACCTGCTGGTGAAGTTGCGGATAACGTAATCTTCTCTTTTTACATTGGCGCTGTTGTTTTCTTAGGTGCCATTCTGGTGACGATATTTTTTGCGAAAGAATATCCACCTGATACGTATGCTTTATATCATGGCAAACCATCGAAACATAAAACAGGCCTATCTGAAATTTTTCGTGATTTTAATCGCATGCCCCGCACGATGCGACAACTGGGATTAGTGCAGTTCTTTAGCTGGTTTGCTTTGTTTGGTATGTGGGTATTTACCACGCCTGCTATTGCTCATCATATTTATCATTTACCTATCGATGATACCTCCAGCGACACGTATCGCAAAGCAGGAAACTGGGTAGGGATTATTTTCGGTGCGTATAATGCCATCAGTGCGGTGTATGCTATTTTTCTTCCTTCTATTGCAAAAAAATTCGGAAGAAAATCGACACATGCATTTTCATTGATCTGTGGTGGTGTGGGATTGATATCCATGTTTTTTGCGAAAAGTCCTGAAGGCTTGTTATTCAGCATGATCGGAGTGGGTATTGCATGGGCAAGTATTCTGGCTATGCCTTATGCAATTTTAGCCGGCAGTATTCCTGCAGGAAAGATGGGTGTGTATATGGGTATTTTTAATTTCTTCATCACCTTCCCGCAAATCATAAACGGAATCTTAGGCGGACCAATTGTGCATGCGATTTATAATGATAATGCAATTTATGCGATTATTATGAGTGGTGTATTTATGTTCTGCGCTGCGATATCAGTTTTATATGTGCATGAAGAAGGAGATATTCAAGCAACAACTACAAAACCTCTTTCGTGAATGGTGAGTGGTGAGGAGTGAGTGGTGAGGGCCTGCCCTGAAGTGAAATTTTACGCAGCAAAGCGGAGGAAAATTTCTACTTCAGGGGTGAGTGGTGAGTAATAAGTGGTGTGGGCCTGCCCTGAAGTGAAATTTTACGTAGCGCAGCGGAGGAAAATTTCTACTTCCGGGGTGAGTGGTGAAGGCCTGCCCCGAAGTGAAATTTTACGCAGCAAAGCGGAGGAAAATTTCTACTTCCGGGGTGAGTGGTGAGGGCCTGCCCCGAAGTGAAATTTTACGTAGCGCAGCGGAGGAAAATTTCTACTTCAGGGGTGAGTACTTTTTTTGAGTTGTTACTAAGTATGGTGTTGGGGCTTCGTGGATGGGCCGTTGTGTCGCCCCGATGGGGCTTGTTTTGGGCACTGCTGGCTAGTTAGTGGGTGTGTCGCCCCGATGGGGCTGTTAGTGGGCTACGCTGCGTCGGCTATCGATCAATTCTGCATTCATCGGCTAATCGGCACATCGGCTAATCGGCTAATTTTTCCGGCATTTCATTTCCACACTCCCACACACAAATCCGCCGTACGGCGGACACACTTGCATTTCCCATCCCGAGTACTCGGGACTCCGCTACGCTGCGTCGGCTATCGATCAATTCTGCATTCATCGGCTAATCGGCACATCGGCTAATCGGCTAATTTTTTCTTTCGCTTTTCAGACAAATTTCTTGAGAACTGGTATACGTTGCATTAAAGTAACAATCCCCATCGTTATCGCTGTTACCAGGATAGCTGCTATTGGAATGGTGATAAATGGAACTGTGTGCATTGCCGGACCGTAGATGCCGAATGCGCCCATAAATATGCCCTCAAAGGCTTCGATAATTAATGGGTGCAGTAAATAAATACCAAATGTAGTTCCGCCCATATAAGCGAGGAGCTTGTATTTCTTTTCTGAAAAATTGTGGAAGGCCTGCATGGCATAATGCTCTAATAATATAAATGCAGAAGCAGCCATGATAAATACACCGGGACGATGATGCGATAACCAGAATACCTGCATTTGACCATGCACTGTACTATCGTACCATGTAATGATGACGTTCACGATATAACTGGCAATAAAAATTATCCAGGTGTTGCGAATTTGTTTGGCGGAGAATTGATAGTGCATCAGGTAATAACCCATCATGTAAAATCCTAAATAAGGTGTTACAATCGGAATATTAAAACCGAGCGAAAAATCCCAATAATTATAAGCGAGCGGTAATAGAATATCTGCAAAAACCCAAAGCGCTAATAAATACCATTGATCTGTTCTGTTTAATACCGGCACCAACTTGCGCAATAAGGGCGTTACCAGATACATACCAATAATCATGTACAGAAACCAAAGATGATCATACACGGCGCCTGCCATTGGGTTTTTAATCACACTCCACCAGGCCGAAGTATCGCGGAGATATGGCCATATAGACGTGTAAGCCGTGCCTTCCTGATGAAAGAAATGTTGAAATACCATATGCACTTCATACACGAGCGTCCAGAAAAACAAGGGAATAAAAACTCGGGTAAAGCGTTTTTTGAAAAATTTGCCATAGGGCTCATCATGACTGAGCAGCAAGGCGCCGCTAATCATTAAAAAAATGGGCACCCCTGCCCTGCCAATGGTATCAAAAAGGAGGCATACTATCCAAAATCCGGATTCCGTATCCGACTCGCGCCACAGCCAGGGGGTGGCGATATGTAACTGTACAACTGCAAAAGTGGCAATAAACCTGACCAGGTCGAAATGCACGGCACGTTTCCGTATGGGTATATTCGGGTCTATACTCATGAATCCGTAAAATTACGTGTTTTGTTTCAGCCCGACTACCTGCTGCTCCAGGTTACGGATACTGCCTGATGTTGGCTGGTTATACGGGTAAACTGTTAAAGATTACTAAAATGACCGTATTATTTAACAGAACCCATAATCTTTCTCTTATTTTGTGTCAACAACCCAAACTCATGCGCGTTCTCCTTCAACGCCATCTTTTAGTATTCGCACTGCTTTTGCCCTTGGTACCTGCATGCAAACCCGAACCCACTCCTGAAGATGTGGCACTGCAATTTTTCGAACACCTCTACAACGATCACAATTTAGAAAAAGCCGAATTATTGGTAACAAACGCCAGTCGCACGAAATTGCATGCGGATTTTAAATACATTGAAGGTGCATTAGGTTTATTAGCGGATGGCCGGGAGAAAGAATTTGAATTCAAAGTTGAGTATGCGCAAACACGCATGCAGGGAGATTCTGCTTTTGTGTATGTATGGAGTTCTGTTGACGACTCAACAATGGAAACTCTCCTTATTAAAGAAGCTGAAAAGTGGCGTATCGATTTTACTTACAGTAAACCAACAGCTACTGCGGAAGCCTTAACGAAACAGGTGATTGAGGCAGAGCAGGCTACTGTTTTTATTCCCGGCGTTGCAGCAGACACGGCCAGGCACTAACGCTGGTCATTCTCCCTACACCTGCATTTTAATTTTCTTACAGGCACATAGTTGATTTTACACGTCATACATGAAATAAAAAACCGCCTCATGTGAAGCGGTTTTTTTATTTTTTCTCATTGACATTTCATCAACTGCATCCGAGACTTTCGCCACAATTCAAACATTTGTAGCAAGTGCCGTTGCGGATGGTGGTGTGACCACATTTAGGACATGGAGGCGCATCACCCATTAACGATTGGTTTGCAGCATCTTGTGCACTGGCCATTTTATATTTTTCGGCTGATGCTTTGCGTGTTGCAGCGTCTGATTTCGCAGGGCGTTCTGCAATCGGCTCACCAACGGGATAATTACCTGTCGTTTCGGTTGAGATATCTTGTGTTGATTTTTCAAACATGCTGATATCTTCCGGTGCCACATGCACTAAATCTGTGCGGTTCAAATATTCAAACGCCAGGAGTCGGAACACATAGTCGACAATAGACGTACTGAATTTAATATTTGCGTGATCAACCGGACCGCTTGGTTCGAAGCGTGTGAAGGTAAACTTATCTGTAAATTCTTCCAGCGGCACACCATATTGCAAGCCGATTGAAACTGCAATAGCAAAACAGTTGAGCAACGAGCGATAAGAAGCACCTTCTTTGTGCATATCGATAAAGATTTCACCTAACGTGCCATCTTCATATTCACCGGTGCGCACAAATATGGTTTGACCACCAATTTTAGATTTTTGTGTAAATCCATCGCGTTTAGCCGGCAATTTCTTGCGTTCAACCACGCGACTTAACTGACGTTTGAAAATCGTGTCGGTAGATTGCATGATAATATTACGTGCAGCTTCCAACACTTCTTCGCTGGTCCATTCGTGTTTTACTTTTTCATCAACACCTTCTTTGCTATCGCTTTTGGTAGAAAGTGGTTGCGATAATTTAGAACCATCGCGATATAACGCATTTGCTTTCAAACCTAATTGCCAGCTCAGCATATAGCAATCTTCCATTTCTTCAACGGTTGCTTCGTGAGGCAGGTTAATTGTTTTTGAAATCGCGCCGCTGATAAAAGGCTGAACGGCACCCATCATACGCACGTGACCATGCTGATGAATGTAACGCTCACCAATTTTTCCGCATTTGTTTGCGCAATCAAATACATTATAATGTTTTTCCTGAAGGGCTGGAGCACCTTCGATGGTCATGGTTCCGCAGATATGATCATTGGCCGCTTCAATTTCTTCTTTTGTGAAGCCTAATGCGCGCAATAAATTAAATCCGGGTTCGCTATAATGTTCAGCACTGAATCCTAAACGTTCGAGTGTTTCGGCACCCAATGTAAATACATTAAATACAAAACTGATTTCGAATGCAGAACTCATTACTTTATCTACATGCAACACTTCCTGCTCAGTAAATCCTTTGAGCATGAGTGTTTCGTAGTTGATATAAGGAGCATCTTTTAATGTACCGGTTCCTTTTGCATAATTTACAATCGACTCGATGCTTTCATCTTTGTAGCCGAGATTTTTTAATGCAAGCGGAATTGACTGGTTAATAATTTTAAAGTAACCACCGCCGGATAATTTTTTGAATTTCACTAAAGCGAAATCCGGTTCAACACCTGTGGTATCGCAATCCATTAATAAACCGATGGTACCGGTTGGTGCAATTACAGTTGCCTGTGCGTTGCGATATCCATAAGTATCACCTAATTGTAAGGCTTCATCCCAGGCATCGCATGCCGCTTTCAATAAGTACTCAGGACATAATGCCTGATCGATACCCATTGGTTTAATTTCAAGGTTTTCATAATTCTCGGAAGCATTGTATGCAGCGTAGCGATGGTTACGCATAACACGCATCATATCTTCTTTATTTAATGCATAACCTTTAAATGGTCCGAGTGCACGAGCCATTTCGGCAGATGTTTTATAAGAGATACCGGTCATGATAGCGGAAATAGAACCGGCAATAGCGCGGGCTTTATCACTATCATAAGGTATACCACTCACCATCAATAATGAGCCGAGGTTTGCAAATCCTAAACCGAGCGTGCGGAACTCATAAGAAAGTTGCGCAACCTCAGGACTTGGAAACTGCGCCATCAACACAGAAATTTCCAACACAACTGTCCACAAGCGACAAGCATGTTCAAATGCTTCTACGTTAAATACGAGTTTATCATCATCGTAGAATTTACGCAGGTTGATAGAAGCGAGGTTACATGCTGTATTATCGAGGAACATATATTCGCTGCATGGGTTAGATGCATTGATGCGTCCTGATTTAGGACAAGTATGCCACTCGTTAATAGTTGTATCAAATTGCACGCCCGGGTCGGCACAACGCCATGCTGCGTAGGCAATTTTTTCCCAGAGTTTACGTGCAGAAACTGTTTTAAATACTTTACCGTTTGTGCGTCCGATTAATTCCCAATCACCTTCCTGCTCAAGTGCTTTAAAGAATGTATTTGGAATGCGTACAGAATTATTTGAATTCTGACCGGCAACGGTACGATATGCTTCACCTTCATAATCAGAAGAATAACCTGCAGCAATTAAAGCAGCAACTTTATCTTCTTCTTTTACTTTCCATTCAACAAACGATTCAATTTCAGGGTGATCGAGGTCGAGACAAACCATTTTAGCTGCGCGACGAGTAGTTCCACCTGATTTAATAGCACCTGCAGCAGCGTCACCAATTTTGAGGAAACTCAACAAGCCAGAAGAGGTTCCACCGCCGGATAATTTTTCACCTTCACCACGAATTTTTGAATAATTCGTACCCACACCGGAACCATATTTAAAGATACGGGCTTCGCGTGTCCAGAGGTCCATGATACCACCACTGTTCACCAAATCATCATCCACGCTTAAAATGAAACAAGCATGTGGCTGAGGGCGCTCGTAAGCTGACGTTGATTTTTTCAATTCTCCGGAATCCGGATCCACAAAATAGTGACCCTGTGGTTTTCCTTTAATTCCGTATGCGGTAAATAAACCAGTATTAAACCATTGTGGTGAGTTTGGTGCAGCCATTTGCGCGAGGATCATATAAGCCAATTCCTCATAGAAGATTTGGGCATCCTGTGTTGTTGCAAAATAGCCATATTGTTCGCCCCATTGGCGCCAGCAATCGGCCAGGCGATGCGCAACCTGCTTAATAGAGGTTTCGCTACCTGTTGAGCCATCCGGTTGAGGCACGCCTGCCTTGCGGAAATATTTTTGTGCGAGGATATCGGTTGCTACCTGGCTCCAGTCTTTAGGCACTTCTACATTGTGCATTTCAAATACTGCATCACCGGTAGTGTTGCGGATAACAGATGAGCGCAGTTCATATTCGAACTGGTCGTACGGATTTACACCATCCCGGGTGAAGTAGCGCGGGAATGATAAGCCGCCCGTTGTTGGTTTCTTTTTGCTGGCCATGCTGGTTAAAGTCGTTTTGGTTTGTATGAAATGGGTTTTCGAAAGTAGGTTCTGGTACTGACGAAAAAACCTCCCGGTTCTCTCGAGAGGTTTCACGAAAGTAGGGAATGAAACTGTTTACAAACAAGTAACACTTTTCCACCCCCCTGTGGGTAAGATGAAAAGAGTCTTGTACCGTGGGCGTCGGGTTGTTCACATATATTTTTTATTAATGTGTGGCGCGCTCCGAATGTCCACCCTGGTGTTGAAATAAACATATAAAATGGGGAAAAAATTCTGCCAAAAAACTTGCAAGAAACTTTTAAAGAGAATAAGTGAGATGAACCTCAATACTAAAAAACCGGAAAGAACTATGTATCCATGCTCTTAAATGATTGTCAAATAATATTTAATGATGGTTGAAGAAATTGGGGAGAAGGGGATTGGAAGTACGAATGTGGAAGTAAAAAATTAGCCGATTAGCCAATTAGCCGATGTGCCGATGAATGCAGAATTGATCGATAGCCGACGCAACGAAGCGGAGTCCCGAGCACTCGGGATTAGCCGATGTGCCAATTAGCCGATGTGCCGATGAATGCAGAATTGATCGATAGCCGACGCAGCGAAGCGGAGTCCCGAGTACTCGGGATGAATGCAGGTGTGCAAGTGAGGTCCGCCGTACGGCGGATTTGCGTGTGGAAGTGTGGAAATGAAATGCAGGAAAAATTAGCCGATGAATGCAGAATTGATCGATAGCCGACGTAGCGTAGCGGAGTCCCGAGTACTCGGGATTAGCCGATGAAATACAATGGAGTCGCGAGTGCTTGGGATTAACCAATGGGAAATGCAAGTGTGTCCGCCGTACGGCGGATTTGTGTGTTGGGGTTTATGCATTAGAATGCAGTAAAGTAGCGAGGGGAATTCCTTTAGAAAATCCTTCGAATTAAAAGTAAACTAATCATCAGCAAGAGGTGGTTGCAAAGCAACCACTTAAATTAAACGCATTACTGTCATTGCGAGCCGCGACCCAAGGAGCGGCGAAGCAATCTATCCGATCGCAAGAGCGGAACGTAATTAACGAGCATTCCCTTTTCCTCATTCCTCAATTAAAAGGTAGTGAGTAGTGGGTAGTGAGTAGTGAGACAATGCAGGGATTTTGGAGGAGCATGAAATTGTTTATTCGGTTACAATTATCATAAGTGAAAGCTGTATTTTGAGGCCGTAGGCCGTATTACATTATCTCACTCACCGCTCACCATTCACCACTGACCCCCTCACCCCCTCCCCAACTTCTCATTCCCCTTATGCCTTTCACTATCCCGGTTTGTTTTCTTTTCGAGGTTTTTTTTGAGGGCGGTGGTTAGGTCTATGCCGGTTTGGTTGGCGAGGCAGATGAGTACGAATAGTACATCTGCCAACTCGTCGGAAAGTTCTTTGTTTTTATCGCTTTCTTTGAAGGATTGTTCACCGTATTTGCGCGCGATTATGCGGGCTACTTCTCCCACCTCCTCAGTGAGCATTGCCATATTGGTGAGCTCATTAAAATAACGGACACCGGTGGTTTGTATCCAGGTGTCGACAGTTTTTTGTGCTTCAGCGATGGTCATGCCAGGTATCATTTAATTTGATGGAATACTTTATGGTGTTTCCGTTTCAACTTCGTTTTTTTGAGTGCGAATTGAGTCGTCGTATGTTTTGTAATTATTGAGCATTACACTATCCTTCGGATTTTCGTATGCCTGTACTATTTTTTCAATATACACCGGATCCCGACGATAAGTGCCGAACATGCGGTAAATACTGTAATTACTGCCCACTAAAAAAGCAATACCTACCAGCATGGCAAATACAGCACGGATAAATAGAGGCTGAATTAAATACAATAATGCTTTGCGGTCTTCATCACCTAATCGGCGGTAGTATAAAATAATATACCCGAGCAAGCCAATGGTGGAGCAAATAGCAATAATCAACAAGGCTTTGTCGGATTGTAACAACATAATTCTGGTCATAATGGCGATGACCATGACGGAAACAGACCACAAGCCAAATAAATACATCAATCGCATAATGCGACCAATCCGATTTTTATCTAAGAATACTAAAATGCCACTGGCGAGGTAGTAAAACGATAGCATCCCGAAAAATAAAATACTAATGCGTTCGCCATAGCTGCGCATATTGGGTTTTATCAATAAAAACAAAATCGTGAATGCCAGTAAGATCAGCTCAAAATATCTTGAAAAAAACTTTCTCCACTTATCGTTCATACCTACTCTTTATTTTTTGTGTCTATGATAATGGTAACAGGTCCGTCGTTGACCAATTGCACCTGCATATCTGCACCAAAGATACCTGTTCGAACGGCTTTGCCACTGATACTTTCCAAATCCTGCACAAACGCTTCATAAAGCGGAATGGCCACATCCGGTTTGGCACTTCGAATAAATGACGGACGGTTGCCTTTTTTTGTTGAGGCGAATAAAGTAAACTGACTCACTACTAAAAATTCACCTCCTGCATCTGCAATGTTGATATTCATCAATCCGTCAGCATCGGCAAACACCCGCAATCCGACAATTTTTTGTGTTAACCATTGTATGTCTTCTCTATTATCTGCTTCTTCTATACCCAATAGAATAACAAAACCCTTTTGAATGGAAGCATGTGTTTTTCCATCAATGATAACTACTGCTGATTGTACTCTCTGAATTACTGCCCGCATCGCATTACCATTTTTTTGTGTCCTTAATTTCGTGATAAAAAGTCAGATAGCTTGTATACCGTGAAGGTGAAAAGGTGCCAGCCTCCAATTGTTCGCGAATGACACAACCATCTTCATTGATATGCAGGCAATTGTTGAACTTGCATTGGCCAATATACTTTCTGATTTCAGGAAAAAAATGGCCTACTTCTTCTGCATCAATATCTACCAATCCAAATTCTTTAATGCCCGGTGTATCGATAATATATCCACCATGTGGTAATTGGTGCATGCGGGCAAAAGTGGTTGTGTGCTGACCTTTTTCCGAATATTTTGAAATTTCATTTACACGCAGCTGCAGCTCAGGTTCAATCATATTTACGAGGGATGATTTTCCAACACCGGATGGCCCTGTGATTAAGGAAGTTTTGTTGTGAAACACTTCAAACAATTTCTGTTCATGTTCGCGATTGGTTACAGAAGTGCTGAATGCACCATAACCGGCATCTGTATAACTGATGATTAATTCCTGCAATAATGCATTGTCGGCAGCATCATAAATGTCATGCTTATTAAAAATGACAACGGCCGGAATATCATATACTTCACTGGTAAGTAGAACTCGATCAATAAATCCATAAGCAGTGCGAGGCTGTTTGAGTGTGGCCACCACAACTGTTTGATCAATATTGGCTGCTATTACCTGTTTAACATGCTTTTTGTGTGTATCGCTGCGTACGATATAATTTCTGCGTTGTTGTACTGATGCGATTACATAATTCTCTTTATCATCCTGCTCTACATCCACTAAATCGCCAACGGCAACCGGATTTGTTTGTTTTTTATCCTCGAGGCGCATGCGACCTTTCAGGCGACAAACAATAATCTCGCCTGTTTCGGTTTTCACATCATAAAAACTACCTGTGCTTTGAATTACTGTACCCGTCATAGATCGCAGTTGATCAACGCGGTGATGCCACGGAGGCAGAATGGATCGCGAATGCAATTTCCTGAATCAGCGAAGTGTCTTTTTCGATAGCATTGCCAACCACAATGATGTCGGCACCGGCATTGCAATTTTCGTAGGCTTTTTCAGGTGTTTTTATACCTCCGCCCACAATGATGGGCACATCCGTATGCTTGCGCACGGCATGGATGACTTCGGTGGGTATAGGCCTTTTTGCGCCACTGCCGGCATCCATATACATGAGTTGCATGCCAAGCAATTCGCCGGCCATGGCCGTACAAGCGGCTATTTCAGGCTTGTCGGATGGTATAGGCGTAGTATTCGAAATATAACTTACTGTTGTGGGTGCACCTCCATCAACGAGTATATAACCGGTTGGAATCGCTTCAATACCGGATTTTTTCACATACGGAGCTGCCAAAACCTGATTACCGATCAATAATTCGGGGTTGCGACCACTAATCAGGCTTAAAAACAGGAGTGCATCGGCATGTGGGTTGACCTGCATAATACTGCCCGGAAAAATAACCACCGGGATAGGGCTATGCTCTTTCAGGTTGCGGATGGTCATATCCATGGCATCCCCAATCACAAGGCTTCCACCCACAAAAAAATAGTCGACATGACTCTCCAAACCCAATTCCACCAAGCGTTTGAGCTCAACAGGCCCTACCTCATCCGGGTCGATGAGCACGGCGAATTTCTTCAATCCGCTGCGCATATCGGCAGTCATTTGGTTCAGGATAGGGCGATGCATGTGCATGATGGGAGCAAAAATAAGGAAAAAGGCTTGGAAAGGGTTGATGCCGACCACAACTGATTGTTGTTTGTAAGGGCAACAAAAAAGACCCCTTCGGTGAAAGGGGCCTTTTAATTGTACGTAACTAATTGCTTACTGCGCTTCTACCAATTGAATTTCTGCGTGAATGCGTACTTCCTCACTCACTAAAACACCACCTGCTTCCAACGCCGCATTCCAGTTCAGATTCCATTCTTTGCGGTTGATTTTTCCGTTGATGATAAAACTGAGTATGGTGCGATGAAAGTGGGTATTATTATTTTATCTTATTAATAAATGCGAAACAGTTCAACTGGAATCCCATAGATACTATTCAATTTTTATTAAGCTATGCATTTCAGGCAAAGTGGTGTCGCCAGAAATGAATACGCTATACATCCCAGAAGGCAAATCATCTATTTTAATTCTTTCGCCTTCTACTACTTGAACATCTTTAACAACCATGCCAGAGAAATTGAAAACTTGTACTCGTATTTGAATCAATTCGGTTCAAGTACTGAAATGGCATGTAGAACTATAGACTACCGGCCGAATAAATGCAGTTAAAGTAAATGCGAGGACTGCAAAAAGTAAAAATAGAGGTTGAGGTTTATTACCAGATTGTCTATTTTCATAGCTCAACATTTGGTTTTGTGTTTTCATGGTTGTATATTTCGGTTATCAAATATACCTATTTTAGCACATCAATAATAAAGCTAATCATTATGCTAGTAGAAATTTCAAAATAAATAATTCATTATGGCAAACTTACTGTTATGACCAAGTTACATATATGGTTGTTTGTTTTGCTTTTATCCGGAATCAAAATAAGTGTTCGAGCTCAGATAGTAAATCTGGCTTGGCAAAGGTGCTTAGGGGGTATGGAAACGGAGTATGGTGAAGCTATTTGTCGCGGCTTTAGTTCGGATTATTATATTGTCTCAACCACGACATCTGATGACGGTGACCTCACTGAGACTTTTGGTGTTTTTGATATGTGGGTAACACGTTTAAGCGATGCCGGTGATTTGCTTTGGCAAAAGTCCATTGGCGGATCCGGTGAAGATTACCCAGAGTCTATAATTCGCACTATAGATTCGTGTATTGTTTTTTGTGGGCATTCAAGTTCTAGTGATGGTCTTATTGATACCAATTTTGGTTTAGGTGATATAGTCGTTATTAAGCTTGATACTTTGGGCAATATCCTGTGGCAAACCGTAATTAATGGCTCACAAGATGAGCGCGCCTATAAAATTTTGCAAACCAGCGACAAGGGTTTTATTATTACCGGAGTCAGTCACTCTAACGACGGACTTTTTATAGATCATATTGGTAGCACGGAATATGGTGATATGGTGGTTGTGAAGTTAAATTCACTCGGTGTTGTGGAGTGGTCGAAAAGCTTTGGTTCAAATCGTGACGATGCTGGCCGGCAGGTAATAGAAACAACTGATGGAAACTTCATAATAGCAGGTAATAAATGGGGAGGATTTGATTTAGAAAGCCAGTATTATATCACTAAAATTTCATTAACCGGTGATATTATTTGGGAACAAACCTATGGTGGTTCTGATTTTGATCAAGCCTATACAATAGTTGAAATATCTCCCGGAAGATACTTAGTATCAGGAGAGGCTTATTCTTCAGATGGTGATGTATATGGTGCACACGGTAGCAGAGATGCCTGGACTTTATTATTGGATGGTTCGGGTGAATTGGTTTGGTCAAGATCTTATGGTGGATCTGGTGCAGATTACGGATTTGAACTAACTATGTATAACATTAATACATTTATTATTTCTGGTGCAACAACCTCGCCTAATAATGGTGATGTCGATGGGTTTCATGGGGGTGGTCCGGTTGGAGATATGTGGGTGCTAGGTGTTGACAGTTCAAGTATAATCCAATGGCAAAGATGTTTGGGTGGAACAGGCCACGATCAAGCATCTGAAGCAATTGTTGATGGAAGTGAAATTACAATCGCAGGATATACTTCGTCCAACGATGGTGATGTAATTGGTATCCATGGTGGCCCTCCCTATATGTATGATGCTTGGGTTGTAAAACTTTCTTTGAATTGCACCCCGGTTCAATACTACGCTGATACCGATTTTGATGGATATGGCAACCCAGATGTATATGTTTATTCCTGCACAGATACACTTGGTTATGTTTTAGATAATACAGATTGTATAGATACAAATGCCTTGATTCATCCGGAACTACCAGAACAATGCAATGGCATTGACGATAATTGCGATGGTGTGGTGGACGAAGGTTTTGTGTATGTGCTGCAATATGCAGATGCCGATGGTGATTCTTATGGAAACCAGGAAGCAGACTCATTAGGTTGTCCGGGTTTAGCAGGTTATGTATCAGACTCGTTAGACTGCAACGACAATAATCCGGACATTTATCCGGAAGCAATTGAGTTACTCAATGGCATTGATGATGATTGCGATGGATTAAATGATGAAGGCCTGGTGGTTGATGGTTACGGTGCAGGTGTGCTACAAGTATATCCGGTGCCGGCAGCAGATTATATACGGATTGAAACTGAAATGCCTACCGGGGGAACGTTACAGGTGTTCAACCCATCAGGCGAACAGGTATTTGAGATAAAAAATTGGAGTGGCGAAATTTTGGCAATCGACAGTTTGCCTGCAGCATTATATTGCGTCCGAATTCTATATCCGGAAGGTATAATGCAGTGCTATTTTATTAAACAATAAGGCTTTTCCGTTGCATGGTTGTTTTATCAACAAAACCATTCATTCAGCAATAAAGAAGCAACAATAAACCACTACGAATAAGTGGCTTATTGTTGCAAAGATGCGCAGCTGCTTACTGCGCTTCCACCAATTGAATTTCTGCGTGAATACGTACTTCTTCACTCACTAAAACACCACCTGCTTCCAACGCGGCATTCCAGTTCAGATTCCATTCTTTGCGGTTGATTTTTCCGTTGATGATAAAACCGGCAACGGTGCTTCCCCAAGGGTTTTTTAATACGCCACCAAATTCAACATCTAATTTGATGTTTTTGGTAATGTCGCGTATAGTAAGATCGCCGTACATGGTGTACATATCGTCGTTATCTACACGCTCCAATTTTGTCGGCTTAAATGTAATGGTTGGAAATTTTTCTGCATTGAAAAAATCATCACTTTTCAAGTGACCATCTCGCTGTTCGTTACGGGTGTTCACGCTTGCAGTTTCGGCGGAAAAAGTAATGTTTGCCGTTAAAAAATCTTCGCCAATGGTTTCTGCTTCAACGGTATAGCGTTCAAATTCGCCACGTACTGTTGTCATCATCATGTGCTTCACGCTAAATCCAATTGAGGAATGCGTAGGATCAACGATCCATTTTGTTCTTGTTGCTGTTGCTTCCATTTTTATGATTGTTTTAAAATTGTGTTCAAGTCCAAAATTCAGGAGCCGGGAAGGCGGTAAGCCGGGAAGAAGCCGCAAAAATTCACTTCCGGGCACGCCCAACTTCACCACTCACCATTCACCACTCACTATTCACCACTCACCACTCACTATTCACCACTCACTACTCACCACTCACCACTCACTATTCACCACTCACTACTCACCACTCACCCCATTGGCACTTCTATTACTAATATTTTGCTATCCGATGAAAGTGCTTCTATGGAGTGAATTGAATTTTCTTCCACGCCCAATCCGTCACGTCGATTGAGTTGTTGGTTGTTGATGATAAAGCTGCCTTCGAGCACAAAAAAATAGGTGCCGTTTTCGGCTACTTTTTGGGTGTATGTTGCTCGCATTCCGGCATCGAATGTACCCAGGTGAAACCACGCATGCTGATGAATCCAAACACCGGCATCATCTGCATTCGGTGAAAGCACTTGTTGCAAAGTATTTTTGCTGTCGGCGCTATTCAATGTTATTTGATCATAACGTGGTGTCACATTTTGTTTATTGGGCATCACCCAGATTTGCAGGAATTTAACCGGCCTGTCGGTATGTGCATTTTGTTCACTGTGTTGAATACCGGTTCCGGCGCTCATCACCTGTATATCGCCATGTTTAATTACAGCTACATTGCCCATGCTGTCCTGATGTTTTAAATCACCCTCTAAGGGGATGCTGATGATTTCCATGTTATCATGCGGGTGTCGGCCGAAACCCATACCCCCGGCTACGGTATCATCATTTAAAACACGCAACACACCAAAACGCACTCTCGACGGGTCATAATAATGGCCAAAACTGAACGTATGCCAGCTATCCAGCCAACCATGATTGGCGTGACCGCGCGAATCTGCTGTATGTAAAATCGTTTTCATATCCTTGATGCAAATGTATGTATATACATGCATTTGTGTGTGAAACAGGCTTAGTGGGTAAAAAGTTCATTTGGGATTTGGAAAGGAATGAGGAATAAGGAAAAAGGAATGAGGAATGAGGAGTGAGGAATAAGGAATGATGCTGAATTGAATTCTGCTCTTGTGCTCGGCGAGATTGCTTCGCCGCTCCTTGGGTCGCGGCTCGCTATGACGATGATGCGTTTAACTTATGTGGTTGCGAAGCAACCACCTCTCGGTTAAGTTTCCCGTCATTGCGAGCAAGCCTGACGGCGCGCAGCAGAGGCAGGCGCTGCGAAGCAATCTTGCTGATGGTTAATTAACTTTAAATTCGAAGGATTTTTTATAGGAATGATGCTCTTGCGATCGGCTAGATTGCTTCGCCGCTCCTTGGGTCGCGGCTCGCAATGACAGTAATGCGTTTAATTTACGTGGTTGCTTTGCAACCACCTCTTGCTGATGAAAGTCGTCATTGCGAGCAAGCCTGACGGCGCGCAGCAGAGGCAGGCGCAGCGAAGCAATCTTGCTGATAGTTAGTTAACTTTTGATTTGTAGGATTTTTTAAAGGAATTCTGCTCTTGCGCTCAGCCAGTTTGTTCGCCACACACACCCTCGACGAAGTCGACCTGCATTCATCTCACTACTCACTACCCTATGAAGTAGAAGCTTTTCTCCGCTGCGCTGCAAAAACCTTCACTTCATAGCAGGCACTACTCACTACCTTTTTATGAAGGAATAAGGCTTAATGGCATACTGCTCTTGCGATCGGCTGGATTGCTTCGCCGCTCCTTGGGTTGCGGCTTGCAATGACGGGTGCGCATGTAAACCAGGTGGTTGCAAGGCAACCACAGTGGGGAACACACTTTTCCACTCACCGATGCTCAACTAATGCCACATCCGACCTAATTTTACCGCATGTCCCCTCTCGACAACCGCCCATTCAGATACTTCCTCAGCATGCGGGTGTTTATCACATTTGCATTTTTGATTCAATATGTAGTGGCAGGATGGGAAATTTATTCGATTACTAAAGATGCTTTTAGTCTCGGGTTAATCGGACTTGCTGAGGCGATTCCAGCTATTAGTATTGCATTGTATGCCGGTCATTTGGCGGATATTAGCAACAAGCGCAATTTGTTATTGATGAGTTTGGCGGGGATGTTTATTTCTGCGTTAGGACTTACCATTTTTACTTCCGATTACATGCGCGCCATTAACAGCGATACAACTACCGTATGGTTGATGTATGCCTGTATTTTTTCCACCGGATTTGCGCGCGGATTTTATGGACCAACAGCTACATCTATCATTGCACAAATTGTGCTTCCTAAAAAAAATAATGCGGCACTCAATCATGTGTTAGACAGTATTGATGAAGATGATATGCTGGATGGCGAAAGTGCTAAAATTCAAAATCGCACTTTAATTAAAGCATCTACCATGAATTCTACTGTGTGGCAGATGAGCGCCATTATCGGTCCGGCATTGGGTGGATTTTTATATGGTTGGATTGGCATGACCGGTTCAATGATTACGGTGCTCGCTTGTATTGTGATGGGTATTTTGATGATGAGTCGAGTGCCATCTACACCACCACAACCTGTACACGATGAACCGGTACTGGAAAGGCTTAAAGCAGGTATTCGTTTTGTGTTTAATCATAAAATTATTCTCAACGCACTCAGCCTCGATATGTTCTCTGTATTATTTGGAGGTGCAGTAGCCCTATTACCGGTTTTTGCGGATGAAATTTTGGCATGTGGTCCACAGGGATTAGGTATGTTAAGGGCCATGCCTTCACTCGGTGCCGTATTAACCATGAGTTATATTTCCTGGAAAAAAATTCCGGGCCGTGTAGGTGTTACTTTGTTATGGGCGGTAACCGGATTTGGTGTTACCATTATTTTATTCGGACTCAGCACCAATTTTTATTTGTCCATGTTTTTACTGTTCCTCAATGGCGCCTTCGACAGTGTGAGCGTTGTCATTCGCGGAAATATTATTCAAATTCTTACACCCGACCATATGCGTGGTCGCGTAAGTGCCGTAAATACCATGTTCATTGGAAGTAGCAATGAGTTGGGCGCTTTCGAAAGCGGATTAGCTGCCAAACTACTGGGCATTGTACCTTCTGTTATCTTCGGCGGATCTATTACCCTCGCCATTGTCGGCTTCACCGCATGGAAAGCGAAAACGTTAAAGGCTTTTCATTATGATTAAGCCCGTACATTAACATTGGTCATCACCTGCTTTAGTCTTCAGCTTTACATTATACTGATTTCTTTTGTCGAGATATTTTGGGTGATGCGTTTTCATAACATGATCCCACAACGAAAAATATAATCCGTAGTTGCCTTTATTATATTGGTGATGCATATCATGGTGGGTTGTTGAATTAAAGAAACTGCCATACCACTTCCGGAGAAAGCGCTGCGGCATCAACTCTACACCTAAATGTCCCCACACATTCATAGCTGTCATCATATTCGCGAACAGAAATAAGGTAATCGGATGAAAGGGAAATAAAAAAACCATCGGAATGATAAACGCAAATTCCAACACAGCTTCAATCGGATGAAAGGCGAAACTGGTGAAAGGTGTGGGTGGTGATGGCCGGTGATGTCTGAAATGAACATGCCTGTAAAACCATCTGGTATGCAACAATCGGTGCATCCAATAAAAATAGGCGTCATGTGCCAGCAAGAGAACAACCAAACCAATGACCACAAAACCTATACCAAATTGATGCACATCAGTATATAATTTGGTATAGCCGGCTCCGCTCAGGTGCATGATTCCGGCAATCATGACGCCGAATATGATAAATGAAATTGCTGACCAGCCTATATCCTGAACCACATGCCGCATGTTAATGGAATCTGATCGCAGTCGCTTTCCTGAATAGGCGAGGCGTGTTGCATAATACAGCATATAAAAAGCCAGCCCCGCGAATAAAGCATATCGCAGAGCCAGCCCACAAAACGATATTAACCACACGACGTAAAAATCGATTTGTGTAACCTCAATCACTGTTGTACTTTTTTAAGGTAATTGATAAGTATAATCACGACTGCCAATGGTAACAACAACTGTTTTATCACAATCGCCGCTTCCATAATCAATAGCCCGATAAATACCATCAGGAAAAATTAATTCCCAGGTGCCGGATGTCGGGTAATAAATACCATCGGCCCAACAAGTGCTGGCTAACACAATCTCTTCTTTTGTTTCTCCGGTATAGATATCGCCATTTAAACCGGCGGTAAAACCTCCTGAAGTAGTAAATACATCGTCATACAGATTTTCTGATGCCATACCTGCAGTCCATGTGAAGGTGCGGAAGCAACTAAATGTAAGCACATCTCCATCCGGTTCGATGTACTCGCCATCAGAAACGGAGTACGCCAATTCTAAGTCACCACTTGCGTTTTCAGCTATAGCGTTATAGGTGAAGTTACCTGATACCCGATAACCATCAACAGAAAAATTCTCTAATGTGATACTCAGGGTAGAACCGGCTTCTCTTGGCATCCCGTTATAATCAGCAATAATTTTTCCTTTACGTGTAATGCCATCTAAACCGGTACAACCTGCATTACCTAAGTCGAACGTGATTTTTGTGTTTACAGAATCGACAATCAATGTAACGCATTCGCCAAAGGTGTATGTGTCATACTCCGGATTTTCGATGTATTGTATAACGGCTTCTTCTGTCATTACAGCCACATCATCAAAAGTTTTAGTAGCCTCTGCAGTAGTTTTTGCGGATGATGGGTCAGCATCTGTCAGCAGGGGTTCCTCCGCGCGGTCGCATGAAGAAATGGCAACTGCCAAAATCATGCTCATGGATAAAATGGGAAATTTTTTCATAGTTTATTTTGTTTGATGGGTCAAAAATGCGGGGATTCTGACCCGGTAAATAATTAATTCTACAGACAGGCAGGTATTATCTACAAGCGTCTTCTACCAATCCACATGGGGGTATTTATGTGGCATGAATGCAGTTCGTAGGTAAATTCAATATGTTGGTAGATAAATGTTTCATCGCAAGTGCTTTAGTTCTACATTTGTATTATGACAAAGGTGTCGTGGTATAAGCAACAATGGCTCTTACATGTAGTGTTCTGGATGGCCTATCTGGTGTTGCTTACGATGGTATTCGCGCGTTTTCTGCCCTTGGAACAAGCCTTGCTGCGCAATACCATAACAGGTTTAGTGCTGGCACCTATGGTATATCTGAACCTATATGTCTTCGTGCCCAATCTTCTTTTTACCAAACGCTTTAGCGCCTATGCGGGTAGTATCTTAATACTGTTGTTAATCAGTTCTCCCCTGCGCGCCTGGCTGGATCAACGCTTTGCCTTTAATGCCTATAACCCGCTGGTATTAAACAGTCCGGCACATTATGCCACTATTGTTTTTTCATCCCTGGTTATGCTTGCTGTTACTACTACCCTGAGATTGTTTCAAGACTGGTATGCAAAAACACAATTGGCGATTAATTATGAGCGATTACAATTAGAAGCAGAATTGCGTTTTCTGAAGGCACAGATAAATCCGCATTTTTTATTTAATACCCTGAATAATATTTATACACTCACCTATCTGGAAGGCAAAACTGCCGCCCCGCACATCCTGCAATTAAGCGGCCTCATGCGATATATGTTATATGAAAGTGACGAACATCTGGTGCCCTTATCGAAAGAATTAGGTTACATTCAGGATTATCTGCAATTACAACAATTAAAAAACGGAAAGACTGATCGTGTGCTTTGGGATGTGGAGGGTGTGAGCGACGGTATACTGATTGCGCCATTAATACTCATTCCTTTTATTGAAAACGCATTTAAACATGGTAATGCACTCGACAACACATCCGGATATATACATGGAAAACTCAAGGCCGAAAACGACACCCTGATTTTTCATCTCGAAAATAGTATTGATGCAGCTGCTACTAAAAAAGACGCTGTTGGCGGGGTTGGACTCGAAAATGTTCGCAAGCGTTTACAGATATTGTATCCCAATAAACATATGTTAAACATTTCAGGAACGCAAGATACTTTTACCGTGCAGTTAACACTTCGGCTGATATGAAATATAAATGCCTGATAGTAGATGATGAATCGCTGGCTTTGCGTCTGTTGGAAGACCATATCAGCAAAGTGCCGGATTTAGAAATTGCGGGAAAATGTCAACACGCACTTCAGGCATTACAAATCCTGCAAAGTGAAGCTATAGATATTGTTTTTCTTGATATCCAAATGCCAGATTTAACCGGTATCGAATTAATTAAAATTCTAAAAAACAAACCGGCAATCATTTTAACAACCGCATATGCCGATTATGCTTTGGAAGGATATCAGCTGGATGTTGTTGATTACCTACTGAAGCCCATAGCTCTGGACCGCTTTTTACAATCTCTGCGAAAAGCAACCGAATGGGTTGATTTGCGTCGACAAACCACAGTGAACCAACACATGCCTATTGCACGGCCAGAATATTTTTTTGTGAAGTCTGATTACAAGCAAGTGCGGATTAATTATGCAGATGTTACACATGTAGAAGGGTTGCGCGAATATGTAAGTATCTATGCAGCGGGAAAAAGAATCATTACGTTAGAAACCATGAAAAATATGGAGGTGCAATTACCTGAGGATCTATTCTTACGGGTGCATAAATCCTATATTGTAAACATTTCGCGTATCAAAGCCATAAACGGAAACATGCTTGAACTGGGTGAAATAAAAATTCCGATAGGTAAGGTGTATCGCGCACTCGTATTAGAACGACTCGGTATTGAGTTTAATTCTAGTCATTGAAATGTGGTCAAATATTGCAGGTGAATGCACGAGGCCGGGAAGGCGGGAAGGCGGTAAGTTGCGGTAAGAAATTCAATCACCACTCACCCCTTCACAAATCCTTCTCCATCAAAAACCGGAACTACATCAAAGTGCGGATTGCTCATGCAGAATTTGATATCCTGTTCAATGCCGAGGCGTTGGAGGCGTTTGAAGTGTGTTGCCTGTTTTATGCTGCGCAGCATATTTTCGCGCACATATCGGTATAATAATTTAGCGCTGAGTGTACTATCGTCTATAATGCGAAAATCATCCGCTAATTCACGCACAACGGCGCCTGCAAAAAGTGCATCATCCATTACATAGTGATCTTTCCATCCTGCACAAAATAAAATGGTGTCGCGATTTTCCTGGCGAATCCAATTAAATATAGCTTCCTGATTTAAAAAAGATCCTGCAACAATTTGATGTGCGCCTTTGCTCATCAGCACACAACGCGTGCCGTTAGTAGTAGTATGAATGATTGTTTTACCTTTCACATCCTCACCCATAAATTCGAAAGGGGAATTTCCGAATTGAAAATGTGGAATTTTAATTCCATCTCGTTCACCGGCAACTAAATATCCTTTTTCGAGATAGGCATTTGCTTCTTCAACCGTTTGCACCGGAATCATTTTGGCAACACCATGGTGCAGTGCTGAAGTAATGGTAGATGTTGCGCGAATAATATCGATAACCACCACATTTTTGCCCTTTGGATCATGCTGATACCAAAGCGCCGGTGTGAGGCATACTTCTATAATAGGTCTGTTGTCTTGTGTGTTTGTCATATCGCTAGCCGGGTTCTGCGCTCCTTACACTTGCAGGAACGGGATCTTAACCACTTTGGCTTTCACGGGCTTCTGGCGAATATCTATAAAAATTTCTGAATCTGCGGTGCTATAGGCATTTTCTACATACCCCAATCCAATCGCCTTATTCAAACTCGGACTCTGTGTGCCGCTGGTTACCTTGCCAATTATTCTGCCCTCTGCATTCACAATCGGGTAATCGTGACGGGGAATTCCGCGGTCGATCATCTCAAAACCCACCAGTTTGCGGGTTAATCCGGCCTCTTTTCCGGCAACTATTTTATCCTTCCCTACGAAGTCGTTGTTTGCCGCTTTCAACTTGGTTATCCACCCCAAACCCGCTTCCAATGGGGATGTGGTGTCGTCGATATCATTGCCATAAAGACAAAATCCCATCTCCAGACGCAAAGTATCACGGGCCGCTAACCCGATAGGTTTGATGCCAAATGGTGCACCGGCTTCAAAAATTCTGTTCCAGATGTCTATGGAATGTTCTGAAGGGAAATAAATCTCAAATCCACCAGCACCGGTATAACCCGTAGCTGAAATAATCACATTGCCCACGCCGGCAAAGGTATGTTTGGTGAAATTGTAATATGGAATTGCCTTCAAATCCGCATCAGTCAAGGGCTGCAGGGCATCAGCCGCCTTTGGTCCCTGAACCGCAAGCAGACTGGTTTTGTCGGAGATATTCACCATCTCCACCCCTTCTGTATTGTATCGCTGAATGTGGTTCCAGTCTTTTTCAATGTTCGACGCGTTTACCACCAGCATATAATTACCATCTTCGAGGTGATACACCAGCAAATCGTCAACAATACCGCCGTTTTCGTTTGGCATGCAGCTATATTGGGCCTTTCCCGGGCTCAGGGCATACACATCGTTGCTGGTCACCTTCTGAATCAAAGCCGCAGCACCAGGGCCTTTGAGCACGAATTCACCCATGTGACTCACATCAAAAACACCCACGCCATTGCGCACGGTATGGTGTTCTTCTACCTGAGAGCTGTAGTTAATCGGCATTTCATATCCGGCAAACTCAGCCATTTTAGCGCCGAGTTGTTTGTGGAGGTTGGTTAGTGCTGTTTGCTTCATCTTATTTTTGCTTAAAGCGAGCGCAAAGATACGCTTTGCCAAAGGATTTACCCTGTCTTTTGGGGCAGTATGCATTTTGTTTCAGACCTTTGCACCATGCAGTTAGCACAAGCACATACCCTCAGTGATATTGCTGCCCTTATTGGCGCACAAATTTTAGCAGATCCGGGCGTTTCGGTTACCGGCATCAACGAAATTCATAAAGTAACACCTGGCGACATTTCATTTGTCGACCACCCGAAATACTACGAAAAAGCCCTTAACTCGGCTGCTACATTTGTTATTATTAATAAAGAAGTTGACTGTCCCCCCGGAAAAGGTCTTTTACTCAGCGATGATCCCTTTCGCGATTATGTGGCTTTGGTAAAACATTTTTCTCCATTTAATCCATCATTAATAAACAGAGCTGATAATGCGGTTGTTGGTGAAGGCACGATTCTTTTTCCGGGTGTATATATTGGCAATAATGTTATAATTGGAAAAAATTGTGTGTTTCATCCCAACGTGGTGATTTATGATAATACCATTATTGGCGACAATGTAATTGTTCATGCCAATACTACAATTGGTTCTGATGCCTTTTATTTCAAAAAACGCGCAACGTATTGGGATAAACTGGTAAGTTGTGGTCGCGTAATTATTGCTGATGATGTTGAAATAGGTGCCAATTGCACGATCGATAAAGGTGTAAGTGGAGATACTATTATCGGCAGATCAACCAAATTTGATAATCATATTCATATTGGTCACGGTGTAGTAATTGGCGAAATGTGTTTATTCGCCGCCGGTGTCATGATTGGTGGAAAAACAATTATCGGCGATCAGGTTACCTTATGGGGACAAGTAGGTGTTTCAAAAACCCTTACCATCGGCAATAATGTTACGGTTCTTGCACAAAGTGGTGTCGACAAAGATTTAGAATCAGGCAAAATATATTTCGGCTCTCCCGCCGGCGAAGCGCGCAAACGCTGGAAACAAATGGCAGCTTCAAATAATATGCTGGAAATTTGGGAGAAGATGAAGAATGGGTGAGATGTTTTGTTCTTTAGAGTATGATTCTGGGGATGGGAGGTTTTGTTGCTAATTGGCAGGTAGTGGGTAGTGGGTAGTGAGTAGTGAGACAAATGCAGGGTGGCCTTTGGCCTATTTGAGAGTGTGGGTTGGTTGTGGAATTGAGATTTATGATTTTTATTGGCAGGTTGTGAGTAGTGCCTGCTATGAAGTGAAGGTTTTTGCAGCGTAGCGGAGAAAAGCTTCTACTTCATAGAGTAGTGAGACAAATGCAAGGTGGCCTTTGGCCTATTTGAGAGCGGATTATTTTTTTTATTTGGATATTTTGTTTGCAGATAATTTGCTTTTCCAAATGCGAGAATAGTGAATCCTTCTACTAGAATCCAACAATGATAAAGGCCTCAGAAGAATCTATAAATAATTTAAATGCATTCCCCTCGACGAAGTCGATTTGCATTGTCCCACCACTCACTACTAAAAAATAATTATACCAGACAATCTCATATCATTTCCACCAACATCCCCTCGACGAAGTCGATTTGCATTGTCCCACTACTCACTACCCACTACCCACTACCTCCCCACCCGAAGCACCAAATCCAAATCAACAAATTAAAAGATGAAACGAACAAACTACTCCTCCGGAGCCAAATGGGAAGACATCGTTGGTTACTCCCGTGCTGTAAAAGTGGGCAACATGGTGTTTGTAACCGGCACTGTTGCCGTTGATGCAAACAATCAATTAGTAGGAGGCGACGACGCTTATTTACAAACCAAATTCATCCTCGAAAAAATAGCAGGTGTTTTACATCAGGCAGGCGCATCCTTATCCGATGTAGTTCGCACCCGATTATTCGTCACCGACATTGCGCGCTGGGAAGAATATGGTCGCGCACATGGAGAAGTATTCAGCAACATAAAACCATGCACAACGATGGTTGAAGTGTCAAAACTAATCGCCCCTGAATATTTAATTGAAATTGAAGTAGATGCCGTTTTTGAGGAATAAGGAATGAGGAATGAGGAATAATGCATTTCTTCTCCCCTACTTACCGTCTTACCATCTTCCCGCCTGCGCGCCTCTCGGCGTGGCCTTGTGCATTTAAAAAAGCAATTAGGATTAAATGCAGGATATTTAGCCTATTAACTCAACTGAAAAGAGGAAAGCAATAGCCTAATTAAAATCACCACTTCTAAACCAACTATTTCGCCCGCACATCAAAACGACAACCTCAATCTCGGTATATGCTCACTAAAATGTTCGAGGGTCCAAACGCCTCTGCCAAGGGTGCCTACTACCAGTATGTCGTCTTCTTTGTTATAAACGAAATCTGAAACTAAGGTGTATGGGAAATTAGTTGCTACCGGCAACCATTGCTGATTACCAAATTGGTTATTGCGGATGTAAACACCTCCTAAACAAGCTACCAATAACACACTTTCAGTTTCGCCATCAACTTCAATTTCGAGCGACTGCACGGTGCTAAGTCCCAGTGGCGATTGATCATCATCGTATGGGTCAAATTGCAAATTGGTTATTATTGGATTGTCTGTCGAAAACCCTTGAACTAGGAACAAACTATCCTTGGCCACAAAATAAATATCATCAGCATTATCAACGTCAATAGCAATACTACGTATTGATCGCGGATTGCTAAGCACTTCTCTGGTAATAACCGGGTCATCAACACCTTGGCGCACATGTATGAGAGAATCAAAGCTTTTAGCAAAATACAAAATGTCAGCATTGTCTGCATGGCCATAATCAACAGCGCCTGTAAACTTATCTGTTTCACTTGTGTCTACAATAGCTAATTGATTGCCATAGTCACTAAACGCATAAACACCCCGTGCACCTATAACAAACTTACTTTGATTTACTGCATTTAATTCGAAAGGAAAAAGTCCTACTTCTTCATTTGATTCGGCATCAGCTTTATCTAAGGGATGTAAGGCGCAATAGGCATCAAATGGAGAACAATTCTGATTAAATGATATACCACTCCATGGTGCAATAAAAGCAGGGTTAATTTCACTATACTCCCGTTTATAAAATTTTGTAAAGTGATTCGTCATAATATACCGCACAGGAGGATCGTGTTGATTGTCGACATTAACAGCAAAGCCATCACCAACCGCAGTGGCTAAATTAAGTCCAAAGAAAGTAAACAATCTGGCATCTGTCCATACTTTTTCATCATCGCTAAAAGCAGACACCATTTGTTCAACAGACCCATTATCCTGCAATCCGGCAATAGCTACATTATTTTTACTATCCCAACCCACACTGGTAACTTCACTCACTCTTAGATTATAATTTATTGAAATCCACTTTCTGATATTCGACGTTTCCGGACTGGTGCGATAAAACCTATAAATTCCACCATCACAACCTTGTAATAGATCACCATTGGCATCTATAGCCATACATCTTGAATCGGCATGCGGTGCAGTTCCATAGGCGCCATTCCCAACAATTGGCTTCCAGTTAATATTTAAATTTGCATCCATCAAACCGATAAACAATCTTCCTGTATAATTCGATTGTCCCGTTGAACCAAAAACTAATTCCTTATTCAATACACCACCAATAAAAATTTCAGTTGTACCGTCACCAGGTTCATATGTTACCAAACTAAAGTGATTTCCTTTTTGCTCAGCTGTAAATGGACCTACCTCTCTGACGGCAAATAAATCTTCATCTGTAAATGGCCCTCTATTGTTTCTAACTACGTTTACAAATGTAAATCGATCCAAAATATCAACTTTACAAAACGTATCTCCCTTAGTCGTATCAGCACGAGCAACTACAAGAAATTTAGATGTCAACGAAATTTTAATGTTGATAGCCGTCGATACATCTAGGTCTAGGCCACGGAAAGTTTGGCCAAAATCCTGACTCACATATACGCTATCTCCCGGGACAGCAACAAAAAGCTCCGGGCCTTTTCCTTCACTATATACATCAGACACTCTACTTTGAGGCAATTGCGTTATCTGATTGAACGTGCCTTCGTCGTAAGACACATACAACCCATTGTCTGTGGCAGCAAATAAACTTCCCTTAAAATTACCCATGTTGACATACTCGCCATTAACTAAATCCGGATTATAGGTTGGATTATAAAATGTAAAACCAATATCGAATACATTTCGTCCGGTAAGATTACTTGGCAAAAGCTGCCAGGTCAACCCCGAGTCAATAGATTTTAAAATACCGAGCTTTCTTCCTCCTTTAGAATTAAATGAACTAACATTGCCTATACCAGCGTATATCACATTTCCGTTAAACGCATCTGGTCGTATCAAACTCGTGATCGACATAGAAGGTAGATCGTCGCCCACAGGCGTCCAGCTATGCTCAAACGTGTACAAATTATTTGAAATCCATATACCACCATTCGTAGTCCCTAATATAACGGTGCCGGCATCATTAGCATCCGGCAAAATACAGGTAACAGCGCCCGCAACCGGATTGTCTAATATCCCTTCACATTGCCCGTTGATTAATGGGCCAGGACCCTGATCGATTAATTCACCCTGGTTTTCGACCACTACTGCACAGGATGAAAAACAATAAACCATGAAAATATAGACGCCGACTATTTCAACTGCATATTTTACATTAAAAATCAATTTCATAATAAATATCTAAGTGTACAAATTACATTAACCGCTCTAAGATAATCCAATATTGATATACTGCATGCTCCGATAGAGAGTGAATAAAATCATAGTCGATAGAAGTCCATTCAATTAGTGGATGATTGTTTACTCTGGTTTGAGCATAAATTATGGTGAAAATTTTGATAAGCTCCAGTTTACAAGCGCCCACAACCACTCAAGTTTCCCAGAATACCTTGAGTATCTTATAGATTGGTATTCAGCCATTGAAAAAAAAATCTCGGACGTCTTTTTTACACAGCCGAATGTTACCCCTTAATTTCTAAATCAAGTTTCAATTGCACACACCAAAAATGGCTTTGCGAGAGCATATAATTAAGTAGCTTTGTTTCGACATTACATTCTGGATACGCATCACAACCAATACCTCATTCCATTGAAATTCAGATACGCCCGTCATACCATAAACCTGAACAAAATTGAGGAATTCTATACTGAAATTGTTGGCCTTCAACGATTAGGTGGGTTTACCCAACACGCCCAATATGATGGTGTGTTTTTAGGGTTTAAGGATGCCGATTGGCATTTGGAACTTACTACATCACCAGATGCAACTCCTGCGCAATTTGAGGAGGATGATATTCTGGTGTTTTATGTCGACACAGACGAAGAACTCACCGCAATCAAGTCCCGACTTGCACAGAATCAGATACAAACTATACAACCTAAAAATCCTTATTGGCAACAGAACGGTATTATGATTGCAGATCCGGATGGGTGTAGGGTTGTGTTTGCGGTGAGATAAAAATTGGTATTGGCTAGGCAATTAAGTTTCCGAACAATTATAAATCAACACAAAGTAAAATTGCCGTCATATGTCAGCGCAAAGCATCCTAAGAACATTGTTGACTAACCGTTTATTACATATATTTGATAAGCGTAATTAACTGCCAAAACTGCATGTAAATAAGTATCATATTGAATTTTATACTCATTGCTGTACCTAAATTCACACCGAAAAATAATAGAACCGATTCTTACCTGCTTAAGTGTGGTTTTTGCTATGCATAGTTTCAGCCAAGCCCCCATCAACTGGCACTACCTATCCACTTACCCGACAAATACATCCAGCGTGGTTACCTATGCAACGGAAACCTACTTACAAAATATGTATAACGAAGCAGGTGTTGCCTTTCATAATGAAATAATCGATGTGGATGGAAATTTTTTCAGCAGAAATTCACTTGCCTATGCAGACTCCTATTATTTCGATGAAGTGATCGGATTTGCATCTGATAAAAATCAAGGCGTTTATGTTTGGGGATTTTCCTATTTTGAAGCAGTGCCCGACTATTATTTTGTAGCGCATCTGAATATGGAAATGGAAGTTGACTGGATGCATACCTACAACGACTCCGTCAGATTGCACCCGGGTTCGGTTATACAAAACGATAATGAGGTATACGTAATTGGCACCTCTGCATACGAAATTAAAGTTCTCACGTATGTCGATGGCCTGCTAACCAACGAATGCGGCTTTACACACGAAAACGCCGGCGACCTGGATGGTACAACCATTTCTTATTCGGGTGTCGACAGCGAAACCGGAGCTATTTCAATATTCAATGAATGGTATGACTCTCTGCTTGTATATACACTGGATGCGGATTGCTTGTTTACAAAAACTTATATCGACGACATACCCCCAATAACTGTTTTTGCGGGCTATAATAACTTTAAACTGCTATACACCAACGAACATAATCGCCTATACAGTTGCTTCAAAAAAGATATGTCCGGACACAACTATCAAATAATCACCTGTATCGACCCCTCCGGAAGTCTGCTATGGAAAACCGAAACTGAAATAAATGCTGATGTGCTGCTATATGCGAAATTATTTCCATACAATGACGATACTTTTCTGAATTGTTATACCTATAGCATAGATGGTTTAAACTACATCATCACGCAACGCATTCAGTATTCCGGCGAAATTCTGGATAGTCACACCACCTTGTTGCAAGACTACTTTCCTGTAGAACACCAACCGGCACTCGCTTACGATGCATCAACAAAGCGTATTATCATTTCCCTTTCTGACATTGCAATACCTGATCGTTCCGGAATTGTATCATATGATGTTGAAGATGGACTTACTGATACATGTACTATCCCGTATAATTATACTCCTTTAGCCCAATTTAATGATATACTTTACGGTGCAGATAATATGGCCTATATCATAACCATGCATAAAGATGCTGCTCTTACAGATTACCTTGAAATAACACAATTAGGTGATTTAGAAAGCAGTATCACGCCCGAAAACAAGGTGCAATCCATCACCATTTATCCGAACCCTACTACTTCCACCATACACTTAAATATTCCTATTGCAAAACATTTCAGCTATCAAATCATCGATCTTACCGGCAACAAAATGCTTGCAGGCACATGCAACAATTCAACTATTGAAATCGCATCACTTCCAGCAGGATTGTATCAGGTGGTGGTTACCCTGGGAGATGTAATGTATTGTGGTTGGGTTGAAAAAATGTGATGTAGGTGATGCGTGTTTAATCACCGTTCACGTTTAACCTCACCCCCCGCCCCACCCCTCCTCCGTCGGTGCGGCAGGCTCTCCACTCCTGCCGTCGTAGAGAGGGAGCTTATTTTTTGATTCTAATAGAATAATTTGTTGAATTGCAATTCATCTCCAAAATTCTGCATTTCACCTTTCACACTTCCACACGCAAATCCGCCGTACGGCGGACCTCACTTGCACACTTGCATTTCACGTCGACACGTCGGAACGTCGACACGTCGACACCTCTGTATTTTATGAGCATCTTCCTTGCCTCACCCCCCCGCCCTCTCCCCACACCTCCTGCGTCGGAGCGGCAAGCTTCGTGCCTCATAGAGAGGGAGCTTATTTGTTGATGCTAATAGAATAATTGGTTGAATCATAAGTCATCATAAAAACTTTACATTTCAACACACACATCCATTCATTGCACTGCAGAAACATTTGCCTTTCAAATCAACCAATTCCAATTTCTCAGAACACCGCTGCCCCACATCGGCTAATCGGCTAATTGGCTAATCCCGAGTACTCGGGACTTCGCTGCGCTACGTCGGCTAATTAGTTTAGCCTACCTCATCATCACCCTCACCATCAACTTAAATAAATCACTTCGTTTGGCGAGTTGGTTGACGGTGCCGGTTAAATAGGTGTCTGAATCGGCGTCATAGAATGCGAATGCGCCGCTTAGTCCGCTGTGTCCAATCAGTTTGGGTGTATGAGCGCCCAGAGTGGCTATTTTGGGTAATGTAAATTGCATCAATCCCAATCCATAATTAAATGGAGAAAATATCGGATTCCATTGCATCATTTCGAATAGATGGCCAGCATTAAATAATTTTCCTTTCATAAAGGCCTGTAAAAAAAGTTGCATATCAGCAGCTGTGCTAACTATGCCTCCATCTGTTGTTACGGATGTCATGGCGAGTGGGATTTGCAAAACATCTTTTTTATATCGCAGAGGCAAAGGCTTATGATCAGCCGTGTCGCTGTATACATAAGTAGTCTGCATGTTTAAGGGTACGCAAATGCGTTCCTGAATTAACTGGTTGAACGATTTTTGCGTTACCGCTTTCAAAATCAATCCAAGTAATTGATAATTCGTGTCGCTATAATATGCCTTGCCGGGTGTGCCGGGTGCAAATTTTGGCTGCATGGTTTTGCTGATAGCAATGGCTTCTTCTGCTGTCCATTGCTGATCATGTCCATGCAATAATTGGTGCTCTAAAGATTTTCCACTTGCACCTTTATCGGAAAAATAATTGGGTAAGCCACTGGTTTGAGCCAGCAAGTGGCGGATCGTTATGCTAGATGCATAATCGACTCCTTTATATATGTGCAGACCGTTCAGTATGTCAGCTGAAAGATATTTCGAAATCGGATCATCGAGTTGCAGCGCATGCTCATCTGTTAACTGCAAAATCAAAGTAACCACAAATAATTTGGTTGTACTGGCAATAAAATATGGTGTCTCTGTTTGTAAGGCACCAACACCATGAGCAAATTGTTGTTGCGTATCATCAACAATCAACACCACATCAGGATGCCATTTTTTTTGCTGCATTTTATTTACCTCTTCCTCTACAATCGCATTTGGAGTTTGTTGTGCCTGTGCGATAGTAAGCGTAGTGGATAAAATAAATAGGTATAGAAATAAGTAGCGCATCATATATTATTGATTATTCCATTTAATCGAAATAAGTAAATCGGTTGCCACATGTTGTTCTGCAGTTGTATGTTGAATATTTGCATACAAAACGCGTGCTCCCGCACACAAGCTCCATTTTTTTCCAAAGGTAAGCAGGAGATAATCCATTTCGGCCACTGCGGCCGGACCAATATATACGGGCGGCGGTCCATCGGCATAATCAACGGCATAAAATGGTGTGATATCTAATCCCAAACCTGCACCTGCCAGACAGTTCCATCTCGGACTCATCGCATACCTGGCCGAAAAGGTGAGGGCTTCAAATGCTTTATTTTCAGGCGTTATGCGGTCAACACCACCCGGCGCATAAAATAATATTGTCCACGCATCTGACAGGTGATAGCCCACCTGTACATTCGGCAGACTAACCCTCGAATACCGCGCATCCGTTGTGCTGCTCACAAAATCTATCCCACCCCCAAATCCAACACCGAACATCCAGGGTGATTGTGTTTGTGCATGAACAAATATCGGTAGACACAAACAGGCAAAAATGAATAACCGCATACTTTATTTTTTTTACAAAGTTGCAGTCCCAGCCGGATGGAAATATTACCCTAAGGTAATTTCCGAGAAATAGGTTTATTTCGAAACGAGTCGTCTGATTCGGCTAAAACTCTGCGGTGTAATGCCTAAATAAGAGGCGAGATGCTTTTGTGCCACTCTTGCTACAATATCCGGATTCGTTTGCAATAACTCGCGATATTGCTGCTCTGCTGTTTTAGTCAGCAAATTAATTTGTTGCTGCTGCTTACCAATATATGAACCTTCTGCAGCTGCACGGGTAAGTATCATGCCCATTTCTGTATTGCCTAATTGCAAATAATCGGCGCGTGTTATGCGCAGCAAACTGCTTGGTTCCAGTGTGCGCGTTTCTAATGGTGACGGCGCGCCGGTGAGTAAACTCATATAATCGGTAAAAAAATGATTTTCAAAACCTAAATCAGTGCACACATCATTTTTTTCTTTCCATAAAAAAATTCCGGCACAACCCTGCACAATAAAATACATGTATTGCTCTGCAGTGCCTGCCTGTTTTAATACCATATCCTTTTCTACCAGCACATGCACACAACAGGCAGCAAAATCCATCCAGGGCTCTAATGGCGCATTATAAAACGGATCAAATGCCGACTTCAAAATGACCGCCATTTCTTTTTGCGATAAATTGCCCTGCTGCATAATTAAAATAATGTTTTAGGTGTTTCCGGTAGTAAGGTAAATGTTTTTCTATGCACCGGACTCTCACCATAGGCGCGGATGGCTTCTCGGTGGGCTGCAGTTGGATATCCTTTATTGGCATCCCAATGATATACCGGATATTGCCGATGTAATTCGAGCATCAGGGCGTCGCGATGGGTTTTGGCTAATATGCTGGCGGCTGCAATGTGGGCGTAGGTGGCATCTCCTTTTATAGCGGTGATATGGGGGATGCCTGGATATGCATGAAAGCGATTACCATCAATTAATAATAATTGCGGTCGGGTGCTGAGCTGGCGAATGGCTTTGTGCATAGCTGCGAAACTGGCGCGCAAAATATTTAACTTATCAATTTCCTGATGATCGCAAATGCCTATAGCCCAGGCAATGGCTTCCTGTTTAATAACAGGTGCTAAGGTGTCTCGAGATTTTTCGGATAATTTTTTTGAATCGTTGAGCAAGGCGTGTGCAAAATCGGGTGGCAGTATCACCGCAGCGGCTACTACCGGACCGGCCAGGCAGCCACGTCCTGCCTCATCGCAGCCTGCTTCCAATAATTCGGTTTGGTATTGACCCTGTAACATCCGCAACAATTATACGTTATATAGCTACTGCTTGTATCGGATGGTGCATACTTTTTCACATCTCCATAAAGCGGCACCAAATTTGAATGTCTATTTTTACACTCAAACCTAACACAATTTGGAACCAGTATTAGTAACCGTACAGTTGAAAAAACACTACGGTCCGATTCAGGCGGTAAATGGTCTGGATCTGGCGGTGCAAAAAGGCTCCGTTTATGGCATCTTAGGCCCCAATGGCAGTGGCAAAACTACCACGCTGGGGATGTTGCTCGGTATCACGAACCCGACCTCCGGCAGTTTCAGCTGGTTCGGTAAAGGGCAAATCGACGACAACCGCAAACGCATTGGCTCACTGCTCGAACAACCGAATTTTTATCCATACCTCACCGGCGAACAAAACCTGAAAGTTGTTGCCCTCATCAAAGGTGTCGATGAAAAAGAAATTGATGGTGTACTCAGCGCCGTAAATCTCCTCGACCGCAAGAAAAGTCAGGCACGTACATATTCTTTAGGTATGCGTCAGCGCCTGGCATTGGCCTCTGCTTTGTTGGGTAATCCGGATGTGCTTTTACTCGACGAACCAACTAATGGTCTCGACCCTCAGGGTATTGCTGAAGTGCGCGATTTTATCCGCAATCAAAGCGCACAGGGTCGCACGATTATTTTGGCCAGCCATATTCTGGATGAAGTAGAAAAAGTGTGTACGCATGTATCCGTAATCAAAAAAGGAAATCTGCTTGCGCAAGGCACGGTAAATGATTTATTGAAAGGTGAAGATCAGGTTGAAATTGCAGGAGATAATCTTGCTGCACTTGCCGAACAACTTGTCAACTACCCGGGCATTAAGCGCACAGAATTATTATCGGGTAATATTTTATTGCATGTGGAAGAAGGATTTAATCCTGCCGCTCTCAATAAATATTTCTCCGACAAACAGATACACCTATCACATCTGGTTGCGCGTAAAAAACGTCTTGAAGAACAATTCCTTGAACTAACTGCTGAATAACATGCTCCGATTACTCCGTATAGAACTGCTGAAACTGATTCCGTATCGCACGTTCAAAATATTATTTCTGATTTATCTCCTGCTTATGGTGCTCTGGCTGGTAGGTGGTAAAGGCATTGCAAACACTTTAGGCCTTACGCCTGAACAGGTTTTAGGTTATCCGAATATCTGGAATTACTACACCTTGTATGCGTGCTATTTTAATATCATCCTCACCATTCTGATTATATTTATTACGGGTAATGAATATACGTATCGCACCCTGCGACAAAATATTATCGATGGCCTACAGCGCACCGAAACTGTACAGGCTAAGGTGTTGTTGATTATTACATTGAGCATCATCAGCACTATCGTATTAACGATCAGTGGTGTTATTGGCGGACTTATTTATTCTGCTGATGCTGATAAAGGTCGTATGCTTGAACATGGTGGATTTATTTTTGGGTATTTTATACAGTCGCTGGGGATGATGAGTATGGGGTTGTTTTTTGGGACTTTGTTTAAGCGGACGGGTTTGGCGGTTATTATTTTTCTGATTTTTTTATTTCCGGTGGATGTGATTTTGCGGGCGGGGATATTGCCTGATGGATCGGGAGATTATATGCCGGTGGCTACTTACTTTTTAAAAATAGTGCCCTTCCCATTAGATCACGTAATGAGTCACGGAGAAGAACCAACTGCATCAGCACCAACAATGTTGTCTCTTGGTGTGGGGTTTGCTTATGCTGTTCTTTTTGCGGGTATTAGTTGGATGATTACGAAGAAAAGAGATTTGTAATTTAAAATTCGAGGCCTGATACAAATGCATACAATACTCTGCGCCTCTATCTCTCGTACGCTGTATGAATGTTGTATTTTTTTGAACAGGTAAGGCGGGAAGTCGGTAAGTTGCGGTAAGGTTTTTTTATTGAAGAGTAATTCCCCCTCTTCCATTCATGGAGAAGGGGCCAGGGGGTGAGGTTCAACGCAAGCACTTGCATATCGCCCAATTTTTTTCCCGCAGATTACGCAGATGTGCGCAGATTTAATGCATCTGTTTTTTTAAAAGGCGTTTTCGATTTAATCAAATTTATTCGAGGCCACGCCGTGGGGCGCGCAGGCGGGAAGACGGGGAGACTGGAAGAATTTTAATTAGATCATTCCTTATAATAAACTCAATAAAAAAGGCTGTCCTTACAAGACAGCCTTTTTTCGGAGCCCATTCTTTCTTTTCATATAGTATTAAAAAAAAACCGCATCGAGGAGCTGATGCGGTTTAAGCGACTCTAAATATGAGAACTAAGTAGAAGAAGGTATTTCACTTAGGGTAAACCAGTTGCTTACCGATACAAAAATGCATGGTATCCATACATCCTCCCAAGACAAAAATTTGCATTTATTTGATGGGATTTCAAGGTTGAAAACACGCAATTTGCTGATTTTCAGGCAATTAGGTGTAATTTATACCCCCATTCTTCGGTACAAGTATCGGAAGGGTCGCGTAGTTTTTTTTAAAATACCGGGATATCCTGCGCTTTAGTGGTGTTTTAGTTCAGCTTGTAGCGCTACTTGGGTGTTATTGCCTGGTAGTATGGCGATATGTGCAAAGCTCTGTACAAAGAAAAACCCCGCACAGAGGAGTTAGTGCGGGGCTTTAAAAGAACCGTTGCTTATGCGAATTATTGCTTAGTTACCTTTTCCGTATGCATATAGGTTCCGAAATTATATTGTACGAGATAGTTGCCTGCAGGCAAGTTGCTTACATCCATACCCTGGGTTAAATCCTGGATATTTAATAATTCAGCAACAACGCGACCCGTAACATCTACCATAGTAATTGATTGTGGTAATTGTTGGTTATTGAATGTGAAATACATTACATCACCAACAGGATTAGGATACACCATTACAGGTGCTTCCGTAGTATTTTCAACCGTGCTACCTTCTTCAGCAGTCATTGTTTTAGATTCAGCAGCAAGCGCTAATTCATCGCGGTTCAGTAATACCGCTTTTGAATAGCTGAAGCTTAATTCTACTTCTGATGCTTCTGTTTTACCACTGATGTTATCTACAACTACGATTTGTAAAGTACCAATCTGTCCGCTACCGGAAGTATTCGTGCGTGTTTTACGAACGATACCACCTACTACCTGTTTTGTATCGCCAAAAGTTTTATTAAAGGCAAGTGTTTCACCGGCTGAACCTATCCATGAATCATCCCAAACCACTTTCAATTTAGAGGCATCAATATTTTCTCCATCCACATTAATGGTAAATGTTAATCCATAAATTTCATCTACAGATGTAAATTCATCTCCCAACATAATTGGAATTTCATTTAATCCAATAGATAAATAATCTGATGCAGGTGCAAAATATAATGGTGCATCACCAACACCCATACGTGCAGGATGCAATGGATGATCTAAACCAAGGTTATTTACAACAGCGGTAGTATCATCATCATTAATTTCACCACTACCGTTACAGTCTGTAAATTTCAAATCATTCCATACATACCAGTATAAAGTATCTTCTTCATACCACATGCCGGATAATTTTGGCGACCAGTCGATCGACATATCATCACGTGTGTTACCTGTTGCGCCATAATTGATACCGATTTCGAATAAATCATCGCCGGTAGCATAACCATCGTTATTGGCATCACCCGGCCATACGCAATCGAAAATACAATCAGGGAAAGTACCGTCGGCATTTGATTTTAAAACAACAACGCGCTGGTCAACATTTTCCAGATACATACGACCGGCAATCGTATAACCACCGTCAGCAGATGCTTCTACGTCGTGCACTTCAATACCTGTTCCTGCATAATAACCTTCGGCGCTCATCACCGGGATAAATAATTCACCGGTTTCAACACCTGTTGCCGGATCAACAATCCAACCATGCGTACTTTGATCGCCGGAGTTTTGTGTCCATATAACATAATTACCATCACCTAATTCAGTTGCCCATGCACCTTCTTCACCATAGGCACCATGGAAATAGTTATTCACCCATAAGAGGTTACCGTCGGCATCAATGCGACGCAGTGTACCGTTATAATTTCCAAGTGCATCTGCTCCTGAACCGGCCAATAAATAACCTCCTGTTGAAAGCGGCTTGATTCCATTTTCAAAACCATATTCCCAGGCATTATCCCATGGGTAATAGCCTGACCATTCTATATCAATATCGCTATCGTATTTATACACAATTTTATTTCCGGCATTTCCGGTTGCATAGGCAAATCCACCATCGGCAGTAGCCAGCAAACCACATTCTTTATATTCAAAATAAGACCATCCCCAAGCCAATCCGGTATCAGGCGCAATGGTATATGTATTTAATAAAGCGCCATCAGCGGCAACTTCATATAAAGTATGTTCGAAATTTGTAAGTCCGGCTATGATGATTCTGCCATCGTTCAGACATACGGCAGATCCACCATAAAAATATCCTTCACTACCATATTCATCACTTACCCATTCTACTGTGCCGTCGGCATCCAGTTTATAGGTAAAAGGAAGGCCCATATCACTGGTACCATATACAGTTGCACCACCATCTGTTCCAGGCATAACTGAATATCCGTAGGCATAAGGCATACCTACATCCGGTGTTAAGCCAAACAACTTATTGCCGTCGGCATCTATTTTAGCTACATAATTTGGGGAAACATCCATCCAATCCGGATCGTCACCACCATAGCCAACTACCCAGGTAGAGCCATCGTCAGCGAGGGCAATATCCATACAGAAGTAGCCAAGATTGGTGTAGCCCCATGATTGAGCCTGAACAGTTACGGCAGTGCTTATGGCAAGCAGACCGGTTAAGAGAGTAGACTTAAGTTGCATAATCGGCAATTTACGAAGTTTTGGAGACAATTTTACAGATACAAATATCTATACCCTTAAGCCATAAAAAAAGAACAAAAAAATGGCATTATAGCCAGGGTGTCTACCAAGGGCAATTTGATAAAACGTTGATTTTCAACATTTTACGGTGTTTTTTTTAGTGCCGACATAAAAAAGCCCGTATCTAAAAAGATACGGGCACCTGCATTGTCTCCAAAACGCAACAGGTTTTTATTGCAGGCAGATAGATTGGTTATGGGATAATCCATCCTGCACGATGCGTAAAATATATTGACCAGCCGGCAGTTCGGGGAGGTTAATGCGCTGTCCGGATACCTGTGCTTCCAAAACGGTTTTGCCTGTAATATCTACTAATGTAACAGTGGCTGCCTGTAAAGGTGTGGTTACAAATAGCACCTGTTCAGAAACCGGATTCGGGTAAATCACGAATTGTGGGGATGACTGTGCATCCGCATTTAAGGTAATATCCACAACTGATTCTATTGCTTCAAGCGATAATTCGGTACCGGTTACATCAATCGCGCGCGCAGATTCAAATCCGAGTGTAATTTCATCAGCAGTCACTTTTCCAGCGATATTATCGATAACAACAAAATGCAGTGTACCAATTTGTCCGTAACCATCTGAATTTGTATGATCTGTTTTTACTAACCCCGCATCTGCAGCAGCTGTTTTTGATTTTGATAATTGCAGCATATCACCTGCATCGCCAAACCATGAATCTTCAAATGTGACATACACAGATGCCGGTTCAATCACTTCACCACTTGCTGTTGCCGTAAACCGGATACCATAAATAGCATCCACCATATTAGCAGCATCACCTAAATAAATAGGCACACTATTTTCGCCAATGGAAATTGGTGCATCCATACTATAATATAATGGCACCTCGCCTTCTGTTGTGCGTAAATTATAGAGTGGATGTTCGAACGAATAATTTGCATCAACCGCTTCTTCATCAGTCGCATCTATCATACCGTCGCCATTGCAATCGGTGTATTTATGATTTATGCCGGCAGGTAATGCAGTTGCCCAAGCATCGGCCTGATGTGCTTCCCAAAAAATATCTACAGCATCGCGTGCCGGTCCGCTTGTGCCATAACCTAAGCCGATAGATAATAAATCATCCATATCCACCAAACCCGAATTATCGGCATCGCCCGGCCATACACAATTAAATATACATTCCGGAAGCGCATCTGCAGCACCTGAACTAATCACAGTTGCATACGCCGGCACTCCAATGTCCCAAGACATACCGCCCATAATATAGGCATCATCCACCGCCGGAGCTGACGGTGCGGATACAATACATTCAATGACATCATATGGTGCGTATTGTATAATCTGCTCATCCGTAATGGTAAATGAATTATCCATGGTGTTTACAGTCATGTAATCACCCACTGCAGGATCATAAAATCCGCCGGAAAAATTATACCATATCCATTTATAATTACCATCCGGAGTTTGTGTTATGGAACCGGCTGTTGCATGTGTAAGTGGATGAACAAACTCAACGGTTGTATCATAAAACCATATAGCATTAATCTTAATCACCACTGGAGAATAGGTTTCAAAAAATGCGCCTTCCGTAATTGTTCCCGTTATGATAAAGTGACCCGCCTGATTAATGATGATACTATTCGGGCTAAGGTTAGGATACATATTAGCAAGCCCAAAATAGTAGGCATAATCAAAATCTTCTCCGAACCTGAAAATAAAATCTGTTGTATCAGTACCAGCAATGTTGAATGAGGTAATCATAAAACATTCACCATCGCCATTATGTGTAAAATCAATTGATGTTCCGGAAATAATATCAGCCGGATCATATGCCCACAATATATCATCTAGTACCTCTACTGAAGTAGACATTAAATCGCCTGTTGCTCCATCAACCAAATACCGGGTGACGGTGCGGGCATCATCATCTGCTACCACACATGAAACATCACCGGAGGCTAATGCAAACGCATACGTTTGAGATGCGGAATTTTCAGGTAAGGCATCACTCCAGGAGGCCGAGTTCCAGATTTCTGTACCATCCCAGCCTACACAGGCAAAATACGGACGATAACCCGGCACTAAAATGCTGGATGTAAGTAATCCATAATCGGGATGCACAGTAATGCGTTGGGCTATTTCCAGCACATCTGCCTTGTCGTATTGAAATGTCCAATCCACCGTACCATCAGGCAACAGGTGGGTGAGGATGCGGGCGCCTTGTTCTATATCGATTAAACCAATATCGCCGTAGGCATAGATATCATCGCCTGAAACAACCAGGTCTTTTGTTGCGGCACCCGGCCAATCGGGCGTTCCCTGCTGCACATAACTCCAGGGTGTCTGGGCTGAAAGGCCGACTGCACAAAGGATGCAAATACCAGTGAGGATGTTTTTCATAACTATAAATTTAAGCTTTTTGGATGTAACTGATGCAAAAATGCAGTAACCCGAACCATCCGACAACTACTTTTTCACTATATTTATAATCGAAATATAGGTAGTATTGTATACTATTTGACTGATTATCAATAGTTTAGATTATAATTGTAAGTCACTTTATAGACATGGCACAACCCAAACTGATGCAAATTTATCAGGCCCTGGAGCCGAAAGACCGGGAAAGGTTTGGCGATTTTGTGCGGAGTCCTTTTCACAACCGACGGGAAAAGCTCATTCGCCTGATTGGCTATATAGAATCCTTGTATGCTGAATGGGTTGATTATGATTGGGATAAAAACGCCGCCTATCAATTTGTGTATACAGAAGCGGGACAATCATTTGATGAGCTACAACTCAACAATCTGGTAAGCGATTTATACCAGTTGATGGAAGATTTTTTAGCATGGCAACAATTTGCACAACAACGCGAATGGAAAGATGTGTTGTTGATTGAACAACTGATTTCTTCGTCGATGTTAAATCAGGCAGATAAGGTAATCCGGAAAACCGAACAGGCCGGATTAACCGATGCCTTTGCGCAATACCGGTTTAATCAATTAGCGGATCAGCATTTTTTTCTGCGTTCACGTAAAGGAGATAATCGGTATTTAATACAAGGTCAACAAGCGTTAGAATTATATTTCCTGAGTAATCAACTGCGCATCTGGTGCGAATTAGTGAGCCGTTCAAATATATTATCGCTTGCTTATGATACGGTGCAATTTGAAGCATTCGACCAGTATCTGCGTTCACGCATAGGTGCGTATGCGCACTATCCAACCATCAGTATTTATTATCCAATTTTGCAGTGGTTGTTAAATCAGGATGATGATACCTGGTTCATAGGGTTTAAGGAAAAATTGTTGTTGCATATCCGGGAATTTCCGGAGCAGGAGGCCAGAGATATTATTGCATACGTGCAGAATTATTGTGTGCGCCGTATTAACCAGGGTCGCAACGAATATTTATCGGTGTGGCTCGAAATTGCGCAATTCGTGTTGCCTTTACATATTTTGCATGAAGGGCAATTTATTTCACAGTGGACATTTAAAAACATTGTAACCGCCGGTGTGCGCATGCGCGAATTTTCGTGGACAGAAACCTTTATCGAACAATATCATACACAATTATCGCCCGACGAACGTGAAAATGCTTATCAGTACAATTTAGCCGTGTTGTATTATGAACAGCATGATTATAGTCGCACGATGCGTTTATTAAACAAAGTCCATTTTTCCGATCCGAATTATTATCTGGATGCCAAAACCATGCTGCTTAAAATTTACTATGAGCACAATGAGTACGAAGCATTAATATCTCTGCGCGACACAGTAAAAATTTATTTGCTGCGCGATAGAGTGTTAAGCCGGAGTCAGCAGATGTTATATAAAAACCTGTTTTGGTTTACGTTGAAACTATACAAATTACGTCTGGACAAAGGAGCCGTTGACGCACAAAAATGGCAAAAGCAATTTGATCAACTCCACACTACCGTTCAGGCACATGAGTTAATTGCGAATAAGAATTGGTTGATGGGGATGATAGAGCAGGTCATGCCGAAATAAAGCAAAGTGTCATAAAAAAGAAGGGACTACCAAATGTAATCCCCTCCTTATATCAACTACTAAATAAGTTGGCCTATTAAACAAGCGCTATTTTACATACACGGCTGCGCCCGTTGCCAGTTGTGCATGATAATTATTCGTAACCGCATAAAAATACTGGCCTGCAGGTAAGCCAGAAACAACTGCTTCTGTGCCACCATGCTGTTCAAACACCTGTTGACCCATCAGATTATACAGGGCAAACTGATAAGTATCAGTAGATGAGCCATTTAATACAAAAATTTCAAGGGCATCTCCGGATTGGGTGCAGAGGACATTCAGGTTGGATGCACTCTGGCCAAGTCGTTCAGGACAGTCTATAACCAAAGCCGGGCAATCGTCAGGATAATACCAATTCGTCTGTCTGAAATAATACTTAGCAAAAGCAGCTGTCTTGTTTTTTCCGGAATTACTTAAATGAAACCCTTCATCTTCAAAAAAGTCTTCACATACATAACTAAAATCTGTTTGATATCCATCGAAATAAGATTCTTTATATGAACGTCTCCAAAAATATGGCCCCCAGGTAATGTATGGATCACCGGTGTCTGACCAAAAATCGCCATTAATATAATCTTCAACAACTTGCTTAACACCCCAACCATTCCAATAATCATATGGTGGCAATAATTCATGCTTCCCATTATCTATGGCGTAACCTGAATAAGGCACATCTGATAAATAAACAGCTTTTAGTTCGGACATTTCACCATCAGCTCGACTACCATCTAAAAAATCACGATAGGCTTGATTGAATACATATATGTAATCTTCAAAGTACTCACTATTATAAACATCTACATCAAAGTCCTTATGACCGCTACCATCAACTACAATTCCAACATCCTGCACAAAAAAATTCTGCCATTCTTCTTCATCATCATTATAATATTGGTACCCGGTATTACTGTTTTTACCAATTAAACCCTGCATTGCCCACAGCACATCAACATCCTCAGGAGTATATCCGGCTTTATAAATCAGAAACTCAACACAATCCCAATAAGGAATATGGGCATTTGTTACAATATTTGGCCTGCCGGCATCATCCATATCACCATCATCAAAGTCACTTTCATAAGGCGGATCTACCATTGCCCAATAAGAATCATCTGATTCGTCAATTGGAAGAATATCAGTAGTAATCTTTACAAACCCAATATTCGCATCATAGAAATCCATTCCGGGTAATCCGGCATTTATAAGCACAACACTATCGAGCTGACAAGCAGGCATCATCGATTGAAGTCTTTCAATGATGCTTTCCGGAATGGAAGGTCCAACACCAACCATAACAATTGGAAATTCACTATTTAAATCAGGAAATGCTGCCGCATAAGTGGCCGGTGGGAAATTATCATAATCGGGATATAATCCTCCGTTGCGACCAAAATAATCAGTAAAATCGCTCGGACTATATCCTGATTCACCACACAAATCAACATCTCCCATATCTATTATGGGATTACATTTCTCCACGCTATAATCCGGATACTTCGCTGATCCATAATACGTGCAGTAATCAGCTAGCGTTGGTTGAGCATGCAGTGATACCACAAACACACTCATTACAATAAAAGCAATTTTGTTTTTCATAATGGAAAATTAAAAAAGTGAAAAAATTGTGTTTTCCGGAAATACAGTTCAATAAATAGCAATCCCATGTAAATTCTACATGGTGCTTTGCGTGGGGAAGGCCAACTTAGGTAGAAAGAATTAAGGATTTACCAAGTATGTTCTGAAATTAAGCATTCTAATTGAACACACAACCTTGTAATCGCTGTTTTTGTCAAAGGATAGGTTTAAGGTGTGTCACAATTTTAGCGAATGCGTCCACACAATTAAATCCAATGCCTTAAAAATCAATGGATTACAATTTGCTGAAGTGTAAAATCTGACAAGGCATCCTGTCAAAAAGCGATGCCTATTGAAAATGTGTAAGTATAGCCTATTCTCAATTTGTCAATCGAATGCCCGTTTACGCACGCAAAATCTTCTCCAATTTCTTCCCTTTGGCCAACTCATCCACCAGCTTATCCATATATCGGATTTTCTGCATCATGGGGTCTTCAATGTCTTCTACGCGGTAGCCACAAATAAGTCCGGTAATCATGGATGTGTTTGGATGTAAGCCCGGAGCCTGGTTAAAAAACTCAGCCAGACTGACCTTGGCCTCTATTTGTTTGTTCAAACCCGCATGCGAATAACCGGTGAGCCAGCAGATAACCGTAATTAATTCTTCTTCTGTTCTGGCTTTTTTGGTAACCTTGGTCAGATAGAGGTTGTAGATGGAAGAAAATGTATAATTAAACACGCGTTCGTTGCTCATGTGCTTTGGCTGAACTACAAATGTATTTCAAAATACAGCTCTGAAGCAATGATTTAACACAAAATATTTGCCCGACACTTACATTACATCTGATTTTGCTTGTCCTGCATGATCTGAATATAAAAATATGTTAGCAAAATTCTTTTCTTCAACACTTAGTGCTAAAACCTCAAAAATTTACAGCTGTTTATACACGACGCTCCAAATAATGGAGCTTGTTGTCAAAAAACCTGCAAATAAATTTTCCATCTAGTTCAGAGTGACATTCATCACTATGTCCGGTAGCGAATAATGCTAATTTTACAACACAAATACGTTTGCATATGGAACAACATACTTTTCGTCCGGAGAGTTTAATGATGAGTTATGGCTACAAGCCTGAGTTAAGCGAAGGCGCTGTAAAATGTCCGATTTTTCAAACTTCCACATTTGTATTTAAAAATGCAGAAGCCGGCAAGCGATTTTTTGAGGTGGCCTATGGATTGAGTGCGGCAAATCCGGGAGAAGAACAGGGACTTATTTATTCGCGATTAAACAATCCCGATTTAGAAATTTTGGAAAATCGCCTGACCCTTTGGGATGGCGCCGAGGCATGTGCGGTGTTTAGCAGTGGTATGAGTGCCATCAGCACGGTGTTGTTGGAATTTTTACAACCCGGACAATTCGTTTTATTCAGCGCACCTGTGTATGGCGGAACAGATCACTTTATTAAACACGTATTACCTAAATGGGGAATTGAACATGCGAGTTTTGATGCTAACAGTTCCGAAGAAGAGATTCATCAGATTATAAAAAATAAAGGTGTAGATAAATTGGGATTGGTTTATGTGGAGTCACCTGCCAATCCAACGAATGCACTTATTGATATGGAAATGTGTGCCCGTATTGCGCGCAGCTATCACAGCGACGAGAAACCGGTTTATCTGGCGGTTGATAATACCTATATGGGACCATTGTGGAGTCACCCCCTGAAACACGGAGCTGATATTGTGATGTATTCAGCCACAAAATATATTGGTGGTCACAGTGATGTGATTGCTGGAGCTGTTTTAGGTAATAGTCGCATTATGCAACGCATTAAAACCATGCGCACGTTTATGGGTAATATGATGAGTCCGAACACCGGTTGGTTGTTGATGCGCAGTTTAGAAACCCTGAAGCCACGTATGGAACTGCAGGCACAAAACGCCATGAAAGTGGTTGAATATTTAAATGAGCATCCAAAGGTTGAAAAAGTATATTACCTCGGATTAATTCCGGAAGGCACAGCTGAATATCAGATTTATCGCAACCAATATTTATCACCGGGTGCGATGGTGAGTTTTGATATTGTGGGGGGAGAAAAAGAAGCCTTTACTTTTTTGAACAACCTCAAACTGATCAAGCTGGCTGTATCGCTTGGCTCAACCGAATCACTGGCCGAACATCCTGCTACCATGACGCACGCGGATGTATCGCCTGAAGACAAACAGAAACTAGGCATTTCAGAAAAACTGATTCGCCTGAGTGTTGGGGTTGAATATTATGAAGATTTGATTTTTGATATCGGCAGAGCCCTGGAACAGGTGTAATACCGATATCAAAAAAAGGCTATTGCTATTCAGTAAATTTTGTCAGGATTTGTGTGCCTTCCAGCTTGTCTTTTTCATTATAGCTTTCCACTTTTACAACGCCCACATTTTTAGCAAAATACATTACAGAGCGACCTTTGATGGTCATGATGGATTTTACTTCAGAATTGGATGTGTATTTTATGCAATTAAATGTTCCGGCAGGTGTGGTAACATTTTCATAACCTTCAATTTTACGGTTTGTGGTTTTGATTGTCATGGTCATCAGATTCATGCCATTGAGTTTAACCGTCATGGTGCTGGTTTCATCCGGAAGGGTTTGTCCGGCAACAGGATTGGAAGGGAAGGTAGAAAACTCATTATCGATAATAATTTCAGCACCTTCAATTTCGCCCATTTCTGAAGGAAACATGTTGCCCATATCCATATAAAACTGATCTCCCTGACATTTCATGATGATATCACCTTTGGAGAGCGATTTATCTTTATCATCCAGTGTTTCAATTTCCATGGTTGCTGAAAATCCATTATCAATAGCATCATAAGATTTAACAAGGCCTTTGGTTTTGCCGGTCACCTTGTCTTTCGCATCATAATGTGTTTGTTCCCAGGTAGTGCCCACCTTGTTGGCAAAAAAAGATTCACAATTATCGCCTGGCGCAAATGCGGTAAACACAAGACCGATAAACAGGGCGGCTAATGTATAAACGGATTTCATAAAATTGATTTTATACAAAATTAATCAAAATTCACCACCCCAATTCACTCTCTCCCGGTCTTCCAGCCTGCGCGCCTCTTGGTTTGACCTGGGTGCACAATTGCATGAGTTGTGAAAAAATTCTATTTCTCGCAGAGACGCAGAGGCGCAGAGTTGATTTGGGGTTGTTGAATGGGCTTTTTTGGTAACATAAATATTTTTTTTGCCGGGAAGACTGGAAGGCGGTAAGAAATGCGAGTTATAAGTTAGCGCCAACTTCCAGTCTTCCCGTCTTCCCATCCTCCGTGCATTTCGGCGTGGCCTCGAAAAAACCGATTAAAAACTCACGCCCCTTGCCCAAATGTAAGTAAGTTGTGATCCGGGTCGAGGAGGGAGAATTCTTTTTGTCCCCATGACTTGGTTTCGAGTGAGCCGCCCGGATGAATAGTAACACCTGAATTTACCCACTGTTGATACAAAACATCAATTGCATCCGTTCTAAAATAAACCTGACCATAATTTTCTGTTGGAATAAGAGTTGTATGTTCAAAAAAATGCATCTCAACATCATCTTTTTTTACAATTAAATAATTTCCATAATCAGCAATCTCAGTGAACCCTAATTGGTTAACATAATAGTCTTTGGTTTTTGCGACATTGCGCATGGGTAGTTTAGGATGTATTTGATTGAGCATACTCGATTCAATAATAATATGTATTTAATAATTGATATTTTGTCAGTTTTAAAATTTCGTTAACCGAATTACTCTGCATCATTCAGTGATTGAATACCTTGTTGTTTCAAAGTTTCAAGATGCGCTTTCATGGTTTGCACCTGCTCAGCAGGGTGGCTTTGCCAATTCATTACTTCACCCACAACCCTGAATGGCTCCGTTGAGCGAAATGATTGTGTGGGGTTGCCCGGAAATTTTTTATCCGTTAAATCCGGATCATTTTCAATAGCACCTGTGGGCTCCACCAGATAAATGCGTTCGGGTCCATCGCCCTGCGCTAACTCTGCGCCCCAGATCGCGGCATCTAATGTAGCAGTCAGAAAAATATAGCGCGCCTCCTTTCGCTCGCCATAATTGGATTGATATCCGGGTGCAATAATATCACCCGGTTTTAAATCCGCTTTTGTACCGTGGAAATACGTTTGTGCAAATGGGGTGGCCTGATTCTTTTTTTCGGACATGTTGTGTTGACTTCTTTTCAACCACAAATTACGTGCATGAACCGCGCTTAGACAAAAGTTTAACTATATCCGTTCTAAAAACCACTCACCAGCAAATTACGTGCAGCCTTTTCACTGCATTTTTGATATTGGGAATAGGCTAAAGCTGCTTTGCTGCGGATGCTTTCTACGGATTCATTTTTTACATATCCCGAAATCGCATCGTGCACAGTGTAGGCTTCCGGTGCCATGAGACCGGTGGTCCACACCAAGGGTCGCACACCTGCATCTTGTAATAAAGGAGAGAAATAACTTTTACTGTAGCAGGCCAAAATAATAATATCCCGAGTAATACTATCCGTATTCCGATACGTATCCGGCAGTTGAAAATCCATTAATCCATCATGACCAATATACGCCAGCATCTGTGCATTTCCGGCAGCGCCAATAATGGTTTGTCCGACGTGGACTGTATCTTTCATCTTTCCGCAACTCCCGGATAAAAAAGCATCTGTGCATGCTTCTATATATTTTCCATTCCAGGCATCTGCAATGAGGTAGATATTTTTTTGTGTGTGCTTAAATACCACGCGTTCTAAAATGGTTGAATCTATTTTATGGGTAGATAATAATTTCCACTCTGCGCTCTTTTTAAAATAGGTGCGAATACCATATCCACATCCCCAGTATAAATTGTTGTTTGGGTCCTGACCATTTCCAATTTTTGCAGGCACCGGAACAATGCCCTGATATGTATTATCGCATAGGGCGACAAAGATATGAATGACTTTTGAGCTAGTGTCATACACTAACGGCGCTGGCACTGCAGCTTGAATGGTGGTACTGTCATTTGTTTCTGATGTAGGTAATGATGCCGACTGTCCCTGACAACCGGTAACCCCCAACAGAAGCCCAATGCAGCAATAGTATAGGTGTTTCACTTGTTGGTGTTTGTTGGTTTTGTGATATCTGGACGCTTGAATGTATGCGCACCCGACTGCACAATAACGGATATGCGGGATAATTATTTGAGGGATTCTGGTAGGCATGTAATCGTACAGTCACTATTTATCGGTTTGCTTATGCAAACCCGGTGCGTGATTATTCATCTTCCATCCAATATTCTTTCCATAGTATCAGGGTTTCTGAGCTTCTTACGTAGAAAACTTCAAAAGGGATTTCTGTTTTATGATGTAGGCATTCAAGATTTTCTATACAGATAGCGGTAATGGTTTGCATCATGGTCATTGTGCAACTACTGGCTTCTGTCATGTAGCCCTTCGGGCGCCACGCTCTTCCTGGAAAGTTTCACCTGTCCGGGTAACTCAGGTCTTTTCAATTTTCCATTCCAAATGCAGATTAGCCTTATACATTATGATGAACCTATTGCCATGCTATGACATGCAGGTTGACGTTTTTGATAATGAAAACCGTAACTATGATACGAAATGATACGACTAGAGACGATTATGATACGAAAGTTGGTTGGCTTAGGAGCGGAGATACACGCAATGGTCAATTTGATGTTTTTTGCGGTAGGGTAAATGTAAATTCCGCGCCAAACTCACCCACTGACCCACTCACCCACTGACCCACTCACCCCCTCATTTCTCATTCTATTAAAAGGTAGTGAGTAGTGGGTAGTGAGTAGTGAGACAATGCAGGGATTTAGTTGGAGCACAATATTTTACGCTTGGTTATTAATTTTCGAAAGAAACGACTGTATACTAAGGCCGAAGGCCTCATTCCATTTTTTCCACTTACCACTCACCATTCACCACTCACCCACTGACTACTCACCCACTGACCCACTCACCCACTGACTCTGCATTTCTTATTCTTCATTCCTTATTCCTCTATTAAAAAGTAGTGAGTAGTGCCTGCTATGAAGTGAGTAGTCAGACGAATGCAAATCGACTTCGTCGAGGGTGTGTGTGGTGGAGCAATCTGGCTGATACGCAAGAGCGGAATGTAATTAGGCATTATTCCTTATTCCTCATTCCTTATTCCTCTATTAAAAGGTAGTGAGTAGTGGGACAATGCAGGGATTTTGGTGGAGCATGAGATTATACTTTCGGTCAATATTATCATAAGAAAAAGCTGCATTGAAAGGCCGCAGGCCTTATTGCATTTGTCTCACTACTCACTACCCACTACTCACTACCCGCCCATTCAAAACAAAAATCCTTATTCCTTTTATTCTCCTCTATAGTAGAACTTTTTCTCTGCTGCGCTCCAGAAAATGCTAAAACAGCCCCTTTCTATTTTTTGAATTACTGCAATGCTTTCAATGCAAAAACGAAACCCACTCAACCTGTTTATCGCTACAAATTTGCAGACCATTTCTGAACGTGAGGAGTAACTCTTGCAACTCCTCCGGTTGCACATTATCGTTGTTGGTGGTGATGTCGTTCAAATCATGCTTATTTAATGCCTGGAGTAGGTAGCTTACTTCCTGATTCGCATAGTGACTAATTACAGGGAAGTCGGCAATTTTTGGGATGTCGAACAATTTTTCCGTTTGCCACATGCGGTCGAGGTCGATGGTAATACCCTTGCTTTTTAACCACTTATTTGCCTCCTTCCACACATCACCCGAATAGAAAATATCGCCACCTTTCGACAGGAAGGTACCTAACGTATCGCAAATAACAATCAGGGCATAACCATAGTGATGCGCCAACTTAGGATTAAGCCCGGAGCCGGGATTCGATTTAAACAATCCCAGCAACCCACCGGTTTTCTGTCTGTCTTCCGGCTTGATATACCGAACAATAATATCTTCCAAAACCGCATCAAAATCACAGTCCTCTGCCCCTTCAGCATAATTTTCGTAAAGGTTTGACTGTTTAACTTTTTCCAAAAGCGCCAAGTCTTTAGAACCGAAAGCTTGGCGGACTTGAGTGATGTTGACGGCGAAGGGTTGTGCGATGGAGCCCATTTAAGTTGATTGGATTTTTATTAAAAGGTTTTTTTTTGCGAATTGCGCTCAGCTCTAATTTAAGTGAAGATAGGCATTGAGCATGATATTATGGCAATATCCAGTTTTTGTTGAAACGGCTAATGTCATTATTTGTATCGAACCCTTATTGGGGTGTTGTGTGACGGGTAGGATTGTTTATTTTTTATACCAATCTTCATAACTTATGCCGCATGCTTCTTTGATATAATATATCCATCCGGTGCCGCCAAGTTCTTTCCATCTGGTGTAATCCGCACAAGCTTCAGTTAATTGACCATTGAGGTAAAATGACTGAGCACGAAAGTAGTAGGCTTCAATTCTATCCGGGGCTAATTTTATAACAACCGTATAGTCGAGAATGGCGTCATCATAGTTTCTGGCATTATGAAGTCGGGACCAACCTCTTTTCAGTAGCACCTCTGCTGAATCGCAGTCTAATGAAAGTGCCTTGGCAAAATCCTCTTCAATGAGTCTTATTTGCGGATCACCAGCAAATTGCGTGGGATGCGACCTGGCGGCGGCTCTACCCATATAGGCTCTATAGTCGGACGGGTTGAGCTCAATTGCTTTTGTGTATTGACTGATAGCGGCTTCCTGTTTAAAGAAACTTGTATAGTTGGCGCTTGTCAGCCAATACTCGAAATTGTCGGGATCCAATTTGATTGCGCTGTAAAAATACTTACTTACGTTTTTGTAGTCGTCGTTGGACTGACTTAACATAACTCCCAGGTAATAATAAGCCGGAGCAAAGGATTTATTTTTTTTCGTACTGAGTTTTAAATACTGCATTGCCGAATCATAATACACTAAGGGCGAAATTTTACCTGACGCTGTGTCTAATTGCGTGTAATTGAGTGCATATTGTTCTGCCAGCAAATAATAATATTTGCCAATCGAGAATGCTACCAAATAACTACTATCCTTTGGTGCTTCCTTTTGGAGGTAATATTGGATGCTATCTCTGAAAACCTCGATCTTGTTATCGATGGGAATAGTTTGAGCTTGTAGGGAGGTGTAAAACAGGATAAAGGCCAATATATACAAAACGCTCCTTACCATATTTGGGATCATGAATGATGCTTTTTGGGTGATTGAGATAAAGGCACTTTGTAAGGCGCCCAAATCAATTAAAATCGGTTCTTGGGATTTGTTAGCTAAACTACAAAATCGGAGTGAGATGCAAGTATTGGGGAAATTTTACCCTGCAGATTTTAATGTGCTATGCGATGTTGCCTTATTGTTTAACCTGAATAAGTTCAAGCACCACATGTCGGCCAAAAGGAAAATCGGAGCGAGTCAGATGCCTGTTTTGCAGGTGAAACAAGTAAAAATGGGCTTGTTTTCTTCTTTGGGCGATATAGCACACCGGTTTCGGCATTACAAGAATATATATAATGCTCTTAAAATAGAAATCGAAAACTTAGAGTTTGATTATGGATGCGGTGTTCGTTGAAGTTTATGGAGTTGTGAAACAGCTATCGCTGTTACAGGTAGGGCGGTTTTGTCTTCTTTTTTTTTGCTCGAAGTCTCTGTCTGATTACTATTGTGGTAGTTAGAATTTTCAATTTAGTTTAGATTTTTCATGGAGCAAGTAGAAATATAATTCTTTGACAAGGTTGTCATGTCCATTGGCAATATCTATATACTTTGCCCTTTTCACAATGTCAAGGTAGCTTTTAAAGATAAACTCATTTGAACGTTTGTCTGTTATTGCCATGGGGTTAAAAATCGTGTCACTAAGATGCAATAAATATTCATCAGCATTTATACCTATATCGCTCAGGCCATTTACTAGCTTTGAATTAATAAGATCGTCCTTTAATAACGAGATAATGAGTTTTATCATAATTTAATATTTGCTCATGGTAAAAAGTTATTTACACCTCAAACATTCATTTTATGTTTATTTATACTAATTTTATAGTTATTTTAATTCATAATATGAATTATTACAATTGCCCAAATGTATGATTAATAGTTGATTAACCACCTTTTAAGGGTTATTTTCAGCTAAATTTTGGATACTTTCACATAAAATCTGAATCAATGGCGGGTAAAATCAAAATCAATCGAATTAAGAGTGTCTTAGTTGAAAAGGATATTGCGCAGAAGGATTTAGCAAAAAAGGTGAAAAGGACGCCTAACACTATTACACGAATATGCAATAATGATAGTCAGCCAACTTTAAAGTTGCTGCGAGAAATAGCTATTGCTTTAAATGTAGATATTAGAGAATTGTTAATATCTACGAAGGATTAAAATTCAATAAATTTCATATGAAAGCGACACCTATTAAGGTAGAAGATGAAAAAAGGCGTGTATGATTTTCGCATTATACCATTAGGTAAGGAAACCCCATCTGCGTACGCGGAAAGGGTGGGGATTTATTATGCTTCAACTGTTACCAATGCACATAAAAAGGATAATGGTCAATTTTTTACTCCGCTTGAAATTGCCCTTTTCATGGCTTCTATTGGCAAAGTAGAAAAGGAGAACCTTCGAATTTTGGATCCTGGATGCGGTTTAGGAATATTGTCCATTACCCTTATTGAACAACTGGTCATAAGCAAGAAAAAAATAAAAAGAATTGAATTGGTCGTATTTGAAACAGATGTTAATATTCTTCCATTTGCTGAAAACTGTTTTGAATATTTGAGAATTTGGCTAAATGAAAGAACTATTGATTTTACAATATTTTTGTGCAAGAATGATTTCATCTTACACAACTCTATAGTTTTAAACAATGTAAAAAACTCATATGAAGCTTATGATATCGTAATTTCAAATCCACCCTATTTTAAATTACCGAGTGATGACGAGAGGGCTGTAGCGGCAAAATCAGTCATCCATGGTCAAACTAATATTTACACTATTTTTCTTTTAATTGCTGCTAAACTCTTAAAGGAAGATGGACATTTGATCTTCATAACTCCTAGAAGTTTCTGTTCCGGGAGTTATTTTAGATTGTTTCGAGAAATATTCTTTTCAGTTGTAGATTTGCAGGAAATACACCTTTTTAATTCTAGGAAGTCAGCCTTTAAAAAGGATAAAGTACTTCAAGAGAACATTATCATTAAAGCCAACAAAAGGAATAGAACTGAATCTAATAACACATGTACTGGAAAGGATTTAACAATATCAGCTTCTTCTGGGATAAGCGACATTGATAAGAGACGGATAAAAAAATATAAATATCATAATTTAATAAATTTAGATTCTTACCAGAAAATACTGCACCTGCCTACTTCAGACACAGATGAGAAAATTATTGAAATTTTTAGAACTTGGACCGGTTCTTTGAAATTATACAATTTAGAAATATCTACAGGACCAGTCGTTGATTTTAGAAGTATTTCTATGATCAAATCTAAACCAACCAAAACTACCGTCCCTCTTATATGGCTCCACAACGTTGAATCGATGAATGTTATATGGCCAAGAAATAGTGGTTATAAGGGGAAACCCAAGGGACAGTATATTACTTATGAAAAAAAATCCCTTTCTAGGCTGGTCAAAAATAGGAACTATGTGTTGGTTAGAAGGTTTAGTACAAAGGATGATGATAGGCGATTAGTAGCCGCACCATATTTTAGCCGTAACAACTCAGATATTGAAATGATCGGTATAGAAAACCACCTAAATTATATCTACCATAAGAAGCATGAATTGACGGTTGAACAAACTATTGGTCTAGCGGCTATTTTAAATAGTCGTCTATTCGATTTGTATTTTAGAACGTTTAATGGAAACATTAACGTAAGTGCAACCGAATTGAGGGAATTCCCTTTGCCAGATTTTCATCTAATCGAAACATTGGGTAAGAAAATGAACAAGGCTATCAAAGCGAAAAGGTTATATAATATTGATGCTTTGGTATCAGAAATATTTAATTTATCAATTGATTTATCTATAGAATATGGAAAATAAAATAATTGAAGCGCAGGAAATCTTAAAGGGATTTGAATTGCCACAGGGTCAGCAGAATCAGATATCGGCATTAACGCTGCTAGCGCTTTGCAACATAAAACCAAATGACGAATGGAAGAATGCAGAAAGAAAGAGCATGATTCTTTCTACGGATATAATGGAATTTGTTAGCAGCTACTACAACATTGAATATAAGTCAGGTTCAAGAGAATCTTTTCGAAAAGAAGCTTTAAATCCTTTTGTGGAGTATGGTCTTATAGATAAGAATCCGGACAATCCTGACTTGGCACCAACAAGCCCAAACACACATTACGCAATTTCTTTTTTGGCCCTGAATACAATAAAAAAATATAATACTCCTGATTGGGAATTGGCACTAGAAAACTACATAAAGTACAAGAGTCAAATCCCAAGAGATTCTAAGCCATCTGTTTTTATAAAAACTATGGATATCAGTAGCTATAAATCAATAGTTAATGATAAAATTGAATTAGGAAGATTCAATGTTTTCATTGGTGTGAATGGATGTGGAAAAACGAACATACTTGAGGCACTTGCAACAGTTGGTGCGGAGCGGGGAAATGATTTGTCTTTTGACGGTCTTTATAGTCGTGGAGTTCGCATAGCGCGTCCTGATTTAATTTTAAGTTCATTTTTAGATAGTAGTCAAAAAAGTAGTATTGACATCAGTCTTACTTTAGAAAGCAAAACTGGTCAAGAGGATTACAAATGCTCACTCTCACCTGCAAATCTTAACGACATCTATACAAAATGGATTAATCTCGCTGAAGAAGAACTCTATACTGATGTTCTTTTGGATTATTTCAATCTGATAACTAAAAAGAATCCTGGGATTTCTGGAGATGAATTGTTAAATAGAGCGAACGAGTTGATAGCGGCCAAAGGTTTAAAACGCGATCGAAATTTTGATGACCTTTTATCAGAATATTCGATTTATGATTTAAGTACGAAATCATTAAGAGGGATAACACCCGCGGATAGTAAGAAAACCCCATTGGGAATTAATGGAGAAGGACTTGACCTGTTAATCGCGAGCTTTAATAGCGCAGAACGAACTCAGCTTAACAAGTGCCTTGTCTTCTTTGACTGGCTAGGGGAGATAATCGCTGATAAGGAAGATAAGTTTAAGGTTATGGGCTTAAAGCCGGGACGAAGTATATCTACTTTATATTTCAAGGACAAATTTATGAAAAAGAATAATAATACTTTTTCTGCAGAAAATTCAAATGAGGGAGTATTACACGTCCTGTTCTATCTAGCTCTCTTTATAAGTTCTAAGACACCAAAGTTGTTTGCAATTGACAACATAGAGACAGCGTTAAATCCTAGATTATGTCAAACATTGGTATCGGAGTTGGTTAAAATTACTAAACAGACAGAAAAACAAGTATTAATAACAACTCATAATCCAGCTATCTTAGATGGATTGAATTTATTAGATGAGGAACAAAGATTATTTGAAGTCTATAGAGATAGTGATGGAAAAACGAAAACCAGAAGGATAAAATTTAAAGAGAACTTAAGCGATAAAAATTTTAAACTATCAGAAATGTGGTTAAAAGGATTGCTTGGAGCTGTACCCAAAAATTTCTGATATGAAAATTGGAGTAATTTCTGAAGGACATGCCGATAGGGCGGTTATTACAAATATAATTACAGGTCTAACTGGCATTGATCGAAGTAATATAGAGGCTATAAGACCAATCTACAATTACGATGAAACGGATAAGGCGCTTATAAGCGCCAAAGCATTTAGCACTTGGTCTGTGGTTAAAGAAGAATGCGAAAAGCGTGAGTTAATTGATGGATTTCTTGCATTCGAAGGTCAGAATTTTGTTGTAATTCACATTGACACAGCTGAAGCAGAAATGTATGGGATTAAAAGACCCGATAAAAAGTCCGCTACTTATTGTGAAGAATTGCGGGAGTTGGTAGTAAAGCAAATCAACACTTGGCTTAAGATGGAAATGTCTGATCAAATTTTATATGCAGTTGCAATAGAAGAAATTGATGCGTGGATACTTACTATCTATGATCAAAATGATTCCACCGCCTCTGCAAAGCCAAAGGAAAAATTAAGTCGAATATTGGGCAAAAAGGGAATAAATTCCACTTCAAACTATGATAACTTTCTTGTTATCAGTAAACCTCTTTCTAAAGAAAAAGAGATTAGGCAAGGAAATTTTTTAAGCTACAATTGTAGTCTAAACGATTTTTTTGAAGAAGTGAAAGTTAAGGTTATCCCTAAATTGGAAGCTACCTAAATTTATGATGCGCCAGAGGTCGAAAAGCATTTGTAGTTTACTATCAACATCTAAAAACCCAGGGTTGACGTTATGCACTGCTATCTGACCATAGCAAAAGCGTGTTAACTATGCAGTGTAAATTGCGATAGTTTACACCCTTTTATTAATTTTTAGAGATTATTTCGTGTAATGCTATAGGGTTAAAATTGAGTGCATACGAGTTGGCTAATTTATTCGGGGTCTTTATTATCTATTCCAAAATCTTTATTTGCTGTCTTTCCCTTTGTTTCAGCTATTGGAAAACGCTTTTCATATTCTTGAAAAACATCTAAAATTCCCTTCTCAGCATCAACACCCAATTGATTGGCTAGCTTAAGAGCTAAGTATATAATATCTGCAACGTCGTTTTCAAATTTTCCGTGATACTTCTTAATAAGTTCTCTTTTTTTTGCTTCATCAACCCATGCCATTCTGTGCCACATCTCGCCTACTTCTTCGTTTATATTTAAAAGAATATCATAAGGATAAAATCCATCCCATTCTCTCTTTATATCGAATTCGGCTATATGGTTTTGAAGTTCTTTTAATGATTTCATTTGTTTATTTTTTTAATTAAATATTTACCCCCAAGCAATGCCAATAGCGAGGGAATCGCTGAATTAATTAAAGCAGAAGTGAATTCAACATAATAACCTTTTCTGAGTTCATCATCTAAAAAAAATTGGTTTTTCAGAGGAACAACAATAAAATTATATGCCAAATAAAAGCCTAATAGATAAAGTAGAGTCAACATTAAGCTTTGCGAAATTTTAATTTTTGTTTTGTGCTCGCCAACGTATGAAGCTATCATGCTATATGAAGAATTTAATGGGTTTTCAAAAATATACTTCCAATAATAAACGAATAAGGTTTTCTTCTCATTGCCTAAATATTCTAAATATTCTCGCCATTCAGATTTTTCTAAAATTCGAATATATCTTGTTGACCGACTTGTTGAAGCTGTAGATAACTGATAATTATTTGGAAGGATGATAAAGGTTCTAAACTGACCCACCTTCAAAAAATCTGCCGGATCAAAACTTAAAAGTGTTGAATAGTCTTGCCTCTTCTCATTTACTCGTATATCATAATAAACTTGTCGCGAGAAAAGACTTAATGGCACAGATTCTATATTATCGCTTTTTGCGTTATACGTGATAAAGCTAAACCTAAAATATAATGAGCACTTGCTTTGAGTTTTTGGTTTCGAATTTTTATAAATTATGTTTCTAAAATTCTCTAAACGTCCTTGCTCTATACTTAATTCTTTCTTGCCATTTACCTCATTAATCTCAAATTGAATACTTACGCTATTGGTATGTTCAGAGCTTTGCGGTAATTGACTTTTGAGTTTAGTGGCATCAATGTATTTGCTGCCAGAGAATTTTAGCAATAGTTGGTTATCATTAACGCCTTTTTCAATACTAAAGGGAATTAGCACAAAATCATCTTCGTCACTCAGGAATTTAATTAACTTCGCATCCGAATTAGGATTCGTCTCCTCTTTACTTATATCAATTGTCTCTTTATATGAGGCATTAAAAAGAAGTTGTAGTATGTTTGGGCGGAGTAGTTTCTGATAAAAGTTATCTATTTCACCTGAAATTGGGAATGGAGTGAGTATTTTTATTTCGTATGGCTCTAAATTGCTTTCGTTAATGAAACCATCAATATTGTTGAATTCTATTTTTAATCCAACATCAATATTCGTTTCTTCTTCGTTTAAGTGCCAAAGGTTTAAATCAAAAGATTGGATTTGATAATGTGACCTTCTTTTATTGTCAGAGGTGGCAAAAAGAAACGACTTGGGCTGCTTATTAGCGTCGTTACTGTCTGTTTTAATTTTTCGTTTAAATAGCGTCATTCCTATACTAATTCTTTTGTCCAAAGCAATGTGACTGAATTGTCTTTATAGGAGTTAGGTAACACACCTTCTAAAGTCCACTGAAATTTTTGAAGCAAAATAACATTGGAAGCATCGGTAAATGTTTGAAGGTAAATTTTCCGAAAACCTCTACCCAGAAATGTCGCTGGTAAAAATTGAATAAGTTGTGAAAACACTTCTTGGTCTTGATGAATTATTGGTAAAACTTTTATTATCCCACTTTTCTTTTTTGAAGCTACAGCTAAACCCACTATTTCGGAATCTTTAGTTGCAGAAATGTAAATTTCATTCTTTTTAGAATTGTTAGTTGTCTTAAACAATTTTTCATACAATTTTTCATCAATAGATTCCACTATATTAGAAAAATATTTACCAAATGCAGCAGTTACAAGCTCCTTATCTTTTTCCTCTGCTAAAACTATATGATAATTACCTCTTATTGTTTTTTCTTGTTCGTAAAAATGTAAATCTTTATAAAGAAGAAACTCAGTCACATTTTTCTTATGATAGCCAATACATTTCCCCGCAACACTAAAGTTGTTTTTAAAAAAGAAATTCAAAGTTCTGCCGCTTTCTTCGGAGACGGTGCAAAATATTTGTCGACCATTTTTGCTGTTGACGTATTTTTCAATGTAATCAAAAAGTAAGGTGCCATATCCTTTATTTCTAAATTCAGATTTAATAATTATTGGACTTATCTTGAATGTATTCTGACGCTTGGTAACAAGGTCGGCCATTCCAATTTGAATCCCGTTTAAAGTTATAATAAAAACTTTTTGTTCCAAGGTCAACAATCCAAAATTTTTATCTGTTTTGTTTAAGTGAGCATCAAGGATTTTTAAAGCTTTCTCTTTATGATCTTCTGTGTAATAAGTATTTAAAGTGTTTTCCATCAATTCCGAAAGGAATTGAGCGTCTTCGATTGTCGCCTCCCTAATTAAAACCTGTTCATTCATAGTTGGCAATTTGCTAAATAACGGATTTTAATAAATCTATAACTTCAAGGCTATTCTTTTCCTCTGTTAAATCAAAAATAGATATGGACCTGCCATTAATGTGTACATTAGAATTTTCAACAATCTTATCAAATTCTTGGCCAAAGTTTTCTTTCAATATTTTACCGAAACTAAATTCGGAGAAATCTTTTATTCCGTTTGGAACTGCAAAATTCGAATTGTACCTTTTTAATTCAATTAAGGCCTCCACAGGACCAGCCGATAGATGAACTCCGTTTACACCTTGCGAAACTTCTGATAATCCTAAAGCGGCTTTATTATCTAAGAATTCTCTCCTCAAACTTCCCTTGTTTGCATTGGAGGGATTTGTAGCGCCGATGAAATTATTTCTTGCATCACTCCATGACAGGTCTCCAGAAAGTGTCATTACGGCAATACTTCTGCCTTTTTCTGTAAAGTGCTTAAGTTGTCTTGGGTGAAAACCATTAATTAGGTAAATAGTTTCGTCATCAACTTTTATCATTTCGCAATATGTGCCACCCGCCAACTTTTTATTCTCTAAATTTTGCCAAAGATAATCTGCCACGTAGGCGTTGAAGTTTGGGTATTGCTCTAGTAATTCTAAACCGCCTAAAACTTTAACTTCATTAACGGATTTGCCGTAAATTTCTTTGAATTTTTCCTTTGCATGATCAGATATGTTCTGCACAGCGTTTGAGGAAATCTTATTTATCACTCCATAATGCTGTGCAATGATGTTGTATTGCTCAAGATACTTTGCAGAAAGTATTTTCACATTGTGAATGCTTAATCCAAATTCTTTAATCTTCTCTCGAACTAAGTTTAAAATATTTTCAAGACGAATGCTTTTTGAAGGAACTGTTATTTCAGGCTTGATGAAAAACAGAAACTCGTTGTTGCCAATCGGCAAATTTGGGTTGTTATAAATTTCTTCAAAAAAGATTTCTTCTCGTTGAGCTTTCCTTATATTTTCAGAGATAATTGTTGTCAAGTTGTCAGTTAGTGCCATTGTATTATAAAGTTCTTAAATTATATTATGTCGCAAAGATAGGCCTAATCGTTGATTTTAATGCAACTTTTCCTTGTAAAATTGAATAATTATTGCCTCTTTTTCGGGATATTGCTTTAACAAATATTCTTTTGCGGTGGTCTTGGTGTTGTCAGAAGGTTCACCTAAGTCAAAACCAAAGTCAACGTAATAAGGATTGCCGATATTATCTGCTCTTATGTCCTCAGTAAACTTGAGAGTGTAAAAGCCAAGTTGGTCAAGTCGGTGCCCGATTTTAAGAATCTTATCAAAGGATACCTTGGCTGAGGTCCTTGGATAGAAATCCTCAATGATTAAAGCTGCAGAATGATGATACCAAAAAGAAACAGTTATACCGTTTCGTTTTAGGATTTCTCTTCTCCTTGCCCAATCATTCATGCTTTTATCTGGAGTTGTTGTAGCAATTGCTTTGATTAAAATTAGTTTTGTTTGTTTGTTTGTGCTGAACTCAAATGTGGTGCCAAAGGTTTCTCCACCTGTCCTTGTCCATGGCATGATGTCATGGAAATTAGAAAGGATTTCGTTGTCAGTAATAATACTTTTGCTTTTCAACCATTCTGTAATTCCGTGTTGGTCAAGTGCAAATTTCTCTTTTGTAATTTCTGTTGACGCCCCTTTATCAATTGTTGTAATTTTGAATTCAGTCATTTTTTTGTTTTGTTAAATTTGGGTTGCAAAATAGCGATTCTGGCGGGTAGGGCAAAATCAAATGTGAAGAAAGTTCAAATAGCCTAAGGATGGAGTTGCTTTACCTTTGCTACGCAAAGTATGGCAAACACGGCTATATCTTATTCCTTATCGTGTCGATTTTGGGCAATAATGTTTAATGTTTCCACTGTCGTTATGACATGACCTATATAGGTTGGAAGCTACTTGCGGGTTGCGGTTGCGGTTTCGATGCGACTCGTTGTCGGTCAAACAGTAACTTCGATAAAAGTATAAAACTTCATTTAACCATGAAAACCCTACTTGCGAGTAGATTTTGTTATGGGACGTTTTTTTCCAACGTCAAAATAGTTAAACAAAATTTGGTCAAGAAATGCTCTTATTATTTTACTTGGATTTTCCTTTATAGTGATAATTGATGCTTGGCTGTTTTTGTCTTTTAGTTTCGGATCCCAATTTCTGTTATGGACACCGAAGGAAAGTTGATCTCCGTGAGTTCCGACATTAACCAAATCAACACACCGATCTAGCCGGATAGATTGCTGGTCCTTTCTAGCTGTAACAAATAGTTTAATATTTGGGGGCCGCTTTTTGGTTGACTTTTCTACTATATCTGCTTTCCCAGTTGGCCGAAATCTTTCGAAAAAGAAAACAAAGCCCATACTCTTATCATTCTCTTTATTATGAATTGACAATACAATATACCAAGTATTGGAGACCTTTCTGTCTTCCATTATGTCCAAATATTGACTATAAGAAAGGATGTCGTATTCCTTTGTATAAAACGTAATAAGAGGAAGCAATTCACTTAGGCTACTAATATTTTTTAGAAACAATGCTTTAAAAACATTTATTTGATTTTGCCAAACTTCATATTCATAACTAAAGGTCTCTTTTGCTTTTGAATACTCCTCAGTTCCAATCTGCTTGTATTTTCTTTGCCATTGCAATTGCCTTTCATGTTCATTTAAGAATTCCTCATAAACATTTACAGTCTGCCTTATTTTGTCCGAGAAAAGTTCAACTAAGTTTGTTATATCGCCATTGTCGGCCTCGATAAGTGCGTTGTAATATCTATCTCTGTCACCAATTTTCACCACAATTTCAGGAAACCCTTTTTGAAGAAGGAAGAAATTTGAAAAAAGTCTTGAAACCCTGCCATTACCATCACTAAATGGATGAATCCATGCTAGCCAATGATGAAGAATTGAGCACATTATAATCGGACTGTACTTGTGCATATTTCTGTTCATCCATTTGAAAAGTTCGTCCACTTCAGATGGAACATCAGTCCAGTAAATTGGTTTATGCTCAGAATTTTTTATTGAAACTTCCTCTGTCCTAAATTTTCCGCCTTCGATATTTGGAATATTATTCATTAATAGATTATGAAGTTCAAGTAAAGTCCGTTGAGTTAGCGGTTCTCTACCATCAATTAGTCTATACAGATATTCAGTTGCATTTGCCAATGATCTTGCCTCAATTTCATCCTTCAGGGGTCTTTCATTAACAACCATTCCATTTAGGATAATTTCTGTTTCTCTTAATGACAATTTGTTCCCTTCTATTGCATTTGAATTGTAAACTGAGGAAATAAGCAAATGTTTTTTAAGTCTTTCTTCAAGATCCTTATCAAGGCCATTATCTCGCCGTTTATTTAGGTTGTCAATTATTTTATCAATATTCTTAAGATTCTCATTTAAATCTAAGCTCGCTGATATGTTCGGTATTTTATATCTCATGTTTTTCTTTTTTTAAAATGTCCTATAACTTCATTAGATACGCCACCCAATAGCGCCAATCCCATTAAATTGGTCGGTTTATTCGCAATAAATATTTGAACTGTCTCGAGTTGTTTTTGGCTTTATTTGGGGTTATTCATGTTGTTTTCTGATTTTTTTGGGTATAACAAATATAATACATAGCTTCTACTCTCCATTCACAGAAAGTCGTTATTCTAGCTTTATCACAAAAATTTTTCCTAGAAGTCTTGAAACATCTACTACTCTTGTGTTTTAGCAAGGTTTATTATCATTTTTGACTGTCTTGCCCTGTCACAAAATGCCTTCAGCGTGACAATAAATTTCCTCCCTGCATCGATAGAAGCGCAAACCACGCAGCCAACCAACGGGCGGCGAGGAGTTGCAGCGAATAGCGGGCGAGCCAGCTGATGCGGTGGGAAAATATCCTGCTGCGAAGTTATTCGCTGATTATTTGCTTAAGGCTTATTGTATAGATTTATCTCCTCGCATCAAAATACATATCCAAATTTTCGCAGTTGGAGAGGAGGTCGTTGGCGTAGGCGGGATATTGGGTGAGGAGGGTGTTGTAGTGTTTGTAGAAGGCGGCTTTGTTGTATAAGCCGGGCTCGTGTTCTCGGTCGTGGATGATGTCTTGGTAGGTGCGTTCGTTTTCTTCACTGCGTAGCGACATCAATACGCATAGCGCCTCGAATTTGTCGGTTTGGGCGTGTTCTTTTGCTTGTAAATAATAGTGTTTGGCCAATCGTGTGGTGCGAAATTCGGCGTCGTCTTCGAAAACGGTTGAATATAAGGTGTAGCCATCCATGCGCCGCATCATCCAGGTGTAGCCGTTAATGCCCATATTGTAATAGGCATTGGCTACCAAAAAATAATAATAATCGCGATCGGGTTCGGCCGGATTTTCTGCTTTGTGCAGATATTCAATCAGCTTTGCCGTAATAGTGTATTTGTTTAATCGAATGGTGTCGTGCATTTCGATAAACTGTGGCGTGTACTTAATATGATAGAATGGATTTTTGTCAAAATTCTTAGGCAAATCATCCCATAAGGTGTAGTTGCGCGACCAATATTTATTTTCTATTTGCGCATAGGCGTTCAGTGCGCTGTCTAGTTTATTTTGACGGATGTATTTGGTTCCCAATAAATCATAGAGTCGGGGTGTTTGTTGACTTAATCCCTTCAACAAAAAAACAGAGAAGGCATCGGTCGCGTCAGTCTGCTGTTTCAATTTTTCAATTATGCTCTCAATTTGTTCAGGTGTATAAACGGCATCAATGTAATCAAATCCTTCAGAAAAAAAATCGGTGAGGGTGCGCACCTTGTTCTTTTTGGATTTCCAGGACATATAATTTCTGCTCTGGCGTTCATCCTGGCCTATATATTCTGTTCTTTCGTTCCAGGGTGGGGTAATGGCTGTTAGGAGCAGGGCGGCATCGGTGGTGTTATTCAGATATTCTAATTCTTTACTTAAGGCAAAAATAAATTGCACGTTACGCTGATTGGCCAGAATCGTGTTTTGTATTTCCGCCGGAATAATGGCGGCATCTTTTTTCTGCTTTGCCGTAAGTGCCAGCGCTTTGATCATCTGCAGTTGATTGCGTTGTTCATCAGATAGTGTGCTCTTTTCCAATTGATTAATGGTGCTTATGCAAGCGGTATAATTGCGCGTAATCAATTGCAAATAAGCCTGTGCACTCTTCCAAAAAATGGGATTGGACACTTTTTTCAGATTAACGGATTGCACAAAATGCAACACCTCCTGCGCATAGGCCCTGTCCTTTTCTGAACGGTTTAAGATGACTGAAATGGAGGGGTACTCATTATAATTTCGGCGACGGGGCACCGATGGTTCGAACATGGTGTAATACGGGGTATATACGTAATCTTCAATTTTGCTGATTTCACGCATCAATAAAAAAGCCAGACCATCCGTTGTGGGATTGTTGGCATAAACGGCTTGCATATAGGACAAGGCGGGATCATATTTTTGAACAGCAGCAAGCAGATACACGTTTGCTGTTTCTTCCGCAGTAGTGGCATAGGCGAGTATCTCGTCAACCGACAGTTTGTTGTTATAGAGCAGGTGCGCGGTTGGTCTTTTATCGGGCGCATGTGCAAACACTTGTGCCATCAGGAAGCTTCGATAAGCTTTATCTTTTTCCTGGAAACTTTTAAAATATACACTCCAGTAATAGAGGATATCTTTTTCGGCTTTATTTTCGAAATAGGTATTGAAAACGGATTGTATGATTTCCGGTTCGCTGGCATAATAAGCTAATCGAATGGCGAGGAAAGCATATCGTCTTTTTAATTGTGTATTCGATATCTGTTTAGAGCGCGTGCGGGCAATTTTTATCATTTCCAGACGCTTGAAATCGAGCGCGTCGGTATTTCGTTCCCAAAGTGTACGATTCGTGGAATTTAAATGCTCACAATTTTTTGCAAACTGCAGATATTGAATGGCTGCCGTATCCTTTTTTTGAAAGAGGTATTGCACCATGTCATTATCCCAATTCGGCTGTATATCATCCGCACGTAAATCATACACTGCTATTTGGATATCGAATGTATCCACCTGTTTTTGGCAATACTGATACCAAAGCATGGTGTTGGGATCGGCATTTATTTTTCGCACGGTGAAGTCAATTTCCTCCGACCAATAGAAATTGTTAGCTGAATAAAAAAAGTCGCTATAATAGTCGAGACCATATAGGTTCGGATTAAAAAACATATAGCGCACTTCTTCCCCATAGGGATAAAAGCCACAGGCGTTGAGGGTCTTACTCGCTAAAACGACTATAAAAAGAAGATAGGTCTTCATAGGAGTAATGTTTTAGTTGGGTTTCATCGAGATGATACAGTGCAACGGTTGTTTGATCGTCGAAGTCGATATATTTTTTTAGAATGGTTATGGCGCGTTGTAAAGTTTCTTCACTTATTTCTTCATATTTGATTTTATCGCCTTCGCGGAGGTACACATTATCGATGATGGTATCCTGTGTAATGGTATACCATAAAGGTTTATCGCGATTCCAGAAATTTTGAAATTGCGTGGTATCGGGATACATCACTTCAGAGAATTTTTCGTTGTGATACACCTGCGCCCAGGAATATACCGGCAGCACCACATCTATATGTATCGGATATTGTTTTGTTGCGCGCAGATACGCTTCCAGTTCTTCCGTGTCGAGAATAGAAACTTTGTTTGGGTTTTCAAACGGATTCAGCAGGTTATAACACATGAGCGTCACTTTGTCGACCGGCGGAATGCCCATGGTTTCCCTATATTTATATGGATACAACCGTAAAGTGCAACTGATATGTTTCCCTGAAATTGCCTTAAGTTTTTCGAGGAAATAAAAATAATTATCTTTTGATGTCGGGGTCCAATCGCAGTCCATTTGCATTTCATTAACCGTGATACGCCCCCTGAATTTATCGTCGGCAAATTTATTAATCAGGAAATACACGTTATCAGCCAGATTATCCAGCTCTTCCTTTGTCGATTTCAAAAACACCACATTGCGCAGGTAAACGATTGGCACTACTTCCTGGATATTATCCGGTATATCCGCACGCCACCAATCCATTTTTGATTCAGGATAATTGCTGAGTTCGGCACTGTAATTCACTTCAAAAAACTTCATATACAGCTTTGTAATTTGCAGCGAATCGACATACGCCTCCTCTGTATCCGACATATAATCGGCGGATTTCCAATAGTAGATGGCGTGTTGGACTTCGTCGGGTTGGCGGCGGGCGCATGAGCTAAGCATCAAGGCCAGGGTAAGCAGGCTTGTTGTTTTTATTATGATAGAGAGGCGGGGTTGAGCGGCGGGGAGCATGCGGGCGGGGTTTTGCTAATTAACGATGTGGGATGTAAAGTTATTGAGTGGTGGTCCTGTTATTGACGGCGCAAGTGTGAAAGGTACAACGTTTTGCAGAATTGTTGCGACTGGGCTAGCCACAAGGCTTATTCGAAGAACGGGATTACGGCTATTGGAAACGTCTTTGGAGCGTGAAATCTTGTTTATTGAAAAGTTGCTATTCTGCCCAGTTTTTTATTCTGTATTGTATTTGTCGGTGTAATTTTTCAATGTCATACTTTACTGATCTTGTTGAGATTCCTATCGGCGATTCGTACATTGATACGTTCAGTTTCATGAGGAAGCGTTCAAAGAAATTGAATTTCCGGATAAAGCCATCGTCGTCTTTAAAGTAGAGAAACAGAATTTTTTCTTTACCAATTTTTGTCAAACCCACACCACTCAGTTCATGCCAGTGTATAGTATGTTTGGAAATAATGGATGTATTATTCCAGATTCCATTTTTGTCTATAATAAGTCCCGGTTTATTGTCCAGTAACTTCTTCACGCAATACAAGGCTGCCAGGCTGAAGAAGGCTATCCCAATCGAGCCCCAAGTATGTAAATATGCGGAAGGGTATTTTCTACTTGGTTCTGCCTTAAACATCAGAATACCGATAACTATAAATAGTATTGAACCCAACAGTATGACTACAATATTTTTTTTGCTAGTCGGTATGATAATTGATTCTTGCGGGTCATTCATATGTGTTAATAGGCTGGGTGTTGTGACGATGGTAGGGAATAATATTACAGATGTATATGTGCTGCTCGATGACTTTTGAACTCCGCAATCAAGTATAATTACTTTTTCTTTCTCTTACCGATGATGTCGATCGGCGTCAGATGCCTTGTTATTCCTCGTATTTATCCATACTTAAATAATTTTTGTTTGAAATGAGTTTTCCGTCTTCATAGATTTCCTCCATAATTTTAACACCGTCAGCGTCAAAATACTCCCACAATCTAGTCTTCCCATTCAGATCATTAAATCCTTGTGATGAAATAAATCCGGTTTCATGATAAAAAGTACAAAGGGTTAGGCATTCATTCTGTGAAAGCGTGACAGTTACAACTTTTCTTTTTAAGTATCCATTTTTGTAATATAGTATCTCTTCTTTTTCGCTTCCACAAAGTGGCAAGTATTTGTCGAAATGCTTTATAATTTTTTCTATTTATTTTTGATAATTGGACGTGTGTTGGGGTTGCGTTTAACGGCCGGGGGTTTGCGAAGTTTGTTTTTGTGGGGTTTGAGAACGAAAATATAACTTATAATTCAAAGCTTATTAAACAAAATAAACTTCGAATTATATTGTCACCCCCACAAAAACAAATTTTGCAAACCTCATGTTATAGCCAGTGGTTTATCTGGAGCTAATAAAGCATGATCATTTGTGCACATGTCTGATGGTTATAATTTAAAGTTAAAATATAAAAGCCGGTCGCATAACCATTCATATTTATTATTGTATTGTCCTCAAATAAATTTTTATTTATCAATTCTTTTCCATTTATATCATGAATTTTCAGTAACATCCCTTTTGTGTCATTCAGGTAAACATAAATATTAAATCCAAAGCTATAAATTGTTGCACCTATATCGTTCTCAGATTGAATTATATCAACATAATGCAATGTGTCGCCGGCAAGTATTGCATTATCGGGTTGAGTTTCGTACGCATAATCCTTAATCACCAATGTCCGGCCTTCATCTTTAACATCACAGCGGATCCATCCATAATGGTTTTCCCCGAAATCACCTATAAATCGAATGCCTAGAAAACGGTCAATTGTTTCTGGATTGAAATATCCATACCAATAACAATTTGCACATTGCCATGTGTTAGGCATTGCGTAGTTGACAAATGTTCTGATACCCATTATCTGTTGACCATTATTCTGCCATGATAACACATTATTAATTATACTTCCTTGTGATAACGCAAAAGGGTAATAAAGTGTAAAACCTCCACCATATGGAGATGAAAAATACTCGGAGATTCCTGCAATTGCATTTCCGGGAATATAAGGCCCTGCAAGAATATCCTGCCTCGTAAAATATGAAGAAAAACTCTCGCTGAAAAATGTAAATGATGAATTTAATAATGCAAAGTCAATGGTTCCGTTATTGTCAATGTCAAGGCCTGTGCTTTCAAGCGCTTCATCTAATATTATATCCGGATCAATATCAATGTAAACAACCTGGCTGTCAGTTTCCTTTGTGTGCAGGAAACTGACAGCAACAGCTGCATAAGCGCTTAAAGAAAAGGTATAAGAACTTTTCCTGCTTTTTTTCATTTCTTATTTTGTTTTAATGAGTTTTTTGTTATAGGATGTTTGATTTTTATCCGTGATCTTAATTAAATAACATCCAGCTGCAAGATGAGAATTATCCAGTGTTTCATTCAGATTTATTTGTGTAGTCTGAATCATGTCTCCTTCCATATCCAGGATTGTGATCTGCAGCAGTTCATCAAAATTTACCGAAATTCCGTTGTGCATTACCTGTATTGTAATTGCAGAAGGATTTGGGTAAATTTCTAATTGATATGGATCGGAGTTATTTGTTGTTTTAAACGGGTCTTCAACAGGATAGATTGGAACTTTAAAATACCCTAGTGTATACGGAAGTGCAGTAAGGATACCATTAGGAAAATCTCCCCCGCTACCTTGCGGATCATTGTCCTCTGTGATTATTGCCGGTAGTATCCCTGCTTCTGTAGCTGAGGTAATTTCAAACGGATGATCATAGGCTGTATAGCTAAGGCAAATGATATAATTGTTTCGGGTTATATTCGGATAGAGTTGGATGTGTTTCATCGTGTTTTCTGGGTTGGATATAACAAATATAGCATTGTGTTTGGGCATTCCATTCACGGAAAGTCGTTGGTCTTGCAATGTCACAAAATAATGCGGGAAAGAAATACCAGGGCATTGGTATTTGGACTGTTCGGCTTGTTCAAGTAAACTTTGCCAGTCAATTACCATGTCACAAAAGGCCAAACGTAACGCAACTTTTTCTCTCAGCCCCGATAGAAGCGAAAACCCCACAGCCAACCAACGGGCGGCGAGGAGTTGCAGCGGATAGCGGGAGAGGAGGGTTTTGCGGGCGGAAAAGACTATGCTGCCTGATAATAGAATTCTAATTCTAAGAGAGGGTTTTCTGATTAGCCAATTAGCCAATTAGCCGATTAGCCGATGAATGCAGATGTGATGATTAGCCGACGTAGCGCAGCGGAGTCCCGAGTACTCGGGATTAGCCGATAGAATGCAAGTGTGCAAATGATTAGCCGATGTGCCAATTAGCCGACGCAGCGCAGCGGAGTCCCGAGTACTCGGGATTAGCTGATGAACACAGATTTGATTGATAGCCGGCGTAGCGTAGCGGAGTTTCGAGTGGTGGTTAGTGCTCTATTAAGTAGTAGGTTATAATGCAACTTGCATGTATTAATTCCGTATGTGTCGGTTTATTCGTGTATTTGTTTTATACCGTCTAAAATTGCTGATTCCAACACTTGTAGATCAATATCTTTCAACGATTTAAATTTAATGCAATATCCTGTAACACTCGCTTTGCCTATGGTTTGTCCATATGTTTCGGGTAAGTATTTTTTGTTTGCTAACCCCATGATATACACAGAAATACCGGTTGTATTTGCACTCAATCCAATCTGATAGAAGTCTTTTGTTTTTCCATCAGCATATTGCATTTTCTGCATGCCGTAACCAATATTGGGATTTGAAACGACTTTACCAGATGCATCTTTACCATCCAGAAACCACAAGCGGGCATCAGGTAATAATTGCAGTATACGGTTGTGTAAGGCAAGCATTTCGCCACTTTTAGCCGCAGGTAAACTGTTGATATAGTGCGTGATTTGTAATGCGATGTTCATTTGAAATGCGTGTATATTTTTAATGCAACCATGAGTTTGTTTATTCAGACGCAGTCCATTCATAATTCAATATCACCATGACTTCTAACTGGTATTTAATGTGTTCGAAAATTTTTGTGGGCTTTATTCATCACACTGCTTAAATAATTCTTTCTCTATAACCATGCCCAAATCTTTTGCCAGGTATAAATCGGTGCAATTATCTTCGTAATGCAGCATTAATTTTATTTGTCCGCGTATATAATACCCATATCCCAATTTTGGATCCAATTCAATTGCTGTATTACAATCGGCAAGCGCCGACAACAATTTGATTTCTGAATTTTTAATGGATGATTTTGATGGAATATCCCAACTCAATTGAATGGGTTGTGTATTGATTTCACTACTAAGTGAAAAAGATTTAATCTTTATCTGTTCAGCTAAACTTACTTTTGCAACGGCACGATTCACATAAGCGAGGGTAAACGTCGGGTCTATTGATATGGTTTTATCAAAATCAGCGATAGCCGGATTATAGTCGCCTTTCAGCAGGTAAATATACCCTCTGGTATTATAAAAAGCCTGCACACCAATTTCATCTAGTTGCGGTGCGGATTCTATGGCTTTGTTTATTTTCAACAGCGCCTCATCCAGTTGTCCCAGATTAATCAGACATTCCGCCATACTGGCATAAGTAGAAGCAATCGTGCCATTGTAAAACATGTCTATTTCCTGTCGCGTAGCTTGTTTAAATCTTGGGTTGAGTTCTACCTCCTGCCGGATGGATGCGATGTTCTCCAGTGCGAGGTAATAATATTCCAGCGCGAGTTGATACTGGTTGAGCGCCATATATGCATTGCCCAGGAATGATTGTGAAATCGCATTATTCGGAAAATAGGTTAACCCTATTTTATATATATCAACTGCTTTTTGATATTGCTCTAGATTATAATAAGCAACTCCTCTTTGATAATAATAACTAGCCCTTGTGCTATCACAAAAATCAGGCAATGCACCTTTGATTTCATCCATAACCGCCGGGTCGGTAATCAGGCCCTTGTCGACATCGAGTTTAAGTTTCGTGTAATCGGTGCAGGCGGCATCGAGTTCTTCCATCTGATAGAATAATCGGGCGCGATTCAAATAGCTGTATGGATCATCGGGATTAATAGTTATCGCCTTATTATAATCATCCATGGCTTTTTGCTTTTCGCCCATCATTTCTAAAATGGCTCCTCTACCTGAATAGCATAAATAATTAGCACTATCAATTGAAATGGCGATATTAATATCCGTTAGCGCTTCGGTTAACCTGTTGAGTGAAAAATAGTCGTTTGCGCGATTAAAATATGCTAACTGAAATTGCGGGTTTAATTGAATCGCCTTCGAATAATCATTCAGGGCAAGAGATGTATAGCCGAACCGGTCGTTATATTCGCCCCGCATATTATAGAGTTCAGGATTTTGCGGGTCTAATTGAATTGTCTTATCATAATCACGCAGTGCACCAAACTCATCGCCCAACATTTCCAGCATGTTGGCACGGTCGGCAAGTATATAAACATCCTTAGGATCAAGCGCAACGGCTTTATCAAAATTTTGCAGGGCGAGTTTAGTGTCGCCCCTATTGAAATATACCCAGCCGATATTTTTATAACATCTCGCGCAGGCGGGATTTACTTGCAATGCCTGCATATAAAACGCCTCTGCCTTATCCAGATTATTCAACGCCAAATGCCCAAACCCCAACCAACGCAATATGGATTCATCATTGGGATGCGACTTTAATTCGTTCTCGAAATATGTTACCAGCGCCTCTGCATTGCCGGTTTGAACCAGGGAATCGCCAATGGTTTCGTAGTTATCTGTTGGTTGTGCAAAGCCTATGTGTGTAATCACAAGCAAACAGATAAGCATATAGATGCTCAAGTGTATTTGAAATTTAATTGGCATGATTCGCATGGAGCATATAATGTGCTGAGTGATTAAGGATAAAGAAACAATAAATATACAATGGTTTGTTTAATTAAACGCAGGTAGGATTTTGGGGGATATTTTGAATAATGATGTGTGTGGGAGAGGGCGGGTGATGTTGATAAAAGACTGGAGTGCGGACGTGCGGAGGTGTTGACGTGCGGACGTGAAATGCAAATGTGCAAGTGAGGTCCGCCGTGCGGCGGATTTGTGTGTGGAAGTGTGAAAATGAAATGCAGATAAAATTAGCCGACGTAGCGCAGCGGAGTCCCGAGTACTCGGGATGGAATGCAAATGTGCAAGTGAGGTCCGCTGTGCGGCGGATTTGCGTGTGGAAGTGTGAAAATGAAATGCAGATAAAATTAGCCGACGTAGCGCAGCGGAGTCCCGAGTACTCGGGATGGAATGCAGCGGAGTTCCGATTACTCGGGATGGAATGCAAGTGTGAAAATGATTAGCCGATTAGCCGATGTGCCAATTAGCCGAGGTAGAACAATCAAATACCGTAACATCGAGATTCGAAGGGAGCGTGTGGTGTGTGAAACACAATATTTCACCGATGACTTACGATTCAACCCATTATTCCATTAGTATCAAAAAATAAGCTCCCTCTCTATGAGGCACGAATGGAGAGCCTGCCGCACCGACGGAGGAGGGGTGGGGCGGGGGGTGAGGCAGGAGGATGCTGATAAAAGACAGAGGTGTCGACGTGTCGACGTTCCGACGTGTCGACGTGAAATGCAAGTGTGAAAGTGATTAGCCGATTAGCCGATGTGCCAATTAGCTGATGAATACAGATTTGATTGATAACCGATGCAGTGCATCGGAGTCACGAGTACTCGGGATGATAATGCAAATGTGAAAGTGAGGTTTGCCGTGCGGTGGAGGAGAGTTTGGTAAGTGGGGTTTGTGTTTATTGCACCGTCTTTTTTAGTTTGTTGTGTTTGTAAGTTTCGATTTTGGTTATTGCGCCGGATTCGTTGAAGTAGAGCCAGTCGCCTGTTTTTTTGGTCTTTTTATAGCGTGTTATTTCTTGCACTTGTCCCGTAGGATAATACTTCGTTGTAATGATGTATTTGTCAATCACCTGGGTTTCAAATTGTGTTTTACCATTGCTGTAATACCCTTTTAATTTTGAGCAATCGCTATACGACAGCACTTGATAATCGGAGATACGTCCAATATGTGAATCAGGGATCAGGCTGTCTTTTGTATGTATATCAGCAATTGTTCCAATCGGGAAAAATGCGCCGGAGGCGGGATGGCTGAGTTGCCGTGAAATGTATAGATATCTCTGAGGCGCTGTATTGGATGTATTGGAATACAAAGTAATCGTGTCGACATTAATTTCAAATGTTCCTGAGTCAATACCATTTTCAACTAAACCGCAGCGGGGAAATGATTGGAATATATAGGTTGAATCCGGCCTGAGGTCTAGTGTGCTGTTATTCGAAAATGCAAATTGATATAAACCCCAAACCGCAGTTTGTGATTGTGCGGCGTGGATGAAGCAAACACAGATGATCAGTTGGAGTATTTTATGCATGTTTTTATATGATTTGCTGCTACTCAACCGATACTTTTTGGTAGGTGTTGTAATTTGCCTTTTTAGTTCTCATAGATTATTTCAATAGCCTTTTCCAATACTTCATCCCTTTTCAATCTAAGTCCTTCAATAGTCGGCTTAACTTCAACGTCTGGAACAATGCCAATCCTTTGGGTTTCTTTGCCATCAGGATAGTAAACACCAATACCTGTCATATACGTTTGGTAATTTCCCGGAAAGGTAATCAATGATACATTTCCATCTGCACCTGCTGTCTGACTGCCGACACCTATAACATTGGGGGCAGTTTGTAAAGCCATTAAAGTAAATTCTGCGTGACTCTGTGAAGTTTCGTTAAAAAGTAAAACAACCTTTCCAGCATAAGGTGAATCATTCTTCGCCCCACAAGAATATGGAGCTGTGTATTGAAAAACACCCGGATATGACATATCTGGATAAGTGAACTTCGCAAATGGTTTTTTGTCTGGATTCAGGAAGTAAGCAATGTTATACATCGTTCCATTTGGATAATTTCTTACATCAAATATTATCGCTTTGGTATTCTTCAGTTTATTCAAATACGCTTCCGTTTGCTTTGGTTGCAGAAGTCCCAAGTCAACATATCCGATATTTCCTTCTAATATTTTGCAGGTGTCCTTTTTATCAACGCCAGACCAACTAAATGCAAAATCCTTGAAGGGGTATCTGTATAAAGTTTTTTCTCCAATCACACCATTCCTTTCAAAAGTCACAGTAACCGAATCTGTCTTTCCGTTAAAAATGACATAGTACATATTACGCAATTTAGTCGCTTCGTTGGATGCACCAATATATGTTGAATTCTCCTTGATGATGTCTTCAATAGTCGCATTGCCCACTTTTAAAAAAACATCACCATACTGAATGTCATTTATTTTACATAATGAATCATTATAAAAGCCGGTAACTATTGCTTTGTTATCAATGATCTTAAATCTGAAAGGCGCCCACCGTTCACCAAAATATTGATTCGTGTATTTAGTATTAAACGCAGCATGGCTGTCATGTATTTTAGCGGTCAATTCGAGCATCGCAAGGTGATAAGCAATAGTATCACTTGCATCCTTAAACTTTGGAATCATGTCAACAAGCACTTCATCCCAGCTTTGTCCGATCCTATATTTATACGGGAAGAAATAATTAATAATATTCCAATAACGAGACAGGCCCAATAAACGCATTTCGTATGAAGGATAAATAGAGTCTACATAAGGCTTCTCATTATCATATTTGGTGTTTCCCACAAATTTGTATTGTTGGACGTAGTAATTGTCGTCTTGATTTCTGTTATGCTGAATGAATTGAAGTTGATCTATCAAGGTTTGTGTGAAGACAGTGGAATCGCTTAACCAGGCTAAATCCAGGTTAAACTGAAGACTATCCGGGATTTCATTATTACATTTTTTGCAAGCATTTACTTTGCCTAAACTATTGATCCATTCTGAATAATAATCATTAATTTCTTGTTTTGTATTTAAGGCAGACACCACTTTAATCCGGGTTGTAAATTCATTATCCCAGTCAAGTTTTCCCTTCGCAACGGTCGGATGATAATATTTAAGAAACCCCCATACTTTACAGAAGGTCGCAATTTTTTCAGATTCCTGAGCCGTTGTCTGGGAATAGGTCGAGAATGAAAATAAAACAAGGGTTATTATTGAGATTGCTTTTTTCATATTGTTGAACTTTGGTTGTGATACAGTGGTTTATAATGGTTTCGGGCTACAAGAAGTTGGCGATTTAGGAGCACTTCAGTGTCAACCAAGCAGAAACTATGATAGCTGCATAAAGCTTGATTTAACCATTGAAACGCCACTTTGAGATAGGTGTTGTTATAAACCGCTTTTATTGCCATAAAGTATTTCCCTTATTTCTTTTTCGTTCATTAAATTTGAACTTGATAGTGCGTCTATTGCCTGATTAATAGTTACGTAAATTGTTTTCTCATAAAACGCCGTCTTTTCCTTGCCAAGGGTTGAGTCCAAAAGATTGTAAACTGAATAAAAAGTTCGTTCTACTTCGTACGGCAATTTCCAGTCAAGGTCTTGCAACGCCACAATAGGGTCAGAAAACTGTCTACTTAAAGATAAGAGGGCAGTGTTTTTGATAATTGCTTTGCCAATGAAATTTGTCGAAATATATTTCTCGACTGCGTCTATTGTGTTCTTCAGTAGGGCTCTGTTTACCGAATGTTGAAGTCCAACGACCGTGTCACGATAAGTCAGTTCGTTTTTTTCAGCGTATTTGTCCCAAATTGGCAAAGCCAACCTTGTCAAACGGACTGCAATGTCACAACGCTTGTTTTTTGGTAAATTACCTATATGTTCTTCTAGTGTCATTTGGTCGTCCCTAAAATGGCCAATACCTTGTTAGCTGCTGCCCGTTTTTATGCTTTAAGTTTAAATTAGAAATGACTTGTTTAACAGACGCTGTCCTGAATTAGCATCGTGTGTTGGCAAATAAATTGATTTCCGAAGTTTGGCGTAGGCTAAAAGTTTCTGATAAGTTTCTGCGGTTTTTATGTAATCAGTATTTGCTCCTGGCAATTCCCCACTTAATACTTGTTGTTGGTCGTAAGATGAATCTCCCGCAAAAATAATATCAAAATCTTCAGTTTTAAATATCAATGAACTGTGTCCCAATGTGTGACCTGGTGTTGGCACATAAAGCAAATCTTCAGCTTGTGTTATCGGGAATGCTTCATTAAACACTTCAATTTTATCTGCTTTATATATTAGCTTATTAGGTTTGAACCAACTTGGCAAAATGCTTTTAAACACATTATCGGGATGAATATATTCAAAATCACCAACCATTATTTCTTGTTTAGGAAAATATTTTAATCCGTCAATATGATCCAAATACATATGTGTAAGCACAACTAATTTTACATCTTCGGGTTTCAGATTTATTTTTTGAAGTTGTTTATTAATTTCACTTTCTCTGCCGATTTTAACAGTACAAGCGTTTTTGAATTGATAACGGGCATACCAACTTTCCTTGCTCAAATATTTGTCAACCTCCATACTATCTGAATTTTCCCCTGTATCCACAATAATCAATCCTTCAGGATGCTCAATTACCCAAACCCAAATAGGCATATATTCTGTATAATATTTGGCAAGCAAAATATTAATTTTTGATAAAAAGCCATTTCCTCTCTTAGTTTTGAAAGTGGTTTTTACGGCTACTGTTCCAACACACAAACCGTGAATTTTTACATCTTTCCCTTTTAGTTTTACAGTAGTGGTTACATTTTCATAAATCGGGCTTGGATTGATAATATCTTTTCGATGTTCCATTTTTTTGAATTTAAAATTTACGGAACAAAATTACATTAGCTTAAACCACTAAAACGATAACAAAAGATACATAACTGAAAGGCTTATTTTTTTGCGACCCGGTTTCTAATTCGGCTTAAAGAAACTCGTGTAACGCCAAGAAAAGAGGCGATTTGGTGTTGTGGGATGCGTTGCAATAGTTCTGGTCTTTCGTTGAGAAGCATTAAATATCTTTCTTCTGGACTGTTCAATAAATATGAAATAAATAAATCGTGAAGCAATACAAATCTTTGCTCAATAGCCTTTCTTATAAATTCGTTCATTTTTGGAAATATCTCATACAACTTTTCCTGTCCTTTGTGCGTAAGCACTAAAACTTCGCATTCTTCCAAAGTTTCGATGGCAACTTTGCTTGGTTTTCGAGATAAAAAACTGTCATACGAACCAGCAAACATATTTTCGGTAAAAAAGTAAGTTGAAAGTTCTTCTCCGTCTTTTTCACAGTAAAGTCTAATGCAACCTTTGATTAAATAAAAAACTTCGTTTGATACTTTTCCAATGTCTAAAAGTGTCGTTTTTTTCTTGAACTTCTTGTGTTCAAAATAGGGCATAATTATTTTCAATTCACTGTCGTTGAAGTCAGCAAATTGCCTAAAAATTTCTATTTTTTCTTGTTCAGTCATTTCTTGCTGTCGGGTTCGGTCGGGTTGCAGCTAACGGCAGTTCGTGCAAAAACTAAGTTACAAAACAAGCATGACATTGTAAAATCCTAATTGCAATCGTAGGCGCTCGTATAATTTTTCCGTTCTATTACAACGTATAGGTATGGATAGGGTAAATGCAGATGAATACACCATTTTCAGGCGGTTTATGAGCTCTTTAGCGCCAATTATATTTAATACCCTCCTCAGATTGTAGGTTAAATATATCAATCCGAGTTCTCCGTGATTTTTTTCGAGGCCTTTAAGCAGTATATGATCAAAGCCCCATTGCCGTTTTATGGTGCCAAAGACATGTTCAACGATTTGTTGACGCTTTTGATAGATGTGTTTTTGGGTTTTAATTCGTTCAGCATTAGCCTGTGCGGCTTCGGTATATTTGCTTCGTTCAATAATGCGGCCGTTTGGATTTGTGGTGCATTGTTCGCGAACCGGACAGGTTTTGCATTTACCGGTTCTATAATGTTTTACCG
>JAKQVC010000127.1 GCA_029571985.1 Bacteroidota bacterium | reverse complement strand
TTGGTTTTCTAGAGGAAGCCCAAACCCAATTGTTCTATATGAACTTGGTAGATATGGACTATCCAATTATGATAAACGAATTATTATTGGAATTGATCCTGAATATGAACGAAAAAGAGATGTGGAAATACAAACAAGTTTTTCAAGAAAAAGTACACCCATTGTTTATTCTCTCGAAGAACTTGCAAATATGATAGATGAATACTTGAACTGGTAATATTATGGCCCCGGTGTCGGTGAGGGTGATATAGATGGTGTTATAGATGGTGTCGGTCCACCACTAAAAATCCAACCACTTACTCCTGTTCCTTGAACACTATTCGGCCCGGCATACCACTTATTAGCTGGTGATGCACTGGAATAATTTATTGTAAGATAATTACACGATACAATTCCACTACCAGAAAACACCAAATACCATGTTGAATTTGATACACCTTCAAGATAAAATGTTTGACTTGATGTACCATTACACGAAAAAGCGTTAGTAATTGTTTGTGTTGATCCTGCTTGAAATCTGACTCGTGGTATATCGTCATTATATCTTAATAAGATAAGATTGTGAAATGTATTATTACCATAAATTTCAGCGCCGGCACCTGTCCAACCATTTCCTTCAATGGTTACATCATAAAATGTTTTTCCTTCACCATTAAAATATTGATCAACACCATCCATAATGATATGACTAGTTCCACAATTAAAAACACAACTATCATAAATGTGTAATATCTCAGAAACATATATAGTTGATGAACCAGCATTAAATGTACCACCATATATGGTGAAATAACGCGTCATAATAGTTTGGTTTGCAGTATTTAAAGTTCCGTCTTCAATAATAACACTTCCTTCAAACGATTTATTTGGCGCCGGATTTAATGTGTCTAATAATGTCCATGAACCACTTCCAATTAAACGTAATTGATCAATATGGGCATTATTATATCTGATTGTTTCATTTGTTGTTGCAGCAAGAGAAAAGAAATTTGTATAACTCTGAAATACAGTTGTTAAATATGGTGATAAAACAACAGAACCATAAATTGATAATCTACGATCACTGGCAGTTATTGTTAATTCCTGATTCAAACCAGTACAATTGAAATTTTTACAAGATGAATGTGCTGTTAATGTAACCGTGAAACCAGTATTAAATGAATTCCCATCAAAATAAACATTATCATTTTGAGTCGGAGCTGGCGCACCACCAGAACCACCAGATGTGTATGACCAATGACTAGTATCACTCCAATTACCAGAACCATTAATCCAATACCTGTTGTCCATTGACATCGATGCGGAAATAGTTGGTGTAATACTTGGTGTTCTACTAATTGATATACTCGGCGTCCTAGTTGGTGTTCGACTAATTGATACACTTGGCGTTCTAGTAGGTGTTCTACTAAACGAAATACTCGGTGTTTTACTAATACTTATGGAGATCGAATGGCGTCCTACTTATTGATATTGTTGGTGTTCTAGTTGGCGTCCTACTTAATGATATTGTAGGTGTTATAGACGGTGTTCTACTAAACGATATACTCGGTGTTCTTGATGGTGTTCTTGTAACTGATGGTGTCCTTGATGGTGTTAACGATGGCGTCGGAGCAATGAAAGTTGTGGGAAAACCCTGTTCACCCAACCATGACACCGCGTCATTAACATTCGTAAAAATGGAATGACCAAAACGCATCGCAACCGTATTGGCAATATTTAAAAATGATTGTTCGGTGAAATCTGGCGAACGCCAAAATCTAATACGAGCATTTTCAGATGTTGGTGTGTCCTGACCATCAATCAAGCCGGGAAAATGTGCGGTAATAACATATCCCAATTCTTCATCCGGACCCATCCACCATTTTACACCACCATAATCAGAACTATAATCCTGATTTGAAATTCCTTTAACAATATATCCCGTTTGCTCAACACCCGGTATGGTGCTTCCAGTATTTAAACCGTATGGATATGTTGTTGACATATTTTATAAATATTATGATACTGATATGGCTGACACTATGTTAGTGTGTATATATTCTCCCAATCAGTATTTTCAACACCAGCAAATCCCGTTGTTGTTAATTCGTGATCAATACAATATGTGTTGTTCCGTATTACTTGCCTATATCCCTCCGGGTTATTATCAACATCCTTAATTATATTTGTCTCATCTAATTGAATGTTAACTAAATCAAGCTCCCATGTGGAACCACCATCAGTAGACTTATCAATTACATACAACCCACCACGAACACCTTTACGATAAACAAGATCACCTGATGTTAATGTTACCCATTGATTTATAGTACCATAGAATGTTAAACTACCCCATATGGTATTCGATTGATACGCTCCAAGGGCAACTAGACCGTTTGTTGATCTAGTATCTACTGTCGAAACATTCCGATATACAACACTACTATTATTTTGTTCACGTGATTCAATCCTTGCATCTGTAACTGTGAAAGTATAATTATTTGATACTCCAGAAACTGGTGTGCCCGATGGTGAACCACCTGTTATATCACTACCATTGAAAACTATAACCGATCCATAATTTCTCCAAACAGCACCACATCCGGGATTCGGTGCCCATGAACCACCAAACCAAGTTGCGTCAAGATCAGAATAAAAATTAATATGAGGATCTGTTGAATGTTGAGATCTAACATTATTGGCGACTAACTGATCAAGCTTTATTTGTTTTTTCCATATTATTCCCCATATACTAGATGTACCACCAGATATTATTACTCTAGAACTATCAAATCTTCCAAAATAAGTACCTGACGTGGTTGTAAAATCTGTTAATTGATCGTCTGTTGACCAGTCATATGTTACACTAATGTATGTGTCACCAGTCCAAGATACTAAACCATGTAACCCTAAATTAGGATGTACTGGCGTTGGCGTTGGCGTGAGATATGGCGTGACAGTTGGCGTTATTGATGTTGTTATTGTTGGTGTTATTGACAGAGTCCGTGTTGGACTAACACCAATACTTGGCGTTGGATTTGTCACGGATACTTCACCCATAATCGTTATTTGTCCCCAATTACTCACAAATTCATATGCGCCTAACGCAACTCTTCCCGATGTCGATGGCGTGATAGTTGCGTTGTGTTGATGTGTAACATTGTCTTGACTAGACCTAATACTAATATAACTTGTTGTTACACGAAGAACATAATTATATGGTGTGGTTCCTGGTGATAAACACGATTCTATTGAATCAAATGAACCATTAATGTTTGCACGTGCTGTGGTATCAGCAAGTATAATACTAGCAGATGGATGTGCATTAAATGGTGTTCCACTCCAAGATGAATCAAGGTTTGTGTAAAAATTAAGATGATTGCCGGTATTACTTACTTGCTGAGCCGTAATACCCGATACAGCAATTGGCTGTATCCACCTCATGGCATTAATATGTGTTACATTATTGTCCGTTATTTGAACCCTATTATTAACTATTGATAATGTTGATCCACCCAAACCTTCCCAATCTAATAACTGATCCGGATTACTCCAATCATATGTCACACTTATATGCGTACTATCAAGCCATGTTACCGCACCATGCAAACCTAATGTGTTAAATCCTGGCGTCGGCGTTGGCGTCGGTGTTCTACTTGGTGTAACAGTTGGCGTTGTACCTACAGGATTACCATCCCATCCGGCCAATCTCGCCATTAACCACCATGCCGCCTTACCCAAACGCAATGTCCCTACCGGTCCAATATGAGCAATACTACCATCACCAAGGTTATTCGATGTTATTACCGGAAATACATTACCATTCCACGACGCGGTGTTCGGACCCGTACCATCATTATCATAACAAAGAATATCTGCATAATCAAATAATACTCTAGATGAATCCTGACGAACAAAATTCCTAATCGCTTCATACGCCTGATATTTACGATATCCAACCTCCGTGTTACCCCAACCATCAACAGGCCCGGTGGTGAAAAATATCTTCGTGTTGGTAAATCCACTTAATTGACATAAATCATTATAATATTGTGTGGCAGAATTATATCTAACCATCTGAGCGGCTTGCTCGGCATCATCCCAACACCAACCAAATCCCATCGCATTAATGGAATATCCATTGCTGAGACAATACGCAATACCCGCCCATGTCCTACCAGTCGCAGCATCCGTGGAATACCAATCTTCTTCACCATAACTATCTCTCCATCCTGTGGGATTACTTATATCACCCCAAGTTACTCTATTAACTCTTAAATATTGATCCGTATATGATTGCGGTGCTGTGGCACCATTTGATACGTTAACATTATATGTCGAACCACTAAGATCTTCCAGACGCTGCAAACCATCCGTGTATCCAAAACTATGAGATTCACCAGGAATGTTAAATAACATCTTTTTAACTTCATTTATATAATACGGCGGTATGTTTTCAAAATCATCAACTGATGTGTGATCAGCTATAATATTTTGTGGTGTAGCACCTGACGTTGGCGTAACTGTCGGTGTTCGTGTCGGACTAACACTAGGTGTACCACTAACCGATGTTGCCGGTGATCGCGTTAGACTAATACTAGGCGTCTTACTAATCGATATACTAGGCGTAATACTAGGAGTCCTTGATATCGATACACTAGGCGTTTGCGAAACAGCTGTTACTACCGTTACACTCTTACCTAATAATGTAGCCACCGCCGCATCTGATGCAGATGATCGTGGTGCGTTTGGTGTGGGTAATTCAACCCGTCGATTACCACCCGCCCATGTAGCAGACGCAAGATCAATAAGCAAATTATCTACTTCTGTCTCATCAAGCCCGCTACCTACTGCCTGAATTAATTTAATGTAATTAATGCTATTTGACCAAGTGTGCGGCGCAGTGTAATCGCTAATGGTGTTGGAGCCAGTGCAGTTGAAATAAGTTAATCCTGAAGGTAAGTCTGATAATGCCCCGCTGATGGTGTTGGAGCCAGTGCAGTAGAAAGTAGTTAAATCTGAAGGTAAGTCTGATAATGCCCCGCTAATGGTGTTGGAGCCAGTGCAGAGGAAATAAGTTAATCCTGAAGGTAAGCCTGATAATGCCCCGCTGATGGTGTTAGAACCTTGGCAGCGGAAATAAGTTAATCTTGAAGGTAAGCCTGATAATGCCCCGCTAATGGTGTTAGAACCAGTGCAGTGGAAATATACCATATCTCTTGCAAAATCCTCTGTACTTACAGCAGCCCTTGCAGCATTGTTTGAGCTTGTCCATCCATCTGTAGAATCACTACCCCACCCCAGCATATTACCCTTATGGAAGATAAGTAGATTACTCGTTGATGATGGAACCTTTAGATAACGTGTCTGCAAACTACCGGCGGGAAACTCATACGAGGTGCTCTCATCTGCCGTGCCGCCGCTATCTGAGTAAAATCTTCCCGCACCACTTAGTGTGCAAGTTACCGGCGTTGTGTCAAACCATAATCTCAATGTCGAAACTCCTGCACCCGTACCCGTTGATGTCAGCAATATCTTCATTGCCGTGTAGTCATCGGCAGTGTCACCGGTACTTTCATTAGTACCACTATATGCTACTACCTTAACATATATGTGTCGTGCCTCCGGCAAAGAGGTAAGAGAATAAGCCTCATCGCCAAAGTTAGCCGTGCCATGCTCTATAAAAGTAACATTATCAGTGGAGTAATAAACCCTCAATCCATCTCCTGCCTCTGCCCCGTCAGTCCATGTAGCGTCAATCCTGCTCTCGCTGACGGTTGTTAGTGACAGTGCTGATGGTTCTCGTGTCGCCCAGTAGGCCGCTGATATCGATACACTAGGCGTTTGCGATACACCAGGCGTCGCCGTTTTGGATGGCGTTATACTAGGCGTGATACTAACTGATCTCGTGACTGATATTGACGGCGTCCTAGTTGGCGTTCTACTAAACGATATACTAGGCGTAACACTAGGAGTCCTCGATATCGATACACTAGGTGTACGACTTGGCGTCGCTGCCGGACTCTTTGTTGGCGTCGGTGTTATATCATCCCAATTTGTGTTATACGTCGTGGGATATCCAATCTCACCTAACCAAGCCTCAGCCTCACTAATCGTGTTGAATGTCGAATGACCCTGCTCACGAGCAATGTAATTGACAATATTAAGAAATGATTCATCTGAAAAACCACTCGTCCTCAAAAATCCCAAACCGGTACGAAGACCAAATTTAAGCGGACGCCTCGAATTAGGATCAGGCAAACATATTACATATCCTAATTCCTCGTCAGGACCCATCCACCACTTTACACCACCAATATCGGATGAATAATCCATAGAATCAATACCAATGGCAATGTCACCAATTTGTATTGTACCATTTATTGTATTTCCCGTATTAAACGCGAACGGTCTAGATCTAGCCATTTAATGTTTTTTTATAAAT
>JAKQVC010000188.1 GCA_029571985.1 Bacteroidota bacterium | reverse complement strand
CTTTTGGGTAGGTGCTGTTATAGGGCGTTTTTTTGTTTTGGTCATTTTGTAAATATGTAAATTATTTCATACTCCCAGCTTGTCTGATTTCCGTTTGGATACGAATGCCCATATCTAATGATTAATGTATTTTGCGTAATTAAATTGGCTGTCCAGCCTTCCGATAGCTTGAATATTTTCATTAAATCAGTTCCACGTAATTTAAACATGTTTCTTTTAGACAGGTACTGCTTAATTATGGTGCTTCTGTCTAAACCCATTTCATACCAACCTCTTTTTAAGAGATATTTTAATTGCCATTCATCTATCAAGTTAAAAGTATATTTTTCGTTCTGAAAGCCACTTAGAGCGCTGTCCGCGATGCTGTTCATTATAATAAGAGAATCTTTATGGTCAAATTCAGTCAACCAATTGTCAAATGGGAACTCGTTTTTTAACAATGCATGATGGGAATAGGCAAAGGCGCTTTTATAATATTCTTTCTTAATAACTTCATCTGGGATATTTTCCAAAGTGTCGATTATTTTGGCCGATTGTGCCTGTGTTTGTAAAGTGTCTGGTATTTCTTCTTGTCCTTCGGTTTTATTCAAACTGTCATTGCAAGAAAGGAGACTTAATAAAAGTATGTATAAAATTTGTTTCATACGTGTCTTTAAAAATTCTTCAATGTTTTACTTTCGTCAAACTATTTTTTCATCACAATTCGTCATTTTAAAATGCCCTATATCGGTTTGCAGATTTTCGATGGGCGGGCTTTTCAGCACAAATGTTCATTCGGAGAACTGCACTTTCGGCTACCACAAAACTGTCTGCGGAGCATGAAACCCCGCCTATTGCAAATGTGCTGTTACCAGCAGTTATTCGTCTGTCAGTCGTGTTTTGTTGTGTCAATTGTGCCGTCATTATTCCAATATGTCCAGTCGTTTTGTTTACTTGCATTTATGTATGTCCCCTTTGCTTTAAGTTGACCGTTTTCGTGATACTCTGTCCACTCGCCTTCCTTTTTGCCATTTGTCCTAATGCCTGTTTCTTCTGGGCTGCCGGATTTATGAAACCAAGTTGACAGACCGTTAAATTCTCCGTTCTTAGATTCGCCTTTGAAAGCGGTCTGCTGTCCTTCGTAAAACTCATAAGTGTAACCTTCTCGCTTTCCGTCTTTATGCGGCAATAATGCTACAACTCCTAAATTGTCCCTGAAATAGACTTTAGTTCCATTCATTTGTCCGTCTGAGAATGGAGTTATTTCTTTAATCCTTCCAAGACTGTCATACTTAATTTCATAGTATGTGTTCTTGTCGTCAATTGTCTTGTAAATAGTTGTTTTTGGTTGACCATTGCCAAAGGTGTCTTGAACAGTTACTCTGTTGTCTTTGTCAGAACAACCGAAAAGTAAAACAGTCAATGTAGTAATTATTGTCGTTGTCTTTTTCATAATTGCTGGTAACGTTTTGACGCTTGGCGAAGAAGCGGATTTCGAAGCACTAAACTTTCATTCAGCACTGTATTTGATACGAAGCACAAAGCTTCATTTAAGCACTGGACCCGCTTTTTTGCCAAACGCCTGTTACCTGCTGGCTTTTTTGAGATTGTCATTGATTATATGCTTAATTACTCCTGTCCCAATTACTGTGGCACCTTCTCTAAATTCAAATTGCATTTTCTCTGTCAGTCGGTTTGCGAAATGGTCAACAGAATGGATTTTTATTTCTGCTTCAATTGTTTCACCTGGGAAAACAAGTTCTCTGTCAATGAATGTTTGTTGTCCTGAAGTTTGCATTTCATCAAAGTCAAATTTCACTTGTGGTCTATAACCAGTTTTGGCTGCTGTCTTTCTTCCACCGTGTTCAGTAGTCTTGTATGTCAATGTTGCAATAAAGTCTGCGCCTGAATTGTCAAACTCAAATTTGTTGTTGTGAAAATATTCCCATGCATAACTTTCGATTTCCCCACCTGTCAGTTCGTTGCCATTTTCATCTTCAATTTTATATGTTTCTTGTCGTTCTCCAATTTGAGCTTCTCCGTCAAGTCCTAACAAAGTTGTGTAAAATGCGTCTCTTAAAATACCATTTAAAATTTGTCGAAGTTTTTCAGTTTTCAGTTCGTCAAGCTGTAAGTCTGAAATTAGCTTAGAAATATCAGTCTTGTTATCAGAACTTAAATATAAGTCGACTAGTGATTTTCGTTCTAAATAGAAGTTCTTTACAAATTCTTCTGGTGTCATATTTTCTGTTGTGTCGTTCTGTTAAGCTTGGAGGTAACGTTTTTCGGCTTGGCGAAGTGGCGGATTTAGAAGTACTTACTTTCAATTAAGCACTAATGTTAATTTGATAATCAAATGTTCAAATTAGCACTGAACCCGCCATTTTGCCAAACTGTTGTTAGCTGTTGTTTTTATTTCGTTTCGGTTTTATATAATACACAAGTTTTAAGTCGTTCGTTGTTTGACAGTAGAGAGTGTTCAAATTCGTATTGTTTTTTCAATCCAATTTTAGTCATAATGTGTTCTGATTTTGTGTTAATTTTCGGTGCAACTGAATACACATTTTCAAGTTTTAGTTCGTTCATAGCATAGTCAAGACATTGTTTTGCTCCTTCCGATGCAAAACCTTTATTCCATTCGCTACTTTTTATTCTCCAACCGATGTCAACACAAGGCGTAAAGTCAGCCTCGTATGTTTGTTCAGAAAGTCCAATGAAACCAATAAATTCATTGTCTTCAAGTTTGTCAACTGCGAAATAGCAAAATCCTTTGTTTGCAAATTGGTTTTGCATTCGTTCAATAAATTCAGTCGTTTGCTCTTTGGTTGGAGTACTTGGGAAAAATTCCATCACTTTTTCGTCAGAATTTATTTCGTGCATTTTGTCAATGTCGGTTAAGTTCCAATTTCTAAACCCAAGTCTTTCGGAAGTAAATATGTATTTTTTCGTGTCGTTCATTTTTCGGTGTTGGTCGGATAAAATAACAGCTAACTTGTTTATTGACGAAACACCGTTTCGCCTATCCTATAGTAATCGGATGTATTGTCGAAACAAATGCTAAAATTGTTTCGGGTTGATTTCGGATGGGGGTGAATGTGTTTCATCGTTTTTGATGCAGCGCTTGGATGTAACAAATATAACAAAGTGTTCGTGCTTTCTAGGCACAGCAAGCTGGCAGTGGTTTATTGCAGGGTATTATGGATTGGGTTGGTGAAAATCGGTAGGGGAGGGGTATTAGGGGATACGCCAGCAAATACAAACTGTAGGATGGTTGCTGATACAACCGGCGGATTTCACTGTTTCTTTCGGGTGTTAGACTGTGTGTCGGGTTCGTAACTGCGTTTGAGGACTTGTTTTAGGTTGGCCTGTAGTTTGGCGGAATTGATTTTTTTGTTGTGGGTGTAGAGGATGCCGCTAAATTCGTTTTTAGTGTCTTCGAGGGCTTTGGTTAGCGTGCCTATGTTCTTGAATAATCTTAATTCATGTAGACTTTCTTTACAAAGGATCTGTCACCACTATTCAGTTTAACGAAGTATATACCGGATGGGAAATGAGACATGTTTATTTGAGTACTTTCTTGAGCTAATAACTGAACAATTAGAGCTTCGCCTTGCATGTTCACTACTTCTAACTTCGCCGGGGTGTTTACATTAATATAGATTGTTTTACTAAAACTATACACGTTGGCCATTAAAGTATTTAATTCTTCTATACCAACTTGAGTGGTGTCCCCAATGGTATCACCCGCAATTATTGGTGTATCACATTTATTTTCAAAGGCATAATCGTGAATAATTAATCGCTTAGAAGAGTCTGCTGTAGTGCAGCGTATCCAGCCATAATGCAGGCATTCCTCATCATCCATAAATTTTACACCTAAAAAACTACTGTCTTTGTCAGGTGCCCAATTGCCACTTGCAAAAACAAAATCAAAACCATAAAAACCCATCTCCATTATCTGAAATCCCCAATTCTGCCAGCTTAAATCTTCATTAATTGGTGTGCCCGATAAAAGTGCATATGGAAAATAGGTAATTGGTCCTGCATAGCTATCGTAGTCATAATCGCCAGCTATTGCATTTGACGGTATTTGGGGGCCAGCCCAAATTCGATCTCGAAAACGATATACCTGAGTTGATGTAAATGTCCAATAAAAGTAATAGCCGCCTGATGATTTTAAAAAAGGCAAAATCAAAAGTGCCATTATTATCCATATCAATGCCGGCTGTTTCTTCATCAAACTGTATTTCAATATCCGGCTCCAAATCAGTATAAACAGCTTGTGCATGATTTATTTCAGGTATGAGTAAAAATACCCCGGCCATTCCGGAGTATTTTTGTATTGTAAAATTACTTTTTTTCATCACGCAATCTTTACAATTTTCTGTGTACTAGTAAATGATTTTTGTTGGTTGAAAATAGCAACCATGTAAACGCCTGAAGGCAGGTTTGTAATGCTCATCGGTGTTTGTGGCTGGGTATATCTAGTCATTACAACCACAGCATTTAGGTCATACAAGTCGAATACAAGATCGTTGATAGGGTTGGATGTGTTTCATCGGTTATGTTACCTGGTTTGGATGTAACAAATATAACAAAGTGCACGTGCTTTCTATTTATAGCAAACCGTTAATCTCGACCTGTCACAAAACGCACTTCGTAACGCAACTTTTTCTCCTAGCCCCGATAGTAGCGAAAACCCCACAGCCAACCAACGGGCGGCGAGGAGTTGCAGCGAATAGCGGGAGAGGATTATGATGCGGGGATGGAATTTGATGCTCCGAGATGATTAGCCGATTAGCCAATTAGCCGATTAGCCGACGTAGCGCAGCGGAGTCCCGAGTACTCGGGATGAATGCAGATGTGTCGATGTGTCGACGTGCCGACGTGGAATGCAGAGGTGCAGATGTTCGGAGGTGGCCCGAGAACTTGGGATGAATGGAAGTGTGTTTGCCGTCCGGTGGAGGTTCTCTGGGTGGCGGATACAGGTGTCCGTGTAATTTATGTTTGGGGAGGATTAGATGATGTTGCGTATTGTGTTTTTATATTGGATGTTGTACATTGGTATTGTACTATCTGCAATCTGCCTGAAACGCCGGATCGGTAAAATCCGGAAAGTAGGAGCGGGTGAGTTGGTAATATTGACAGGCCTTTTCTATATCCTGTTGATCCATGTAGAGGGTTGCGATATCGAAATAAATGGCATATTTGGTGGGCTTGTGCTGTAAATAGGTTTGCAGGGTTTTGATGGCATCTGCGTAGTTGCCTTTAGCGGCATAGATTTCGCTTAACCAAATGAGGTAAGCCGGCTTTTCGGGCGCTAATTCAACCGCCTTTAATGCCAATTGCAAACTGGTGTCGGGATTTTCTTTCGTGTAGAGGACCTGCGATAACAAAAACCAGGCGTCTGCATTGTCGGGCCTTTTTTTGATGATGTCTTCCAGCAGATGTTGTCCTTTGCCGATTTTATTTTTATCTAACAGATTCAAGGCCTCACCAATTTCGCGATCGGCTTCGCTGATGGAGGCTTGCAGGGCTGCTTTGTCGCGCACATAAATCATGAGTCCGTTCATTTCTGCAATAAAGGCAATAAATTTTTGGTCGGGTGAAAGTGAAAGGCTGTGGTTGTTTTCACCTTCTGTTCGGAATATTTCTTTGGTGTTGCCTGCCGGGTCGGTTTCTATAAATTGCGTACTCAAACCAACCATTTGCAAGGCATACGTGTAACCATCCTGCGTGCGCACCTGACGTGGATCGTAGGTGGTGGCGGTGTTCCAATGTTCAACGTCGTTTGCCGACAGGCTGTCGAGGCTGCCGTAATTGTTATAACCAATTACTTCTTTTCTGACATCAGCCAGCACCATCGTTGTTTCGCTCAGGTCGTATTTATACCAGGTGTCGCCTACGTTTACACCGATATACTGATTGTCGGGCGACCAAATGGGATAATAGTCGATAGCTATATCCGGTAAGAGCAAGATCCGGTCGACATCCAATCTGGCAAATTCAGCGATCATCGGACGAGGGAGTTGGGCATGTGTCCGAAAACCGATAAACGATAAAATTAAGAGGAGGGTGTTGCGCATCATAGCTGCCTGGTTAGAGGTGACTCTGCACGAAGTTAAACCGATTGGGGTATAATGTGTAATATGTGCCTGTAGGGTGTGGGTGCCGGTTGGCTAAATTATTGGCGAGAAGCAACAGACATCTAAAGACAGCGAATTCGGTACCATGTGCCGGTAACCGGCGGAAAATGCGCATAACATCATGCACTTGGTATTTACACCTCACCTATATTGAGGCAAGTGATTGTTTGAATATATTCGGATTTTCGGTATCCTCATAGGACAATGAGATCATCTAAATCGAATAACATTTCCTCCATGCGATTTCCAATTGCTTTTTTGGCATCCAGAACGCCTTTGTTATAGAGCTTAGGCCCAACCGACTGCAGAAAAAAGTTCAAGATTTCTTCGGCAGCGATTACACCGATTTTTTCGCCTCGCTCCTTGTCAAAGAAAAGTATCAATTCTTTCTTAGCCATGTCTTTTTCTTCGTCAGTAAGTCGCTCCCAGCTGCGTTTGATTTTTGTCATTTCAAATGAAGGTTATTTGGGTGTTGGAATGGTAAAAATATAAATTAATTGGCTTTTGGGCTTTGCATTCGGACGCGCTATGTAGCACAAAGGTTCAATTGATTACTCAAATGCAAGAGATCCACAAAGCTCCAAATTTGCATAGCCCGCCCCGACCTTTCAGGGACAGACAGCCTGAAGCAAAGCCAGGTTAGTGGATGTTGTTATTTTTCAGCAATTGTAATACTTCTTTCGCTTGTTCGATATGTCTTTGTTCGTGTGCAACTATAATATCAAATGCTGTTTCCAGTGTATAAACGATATGCCTGTTTGCCGGTGAGGAAATTACAACTCCCTGTTCAACAAGTTCTTTTGCGCTTTCCATTTTTTGTATAAGTTCATTTTGATGATTTTGAAACCTGTTCAGCATGTCGCCAATTACCATGCTGGAAGCAGGTTCCCATATTGGAAACGTCTTCATTTTCTTCTTTCGGTCGGGCTGTACTGCTTTTAATACGGTTTTACCTAAAAAGGAAACCATAAAACCTATTTTCGCAATGAATGGCGTTTTGTAGGTGCCTGCTTTTAGGGAGGCTAAAACAGGATAGTACGTTTCATTGACTACAATTAAATGGTCTAAATTTTGTGCAATACTCCACGTATTTGGATTTGGTTTCCAGTTCAACTGCTCACTGGTCAATGATCCAAATTCAGAAATAGCCTGTTTTGAAATATCGCTTACTGTTGCTGTCCAATTTTTCATTGTATTTCTATATTGTTTTTGATACAATTGCCAATAACTGTTTTGGGCTTAGGGTTGGGTTTGGGGTTTCGAAGTTTCAATTTATAACTTAGGTTCATCACAAACACACAGCGCAAGGTATGCGTAGTTTGCATGGCTTTTCGGAGTCAGTCCGCATGACGCAACCGGGAAGCAGCACCGAAGGATAACCCTTGTTACCAATTGTTTTAGGCATTTAATTATTTCAATTGTTCAGTACTTTAGTGGCACTTGTAAAATTAAAAAAAATCAAACCATCAAATTCATCGGAAACAATAATTTTTCTTGAAGCATGTCTATTGTTTAGGTAGGAGGCTCCAATGTCATAATATGTTTGGGGCGTTAGAAACAATGGATTTGCGGTTGAGTGTACATCAATAAAAAAGGATGGTAAATCTGTTTTTTTGAGTTCATTCGTAAGGGTGTTTTTTGTATTTGTTGCTGCTGAGCATTCCATTAAACCTTGATATAGTGTATTTCGATTAAATAGAAATTTAAAGACAGCTCCAGCTATTGTATTGGGTCCCTTCCAGGCCATGAAATTTCCGTGGTCAAAGGCAAAGCCAATTGCGTAATATTTCTCGTTCAATACACCTTTAATATAGGTACCCATAATGGGTATTTTGGAGTATTCCTTTCCAATATGACCGTTATGTGCCCAGATGAACATTTTATTTTGTTCGATTTCATGTATTTTGAGCACATTATATGCCATACAACTGTCGCGAAAGTGCATTGTTTTATAGCCTTCAAAGATAAATCCTAAAGATTGGCTGAAATTCTCGATACACAGATGGATTCTATCAAATTCTTTTTCCCCATATTTTTTTGTAATCGAGGCCTCATTCATCTGAATCCATTCCAGCAGAAGCTTATTGGTGTTATATAGGGAGTCTTTGATTTTCTGCCTGTCATTCTTAATCAGTTGAAATAGATCAAATTCAGAATTTCCAGATAATAAGGGCGTGATATTTTCGAATTCCTGAACATAGCCTGAGCTGTCGTTTTGAAAAAAGCGATTGAGATATTTTATGCCAACCGCAATGTTTTGACAATCGAAACCATAAAATGATATTTTGTCATTTTCGTCTTTGTCCAAATTATACATCCTAATCCATTCCACTAAATCTCTAACCTCCTCAGTTGACCATGGCCAGTCTAAATAATGCATTATTTCTTGAATATCCCCAACCCCTTCTTTTACGTATTCATTAACATACAATTGTGCCCCATAAGATGCTTCAATTCCAAACACCCGAAAGTTGCATGTATTTACCAGAAATTTAAATAGTTCAACTTTTGTTGAAAAAAATTCATGTGTGCCGTGTGTTGCTTCCCCCATGCCCACAATTTCTTTCGACTGAAAGAAACTCGTTAAGGGTGTAAAGTTGTCTGGTACTGGAATATCCTGATTAATTGAATATACTGTTTCTGGATACCCGTTCACCATAACATTTTGTTGTGCGTAGATTGTGGTGGACAAATGGAGCAAGAAAATTAAGAAATAATGCCGGACCATAGGTTTGCTTCATTTTGTATATGACGGTGATCAGGTCAAATTAGTTACAATTTCGGTGAAAAATTATGGGTAATATTTTCTGGCTTTTCGTTTGGCTGGGTTTTTCAGTCGGGCGGCCAGTTGTTAGGTAGGGGAGCGCAAAGTTTCCGTTTACTGCTAAAGTGCATGAGAGGAACTCATTTGCAAGTTTACTTGGCATGCCCCTACCTTTCGGATCATCTCGCCCGATACAATCTTAAAGCAGCGACGAAGGTGAACCAGGATTGGCAGCCGTATGCTATTACTTTGTCTGTCCGCATGCGCAAGGTACATAAGTGAACATGTTATAGCCTTTAAGTGGTTTCGCTTTTTCAATGTATGCGTTGGCAACGGTTGAAAGGATGAGTGTGTTTGTCTCAAAGTCGAAAGTGGCAATCTCTGTTTGATTCAGTTGTTTTACATCGTTACTTACCACCGCAAAATACGTATTGTTTAAGTAATAGAAATCTGCCAAATAGGGCCGAATAGTGTCGGTTGAAAACAAAACTTTATTTTTTGACAGGTCGTAAACTGTAAGTCCGGATAAGTCGGAATTGTAAGGACTAAATAAGTATGTGTTGTCCGCAGATAGATAATAGGATCCGCCAATACATGATTTAATTTTTCCTGAAATGTCAATAATCAGAATGCGACCGTCATAGTCGCCAAATTTTGAAAGGATAAAATAGTCATTGCGTGTCTGCTCATCAGAAACATAAATGCCTGAACAACCTCCAACTGCTTCACAGTCGTTAATAAACAAAGTGTCAATGACTGTATCTCCTTTTTTTACAGTTAACCAAATACGGCAAAACGCTGCAGTGCTGTCGTATGTTGTATAATCACGCAACTTTGCCTGAGTAAGCGCAATGGTATACTCATTAAATTCAAAAGTGTCCGCCTTAACCAAATACTTGGCTGGCGGGTAGTCTGAGTGTGTAAAATTCTGCTCATTGTCAACCTGTCCGTAAGTTGTCAGCGTCAAAATGGTAAATAGGATGGTAAGTGCTTTCGGCATGATATGGGGGCACATTTTTAGAAGCGTTGCGAGGTGGCGGCAGCTAATCGATAGCGTTTATGATTAAAATAGTGGATATGCAGCATAATTTTCATGGATAGGTTTCACCAATTATTTTGCAAAGGATTTGGTACAGGATCTGGTCTGCTGCTAATGTATCGCTATTTTGGTTGTATATAATCTATTTTTATACTCAACGGTCACCATATACATCCCATTTGCAACATTTGTCAGGTCTACAGTACTGTTTACATCAGTTGTTTCATATTTCAAAATATTTTGACCGGATATACTTGCAATGGTCACCTTGGCTTTAGCACTCTCTTGCAAGTTAACATAGAGTGTTTCATTAAAGCTATACACATAGACAGGTTCAGATGAAATGGCATCTATCACTTCAACATAATGCACTGTGTCACCTGCGATTATTGGATATTCAGGAGTTGTTTCATAGGCGTAATCTTTAATAATTAAAGTTCTTCCTTCATCTTGTACATCACAGCGTATCCATCCAAAATTTAGGCTCTCATCGAGCGTTTGAAACTTTACACCCAAAAATTTATTGATAGAACTTTCAGCGAAGAATCCATACCAATTGCAATCTGCACAAGCCCAGGTATTGGTTCCGGCATAGGTGACTATTGTACGCAACCCCATCACCTGCAAATTATAATTATAAAAATTCAAATCAGCATTAATGATAGCACCGCCTTCAAGTGCAAATGGATAGTATCGTGTATAAACACCGCCATAAGCAGTTCCATATAATCCCGTTTCTCCGGCAATTGCGTTTACAGCAATCTCAGGACCAACAAGTATATTTTGCATTAGGCGATACGATGAGAACGATTCGCTGTAGAAAGTAAACGAGTTGTTGTGAAACCAAAAATCAATTGTTCCATTTTGGTCCAGATCGAGTTCGGCAGCCTGTCCTCCTTCGTTTAGTACGATATCGGGGTCGATGTCTACATATACCATCTGACTGTCAGCTCCTTTGTGCAAGGCAAGGAAGCAAGCTGAATATGCCGAGTATTGCTTAAGGGTATTCGCTAAACGAGTCATTTATAGCTTCAGAAGGTGTTAAGTTATTGTTTTTGTGTGAATGGTGGCCAATTTCTTATAACGTTTTGAAGGTTTGCGAATTGGCCAAAGCTAAGTAGTTTCTTGTTGTTAAAATTTCGATTTCAAGAACAATTTTCATAGTAACGATGCCCCGCCATTTTGCACAGGTTTTGTAATAGGATGTGGCCTGCTGCTAATGTATAGCTATTTGGGTTGTATATAATTTATTTTTATACTCAACGGTCACAATATAAACCCCATTTGAAACACCTGTCATGTCTACCGTGCTTTTTAATTCAGTTGTTTCATATTTCAAAATATTTTGACCGGATATACTTGCAATGGTCACCATGGCTTTAGCACTATCTTGCAAGTTAACATAGAGTGTTTCATTAAAACTATATACATAAACAGGTTCAGATGGAATGGAATCTATCCCTTCAACATAATGCAATGTGTCACCTGCGATTATTGGATATTCAGGGGTTGTTTCATAAGAATAATCTTTAATAATTAAGGTTCTTCCATTGTCCTTAACATCGCATCGAATCCACCCAAAGCAAAGACTGTCATTTTCTAATAGAAACTTTATCCCAATAAATTTATCAATTGTTTCATCGACAAAAATTCCAAACCAATTTGCATGGAATCCGCCAAATGTTCCGCCAATAGACCAAAACGATGCTAACCCCATCACCTGCAAATCATAATTATAAAAATTCAATTCAGCATTAATGAAAGCACCGCTTTCAAGTGCAAATGGATAATATCGTGGATAAACGCCGCCATAAGCAGTTCCGTATTCGCCGGTTTCTCCTGCAATAAAATTTGCCTCAATTTCAGGCCCAACTAGAATGTTTTGCATTAAGCGATAGGAGGAAAAAGATGAGCTATAAAACGTAAACGAATTATTGTGAAACCAAAAATCAATTGTTCCATTTTGGTCAAGATCAAGTTCTGCAGCCTGACCGCCTTCGCTGAGTATAATATCGGGGTCAATATCTACATAAACCACTTGACCTTTTGAATGCTCTTTTAGGGCCAGAAAGCTGATGGCAGATGCCGCATATGCTTTTAATGAGAATGTGGTCATTGTGTTTGTATGCGTAATTTTTGTGCCATCAAATGAAAGCTATCCTTTATCATCAGTATCTCGCCTGACTGCTCAATCCGGCAGGATTAGTGAAGTGTTATTTCGTGTGCATTTAAGTTGTAGTTCAAAATTACCTGATTTTGGCTAGTTTCCATTCACGGAAAACCGGTAACGGAATCAGGTCACGATTGACGGTTTGTGTGTGACTTTTTATGTTAGGCTGAACTCTAGTGCCTAATTTGTTAAAAGGCGGGTGCGAGAAACCTGTGCAGCTGGGAATTATGGATGGATGCCCGGATGAATGCTCATTTATTGGGAGCTTACCGGGCCTGATAGCTTGGAAATTGGTGGGTTAACAAATGGAAGGGTGTGTCAATTTACAGAGGCTACCTGCTGTAGTTTTATTTTTTTGTAGCCGTAAGTATCACATGTGTATCAAATGTTGTTTCAGCTGTTTTGTATGGCACGGTAAAGGATGTGGAGAGCGCAAATCCGGCTTGTAGCAGCTGCGACTGAATAGTTGAAGTGCGATGGTAGTAAAAATACACGCGGCCACCGCTTCCGACTTTAAACTCCGCATTTTCTGGATCGCCCTCTACAAAACTCAGATACAGGATGCCATTTTCATTGAGCAGGTCATATGCGTTTTGGATGAGGGCCTTACTTTCATCCGGTGATAAATAGGGCAGGCAAAACCCGACCACAATGCCATCGAATTTACTATTGAGCTGGCTGATATGCCGGCTGTCCATCACCTCAAAACGGGCGCCCGGATTATTTTGCCTCGCCAGTTCAATCATATTCGGTGCGATGTCGATACCCAATATATCGAAATCAGGTCTTTGCGACAGTAAGAAATGTGTGATATTGCCGGGACCGCAACCAATATCCAACAATTTCGCACCGGGCTTTACAATGGCTGTGCAGAGGAAACGGTAGCTGTCGTTATACAACGACATGCCCATAAACTTTTCCTGATACAAGTCTGCGATGTTGTTCCAGGTGTTGAAGGTTTCTTGGTATTTGTCCATTGTTGGTTTGCTCTTTTAGTGTGCACGCAAGCATCAGCAATATTCATGTATGTAACTGGCTTGTAACCAAAGATCTGTCGAAAATGCGTATTGGTCATTAGCCGGATACATGCCAGCTCCCTTTTATTCACATAAAATGATGGAGGTTTCCTGTTTAGGTTTTGTGGTATGGTTAAGTATATCCTGGATAAAGGCATCCATATATGCTAAATGCTTTGCATATATACATAACCTGTTGTGCAGGATTTCGGTATCGGTTTGCACAATAGATGGGTTGAGGAAGTATCTCAGATAAAATGCAGATACATAGGCATTATGCTCAAACGCGTAATCGGTGGAGGCAAATGCAATATATGGCGCGTGGAGTGCTGAAAGAAATAAAAATGGTTCTGCATTGCCGGTAGCAGCACACATTAAAATGGGGAAGGGATAATAGGCTTTTTCGGTAAATACTTTTTGATACACCTCAGGCCAGTACTCCTTGATTTTCTCTTCGTCGGTTTTGAACTCGAGGGTTGTTTCTAAGGAAATGAAACCTTTAATTGTCGTATCTCCGGCAAAGGTGCGAAACCCCATTTGTGCACCCCAACTATGCCCGATAAAGAAAATTGCCGACGAGCTGCTCAGTGTTTTGGCATATTCAACTATGGTTAAGAGACTCTGCTCGTCTTCCCCTTTTTGTAATTGATCAAAAGGTTTAAGTCCGTAAACGGTGTTTGCATACGGCAAATGATAGTTGGCAGCTACAAAAATGAACCCGCGAGATGCGAAGTATTCTGCCATGGCATAGTTTTCAAAGGGAAAGCTTTGTGAACCGTGGTGATACACAATAACCGGACATGCAGCGGCTTTCGGCGCCGGGTGTTGAATACTCCGTGTTTCTATTTTGCCAATTAAGGCGAGGATATCCTGATAGCTAAAATCGCCATATGTGTTTGCCTCACCGGTGATCAGGTTTTCTTCAAGGCAATCTCGGATAACGGCATCCCAATAGTGTGTTTGCAGGTTTGTTTGAATGCTTGCCAGTGTGTCGCTTGCCGGCATTTCAAAAAAATCTTTAAAGGTCAAATATTCAGGTTGCTCTATTTTTTCTGTCAAGGGAAACCAAACCTGCACTACATAAGGTTTCTTGCCGGTATAATTATAGGCTGTATAGGTATATGGCCAATCAAACAACAGGGTATCCATATACCCAACCTGAAAATCACCGGGTTGAATAAAATCATATAACCTGCTTTGAGCCTGAGCTCCTATAAGGTGTATACAAAAAAGGAGGCTGCACAGGATGGTTCTTTTCATACCGGAATCATTTTCTGACAAAACTAATCCTTTAAGGCCTTTTTTCGCCTGCGCTTGGCCGGGCTTGTTGTTTCTGATGGTGCTTTGAGTTTACTCACCCACCATTCATCAAACCGGATCACTTCATAACCCAAGATATCGCAGAAATATTCGCCGGTATTGGATTGCAGGAGGGAGAGTTCTTGTTGCATCTTGGCTGTGGTGGTATCGAAATCGAAGTTTTCTTTAATCAGGCGTTTCAGCAATTTTAACATCAGTTTGGGTCGGGCGGTGTTTTCTTTCTTGATGTCGTTGACTAGCTTACGGAAGGTGTCGATACGATAAGGCAGCCAATCGTAGTTACCCAATTCTACAATGCACATCATTTCCAAAATTTTGTAACCTAATCGCCAGCCACTTCGGTCAGACTTCAAAAACGAATGTCTTTCTAACAGTTGCAGCGTTGCTTTATAATTACCTTGAATGAATTTGATATTCGCATCCAGATATAACCATTTTGAATAATGAAAGCTACCGCGTTTAATGCGCTTAATGCTTCTTACTTGTGCTACAAGTTCCACGCAAGATTGGTAATCCTTTACGTATAAGTGAGCAATGAATCTTACTGACTTTGTGTTAATGTCATTATTACTATGTTTGAAGAATAATTTTTCTGCATTGTAACATGCTTCGATGGATTCGTTAAAATACTTTAAATACATTAGCGCATTGCTGAGCATTGTATAGGCGCCACCTAAATTGTCATTCGATCTAATTGAAACTTCAGATTGAACATGTTCAAGAAGTTTTTGAGCATAGCTAAGAAATCCGTTGAAATCCTGAATGTTTAATGCATAAAGCAATTTAGAGCGTAAATAAAAAAAAGTAATTCTTGGGGATGGGTTGCGAGCGTATATGTCCTCGATTTCCTGTAGTTTGAGTTCAATAAATGCTAATTGTGTGTTAGCTTGGTTAGAATTGTAAGAAGAGATTGAGCTAATTTGTTTAAATATATTTTGAATTTTAATTATGTCTGCTTGAGAATCCAAGGATAGTAACATGGTCTCCTTCACTTTTTTTACAGTTGCCGGACCCTTCATAAAGGGTCTTGAATTCAGAATAAGTTCATTAACAAGTACGCGATAGGTTGGCTGGTCAAATTTTAAGGCAAGCTGTTCAGCTTTCGAAATCAAATAGTTGGAATGGTTTGCCAGGTTACGATTATCTAAGGCATATACGAGCATCAGCGATTTCAGCATAGAATACCGTATCCAGAATGCCTTGTTGTAAAAGCTTGAACTGTCTGTGACTAACAGCAGCAAATCCAGTAAATCATTATACAGCCGTGATTTTAACATACTAAAAGCTGCACCCTGGTCCATACCCAACAATTTTGCGGCTTCTATGTCACTAATTTCAGGATTTTCGCAAGAAATATTAAATAGACGAATTTTTAAATTATTCTTCTTTTTACCGCTTAGTGCCGCGTATTTATGGAATAATCGGATTTCCCGGCCCGTAAGTGTTTGTATGAGTTTAGTTATTTTTTCCATGTTTCTGTTATGGATTGTTTAGTCACAAGTTCTACTTTTGAATCAGATTTAATGATCAGGGCATTTACGAGCTGTTTCCAGCTATAATGCTTAACAGGTCTGGGTTCTGTTCATTGGGTCTCAATTTTTTAAACTAGTATTCTATAACAATATTCACAAAACCTTAAATCGCGACAACTATGGCAATCATCTTTTCACTCCTGATGTCTATTGGCTTAATCAATGGAAACAACATTAACACTCAAGACAAACACGTTCGTGGTCAAGAGGGGAAATACCAAAACTCTGACATCAGAGGCACTATAGAGTGGGAAGATATGCATTGATCTCGAATTAAGTCAGGCCAAAAGCCTGTGTAAATATACAATCTGTTAATTATTTAACAGAATTAGTAACGTATTATCCTGATTATCAGGTAGATATGGGTTCTCTATGTCCATAAATGGATGTTAGAGAACTCATTTATTTTCCTTGATTCAGGGTTATACCCGTGCGACCTTAGCATCATCAACGGCAGATACGCCGGCTAAAACAAAACGAACGGGTATATGATTCACACACGCTCACATCACGACACGAAAGAAAAAGTGAAGCTGGCAGCAGTCAGAGAATCACTGGCCGAATTGTATTGTCCTGCAGATGGATGGAAAATTTTTCAACGTTTCCGGTGGAACACGACAATACCGGATATGATCATCCAGAAGGAAGGCAGACATGGTCGGGAGCGGATTCTTGTAGGATTGCTGCTTGCACCCGGAGCAGATTTCAGGAGCGATGAAATCGAATCGTTAACTAACCGCTTACAGCATGATATGGCAAACAGTTCAAAGTGCATTCTCGTAGTGGAAGACGTCACCGCTGCGCAAAGTGTACCAGAGCATATAGCCGTTTTATCACTGCAGGACATGCTGGAGCACAAGATAAAGGTCGCGAAACCGAAGCTTGTTGCTTGATTTAACCCCTTAATTTAATCCTTCAGGATTTCGTGGCCCATCTTATCTCTCTTCGTGAGCAGATAGCTTTCATTGTGTGCATTGGGCAATATCTCTATTGGGGTATTGCCCATTATTTCTAATCCATAACCCTTTAAGGCAACGCGTTTGCGCGGGTTGTTGGTGATGAGGTTTATTTTGCGTATGCCCAGATCGCGCAGGATTTGTGCGCCTACGCCATAGTCGCGCTGATCCATCGGGAAGCCGAGTTCTAAATTGGCTTCCACGGTGTCGCGCCCCTGCTCCTGCAGTTTATAGGCTTTTAACTTATTTAATAATCCGATACCACGGCCTTCCTGTTGCATATATAATAATACACCACTTCCATGCTGCTCTATCATATGCATAGCCGCATGTAGCTGATCGCCGCAATCGCAGCGCAAGGAGCCAAGAATATCGCCGGTGGCGCAACTGCTGTGCACCCGCACTAATACAGCTTCATCTTCCTGCCAGTTACCTTTCACCATGGCCATGTGCACCTCTCCAGTTGTGGTTTGGGTGTAGGCATGTAAGGTGAAATGCCCGTATCTGGTGGGCAATTGCACGACTTCTTCTTTGTGTATAATGGTTTCGGTCTGGAGACGGTATTCGATCAGGTCCTTAATCGAAATAATTTTGAGGTCGAATTTTTCGGCCACTTTCACCAGGTCGGTTAAGCGCGCCATGGTGCCATCTTCATTCATGATTTCGACCAAGACGCCTGCGGGCTCAAATCCTGCCATGCGGGCTAAATCAATGGTAGCTTCGGTATGTCCGGCGCGACGTAGAACACCGCCTTTTTTGGCACGCAATGGAAATATATGTCCCGGACGCGCAAGATCCTTAGCTGTCATGTCCGGATTAATCAGAGCTTTAATGGTAAGTGCACGGTCGGCGGTGCTGATGCCGGTGGTGCAGCCGTGACCTATTAAATCGACAGATACGGTAAATTGCGTGCTGTGCAAAGCCGTGTTATCGTCGACCATCAGGTTTAATTCCAATTCGTCGCAACGATCTTCAATTAAGGGTGCGCAAATTAATCCGCGGCCATGTGTGGCCATGAAATTGATGATTTCAGGCGTTACATTGCGGGCGGCGGTAATAAAATCACCTTCGTTTTCGCGGTTTTCATCATCAACAACAATAATCAGTTTACCGTTGCGTATATCTTCGATGGCTTCGGGGATGCTGTGCAGTTTAATATCTTCCATGCTTGTTTAAGAGGTAAGGTTACGTTGAGTGGGTTTCCAGGTACCTGAACGTACGCCGCGTAAATATTTCCAGCAACCGAGCAATAAAGCCAGATTCATCAGGTAGAAGTACGCCACCAAACGGAGTGCAAAGGTATGGATATTCAGTCTCATCAACAGCCTGTCGGCTAAAGGTGAACATATACCCGCTATCTGCAATAAAAACGCTATGCGAAAAAAAAGGTTCTGATCCCATAAGATACCGGCGGTGCAGGTGCTGATGATGAGCAAAAAGGGTCCCATCCAGCGCAGAAATTTGTGCGACCAAAAGCTGAAACCGGCGCCACTTAAAGGTTTGGCGAGCATACGGTAATACACGCTCAGGTTTTGATAATTACCGGCCGAGATGCGCACTTTGCGTTTAAATTCTTCTTCCACCGCATTACTTACATCTTCACTTGCTCTTGCGTCAAGGTCGCAGATGGCTTTATATCCTTTAGTAATGACGTGCATCGTAATGTAAAAATCTTCCATCAGGTAATACCTCGGAATTTCCGGAAATAAAGACTTACGAATTGCATAGCAGGCACCAAAAGCACCCATGGTTGTTCCCCAGATAACGCCTTCGTAATATTTAATATAATTCTCGCGGCGGATATAGGTTTCTTCCTGATGCGAAATACCATCAGCGCGCATGCCGGTGTTTACAATATTTGCTCCCACGAGTCCGACAGCCGGGTCGCTGAAATGTTTTACTAATTGCGGAATGGTATTCGGCAGAAATAAAATATTGGCATCGGTTGGTATCAAAATGTCGGCTTCAATTTGAGGAGCCATGCTGTTGAGGATGGCACTTTTACCGTTGCGACCGCCAAATTGTTTAAACTGAATGGGAAATCCCTCAGCCTGTAAATTGCTGATGATGGCATCGGTTCTATCGGTTGAGCCGTCGCTGCCAATCCACATACTGAGCTTTTCAGCCGGATAATCGGTTTGAAATACAGAGCGGATTTTTTGTTCGATGACTTTTTCTTCATTGTAAGCAGCCATAAATACGCATACTGTTGGCAGCTCATTATAAGGCTCACGCGGCGGCAATGTATGCTGACCGCCGAATAGTTTCAGCAAAGCCGGATACAGCACATAGCTGTGTACCAGGGCACCCACACTGATCCAAAAAAGCAATTGCCAAATCATGCAGGACGTAAAGTTTGATAAAATTGGGTTAACTGTCGGCCGAGTTGCGTGTTATTGAGGTGTTGTGCAATATAATCGCGTGCCTGTAAACCCTTGCTGCGTGTGTGTTCCGGGTTGTTTACGCAGTGTAAAATGGCTTGTGCAAAAGCTTCCGGAGTATCGGCGATATATAAATGGTTTTCCATGCCTTCCGGCAATCCGGCTGCCCCTTTTGAGGTGGTTACCACTACTTTTCCGGCCTGCATGGCTTCTGCAATTTTTATTTTCATGCCGCTGCCCGACAACAAAGGCACAATACAAATCGCCTTATCGGCCGCAAAGGCTGCTGCATCGGGTACTGCGCCATGAAAAGTGCAACCCGCAGGCCAGTGCGTAGCAAAGCCATCCGGTGCATTCCGCCCGGCGTACTCGAAGGTGATGGCCGGGGATGCCGAATGGAGGATGGGCCACACTTTATCTTTAAACCAACGCAGCCCTTCCAGATTGGGCAGCCAGTCCATTCCCCCAATAAAATATAACGCAGAAGCCTTTACGGGGGTGTCGTTTTGCTGACGACTATCCATGCCTGTTGGCAGATAGTATTGCGGGATTTCAGGCCGGTTTTGGGTATACCAGGCGGCATCGGCACGTGAGATAGGCACAATGGCGTGCACCTCTCGTAACATATGTCGCTCAAACGCTTCTAAGCGCTTATACTGCAATTCAAAGTATCTTTTTTTTAGTTTCCCGGTGGTATTTTTTGCCAAATCGGACCAGATTTCGTGTTCCAGGTTATGACTTCTGTAAACAAAGAGCGGTTGTTGAGGTTTGGCGCGGGGAAGGGTAGGTGGATTTTCGGCGCCGTAATGGGCAGGCACGAAATAGGCGATTTTAGCCTCGCCGGTATGGAAGCCACCGATGGCCACATAGGCTGAAACCAGCGTGTACAGGCCTTCGCACTGCACGATGGTATCGGGATGTGCCTTGAGATGGGTGTAAATGGCGGCCGAAAGTTCGGTGATAGCAAAGCGTTCCACGTGGTAGGGGAGGTCAGACAGGAGGTTGCGCAGTGCACCAAAAGTTGTTGCCCTGGTTTGGGCTTCGATGGCGTGCACCTGAATGCCCAGGTCGTTGGCTACATCTTGTTCGGGCGCATGGTGTTTTTCGGTATTGAGATACATTAAATATACCGTGTTGCCTGCCTGTTGCAGTCCCCTGATCATCTGCCGTACAGCAATAGCCTCGCCGTCGTGCGCCGGGAAAGGCGGTTTTTTGGCAACGATTAATACCTCCATGTGGCTGCAAAATTACGTTTTCTCAGGGGGCATCCGTGCTGAAATTGTATTTTTGCGGCGATATGTTATTGCAAAAGAAGATTATTGTCGTTTTACCGGCTTACAACGCGGCGAAAACCCTGGAGCAAACTTATGCTGAAATTCCATTTGATATTGTGGATGAGGTCGTGTTGGTGGATGATGCCAGCAGGGATGACACCGTGGAGGTCGGACGAAAAATCGGTATCAGGCATATTATTCGTCACGAGAAAAACACCGGTTATGGTGGCAACCAGAAGAGCTGTTATAATAAGGCGCTAGAATTAGGGGGCGATATTGTGATTATGTTGCATCCTGATTATCAGTATACTCCAAAGCTGATTACGAGTATGGCCAATATCATTGCGCAAGATTTGTATCCCGTGGTGCTGGCATCCCGCATTTTAGGACGCGGCGCATTAAATGGCGGTATGCCGTTATATAAATATGTGTTTAATCGCTTTCTCACTTTTTCGCAGAATATGCTGATGCGCCAGAAATTATCGGAATACCATACCGGATATCGCGCGTTTAGTGCGGATGTGTTGCGCAAGATTCCGTACATGCAGAATTCTGATGATTTTGTGTTCGACAATCAGATGCTGGCGCAAATTTTTTATGCCGGTTTTGAGATTGCAGAAGTTACTTGTCCGACGAAATATTTCGACGAAGCCTCATCCATCAATTTTAAGCGTTCAGTCATATATGGCTTAGGTGTTTTGCGCACCTCGATGCAATACCGCTTACAGAAATGGGGCCTGGCCAAATACCGGTACTTAGGGTGATCGGGTATACCGTTTTTTTTCAGGGCGGGCAGGGTGTTACACCTGGGCCTACGCGTTGAACCTTACATTGTATGGCGACTCAAGGTTTCCCGGCGAAAAACTGGCATATATATTGATGAAAGTCATGTGCTGAATAATCATAATTTCTTACCTTTATAAAAAAACCACACTTTATGCAGATTAAACACACCTTAATGGCCTTCATGCTGATGTTTGCGGTTGCAGGCAGGGCTCATGCACAAAGCATCGTCATGTGCGAATCTTATGATGAAAAGGGTGCACCTTCAGGCATTTATACCAGTTGGGATATACAGGCCGATGGCGGATTTGTATATATTTTATACAGTCAGCCGGCTACGTTTAATACCAGTTCTCTGTGGTACTTATATATTGACTACGACTGGTATAATAATGGCAATCTTTCTGCTTACGAAACGATTTCGCTTACACCTGAGCGCGGTAAAAACTGGATTGTTTACGACTATAAATTCAAGGATGTAGGTAAATATCGTGCCTATGTTATGAAAGATGGCGTTGAGCAGGCTTCTGTCAATTTTACCATTAATTGGGCTGAAGGGGTTACTCCACCTGCAGGTACTACAACAGGTGCTACAACAGGTACTACCACCAGCGGTGTTGACACGTATTATTACGAAGATTCATTTATTCAGTTTTGTTCGTCTGTAAATACAGATGGTACTTGTAATAACCCGGCAACTTCTTATGTGATTCCAACCGGAAGTTCTTCCGTTGAATCTACAGTTTTACTGGACAACAATTTAAAAGATTTCAAAACCAAAACGATTTGGGTTGATATATATAAAGACGGTGCTGAAGATCCATTTGATTCATTCAGCGTAGCAGTGGAAGAAACCTGGAATTTCTGTTGGTTTAAAGTTTCGTTTTCTGCACCCGGAACTTATTATATAGATACTTATACTGCAGATGATATTTTCATCAATACAGCTTCCGTCGTTGTTTCGAGGTAGATGTGTATGACCAATATTTTCAGAAAGCTGCTCTTTTTAGTGCAGCTTTTTTTTTGCCGGTTGACAGAAGTGAACAAGACAAGGAATGGATGAGCAAGTTGTAATAAAGTGTTTATTGACACCTATCCAAGCCCTCGCATACGTCAGCACCATACATCCAGAGGCATATGACCTCGATTTGAATTTTTTAATTTTGAAGAATAAACGCACATCATGGAAGTGCATACACAGCCGATTTCGAAAACAACCAGATTAACTTCTATGGTGTTAGACCATATGCTTTTATCGGTAGGCACCATTATTTTATGTGTGCCCCTGATGATATATGGTTTTATGCAATTGTTGACTATCTCGCATGAACCGCATCAATTTCTGATTCCGCCGGGTGCTGAGTATGCGTTTGCCATCGGTATAGCTGTGTATTTTGGTAAGGACTCCCTTTTTGGTCGGAGTCCGGCCAAGCATATCTTAAAATTGCAGGTGGTTCATCAAATAACCGGAGAACCTGCAGGTCCGTTGCGCTGTTTTTTGCGCAATCTGTTATGTGTGTTTTGGCCTATAGAGGTTATAGTCGTATGCATAAATCCGGAACGCCGATTGGGCGATAGAATTGCGGGCACAAAAGTGGTGTACTACCGCGCATCTGAAACACCTGTTAAACTGCATTTGCCCCAAATAATCGGGGTGTCCCTGTTAGGCATTGGGATAGCTGCTTTGGTGTTCATGCCGATGCGACAGCTCACTTCTCAATTGGATACTGGAAGAATAACCTTAGATGAAACAACCTTCAATCGAGTGGCAAGTGCGCAAATGCAAACTTTGTTTTCTGACAGTCTGGGTCAGGTCATGCTTACGGATATTCGGGTATATGATCGATATAAAAACGAACCGGTAACTTATGTAAGTTTTATCGGATATCTGGATAATAATATTTTTGTGCAGGATGATGACGTGATTGCACAAATAAAATCAATTTGTGTGGCGCTTATCAATAGCGTTTATCCTCCGAGTGAGGTTGTCATCAGATTTCAATTTGTTTACAGTAACAATGGCACTCGTACAATTAAAAACTTTGTTGTGGATGAGCGAAAGCCGAAATAGCAACATGCAAAATCTTCTTTACCTAATGTGGTTATTCGGTAGAGCCTTCGTTTTCGGGGGTTGTTGGTTTCAAGCTTCTACGGCGTGATAAAAAACGAGCGAAAACTGCGCTATAGGCGATGCACAGTAAACCGAAAAAAGTTGTGCTAATTGTGTCGAAACCTAAATCACCCATTCCGGGATTGCCGTTTGTGTTTAGTTGCACAAAATACTGATAGATATTGTTTACGGTAATGGGTAAGCCCTGGAGTAACAAGATAATGCCTGCAATTACAAACGATAACTGAAATACAACTTCGGCATTCAAACCAAATGCAACCCGATCGGTATGTTCAGCTTCTGGCAGTATTTTCTTTGTCAGATAAGTTGATTTGGTTAATAAAAACCATGCGCATACCGCATATATGCAGGCCGGCACCAAACCATAACCTATAACCAAAAAATAATTGCCATAGCTGGATTCAATATAATCGTCATATCCTGTAGTTTGCAAGCTTATGAGGGTTGTCAATTGCAGGATAAATTGTACGATTGCATTTAAAAATGGAACTATCAAATACACACCCATTACTTTGAGGGCAAGTGAAAATAAATCAGCTTTTGTCATCATGGGAAAGTTTTTGAGATGTTCAATATTTATGCTGGTTATATTGTGGTGCGTGGAGGGGTGTGTATTCAAGTTATAATTACGCTTAAATTGTGGCAGATTATTATCGTCGTGTTAGCTAAAATCTCACCATGCATGCTGCACGATAAAATTACCGGAATTTCAGTATATTTACAAAGTAAAAAATCAGTTGAGTGCAGCATCATACCAGTAACTTTGTCGTATATGCGCAATATTTTCAATCCAAGACTCCTCGTGTTGCTGCTAACTTGTAAAGCTTGTTTTGATGTTAACAGCGTAGCAGCACAAACAGAACAGCTTGATACCTTACTGGTTAAAACTTCGATAACCTGCGATCATTGTTTGCAATGTTCCAGTTGCAGTGAAAATATAGAGGACCGTATTTTTGAAAATAATAAAGGGATTCAGCACATTCACATCAATCCGGAAACAAATACGATACAGGTAATTTATAAGTCGTCGAAAACTACACCCGAGGCCATCAGAACAGCGATTTCTTTAGCAGGTTATGATGCAGATGATGTAAAAGCTGTACCGGCGTCTTATGAGAAATTAGACGGATGTTGTAAGGCAAAATAGAAACGTACTGAAAATCTCATTCCCGACTGTAGCCGTTTACAGATATGTCATGTAAGACAACTTTTTTCAGATTGCCGACAAGTAAGTGATAAATAGTTGGTTATCAGCTCAGCGCTACCACCATACCAATGGTAATGGCAACAAAGGAGCCGATGATATTTACGGTGCGTTCTTGTTTAATCAGCACCTGCAGCAATAAATCCATAAATCCGCCAAAAAGGCCTAAACCGGCAAGTCCCCACATAGCAGCGAGGCCCCAGCCTTCTTCCTGATTAAGCTCCTGAAAATTGGCCAGGGTATACACCAACAACCCAATCATAAAGGCAGCTGTGCAACCGTTGAGAATGGTAAGTTTATAACGCATAATACCGGATTTAAGTGATACTAATGCTGACTATCCACCAATAGGGAGTGGTTCATCAGAAGATTTCATTATTTAAATATACTGAATTTGCCTTCGTAAATCAACAGGCAGGTAAGGAATTGAAAAAAATCGGACAGCATTTGAAGTGGGGAGGCAGCCGGTTAGCGCTGCATGTTCAGGCCTGATGTTGCCTGTTCAATAGGCCCCACTGCGCCCATTTTTTCTGAAAGGCCGGTATTACCGCGAAAGGCCAATAGAGTAAGGTGCCAAAGATGACGCCGAACAAAGCACCGAAATATACATCCACCAAAAAATGCTGCAAGAGATATACCCGGCTGACGGCGACTATACAGGCTAATCCGAAAAAGAGGTATTGATATTTTTTATTGCTCACGAAAAAACTCAATAATAAAAACAGTGTAAAAGCTGCAGCAGTATGGCCACTGGGGAAGCTGTAATTTTTATATAATTCGATACCGTTCACATAATGCAGCTGCATCTGATGAAACACTACACTTGGACGTGGTTCGTTATACGTTTGTTTTATCAGGCTCACGAAAAATGCACTGACAAAACTTACCACCGACATGCTGATACCCCAGCGCAATTTGACAAATAGCAACACGAGACACACAATGCCTACTGTAAAACCATCACCCAGCCAGGTGGCATATCTGAAAAAATAATCTGCGGCTATTGAATGATGTGCATTCAGCCAGAGTGAAAAATCGCTCTTATCTGTACAGATAAGCACTATGCCCACCACTATCATCGTAATCAACCACAACAGATAAAATCGTTTATGTGTCGCTATCAGTTGCAGCATAATTATTTTCTGACGAACAGGTTTTTTGCTTTGATGAAGAGATTATAATACCATTCACCATCCACTACCGGCGCATCGTTTTTTGCTTTGATGGTGAGGAATAAACATATGGGCATCAGTACGAATGACGACAACCACATGCCCATAAACGGCGTTAACACAGATTGTTCAGCCATTTTTTCTCCGGTGATGTTGAGTATGTAATAGAAGATAAAAATAAATATACTCAGTAACACCGGCAATCCAAATCCGCCTTTCCGAATAATTGAACCCAGTGGCGCTCCGATAAATACAAAAAGCAAACAGGATAAAGGCAGCGTAAATTTTCGATGCACTTCTATCCAGTGATTATTTATTTTGGTATCCGTATTTCTTTGTCGCGTAATGGTTTGATTGGCAAGTCCCGACAAGGTGCGTACTTGTTGAGCGCTGCGCTTTAAAACGGATTGTCGCAAAGCTAGCGGAATATGTTCGTAAAAGGAGGTGTTGTCTGCAGCAGGAATCGAAGGTAAATTAAAAGCCGTATCGCGTTGACGACCCTGTAAATAATGCACACGCAAGGTTGGTGCAAGCGAGTTGCTTTGCGCTGTATTGAGTTTATGCAAAGAATCAATGGCACTGGTTAATTGTTGCACATTGAGCATTTTATAGTGATTAGAATAGAGTTCCTCACTGGTATGCGTCATCTGGAAGCCACTCAGGTCGAGGGTTTTATTCCATTCGCTGAAATGCATGCGCACATGTTCAACACGTTTTTTGCCTTTACCGGTAGGTTTAAGTTGCTCGTATTGCGTGCCATTTTTAAGTGAGAATACCAGGTTATTATTGTCGGCGGTGGTCGACATTTTTCCGCTTTGGGCAATCACGACGTTATCATTCTGATTATCGAGTTCTTCGTAAATCGTGACGTCATGGATGGTTATGTTATCTTCACTTTTACCACCGATGATTATACTGTATCCTTCAATTTCATTATAAAATTCATTGGGTTTGATATTGAGGGCCGGTTTTTGTTTGGTGATATCTACGAGGTTTACCACAAACTTCAGGTAGGCGGAGGGCAATACATAATTATTAAAAAAATACGCGCCAATTGAAATGCCTGCGCCAATGATCAGGGTGCTGCGCATAAAGGTAAACATGCTGATACCTGCACTTTTTAATGCGGCCAGTTCAAAGCGTTCGCCCAGATTTCCGTAAGTCATGATACAGGCCAGCAGCACGGCAATCGGCAAGGCAAGCGGAACCATATTGGCCGAAGCGTAAAAAAGGAGTTTGAGGATTACATACCATTCGAGTCCTTTACCAACCAGATCTTCGATGTATTTCCAGATGAAGATCATGAGAAAAATAATCAAGGCAATCACGAATGAGATCAGAAATGGTCCCAGGAATGATTTAATGATATATTTGTCGATCTTCGTCATTGATGCTCAACTTTGAACCAGCAGAATCCGAATTGTTTTTAAATCCGGAGGTGTTTGCCCTTAAACGCCGCACGGTTGCAAAACTGTATGCGGCTTTTGAAGCATTGCGCCTGCGACTCAAAGATACGGGTGAACAATTACAAATTTCGTTCCCGAATGCTGTTTCAGCTATTTCATCCAAAATCTCGCAGGGTGAAAATTATGAGGGATGTCCATGGGTGATGCTGGATTATCTGCGGTATTTCCAGGGGCAGGATATGTTTGCCTTCCGGGTTATGGGCTGGTTTGGACATTATTTTAGTGCGCATATGGTATTGGGTGGACAATATGCAGCAACATATCTGACAACACTCAATAAAAGACCTTTCGCGCAGGAAATCTGGTTTTCGACGCACACCGATCCATGGAAACATGAAGTAGAAGAGCCTTATTGCAAAAGACTGGATACACTATCTGAAGAGGAGATAGTTGCGCATGTAACTCAATACGATTTTATTAAGCTTTCGATTAAAATGGTTACAGCGGATTTGGGTGAGGTTGAGGATGAAGTGGTGAGGTTTTTTGGGGAAGGGTTTATAGGGAGGAAGGAGGAATGAGGGGATAGTAATTGATCTTTCGATCATGTTTTTTTTGGCCGGGAAGACTGGGAGACGGTAAGGGTGTTTTGGGGGAGGAATTCTAAATTCACTCGCACACTTGCATTCACGTCGACACGTCGACACATGTGCATTCACCCCGCACCAATCCGCTTAATCAGATTTTGGATTTGGGCGTCCCAGAGGCGTTTTTGGGCGTCCAATTCGCGGTCTTCGGCAAAGTCGGTGATGTAGAGAATCGTGTCGTTGGTGATTTCGGTTTTGTCGATGCGGAATTCGAAGTATTCACCCTCATCCTGCCAATCCCAGCGGAAGCGAATGAAATCATCTTCCTCTGTTGAAATCAATTCGGCCGTTTCGGTGTCGTTGTTCCAGGTAAAGTAGAAGGTGTTGCCGTCATTATCTACGATATCGGCAAACCATTGCTGCAAACCGGTTGCGGTAGTCAGGCAGTTGTACAGCACCAATGGACTGGATTTGATGATGTATTCGAGGGTATATTGCTTCTTTTTGGCCATTGGTTATTGGGTGCCCGGATTCCCGGCTGCGGTTGCAAGTATAACATAATTTCGAAGCATACAAAATTTTCGTACCACTTTTATCTACACTCAGTGAACATAATTTTTAGATAAAAAGCTGTTTCTAAAGGCTCATTCGCCCATTTTTATGCTAAGTAGTTGATAATCAATTACTTGTGAAATTTTATGCCTGTGGGGGGGATGGGGAGTGCAGGCCGTTGGGTGAGGGCTGTAAGCGGCAATTTGCTTACCTTTGCACCACGAAAAAATAACCCTCAAATTACGATTATGAAAGATACCTATGAAGTAAAACTCAAAGAGTGGAACGAGAAGGAGATGGCAGCTGTAGAAATCAGCACAATTGCTACCCGTTTATGGTTCGATAAATCTGTTGAGTTAATCATTTTCCGTCGCCAGTTGGTGGATGCCCGCGCCAGCGAGATTTTGAATCATCATTTATACGCACAGCGTTTTTTGAACCGTCCTTTAACAGTAGAAGTTACCCAATTGCTGGTTAAGGCCTTATCTCAACTGGACTTAGCTCCTGCCCGTATTGATATGGGCCGTTTGGGTGTTGAATGGTTAAACGAAGGTGCACAATTTGCCAGCGCAGATGCCTTTGTTGCCGCAAAACTGGCTGATTTTATCGGCAAAGAGAAACTGGTGTTGAAGCCGAAAGATGTGGTTTTATATGGTTTTGGACGTATCGGCCGTATCGCTGCACGTGTCATTATTAATGAGGCCGGTAAAGGTGAGCAGTTGCGTTTACGCGCGATTGTTACGCGCAGCAACAGCGATGAAGATATTTTGAAACGCGCCAGCTTATTGCGCCGTGATTCTATTCATGGAAAATTTGCCGGTACTATCGTTGAAGACCTCGAGAATAAAGCACTCATTATTAATGGTCATACCGTGTATATGATTGCCGCTGATAAACCGGAGTCAATTGATTACACAACTTATGGTATTGATAATGCTTTAATTATCGACAACACCGGTATTGCCCGCGACCGTGAAAAATTGAGCAAGCATTTAGAAGCGAAAGGTGTAAGTCAGGTATTATTGACTGCTCCTGGTAAAGGTGATATTCCGAATATCGTGCATGGTATCAATCATGAGAAATTTGATCCTGCAACAGAAAAAATATTCTCTGCAGCGAGTTGTACGACAAATGCGGTGGTGCCGATTTTGCATGTAATGGATAAAAATTTCGGTATTCACCACGGTCACCTCGAAACCGTGCACAGCTATACCAACGACCAGAACTTATTGGATAACTACCATAAAAAATCACGTCGCGGACGTTCTGCCCCGATCAACATGGTCATCACCGAAACCGGTGCGGCAAGTGCAGCTGCGAAAGTGCTTCCGGAATTAGCCGGCAAATTTACAGGTAATGCTATCCGTGTTCCTACACCGGATGTGTCGTTGGCCATTATCAACCTCACCCTGAATAAAGATGTGACGATTGATGAGGTTAATGCCGTATTGCGCGAAGCAGCTTCTTTCGGACAACTGGTTGAACAAATTGATTACAGCATCAGCAACGAAATTGTGAGTAGCGATTGCATTGGCAACAGCCATGCTGTTATTGTGGATAGTCCTGCAACAATCGTATCACCGGATAAGAAAAGTGTGGTATTGTATTGCTGGTATGATAATGAGTTTGGTTATACCAAACAGGTAATCCGTTTATCACGCTATTTAGCAGGTGTAATTCGTTTGCGTTATTATTAAAATATAAAGGCGACTTCTGCGTGTATCCATAATACACGCAGAAGCGTTTTATGAGCTATTGATATGTTTGAGAATTTATCGGACAGGTTAGAAGGTGCCTTTAAGTCCCTGAAAGGGCAAGGCAAAATCACGGAGATCAATATTGCATCTACCGTTAAGGAAATTCGTCGCGCATTGGTTGAGGCCGATGTGAATTATAAAATCGCGAAAGAATTTACCGATACGGTGAAGGATAAAGCCATGGGTGAGCAGGTGTTAACGGCGGTATCGCCCGGACAGCTCATGGTGAAAATTGTGCAGGATGAATTAACCAAATTAATGGGCGGTGAAAAAACCGACATTAATATCAAAGGTTCTCCTGCTATTATTTTGATTGCGGGTTTACAAGGTTCCGGTAAAACGACCTTCAGCGCCAAACTGGCCAACCATATTAAAACAAAATTGGGCCGTAATCCGATTTTGGTTGCGTGCGACGTTTATCGTCCTGCGGCGATTAATCAGTTGCAGGTATTAGGTGAACAAATTGGCGTGCATGTTTTTGCGGATGTAGATAGTAAAGACCCGGTTGATATTGCCAAACGCGCACTCAGTTTCGCGAAAATGAATAACCACAATGTTGTAATTGTGGATACTGCCGGTCGCCTCGCTGTGGATGAGGAGATGATGGATGAAATTACGCGCGTAAAAGCAGCGCTACAACCACAGGAAACATTGTTTGTAGTGGATAGCATGACCGGTCAGGATGCAGTGAATACCGCCAAAGCATTCAACGACAGGTTAGATTTCGACGGCGTTGTATTAACCAAATTAGATGGTGACACACGTGGTGGTGCAGCTTTATCAATTAAATACGTTGTTCAGAAGCCGATTAAGTTTGTGAGTCGCGGCGAGAAGATGGATACACTCGATGTATTTTATCCCGACCGTATGGCGCAGCGTATTTTGGGGATGGGTGATATTGTTTCCTTCGTTGAAAAAGCGCAGGAACAATACGATGAAGAAAAAGCGGCTGAATTACAGCGCAAAATCCGCAAGAATCAATTTGACTTTGAGGATTTTCTCTCTCAATTGCGTCAGATTAAAAAGATGGGCAATATGAAAGATTTGCTGGGCATGATTCCCGGAGTAGGCAAGCAAATCAAAGATTTAGATATCGACGAAAAACAATTCGCGCGACTCGAGGCGATGATACTCTCAATGACGCCGGAAGAACGCTCCAATCCGGATGTAATGACAGGCGCTCGCCGTCAACGCATCGCCAAAGGCTCAGGCACCACGATCCAGGATGTGAATCAATTCATGAAGCAGTTTGAAGACATGCGCAAAATGATGAAGATGATGAACAAAATGGGTGGCGGCGCAAAAGCAGCGAGGGCATTAGGGGGGATGATGCGGAAGTAGAATGCAGGATTAGCCGACGTAGCACAGCGGAGTCCCGAGTACTCGGGATTAGCCGTTGAATGCTGATGTGTCGACGTGCCGACGTGAATGCAAGTGTGCAAGTGAGGTCCGCCTGGCGGCGGATTTGTGTGTGGAAGTGTGCGAGTGGGGAATGGTTGCTGATTGTGGAACTATTATTATGATTCAGCCGATAGGTTTTATTTAAAACATAAAATAAGCTCCCTCTCTGCGACGTCAGGAGTGGAGAGGGCGGGGGGTGAGGCAAGGGGATGATGAATAGAAGAGAATATGTGTCGACGTGAATGCAAGTGTGCGAGTGAGGTCCGCCTGGCGGCGGATTTGTGTGTGAAAATGTGCGAGTGAGAGATATTTGCTAATTATGATATTATTTCTCTTGATTCCGTCAATACGTTTGATTTTAATCTAAAAGTTAGCTCCCTCTCCAGCAAGGAGGCCTGCCGCACCGACGAAGGAGGCTTGCCGCTTCGAAGAATGAGGAGTGGGGTGGGGGGTGGAGCAAGGATGTTTGGGGTTATGGCGAATGAATAGTGCTGACGGCGTTGCTTTGAGGTAAATCATTCAATCTTGTATTTAACTACCATATGCTGTATACAGGTAATTGGTGGTAGCAAAAATTTTCTTGTTCGGAGTTAGTTTTTGTTGATGAAGAGGGTACCTTGTTTTATAAAGCTCAAGGGACTGGATTTATTTTTATTTTATATTTTATGTCGGTGTGGGGTTTGTAGTCCTTTTCAATATACCACGTCAGGAGATCTTTGAATGTTATGTCTGAAACTGGTCGTTGTGGAATATGGGCACTTGGCTTGTCTAATTTTATTTTGTTGAAGGTCAATAGCTCGATTGTCTTTAAAGGTAGCCACACTGAAAGGCTTAAAAGGTTTAGGAAAGCGGCACCGGAGCCAAACAACTCAGCCTCAGAATGAAAATGCTTACTGTAGTCGAAGTCTTTGTAGTCTAATTCGAATTTCGTCACGAATTTTTGTAGAAGATCATAGTTGTCATCACCGTACTTGCCTAAGTCGTCTACTAGTTTGGTATCGAGAGATTTTACTTTCTGGTATGTTTCAGATTCAAGAAACGCTTTAACCGTCACATAAGCGTGCCTCAGTTTTGCGAATTCAATTTCTTTTATTTCCATTTTCTTTTATTTCCATGTGCATGATTGTTCGGTGGGTCGCCAATTTTAGCTCAGGCTTAGGTGGTGAGTCGGATCTAGTGTTTTAAACTGTTAGTGTGCCTAAAAGTGGATTCGATGTAAAATGTTCAATAAAACGCTTCACCCGCCACGGAGACTAGTCCGTGTTATAAATTGTCATACTCATTCTCGAACTAACAGCAGTATTTCGTCACTTATGACGTGTTCCATTGTTTCCCAATTTGTCAGCACATGTTGTAGTTGTAAACTACGTTCTCCGATTTCATATTTGTAGATTTTACCATCTGACCAATTCCCACCTTTCATGTCTTTAAAGAATACAATTGCATCATATTCTATACCTTCACCAAAGTCAGCAATGAGCTCATAATATTTGAAGTCCAGAAAGTTGGTCACCTGGCCATTATCGTCGAATTGAATATTGGATTTATCATACGCGGCTGTATAGTTGCCTGAAATGAGTAGCCTTCTAAATTCTGTTTCCAGGTCGGCGCTAAGTTTTCTGTACCTGTGTGCGGTGTTGGTGTTAGGAAAATACATTTTTAGCATATTATTGCCGAGATAGCTTAGTTCAAAAGGATCCGGTAAGGATGAATATTCAGAAAGCCTTGCTGAATCAACTACAAACAGCCCTTTATTTTTGTCGTACCTGATTGGGCTGCTTATACCGCCTTCGTGGTCGGTAAATCCAACTAAACAGGCAGTGTCCGTTTGCAATGTGTGCTTATCTAAATCAAACCCCCGAATTATGTATTCGTATTTTCTGCTTGTAAAAATTGACTTATTGGTTTCAATATTGGTTAAATAGCTATCAGAAATCCAAAGTCCGTGCAAGCTATCTGTGAGTGCAATGAAGTGTTCATTGTCAAGACTGGTAATGCTTTCAACTTTATTGTGCACGGTCGTTGTCCGGTCATGGTCACAAGAAGCTAGAATCAGCATAAGGAGAAGTCCAGTTGGTATTTTGCTCATGGTTTTAAATGTAATAGTAGATAAAGGTTGGAAGTTTTGCGGAGTGGCGGAACCTGAACGAGTTAGTTTATAGAGCTAAAATATCGGTTTTAAGATTAATTTTCATGTTTCAGATACACGAGCAATTTAGCAAGGTTTTTTATAACAAGTGGTTCTTATTTAATTTCAATTAATGTAGACTTTCTTTGTGAAGAATCTGTCTCCAATATTTAGTTTAACGAAGTATATTCCGGAAGGGAAGTGAGACATGCTTATTTGAGTGCTTTCTTGAGCCAATAACTGAACAATTAGAGATTCGCCTTGCATATTCACGATTTCTAACGTTGCTGAGGCGTTTGCTTCTATATGTATAAAGATAATTTTGTTGAAACTATAAACATTTGCCAATACCGTATTGAATTCTTCCATACCTACATGAGTGGTGTCCCCAATGGTATCACCGGCAATTATTGGCGTTTCACATTTGCGCTCATAAGCATAATCGTGAATAATTAATCGCTTAGATGAGTCTGCAGTGGTGCAGCGTATCCAGCCGTAATGCAGGCATTCTTCCTGATCAATGAATCTGACACCTAAGTAAGCACTATCCGATTTGTGTGCCCAATCTCCAAGTCTATACACCCAATCTCCATTACTTTTATAAAAGCCGGAACCCATTATCTGAAATCCCCAATTCTGCCAGCTTAAATCTTCATTAATAGGGGCCCCTGATAAGAGCGCATACGGAAAATAGGTAATTGGCCCGGCGTAACTATCATAATCATAGTCACCGGCAATTGCATTTGAGGGTATTTGAGGTCCCGCCCAAATACGATGCCGAAACCGATATACCTGAGTTGATGTAAACGTCCAATAAAAGTAATAGCCGCCTGATGTTTTTAAAAAGGCAAAATCAAAAGTGCCATTATTATCCATATCAATGCCGGCTGTTGCTTCATCAAACTGTATTTCAATATCGGGATCTACATCAGTGTAGACGGCTTGTGCTTGACTTGCGGCAGGTATGAGTAAAAATACGCCTGCAGTGCCGGAGTATTTTTGCAGTGTAAATCTATTTGTTTTCATCGCACAATTTTTACATAATACCTGGCAATAGTTAAGGATTTGTGTTTGTGGTAAATGGCATCCTCAACTCAAGTGCCTATGTCTGCCTTATTCAAAATTAAGTTTAACTTTTATTTTGTTTGGCTCTGAAAGCCAGGCGCCACAGTCGTCGGAAACTTCACAAATTATTTTGTTTTCAGTATCGATGACATGCATATTATGAATGGGCGGCATATAAAAGTGCAATGAAATGGCATTTTGTAATGCATACATATTGCCCATTCTATGGTAAATGCCTCTTGGTACCAGGATATGATCTCCTTCGCGATAAATGGCCTCCTCTTGCAGTGAAAATTGAGCATCAAACAATTCATTTTTCAGCACCCCTTTGATGATTTTAACTAATCCAAATGAGTGCCCATGATTATGAATATCACAAAAAGCATTTTTAGCCCAGTTCATAATAATGATTTCAATAGCATCATTCTGATAAATCAGGTTTCTGCCATATGGCTTGTCGGCTGGAGGCACTAAATACGGAGCGAGATTATTTTCATTGAAGTTAAATGCGGATATATAATTTTCTAAAAGCGAAATATTACTCAAAGAAATGTTTTCACTTAATACAAAATTTCCAATTTCAATAAATGCATTTTTCATGTAGACATTATTTTTATTTCACCGTGATACCTGTTCTTGTTTTAGAATACTTCGGTTATTAGTAAAAATACATCCAATTTGGCATATTTGTTCCATAATCTAAACACCTGATGGAAAAATAATGCATGAGTTGGATTTATTTCACCTTATGCGCTGATTTAGATAGCTTAAAACGGTTTGCGAACAGGTGATTTGGAGGAATGATTGCACAAAGCATCGATAGATGTATCGGTGTAGCCTATTGTGCACCAGTTCAATAGAAGCGCCGTAGCCTTTCTGTTATCAAACTTGTATTACCGGTTGGTTGTAATTCCATCTTCGGAGTTGGTTTTTATGTGTTCCAAAACCCGTTCATGAATTTTATGGATAATGTGGTCACTCCAGAGTTGCCAGTAAAAGGCTGGTTGTATGTTATGGTAATACCAGGTTGTGCCTTCAAGCAGTGTATTGCCGTTAGGTAGTGGTGTCAATTTGAATTGTCCCTGTTTGGAAACAAAATAGTCGTGTAAATGTGGAGCATTGATATCCCAGAAACTAAGTTCTTTCATAGGGGCGGGTTGTTCAACGACATCAAATTTTAAAAGTTGTGGCTCATCCCAAACGGTGATTGGTTCTACAAAGCTTCCGGTGGTGAAGTTGCAATGCCTCACCGCACCAACGCCAGTTCCTTCAATGGTAGCATCTGTAGGATACGCAATACCTGTTTTAAAAATAAATTCGGTCGGTTCGTCGAGTTGTGGAAACTCCACCACATTTTTCCAAACAGTTTGCGGGTCCGCGTCAATTTCAATAGCCGTTACAACTGCATTTAGCTTCGGTTCACTATCTTTTTCAATAAATGCCATTGCCGGAATTATGGCAATTAAAATGAGCATAGCTGTTGGTGCATTATCTGGCGTTTTGTTAATCATGCCGTAACCAATCAAACAGCCCACCCAATTCAGCAAAAGCCCGAAAGGTGCAGCCATGACTATGCAGATAAAACCTTCTATGGCAAATACAAATAGTCCAGCCATGAAAATGCCAAGTGTCAACTGGCCAATTTGCAAGGCCTGTTTTTTTGTTATACCGTTTTTAAGCCCGTATAAAATTGTCGGGCATGCGCCAATGAAAATCGGTGTCAGAATAAACAAAGCAATGCCATATTGACCAATACCGTAAATACCCCAAAGCGTCAGCAGTCCCGAAACGACAACCGTAATGCCAATTGCGGTCCATTTGCGTTGCTTATCGCCAGTGGGTAATATTTTTTCTATGCGTTGTCTCATTTTTTTTGGCCTTCCTGAACAGGTGCAGTTTTGAGTTGTATGTTCTATTCGTTTCAGCAAAGATGCCCGATGTGGCAGGATTGGTGGAAGGTGTTTAGTATGATGTTAACATTTGAGTGATCTGTGGCTTACAGGTTTAAAATGATGTAAGTTTTAGCATACCACAAATGTACATAAAACGCACAAATGTTGAGGTTGAATACGTTCTCTGTTTCGTCCTTTTCAATGCGTTGACCAACTCATTATAACCTATTAAGTTATATGCGTCTTCTGTTTTCATAGAGTTGTGGGTGGCAGTTTCGAGCGCCAGGTTGGTGGGCGTTTGGAAATGTTCTATGGGCGTCAATCACGCAAGTAATGATGACAGGTATACATTTTGTTTACACTTTGCATTGCCTCAGTTGAAACCTGCCAGTGCAATTCAGGTTTATTCTTTTTTGTCATCTAATAATCCGTCTGTGAAGTGACCTCGTTGTTTTGGTTTTGAAAATTTGTCCTTGTTAAAGACTTGCGAATTGCCCTTTGGAATTGACAATGAAGTCCAACCGTTTTCTGCAAGCATTTTTCCCAAAAATACAATTTGGCCGATGTGGTAGGGGTAATGTGCAAGTTGTCTGTTAATGGCTTCGGTTACGGTATGTCCCTGATTGCGTATATAAATTATTTTATCAAGGTCGTCAGTTGTCAAGGCATTGATTGCGGAAAACAGGCAAGTCCAACCAGCATTCCACTTTTCCAGGAGTTCTTCTCTGGTTGTTATGTCGTTTTCAAATTCAGCGTCTCTATCACGAAAGTCTTTTTCTCCATCTGAAGTCAGAAAGTCCGTCCACCGTGAAAGCATATTTCCACAAAGGTGTTTTACGATGGTGGCTATGCTATTGCTGTCGTCATTATATTGCCAAAACAGTTTGTCATCCTGCACTTGAGCAAACGTTTTGTCGCCTAGCATTTTGTAATACTCGAACTGTTTTTTTACACTGTCTAAATAATCACTTGTCATAATTTCTTGTATTGATGGTGAGGTGTTTTTAATTGATGGCTAAGGGTTTACGAATCGGCGATGACAGGGCATTGGAAAAACGTGATCCCAACATTTGAACAAACGCCAGATAGAATTACAAATGTTAAATTTGCCACTATCAGCCCCACTATTGCCAATGCGCTGTTGTGTGTTTGCGTTATTTTCATTATTTACCAATTAGCACATTGTATTCAGCAGGGATTTTAACTCCTTGAAAATGGTTGGTAAGTCCGTAGAATATTATTAGAGTCAAAGCAAAGCCTATAGCCAAAATAACTTTTGCTTGTCCATTCGGGGTTAAGCCCAAAATATTCTGTTGCATTTTTTTGCTATGAATTGCTGCAATGTGTCCAAAGAATGAAATTATTGCCAACGCATAATAGGGTATGAAAAATAAGTTTGTTGGAAAACTATTCAGTCCTGCAACTCCAAAATAAAAATTAGTGTCAAGGTGTAACCAGTATCGTCCGCCTAAAACGGCACTCAAGTGAATTATAAAGAAAATCGCCAAATAAAGTCCTGTCCAAATGTGCAGTTTTTCAAACCCTGATTTCGCTATTTTCCGATTCGCCTTGAACAGTTTTAGTCCCGAAATAATTTGAACAAGGACAGCAATTAACAAAATAGTCTCGATATACATATTGCGATAAAAAAGTCGCAATATGTTCATTATTTCTAAGTGTTTGTCCGCTCCAAAAATGCTGCAAAAGTGATTGAATAAATGTAGCGCGATAAAAATCGTTATTGTCAGTCCTGATATGTAATGAATTTTCTTTACTGTCATATTTTGTCGTCTGTTGTTGTTACTGTGTTGTTCTAAATTGATTCACGACTTTTTTATTTACGCAACCCAATTTCGCCTAGCATCCCCAATCCAGCTGTCTTGGCGCCGTCTTGTTTCGCATTATTTTATGCTAGGGTGGATATGCCAAATATACGATTGTGGTTGGGCATTTCATTCACTGAAAACCGGAAATCAGGATATGTCACAAAATGATATGAGAAAGAAGTGCCAGTGTATTGTTGTTTGGGGTTTTCAGCTTGTTCGAGGAGAATTCAGTTGTCAATTATCATGTCACAAAAGCCCAAACGTAACGCAACTTTTTCTTCTAGCCCCGATAGAAGTGGAAACCCCGCAGAACGACCGTAGGGAGGGCGAGGAGTTGCAGCGGATAGCGGGAGAGGATGGTGATGCGGGGATGGAATTTGATGCTCCGATGCAATTAGCCGATTAGCCAATTAGCTGATTAGCCGATGAATGCAGATGTGTCGACGTGTCGACGTGCCGACGTGTCGACGTGGAATGCAGGAGTGCGGACGTGCGGATGTGCGGAGGTGTCCTGAGTACTTGGGATGAATGCAAGTGTGCAAGTGTGGTTCGCCGGGTGGCGAAATGGTGTGTGGAAGTGTGCAAATGAGGAATGTATTTAGATTCAACCGGTACTTTCCTTAATTAGAAAAATGTATCGCCCTCTATGCGACGTTAGGAGCGGAGAGGGAGGGGTGAGGCAAGGAGAATGCAGATGTGTCGACGTGTCGACGTGGAATGCAGGAGTGCGGATGTGCGGACGTGCGGATGTGCGGAGGTGTTGTGAGAACTTGGGATGATTGCAAATGTGTCGATGTGCCGACGTGTCGACGTGTCGACGTGGAATGCAGGTGTTCATGTGTTCATGTAATGCAAGCGTGAAGGTGTGCTTCTCCTGGCGGCGAATTTGTGTGTGGGAGTGTGGGATTTCGGACTGGTTGATGTGAGATTACTTCCGGTGGTTATTTAGCTTTTTGTTTGGTTCTTTTTTTAAAATGCGTATCCAAAAATGAAAATATGAGGTCGAAATGTTGCAGAGGGGCGGCGTGGCGGCCTTCGATGGCGTGGTGTTCGAATGGATGAGGGAAGTTGTTGGCGGTGAGGCGATCCATCATGCTGGTGGCCATTGGGGTGGATGGACATATTTCGTCCTGGGTGGCGGATAAAAAGAGGACGGGGCCATGCAGATTTTCTACGGGAATGGCTGCGCGCTGAACGGCTGCGGTATCCTGCATCATGGCTTCAAAAGCTCCGCATAGATTGCGTGCCATGAGATAGGGCACTGCGGCTGCATTTACGGGCACAAATGGGAGATCCTGCTGCTGGTAAGTAAAGCAGGGAGTGGTGAAATGGTTGGTATGTCCCGGAAATACGGCGTTACTGCCTACGATGCTCACCACACAATCAATTTCATTATAATAAGTGCCCAACAGCAACGCCAGATCAGCACCTCTGGAGCCACCAATAATGGCTATTTTTCGTTTATTGACCTGTTTGTGTCCCGCAGCCTTTTGAATGGCCTGAAACACATCGTCGATGGCAATTCTGTTCAGCGTATCAGGGGTGCCATCGGCATTAAAATAACCCAGCGCTAAAAAGGCATATCCTTCCGCAATAAATTGGTCGCGGGTAGGTTTCCAGTAATCGCTGGTCCAGGCATTGCCACCTTCTGAACCGCCTAAGCCGACAATGAGCGGCTGTTTTTTTCCCGGGCCGAGATATAATACGCTTTCTACGTTGGGTGTTTCTAAAACGATTTGGGCATGCGCAGTTGTGGCATATAGTAGTAATGCGCATATCATGGTGCGGAAAATAGGATGCATTGGATTCATGTTGAGTCTATACCAGCAAATACCTTGCCTAAACGAATTCATTATTATTATCGCCTTTATGCTATCCCTTTTTTGGGCCGACTTTTTATTTGCGTTTTCCTGATGCTGGATATTAATAAGCGGATGTTTCCAGGTTATGTGTGTGAATTGCGATTTACCAACATGGATAATTTTTTAGGAGCAACATGGACGTAGGCAGATGTGAGTGCTTCTGCAAAAAGTACTTTTTTCACATCGCTTAATTCGATGAGTGTCCAGCCTTGCTTACCCCAGGCGTTGTCGACGGCATAGATATGTTGTTTATCGGCCATTACAAATACATCCTGATCGGTTAATGCGAGTTTGATACAGGCCCTGTGTTTTTTCGCATCGTAGGTGGCAAATATTTTTTTCTGTACACGAAAAGATGTTTTTTCGAAATGAGGTTCCTCGGTAGTTTCCGGGAAAGTGAGGGCGAGTTTTCGAAATTCATCTAAGGTGATCATGCTATAGAAGTTTACCAGCTTATTTACGTTGCTTTTGCCTGATTAATACAACAAAGAAGAGCAAGCTGCCGACCAGAAAAACGATATTGACAATGCGCGCAAATGGCGGTGCACCGACAGGATACAATTGTCCGATAAGCACAATTGTGTTGAGTAAAATCAATACCGGGAGTATATATTTTTGCCTAGGCATAAGTGATTAACCGGATTTAAGTTATTTCTTTTTGCATGTATACCGCACATGTGTGGTCAGATCTGAATGGATGATTTCTGCAATTTCGAGTGTATACAAGTCCTTGTTTATTCCTTCAAAGAGCCGAATGCCGGTTCCCAGGAAAACAGGTGCTATGTGCAGAAAAAATTCATCGATAAGTCCTGCATGTATAAATTGTTGAATGGTATTTGCTCCTCCCTGAATTCTAATGTCTTTTCCTTTTGCAGATGTTTTGGCTTTTTCAAGAGCGCTTTCGATACCATCATTAATGAAGTAGAACGTGGTAGAGCCTTCCTGCACCCAGGGTGCTCTTTTTTCGTGCGTTAGAACATACACATCCGCTTTATACAGATCGTTAGGCCATACTGCCTCACCTTCTTCAAACATACGTTTGCCCATAATGTAGGCACCTGTTCTTTCAATGGTTTCTCTGATGTATTTCCCATCCGGGCCGTCCTGATGATTACCTGCCACGCCTAAATGATCCCAAAATGCCTTTTCATTAAACATCCAGGCATGAATGAACGGAGAAACGCCACCCATAGGATTTTGCGGGCCTCTGTTGTTGCCTGCGAAATAACCATCGAGAGATATTCCACTGTCAAATATGATTTTGCTCATGGTGTTGGGTTGTTTTTAGGTATGAGATGCGTTTGTATTGTTTGGATTAAAGTGACATAAGATACAGGGCTAAACTAAGGTAGTGCATTTGCGTAATGCGCAGTTAGCCCGGAAGTCACTTTAACAGAAAACAACCTGTAACACTTTAACAGGTGAAATTATTCGAAACCGTATTCATCATGAATGGCCTTCAATAATTCAACAGCATAGTATTTTTGGGCATCTGCTAAATAGGCGTAATATGCATGAATTTCGGCATGTGTGAAATATAAATTGCCCAACTCCTGAAAATCTTTCAGGTTCTTATTAAAACTAATTTTTTGAGCATTCTCCATCAAATGTTTGTTGATAAAAGCTGTATCACTTTCATTGGGTATGGCATCCAGTCCTAAATAATAATTAAAAACATTATTATTCTTACTTTGAAGGAGTTCACTATTTTTAGTAATCCGGTCTTTGACTAAATTAAGCTCTGTCAGATTATCGTAGTATTGATCAATCTGATCAATAACCTTTTCACTTTTTATTAATCTCAAACCGCCCGCATTGAGCTGGGTGATGGTTCCGGTAGAAGGTGTAGTTGTGCGGTAGGTGCCATTCAGTTGCCTTGTTAAAACAACTATTTTTTTTAAGCTGTCAGGCACTTCGCTATAATTGCTCAATAAAAGTCCAAGTGATTCATATGCCCTGTTCTGAGATTCGATAGCGCCAACTAACCAATTATAAGACGAGGTGTCTCTTTTAATATCGGCCACTAACGATTGCATAAACACTTTCTCTCTATCGCTTTCGAGTTTGTGTTCTAATTGGTATTCGGCCAGGTAGCCACAGAAAACTGCAAGAAATAGCATAAAAAACTCTGTGATATAGGACTTCCATGTTTTCTTATGGCCATTTGGATGATGTGCATGGTGATGTACTTCCATAGATTCTATCTCTGATTTATTATCTGTTTCATTTTTGACTGACTCAATGATGATGTCTTCCGAGCTATCGCTGGTTAGCGAATTATCCGGGTTTTCAATATGCTCATCGTCTTTTTTTTCCTGCATACGGGTTCAATTATTCGATATATGCAATGTAGTAAATTCTGCTGATCCGGCATTGCGCGCCAAAATTACATTAACTCCCGACAAGGTGCAAAACTGCTCAATGTGGGCTGTCATTCGGACCATTGGAGACGCTTCCTATTCCACTGTGCCATTTAGGTTCAGCGCGGGTGACAGCATGCCCTCCGTCTTTTATAATAAAATCAGGGACATCGTCCACATACAACGGATGGCAACCCCATTTCACCTATATGGCTGGAAATCTGCAGGATGTTGACTTTTATCATTTTTTGGTAGCAGCTGGTTGCTAACCTGCGGGTTATATGTATGTACCAAAATCGTTTGCGTAAACATAAATCGCATTAAAACTGCACGATATCGATGGAGTGATACATCTCCCGTTTAGGGGTTATTGTTTTAGGTTCTTTTTCTAACCGCCATTATAATTCCCACGTAACATAACACGTCTTATTCTTAATCAATTCGATGTCTTCTTTTTGATTGCTGAGGTCGTCGGTTATTTGCTGAATTTCTGCAGCTGTTAGTTCTCTGATACTGTGAATGAGTGCAATGCTCATCGCATTTGACCGACCGAGGGAAGTAGTAAAAGTTGTTTGCGTGTTTGTAGATATGATATAGTTTTCCAATACGATGGGTGTGTAGGGCAGACTAAACAACATGAGGCTATAGGTGCCTGATGCTAATTCGAGGGAGGCAAAGCCTTCTGCATCGGATTGCAGTGTAGTGTCTGATATGCTGTTTTTGAGTGTAATGTTTAACATTGGCACCGCAGTACCGGTGTTGTCGAACAGGTGAAAGGTTAATATGCCGGTGTTTGTCTGCATCAAGGTATCAACGGTATTGATTGTATAGGTTGATGGCTGACTGGTCAAATGTTGTCTGTATCGATACTTATATTGGGTTTGTCCGAAAACAAGTGCGGGGATTAAAAAAATACCTGTCAGGAGAAGTTGTTTTGCCAATTTCAGCATTGGTGCGAAGTTTTATTTTCGGATGGTTTTAGCGTGTGAGCCTGTTTGTCGATAGTGTGCCTAAATAGAAGCACACCTTGAGTTAACATTAAAGGTAAGGCACGATTTTCGAAATGCTTGTCCAACCCTTTTTGGTTGTCCGGACTGTTAAACAACCCGTTTCAGAAGGAAACAGGTTTATACTAAATTTTGTTTTGTGTTATTTTGGTGATGTTCAACATGGTAAATCGTAAAATATATCATTTCCCGAATGGTTAATTTTCCCAATAAGGGGTGCGGTAAAATATAGGTGTCAAGTTCGTGTTCGCTGAATTTATCGAGTTTAGCGGCAAGTTTTTCTACTTCATTTTTTAACTGGACTTTCAGTCTTGAACCTTTCTCAACACTTACGGCTTTTGGAACAAACCTTCCGGCTGCTCTTCCGCCGGCAGCCAATTTTACGTGATATTTATTTACCAGATCAGTATAAGTTCTACTTTCTCTGTTCGCTTTTCCCCAAATGGCTTTCAGTAAGAATTTAGGTGCACCTAATACTTGTCTGACCGGTTTAACTGCACGAACGATATGTTCAAGTTGTTGGCCTGCTGTCCATTTATCATTTTTCCGGCTAAGAAATGCAGCTTCAGACAAACTATCCAAATAGGAAATGAATGCATGATGGCTTTCATACAGTTTAATTTGTAAAGTCTGTTTGTCCATAGTTGTCTTAAGTCTTGCGCAAGATAGTAAAAAGCTTTAAAGGGCGGAGAGGGGGGCAAGGAAAAGCAGATTAGCCGACGTAGCGCAGCGGAGTCCCGAGTACTCGGGATGAATGCAGGTGTGTCGACGTGTCGACGTGCCGACGTGTCGACGTGAATGCAGAGGTGCGGACGTGCGGAGGTGTCCCGAGTACTCGGGATGGAATGAAAGAGTGTCGACGTGTCGACGTGCTGACGTGTCGACGTGGAATGCAAGGGTGTGAGGTGCGGCGAATTTTGTTTGTGGGCGTGTGGGAGTGTGTAAGTGTGGGAATGTAGATGTGTTGTTGTGCAGTGGCAAGTTGCGTGTTTGAAGGGTCAATATATGGACCGAGTATTGGTTGCAGTTTGCGACTTTGTTTTATTTGTGTTTAGCGGCGAGATTGTTGATGATCATTTGTTCGAGGTCGTCGAAGTTGCAGTTGAGTAGGGTGGATGTTAAGGACAATGGGGTGCCATACATGTTGTTATTGGCTTCCATCAGTTTCCGTTTGAAGCCTGATGTCTTGTTGAGGTAAAATTCCGGATTTGTTGTGTAAATCAGGATGAATTTTGTGGAGGCAATTTGTTCTGTTCTGATGCCTGTTATGTCGGCCCATTTTATGAGTCCTACGCTTGCCGCATGTGTATTATCAAAAATACCGTTTTCATCGATGATGAGTCCAATGGTTTTGTCAAACATTTTTTTAATGCTGAATACGGCTGCTGCGCTAAAGAATACGATGCAGGCGATTCCGGCGCCTTTTACCAGGATTGGGCTGAAGCGGGTTTGCTGATTAGAGAGCGTAGTTAAAAAGTAAACACCAACGACTATAAACAAGATTGAGCCTCCCAGCATGAGCAGTATTTTTGTTTTCTTGAGCGGAATTTCAATTTTTTGCATGTGATATGGTTTATATTGGTGTTAACCTGTATGTTGTATATTATGCGTATTGGAATTTATGATCCCGCATAATCGGGTATTGTCGGCATTCTGTTATGTATGTGTTTTTTGGGACCTTGTCTGAACAAATATAAGGTGCAAAAATAGTACGGGCAATGATTTGAATGGGATGTATTCAGATCGGTGATTTTCCAGTTTTGGTGTTCGATTTATTATTTAGAAGCATTTAGGATGGCTGAGACCCTTATTTTTTTAAGGCTTGCGTTCTGTACTTCGTTTGAGATCCACTGTATATGGGCGCTCTAGAGGATGATTAGGTATTGGCGATGACACATATGTAATATAAACTTTTTCCGGCTCCGATGAGATAGGTTCCGGTTGTATCGGAGCTGTTTATTTTTCGTCTGTTTTTTCATATATTTTTGGAATATCAGCAAATGCATGAATCTGTTTCCAATATTCAGCCAGGGTGGTTGGTTTAGGTCTCCAATCCGGGTCAGGCATATTTTGATATGCCCGGGGCCAATTTTGCTCATTGAGGAAGAGCGTGTCGATTGTGCATGCGGATAGGCTTTTTATAGGTTTTAAAAAGATGTATCCATCAAATAAATCTGACAGTTCAAAGTTCACATAGCCCATAGAGTAGTAGCTGCTATCCGGGAGATGGCCCAGGGGCGTGTTTATTAAATCGAATCCGACGGGCTTGTTGTTTAGGCGTTTCATGATTTCTTCAATCTTTCCGTTGGCAGGAGAAACAATCGTAGGTTTTTTATTGGGATAATTATAGAAAGGCTTATGCAGTAAAATTGAAAAGACTTTGTTTGGGTATTTGGCATAAATCAGGTTTCCAAAGTAGGTGTCATCAAATCTGACAAAGTTTTCAGATAGGTAATCATAGTTAGGAAATTTGTATTGAGTAAACGCGTGAATATCACCGGTCAAAATAAGTATTTTTTCATTTTGGGTGATGATATTTTCCTCAAGTATTTTAAATCGATACCTTTCAGGATTACCCTGATAAAAGACGGTTTTCATGGTTTCGGGCGTTCGCTGTCCGGAAAAGGATGCCCAGTTGAAAGTATAACTTAGGTTAAGGATTTTGAATTTCCGCTCACTGTTTGTTCGTGTTTTGTTAAAAGCCCAAGCTGATTTATAAATATCCATATACTCCTGAAATGCCCATCCTGGATTGTAGTTGAACATTAGTTTCCTTGCCACAGCTTCATCGTAGGTTTCCGCAGTAATGAGGCTATCCAAACGTTTTTGATCTTCATAAGCGCCAAATTCCATTCCAATGGTATAAATGCCGTTTGCGTAAAGTATCGGAATTAAACTACTTACGAAATCAAGATTTTCTTTAACTCTGTGATCTTCTCCAAGCAGTATGATATCGGCCTGATTGAATGTTTGAATGATATACTGTTCAGGAGAAATATGGTGGTCAAGTAGGTACTTGGTGCAATCTTCTACTGATGGTGCTTGTCCAAAAGATATCGATGTGCGTATTATCAGCGTGATAAGGAGTAGGTATCGGTTTGCCATGGCCAGGTTATAAGTGTGCATATTTACGCACGTGGCCATTGGCCAGTGCAAGGTGTATCTGTTGTGTAGTTAAATGGTCTTTTGAGACTGCACGGTAATTCTATTTCGTTTCATATTGGGTATTGCAGGAAAAGCATTCATATTGATTACATATGTGCAGTTTAATGGTTTTTTTTATTCCATCCGGATTTCATCTGATTTCGGGAAATACGTCACTATTATGGGTTGATTGCTTAAGGGCAAATATAAACAGTCCAATTTTTTTGAAATTGTTTTAAAGCCAAATGCGTAGTTGAGTTCTTCCAGGCCCAGCTCTAACAAGCAGGTTCCTTCGGTACAATCCACTGTGTCAGTGCATACTTCAATTTGACTGAAGGTGATTGGGTAGACATTTGGGGCCATGGCGCTTCTGCAGCCGGGGTTCAAGGTGTCTTGTGATGTAGAGTTGACCAGTATTCCCGTTTCGCCAAGTGTTCCTAAATAGTGTCGCGCTTTGATTTGTCCCTGAATTTGGAAGATGACAGATCCGACAATAAATTTCCCCGACGTATCCGCAATGTTAAAACCGCCGCAGCACTCGTTGTAATAAAATGTGAAATGGCCAGGCTTGTTTATGTTGCATATCAGGGTATCTACTTTGGCATTGTGCTGTTGCCGGAAGTATATGGTGTCCAGTGTATTGTCTGTCTCTATGGTGATGGGCTCAGAACCGTAATGCAGTGTTTGACCGTTAATATTCCATTCTGCTTCCATAATCTGCTCGAGAATATCTGTTCGTGTCTCTCTCAAAAAACGGGAGGTATCGGCAGAAAAGGTTGCAGTTTGTCCAAATAATACAGATGGAAAAATGCTCAATAGGAGGATGATGCTTTTCAATGGTTGTTGATCTTAAATCGTTCTAACTGGATATCAGGTATATGTTTGGACAGGTTTTAGCGTTTATAGCCATCAACGTTACCGAAAGTTATACTAAAATAGGAACTCAATTTAACCGGAGATGCGGATTTCTGCGAGGTATCTGTGTCTGCCGATGGATTTTTGTGTTTCGACAGTAATCATTTTCCGTGTGTAATTTTTATTATACAGCCGTTTCTTGCATCGAGTATGGTTAAAAAAGTTCCGCCAACATAATTTTTGGGTAGGGTTCCGGATATGACCCAATAATCATCTATGAAATACACTTCGTATGGTCTCTCCTGAATGATATTTTCTTTTCCGTATATGCTGAACAGGATGGGTTCAACTATGTTAATAGCCGTCAAACTATCTTTGATTATAACGGTCTTATTGTCAATCACGTTGTGTTGAGCTGTGTCGGTAAGGGCTGACTTTAGTGCTTGCTCAGCATTTAATTTACCGGGAACAGTGCTTTCATTGTTTGGCTGTGCGCAGGCCGTGAGTGCAAACGTTAAAAGTGCCAATAGGATGAGTGGGTTTGTGTTGTGCATTTGTGTGTTGTTGGGTCGGGCTGTTATGGGAGGTAACTGTTTGCAGCAGCTGCAGTTGGACATTCGATGCCACAACTGTCTTCAGTAGAAAATGTTTAGTTAAAGATAAATGTTTATTAGTAAGGTGCAAAATATACATGCGCTTTAGCGCACTTTAAACTCGCGCCGACCAATGGCTTGTTTCACGTGATAAATACGTCAATAAGGTGGTTGATTAAAATACATGCAAGACCGTATACTCACGGAGTTAGAATGGCAATAGCAAAATATCGAATTTTGTTGATCATGCTTCTTTTTGTTCGTCTGGCAACTTAAATGGTTCCCAATTGTCATGAATGGATTTTCTGTTTGCGCCAACGCCCATTGGCATTTCATAGAGGTTATTAATTGTGTTGTCAATTTCGGTTGCTTGTTTTAATGAAATTATTTTTGCAGTAGACATATCATGGTCATTTTGTCCGCAAAGAAATTGCCAATAACCGTCATTGTCATGTGTGACGTGAAGTATGGGTCTTTGTCTGCTAAGCACATGGTCGCAAACAAAACATGCTGTATTTTCTGGGTCGGCAAATATATAGTCCATTGCTTATGTTTTTTTCTATCGAAATTATTTTAGAATTTAATCTGCTTTTGTTTGGGGTGACAGTTTAGGACTTTGCGTTCGGACGGGTTTCCCTACATGCAGGCAGAGAGTTGAGCACAAAACTATCAACTTGCATTGAATCCGCCTGAGGCGGGCACAACGCTCCCTGTTTGCACCTCAGCCCGCCTGACGTAACAGTGAAGCAGCACCGGAGGTAAACCCGTATGAGCAGCAGTTTTTCTTCCTGTCATATTGATATAGAAATGTCTTTAAGTGCAAATCTGAATAATGTCCCAAACTTTCCGTCATCAATCACTGATACTTCAATTTTATCCCATTCAATTTCGATGTTCGATTCCTTTAAAGAGCCATTCTCTATGTATGAGATTTTCATTTTAAACTTGTCCGATTGTTGCTTATAAAATGAAAGTAATTGGGTAATGTCAGTATATGGTGTTGTCAAGTGCGAAACAATTTCTACCTTGAACAAACTATTTGTCAATGTAGTGTCGATAAATGCACGTTCAGCATTTTCGTTTTCTACTCCGTGTAAAAACATGGTAGTTGGCAAGTAAACCTTTACAATTTCCCTATTTGTGAATGCAATATTTCCAACGAATTCAATCCGATAAATTCCACAAGCTTGTCCATAAGTAAATTGAGATGCGAGAAAGAATAATGTCATTATAAGAAGTTGTTTCATCTCGATCTTTTTTAAATTGGTGTTAACGTTTTCGGGCTTTGCGTTCGGGCGGGTTTCGGAGCATCAGCCGCGGCTGATCAACCAGCACTGAACTTGAATAGAAGCAAAAAGCGCCAAGTTTGCACAGCCTGCCCCGATACCTCGGGGTCACCCCGCCTGACACAAAACCCGTGTTAGGCACAGTTTTTATTGTCCCCAAGTTTATAAATGTCATAGTATTTTTTAACAAGTCCGTTGATAAATCTCTTCAGATAGCTTTCGCTCAAAAATGAATTCGACCAATTTTCGTAACGTTGGCATTGAATACCTAAGTAGAAAAAATATAAGCTTACTCCAAGCATTGGGATAAGTCGTTTTTCTTCTACACTTATTGGTGTTACAGATTCGTACCCTTTCATAAAACTGTTGACCTTAGGTTGATACTCATTTGCTTCATACTTCTCAATGTTATGAAGTTGTAAAATATAGTAAGCAATGTCTAAGCAAAGCCAGCCGTTTCCACAGAAGTCAAAGTCGAAGATAGTTACTTTGTTGTCGTTTGTGATGTTTAGATTATCAAACCAAATGTCGAGATGAACAACTCCTTGTCGAATTTGAGACGAGTCTGCATTTTCAAGTTCCTTTAATAAATATGATTGAGCAGATTTCATAAAGTTCATTTCTTCTGAGTCAGTGGACAAAAAGGATGATACTTTTTTTAATGAGTCAATAAGAATTATTTCGGGTGAGTAGTCTATGCGATTTAACTTCTGATTATGGGTTATCTTATGAAGTCGAGCCATAAGTTGTCCAATTTGAAAATGAATTTCTTTTGAAATTATGTGTTGTTTTTCACCAGATGCAAAAGTAAAAAGCACTGCAAACCTGTCGCCTTCCGGAGCGTTTAATGTTTGTATGTAATTATTTTCATTGTCAGATAATGGATAGGAAATTGAAATGTCATTTTGTTTTAGTTGATTTAACAATTTAATTTCTTCGCCAATTTCTGCTTTTGTTCGCCAGTTTAAACTATAAACCCTAAATACAAATTTGTCTGAGTTGTCGGTTACCAAATAAGTGTCATTTATACCTGCTTTTATCAATTGACATTTGGCGTCTTTACTCAAAGGATATTTTTCCTGTAAAAACAGTCCGATATGTGTTGCTGAAAGATTAGAATTTGTTACTGGAAAGTGTGTCATTCGTCTGTTTTGTTGTCTGGCGTAAAATTGCGCCCAACGGATGGCAATAAGAAACGTAGGGCAATTCAAAGCTCCTACCTATCAAGTTGCCGAACCATTTATTAAATGTTATGTCGTTCAAATTTAGCACTTTCCGCCCTATGTTTTTTATTGCGTGTTAGCAGGTGTTATTATTCCTTTTTCATCCAAGTATCATAATCGATTCCACAAGATTCTTTTATATACCAAACCCATCCTCCTCCTCCTTTTGATTTCCATGTTTTGAAATCGTTACATGACATTTCAAGTTCTTTATTAAAATAATAAGCACTTGCTCGTTCATAATACGCACGAAGATTGTTAGGGTAATTCATTATAACAAAGGTTAAATCACTAATTGCTCCTGGATAGTCTTTGATATTATAAATTCTGGTTATACCTCTACTCAATAATACAGAAGCACTATCACATTCAAGTTGAAGAGCTTTTTCAAAATCATTTTCAACTAATTGTTTATCAGTTTCTTTGGGGTTATAAAATCTTGAAGCTGTTGTTGTTGCTCTACCCACATAAGCTCGATAATCATTTGGCAATAATTCAATCACCTTGTTATAATCATTAATTGCTTTTTGAGGCTCAGAAAATGAATTATAATTAGCTCTGTTAAAGTAATATTCTGGTTTTGCGTTTAGTTTTATCGCTTTCGAATAGTCTTTAATTATTAATTTGTCTTTATGTTCAAGATACTCTCTTGTAATTCCTCGATAATAGTATGCTTCTGCATTTTTTTTATTTAGATTAATACTCTTATTTAGAAAAAACATTGCACTGTCAAGATAATTCCATGGATAATTTATTGCAAGACTATCAATTGACAATCCGAGTTGACCATAATATTGATTCGTTGCTTTAAAATTATATAATTGTCCTAACTTGAAATATGCGTAATGTGGATTTTTCTCAATTTTTATTTTTGATTTATAATATATGATACTATCATTTATCACAATATTAACTGAGTCAGCATAATTATTCTGACATAATGCACTAAATGAAATCAGTAATAATAATATGCTAGTAATTTTTCTCATAATACCTGCTAACTTGTTTATTGGCGAAACACCGTTTCGCCTATCCTATTGAAATTGGTTGTATTGTCGAAACAAATGTTAAAATTGTTTCGGGTATTTTATAGGTTGAGATTGTCCAGCGGACTGGCAATTTGGTTAATCTTGTGAGTGCTGACATGGGTGTAAATTTCTGTTGTTTTAATGTTCTTATGGCCTAACAATACCTGAATATATCGGGTGTCTACCCCTGATTCCATTAAATGAGTGGCATAAGAATGTCTCAGCCAATGCATGGTAACAGGTTTGTTTATTGATGATAAATATACTGCTTTTTTAAAACAAGTTGAAGGCTGCGGGCAGTGTAAGGATGCCCGGGAGTCTCTCCTTCAAATAGCCAGGTTTTTGGTGCATACTTCCTGAGATATTCGTCCAATTGATTTTCTATAACGGTTGGCAAGGGTATGACCCTGTCTTTAAATCCTTTGGCTAACTTGATGTGTATGCATCGGCGAACGCGGTCTATATCCTGTGGCCGGAGATTGAGCACCTCCCCAGCGCGTAATCCGCACCCATAGGCAATCCTTAGCATGAGCTTATGTTTAGGGTTGTTGGTGTTTTGCAGTATCTTCTGAACTTCTTCTTTGGAAAGAACATTGGGCAGCCTGCTTTCCCGCCGGGGCCTTTCCAGAAAGTCCGTTTTTACCGATATGCCATGTATCATATACAAATACAATTTTAAGGCATTTACGAACTGATTTTGATACGAAAATGACAAACCACGATCAAGAATATGGTTTTTGCAAAATCCAATGAAATCTTCCCGCGTGAGGGTCTTCGGATCTTTTTCCGGCTGATGCAGAAGAAACACCTGTACGCAATCCGTGTATACTTTGATCGTGCCCTCACTATAATGCTTTTGCCGCATCCATAGGACAAGTTGTTCAATGTCTGCAGCTCGGGCTTCAGGTATGATGGGCTTTTCTTTTTTCATGCTAAGGTTGGGTTTTTTCGGCTCGTTTTCAATGGCCGTAATATCCAGCCACGCCTTCCCTTTATAACCTGTGAATAACCTGTTTAAATTTTGACTGCTACGTGGCAATAACCAGCATTTATTTTGCGCACTATAATGGCAGGATATCGATTTTGCAATAGCAATGAGTTCGTCATTAATTGGAAAAAATAATCCGAACCATTCTAGATTCCTATGCGTCAGCGGTTTGATAATTATTGTAACCATAGATGGAATAATGCATATTTATCATAAGTTAGTATTTTGAGGTATTATGTGAATATTATATGTGCACATTTCAAGGTAATTAGACTTAACAGCATGGTTCTAGGTACTATTAGCAATTTAATCGCAGGGTTTTGCCGGCATAATTATTTTTAAGGGAAGCAAGAACCCTGCTCGGACATTCATGGGTATTGTTATTTTTTTATTAATGGATGAAATGCACAGACATTTGTTTTTAAGCTGAGCACAATTCAAAATACTTTGCGCACCAATTCCCCCTCCACCTAGCCCCGATAGCAGCGGAAACCCCGCAGAACGACCGCAGGGAGGGCGAGGAGTTGGAGTGGATAGCGGGAGAGGATGGTGATGCGGGGATGGGATTTGATGCTCCAATGCAATTAGCCGATTAGCCAATTAGCCGATTAGCCGATGAATGCAGATGTGTCGACGTGTCGACGTTCCGACGTGTCGACGTGGAATGCAAATGTGTCCATCGTGCGGCGGATGGAAGTACTAAGAATGAAATGTAAAAATCCAGAAGTGTTATCTATTACTACCTAAACAACCTTTTCAAAACTAAAATTATTCCCCCCTCTCCGACGACTGTAAGGAGACGGGGAGGGGCAGGGGGTGGGGTTGAAAAGCACGAATGTCGACGTAAAAGGTAAGTGTGCAAGTGTGCTTCGCCTGGCGGCGAATTGGTGTGTGGAAGTGTGGGAATTATTACACGATTCAACGTAGAGTCGGACGCACTTGGGATGTAATGCGAACCTGATGATGCAGTTTTGTGAGGCTGCGCCTTATTTGTTGGAATAGAATTGAGTTGGATTGTTTAGATGTTCCCGCAACTATTCTGTTATAACCAGCAGTTCAGTATGATAACTGATTTTTTCGCTGTTGCATACGCGGAACATATAGGTGCCTGGTGGTAGTGAGGAGACATTAATAGGTGTTTGCAGGTGGGTGGTGGTGTTGAGGACTAATTGTCCTTTCAGATTGTAGGCTTCAATAATGAATGGTTGCTGAAACGATATTTGTGCACTGCCATTGATATACAGAAATTGTGTTGCCGGATTTGGATAGAGCATCAGCGAATTAAATGTTTGGCTTTGATACAGTGTGCTCAGACCTTCATCTATTTGCTCGTCGCAATCATCATCTAAACCATTTAATATTTCTTCGGCGTCCGGGTAAATAAAGGGGTTGGTATCATCGCAATCGCCTGACACCAGTACATAATCTTTCAATATCGGCGAACAGGAAATAAATGGTGCAAGTGCATCGCCATAGGTGTCGCCATCAGCATCGGGATATAAGGTGTAGAGGGGCAGGTCTTCATCAATGGTGATATCGCAATCATCATCGAGACTGTTGCAAATTTCATTTGATCCGGGATTGATAAAAAATGCGAGGTCGTTACAATCGGTGCTGTTGGTTACATACCCTTCAGGTGGAAACGCTGCGCAAAGCCAAATGGTAGCACCGCTGTCGCCATAAAAATCGCCATCCATATCGGCAAAATATTGGATTTCCATATGGATATCCGGATTGGTATCATCGCAATCGGTATTATCAGAAGTATATCCAACCGGTGCATCGGGATAACAAGTGGAGATCAGGATAAGCGGATTGCCGAAGCCATCGTCATCTGTATCTGCATAATAATCGAAAATGGGCAATGCATCATCCGTAAGTCCATTGCAATTATCATCAAAACCATTGCATACTTCGGCAGCACCCGGATTGATGGCAGCATTTCCATCAGCACAATCTGTTGAATCAGCCACATAGCCTGATGGAGGCATTATAGTACATGCCGAAATAAAATCAGTTGCGTCTCCGTATGTATCAGTATCTGCATCTTGATAATAAGTGTAAATGGGCAAACCTTCATCCACTGCACCATCGCAATCATCGTCGAGCTCGTTGCAGGTTTCAGGTAAGGGCGTGCAATCATCGTTGCCCATTTTTATAATCCAATAATCGTAGTAAACAGATAATTCGGTTTTTACGCCATTGATATCAGAGTCGGAATAACCGCCTGCAAGCAAGCCGCCATCGTTTGTTGGAATCATTACAGTTGAAAGATCATAAGTGAATCCGCCAAGCGTTTTATCCCATATGATGGAACCGGTCGGACTTAATTTAACTACCCAAAAATCCGGATGCGCATAGCCGGGATCACCGTACATGTTTTCTGTTTTATCGCCGGAGATTTGTGAGGTAGATGTACCGATGATAAGGTAGTTGCCATCTGCATCAACATTGATGCGGTTTGGGTATTCGCCTTCACTGCCACCAACCACTTTATCCCAAAGAATATTTCCATTTTCATCGAGTGCCACAATCCAATAATCTGTTTCACCTTTATTGTCTTCTGATTTATCCGGCGAGGCATTTGAATCGGAATAACCTACTACAATACACCCGTTATCCGGTGAAGGAATTACATCAGTTACAACATCATAAAAGGTGCCCCCGATAGTATTATCCCATATGATATTTCCTACAGCATCTAATTTCACCATCCAAAAATCGGGATTATAAAATGGGCCAATGGTGTTTTCCGTTTTATGTACACCTATTTCAGAAGTTGACTTTCCGCCTAATATATATCCGCCATCGGTTGTTTGCACTACTTCCGATAGCCAGTCGGCCGACATACCGCCGATGGTTCGATCCCATTCAGGCTCGCCGAGACTACTTATTTTTACTACCCAATAATCATAATCGCTGATTCTGTCTTCCGATTTATCGCCTGATGCATTCGAGAACGAAGTGCTGGCAATAATAAATCCGCCATCATCTGTTTTACGCAATCCGGAAAAAAAATCATCATTAGTACCGCCAATGGTATTTTCCCAAATGATGTTGCCTTCACCATCAATCCGCACAATCCATAAGTCGGCTTTACCAATTTTATTTTCACTTTTATCGTAACCGGCATTTGATTCTGATTCACCGCCGAGGATAAATCCTCCATCTTCGAGTTGCTCCACTACATAAAGTTCATCTCTTCCGGTGCTGCCAATGGTTTCATCCCACAATATGTTGCCCAGATTATCGAGGCGCACAATCCAGTAGTCATCATCTTCGATACGATCTTCGGTTTTATCTCCTCCTTCATTTGAATTCGAGGAGCCACCTAACAGATATCCGCCATCTGCAGTTTGCACTGCGGATTGAAGTTCATCGTATTCGTCGCCACCGATAGTGTTTTGCCATAATATGGGTGGAGCCTGCGCATGCAACAACCCGGATACCAGAAGCAAGAACATGCCTGTGAGGGAGGATGATATGCGGGTAATGCGTTTTGACATTAATTCAAATATAAGCAATTACTTGATGGGGAGGTGATTGCTTAAAGGTTTTAACGCAGAATATACTTGCAAACAGGAGCGCAAACCGGAATAATAAGATACCTGCCTGTATAATTACTGTATCCGCCTGATTGATTGACCTCAGTCAATATGATGAGTTTGAGGCGTTTAGTCCAACTCGGCAAAAACGTATGCCTGTTTTTTTGATTTTGAGTATCCGATAAAAGAGGTGCCTTCTTCTCCAATGTGAATTGGAAAAGTAGCACATCGTATGTTGGGATACTCTAAAATTTCATTTCTTACCGGCATATTGATTGTGTATTCAGGGTCAAAAATATAGGAATCCTTTTTCACATCAAATGCCGCATTTTCCAAAATTGCGTTGAACTTATCTGTGTAGTATTTTTCATAAAATTCTTTCGTTAAAGATTGCTCGAAATCTTCAATAAATTTTCTCTGCTCAACGCTGTCTAACCCTTCCGGAGGATTCGGTAGAAGCTCATATCCATCTTTGAGGTAGATAGTAGGAAACATAACCGTATACAGTGTCTTACCTGTAGCATCAATAATGCTTACTTTGGCGCTGGTATTTGCTATCAATCCTTTTGGTATTTCAATTTTAAATGTGTCTTTCGATTCATTGCCTGAAAAGTAGAACAGCTCTGTTTTTGTCATTTGTTGACTAAAACTTGCACCTTTCAACCAAGCACCGGGATTTTCAGCATGCTTTTTGGTGGTGTCCGGGCTAAAAATCTCCATCATGGGTTTTGCCTCAGACTGAGGTTGTTTAACTAATTCCTCCTTTTCATGTTGACAAGAGGCACATAAAGCTAGCAGAATGGAAAGGTGAATGGTGATGCTTTTCATAAGGAGGTATTTATTTTTCGAACAACCGCTTTTGGGGAGGTCATGTAAAGTTAATTACTATTCTATCAGTAAAATACGTATGCATAAGTGTGGTAGTAATTCAGTTTTAGCCTTTTGTCGCCGGGCTTATTTTGTTCATAAGTCTCAATTCTGGCAACTTTGTTTTGCTTATTATACTGATAGGTCTGTTTCCACATGGGTTCACCGTTTCGGATTGAGGTCTGTAATTTTAAGTTTCCTTTTTTATCATATTCAAATTGTTCATAGCATAAATATTCATCCAAAAATGTAATTTTTGATTTTCTACCATCAGGTAAATATTCTGTTTTTGTTACTGTCCTGACTTCTAGTTGCAAGCTGTCGTCCTTTCGATAATATCTTTCATAGATGGTTTTGTCAGGTAAGTTGCTGTAATCATAAATATGTGCATACCATACCTTTGTTGTGTCTGTTGGTCCCCAGGCTTGTTCTAAAATCAAGGAATCATTGCTGTCATATTTGTAGTAGATAGGATAATTATATCCAAGTTGACTCATGCTGCAATCGTTTGTGCAATTTTGCTTAGTTAGGCGTTTTCCTTCATATATGAACTCTGTGATATCACATGTGTCCAAATTGCATTGAAAACTATACTCTTTTTTAAGGGTTGTTTGTCCTTTCTCATTATAAGTAAACAAGGTTATACTTATGATATTTGTATCTGTCCACAGTGTTGCACCTGCACTATTTTCGAAAGAATAAAGACCTGAAAAGATTTCTTTCGAAAGTTTCCCTGATGCATTGTATGTGTAGTCTAAAATTGTAATGGATGAGCCATTTCTGTAACTGGTGGTAATTGATTTTATTTTTTGTCCTTCGACATTATAGAATTCAGTAGTTTGCTCAATCAGCACTTTATTCATATCAAATAGCTTTTCAGTTTTTTCTCTCAATGGCTGCCCGACTACATGACCCGAAAGGCCAATGAGAAAGAGTATAATATGAACTAGTCTTGTTGTCATGTCCAAAAATAGTCATTACCGCTATTTTTTTGGTGATTTAAACAGATCAATTATATCAATCGGATATTAATCCCCGATACCATCAGTTTATTGTTAATTAAAATTTGAGCGTAGACCGTTGAGGCTGATTAAGCATCTCAGCTGGAATGACATTTATAACTCCTATGGAAAGCTTGTCCATGTTGGATTGCAGAAGGTTTATATTATTTTTGGTTTTCTGTGCATCTCTCACGTAAAACTGTAAGTTCTGCTTGTATGAATGTGTATTGTATAAAGAACGCATACTTATTCGAACGTTAAGTTATTGATGGTATTTGCTTTAACCAGGTCTGCCCGTATCAAGCACCTTCCAAATTAATTCATCCTTTAATTCAATTTTTTCTCCGGTTTTAGAATCTATGAATACAAGTTGTTTGATCAGTATGCTGGTGTGATGTGACATATGTCCGTAATAGTCTATCGGGTCACTGAACCCGATGATCAGTTGTCCGCTTTGTGCAGCTAACAGTCGGGTGGGCTCTGGATTATTCACTCTGATTACGTCTGTGCAGATATTTGTCAGATTCGCTTGGTTATGGTCAAATACAAAAAGTTCAATGATGAACTCCTTTTGCATACTGTCAATAGTTACTGAATAGCAGCTATCAAATTGAACAGGTAATGGGTGCCGTATGTAGAATACATATTTGTCATTAATCAGTTTATATGTTCCGGCAGCACAACCTATTGACTGACCGGCATTTGTGGTGTCAATGCTGCCAAAACAGTTTTCGAAAGTTTGTATTGACTTCACGGGCTGTTTTGCGTCGACTTTAGTGTCATGTTGATTATTACAACTGGCGAAAGTCAGCAAGGAAAGGATGTAAATGAAAGTGCGCATGATTGTTAAAGATTGATTGGATTGGTGTATGACAGGAGGGCGGGATTCGTTTCGTTGTGCGGGAATAGCGCATCGGGTATACATGTATTCGGGTATTGAAATAACGAACCAGAACTTCTTTTTAGTGCGCAATCCGGATGTGATTAACTCACATGCATGGGGTGAACCACATTGGGTTTGTCTGATTGCTTACAGGAGAGACATTTCCCCACCTAAGAAGTGCCGGTTTAAATTGTTATTAAAGTAATTCAATATCTTCTATTTTGGTTACTGTATTATTTTCATACCTGACCACAGACAATTTGGATATTGACCCATATATTGAAAATTCTTTTTCGTTCCAGGTGTCAACCATTTTTTTACATAGATATTTATCTTTTGAGTTTCCAATACCAACATGCGGAATGTAATCAATATCAAGGTATAGATTACTTTTCAATTTTTCTGAATACAGTTTATCGTGGAGTCTTACAAAGCGGCTATAACCTTCATCAGGAACCAAAAAAGCATGAAAATAGTCGCTGAATGCGTCTTTGTTAATAGTAGCACAGCGCAGAACAAAGTCAAATTTGGACAGATGTGCAGACTTGTCCTTTATTTCATCTATGAATGCTTCCTGAGAAATGTCTGTCACCGGAAACACAATAGTAAAATGAGGTTCAACTATTTCATAAAAAAGTTCGTCATGATGTGCACGAAAATCTTGAATCTGTTCGATATGGTTTGATGTCCAATTGGGGTAGGCTAGTACTAATAATGCCATACATGTGTTTTTATAAAATAGTCACTAAGCGGCTGATAGATAGTATCAATCCAATAATCCTGTTGTGTTGTTTAATCTTTACAAATCGTATTTAAAAAATATCAACGGTTACAAACAACGTATCCGAGCAATACTGATCGATATAGAGCGTTTTTTGATTATTTGCCCCGGTGTCCGCATTTATCCACCAGTTTATTGTTTCATAATTCCCGGCATAATCAAGATTGTATACCGGTATATTGGGTACTGTATACAACACACCGCTTGACAGTGGACAGGGTGTTTTAAGCATATCTGTTGCATCAGGATTTAAATCGGAAATGTATAAAGTGTCTCCCGCACTGTAAGGCTGTAAAACATTTAAACTGACCTGAATATTCGAAACAGCTCCGAGAAAGACTTCTAAACCTTTCATATCCTCGTTAGAAGGGATATTGGACATGATTGTCGCGGACTTCTCCCGTATTTCAATTGGTGTAGAGTTTTGGCTTTGATAGGTCAGTTCAAAATACCCGGTAGAATCGGTGTATCCGCTTACAAGAAAGCCTCCGGAGGTTGGACCTAAACCACCTGAAATGCCCTGAAATAATTCCAGGTAATATAAAGGCACAGGTGTAAGACTGCAATCTTCATAAACATATCCGCTGATGGTAAAGTAATCATGCCTGTGGCAACTTGCCAAGAATGATGTGCATGCGGTTAGGATATATAGTATAACATTCGGTTTCACAGATGGGATTATGTTTTTAGAAATATTTTTGATGAAGGCGCGTAACCTGTTTGTATTTTTTGGTTATTGATTTTTAGGTCAATCAATTAGATAGAAGACGAGGTGTTGGTCATTATACTTGCCGCATATCGCCCGTTATCTATGCTGTGGTAACTACTTTTCAAAATGCGTTTGAAATCTGTTATAGCGCAATGAAATGCCACTTTTCCTATTGACAGTATTTATAATTATTGGCTAATTTAAAGAAAATTCGTCAACTCGAAATGTATTTCAAGCAGTAACTTCAGCCAGATAAACGCCATGTGAATATTCAAGATGAATCTCAATGAGCACCTATGCAATAAAGCAGAGAAATGTGCCCTTTACGCTACGTTAGGAGGCTTGCCGCTCCGACGCAGGAGGTGTGGGGAGGGGTGAGGCAAGGATAAGTAGATTAGCCGATTAGCCGATGAATGCAAATGTGTCGACGTGTCGACGTTCCGACGTTCCGACGTGTCGACGTGGAATGCAAGTATGTCAACTATGCAGCGGATGGAAGTATGATGAGTGAAATGTAATTGTGTCCGTCGTACGACGGATTTGTGTTTGAAAATTTTCAAGTGGTAGGAAGTGTGCTGACGATACAATGCATACTTTTATTTCATGCAATACATGCAACCAATACTTTTAAAATAAATCGAAACATTAGCTCCCTCTCCTGCAAGGAGGCCTGCCGCACCGACGAAGGAGGGGTGGGGGCGGGGGGTGAGGTTCAAGTACACTGCCCTTCAAAAAAACTATAAAACCAAAAAAATGCTAATACAGGTGATAACCCCTACTTACACATTAAACCTAAAATGCATCACATCTCCATCCTTTACTTCATATTCTTTTCCTTCGAGACGGAGTTTGCCGGCTTCGCGACAGGCGGCTTCGGTGCCGTAATGGGTGTAGTCGTTGTAGGCGATTACCTCTGCGCGGATAAATCCTTTTTCGAAATCGCTGTGAATAACACCTGCAGCCTGTGGAGCAAACATACCGCGGTGGATGGTCCAGGCACGTACTTCTTTTACACCGGCTGTGAAATAGGTGATAAGATTTAATAATTTATATCCGGCGCGAATTAATACATTTAATCCGCTTTCACTTAAACCGAGATCAGCGAGAAATAATTGTTTGTCTTCAAAACTTTCTAACTGCGCAATTTCACTTTCAATATTGGCACTTACCACAATCACCTCCGCATCTTCTTCTTTTACCGCTTCGCGAAGTCGCTGCACAAATTCGTTTTCTGATTTTAATTCCTGCTCGGCAACATTACACACATAAATAACCGGCTTAATCGTCAGCAAAAATAAATCGCTGATAACTTCCAACTGGTCTTTTTCCAAAGGGAGACTACGCGCGCTTTTTCCCTGTTCTAAATGGGCTTTTAATGCATACAGCACATCCATCAATCGCTTCGCATCTTTATCGCCCGCTCCGGCAGCGCGCTGCGATTTTAAAATGCGTGTTTCAATGGTTTCTAAATCTTTTAATTGTAATTCGTAGTCGATAATTTCCTTATCGCGAATCGGATCCACATTACCATGCACATGCACAATATTCGGATCATCGAAACATCTCACCACATGAATGATGGCATCTGTTTCGCGGATATTGGCTAAAAATTTATTCCCAAGTCCTTCACCTTTTGAAGCGCCTTTAACCAAACCAGCAATATCTACAAACTCGATAGTGGTAGGCACAATGCGTTCCGGCTGCACTAATTCAGCTAATTTATTTAAACGCGGATCCGGCACCGTCACAACTCCCACATTGGGCTCAATCGTACAAAACGGAAAGTTTGCTGCCTGCGCCTTAGCGCTCGACAAAGCATTGAACAAGGTAGATTTACCAACATTCGGAAGACCGACAATACCACATTTTAAAGCCATACATGCGTTTGAGGGTGCAAAGGTAGGGATTTTGAAGGAAAAGGTGAATGGCCAGCCCTGAAGTGAAATTTTACGGAGCGTAGCGGAGGAAAATTTCTACTTCAGGGTGAGTAGTGAGACAAAATGCAATCACCCTTCATCTTCTATCATCTTCCCGCCTCCCAGTCTTCCCGGCTCCTGCATTTAATGGGTTATACCAAACCGCTAATACCATACACAAATATCCTGAATTCCCCTCCGCTGAATATCCGGCACATAACATGGATCAGCAGGATAACCGACAGGTATTAATAGAAATGGCCGTTCATTATCGGGCCGGTTTAATATTTTAGTCAGGAAATTCATAGGACTGGGCGTATGTGTTAAAGCTACTAATCCTGCCTGATGTATAGCAGATAATAACATACCACAGGCAATGCCACAACTTTCCGTTACATAGTAATTCTGATGTTTATGTTGATCTTCCATTTCATACACTCTTTTAAACATCACAATTAAATAGGGCGCGATTTCTAAAAAGGGTTTATGATAATCAGTGCCCAAAGGCGCTAAATCTTTCAACCATTCATCCGACATGCGGTTTTCATAACTTTCTTTTTCTTCCTCTTCTGCGGCAATACGTATGGCTTTTTTTATTGCCGGGTCTTTAATCACACAAAAGGTCCAGGGTTGTTTATGCGCACCGGATGGCGCTGTGGAAGCCGTCAGCAGAATAGTTTCAATAACGTCCTCCGGAATAGGTTTATCTGAAAAATCGCGGACTGTTCTGCGGGTGTTCATGAATGTATAAAACTGTTGCGCTCTCAACAACATGTCATCAGCAGAAAATGTTTCTCGGGTATATGGAATAGCAGGATGGTTATGCATGGTGTGCGTTTATTTTAGCATTGGCTAAGATACTGATTAGCATTTTATATCAGGCATGGGATGTGGTGTTTGATATTGGCATTTTTTTTAGCCGGGAAGACTGGGAGACGGTAAGGCGAGGAAAAGTAAAAACTTCCCGTCTCACCGTCTTCCCGGCCTCGGCATTTAATCGCATATGCAGGTAACGGGAAGATGGTAAGACGGAAAGTCGGTAAGAAAAAAAATCCGCTGCCCTTTTACAGAACAGCGGAGGTAATTGGATTTTGGGTTGTTATTATTTTTTGGTAAACGGCATCTGAACAGATTGATCATCCATTTGCAAACGCAGAATATAATTTCCTGCCGGCCAGGAAGAAATCGGTAAGATATAATCTTGTTGCATAGCAAATGTACTCACACAACGTCCCTGCATATCATACACCTGTGCCAGAACTGCGTCAGCTATATTGATATGAATCGTGATTTCACTGCTTGCCGGATTTGGCGCAAGGGTCAATGAAGCGATATCGAAAACTTCAACACCATTGAATTCCAACACGCGACAGGTAGTTGCTTCTCCTGCATCATTACCAGCAGTTAAACAAACCGTATAGGCTGTTGGTGCCGCATAAAAATGATCCGGATTTTGTTCGGTAGAACTATTGCCATCACCAAATGCCCAGTCCCAATAGGTAGGCACATTTGTCGACACATCTGTAAACGAAACCAGCGTTCCACTGATACTCCAGCTAAAATCAACTACAGGTGTTACCGGTGTGTTGTCAATTTCAACGAGTTCGCAATAAGTATCATCTCCAATAATATTGGTTGCTGTCAGACATACATTATAAGTGCCATCTACTAAAAATTCATGCACCGGATTTTGTTCGGTACTTGTAGTGCCATCAGCAAAATCCCAGAACCACTCTGTTGGACCATTTGCTGTAAGATCTGTAAATGTCACTTCAGGATCACCTGTAAAGGAGAAAGCAGCTTCCGGTAACAGATAAGTATCAATATTAATCAGGTCGCAATACGTATCGCTGCCAACACCGTTTGTTGCTGTAAGACACACATTGTATACACCATTGGTAATGAAAGTATGTTCCGGATTTTCAAGTGTGCTGGTGGTGCCATCATCAAAATCCCAGAACCAGGCAGTAGGGGAGTTCGTTGATAAATCGGTAAAGCTGATAGTAGGTTCACCTGCGGCAGAATACGTATATAATGCTTCAGGTGCTCCGGTAATTTCGGAGGTGACAATTCGGAAATGCATATCGCCGAAAAATTCACTCCATCCAAAAGCTGTTTGCACATAGCTGCGATTGACAATACCGGTGCTCGCATACGATAACCAGGCTAATCCACCCGGCACATCATACCCAATAAATACATCACCCACATAACCTTCCATTTCGGGGAAGCTGCGTAAATCAATACGCGTACCTCTGTTGGGTTCTAATAAAGTTGGTTCCGGTGTAACATAAAATGGGGTTACTAAATCAACGCCCGGATATCCACCAACATTCGACCAGATATGGAAGCGTATGTCATTATTCGGACGCATATAATCTGTATAATTTTGAATAATGGCTGTAACAATATCCGTTTCACCGGTAATGGTAAATAAAACGGCTGCACCTGTATATCCCGTAAGACTTAATTCGCCGATATCTGCTACAAAACTGATTAACGGGTCGTCGTACGTAATATAATTTCCGGCTATATATTCAAATTCAGCAGTGGTTGCCGTGTTTGGAATACCAAAATCATCGATGGCTTCCATGTAATACGTTACCCAAGTTCCCGGAGCAAATTCCGGAACCGTAAATGAATAGGTATCGCCTCCAACAAAAACACCGCTAACGCTTGAAACAGGTCCGCCGTCAGCGCTATAATATAAGGTTGTTGAAGAAATACCGGAGGCATCAACAATTTCCGCATTTAAAGTGGTTTCACCTAAAACACCTTCGTATAAATAAGGTGGGTTATGTAAAATCAGTGGTGGTGATACGTCTAAATTATATTTGTTGATGGAAAAATCATCAATATATAATCCATCCACAAAATAGGCTGCATCACTTTCAAAACGAAAACGAACGCGCACGGTAGGACTACCCACAAATGCACCTATCGGAATCGTATAGAGCGTCCATGTAAACATGTCTTCACCATTCATGGTATACACGTTTGTCCAGGTATCGCCACCATCATCCGACGCATCGATATACACATAATCAAAGGCCGTTTCCAAATCAACTATTGCCTGAAATTGGATATCTGCATCCAGGGCAGTAGATAAATCGGCATCCACAATCATGGTTGCTGATGAAGAAAACATGTCGGGATAATCGCCCCCTGGACTATCGGTCAGGCTATTATTCGGACTGTAGGCATAGGCGGTGGTTGTGTTCCACAGGCCCGTGAGCGACCAGTTGCCGGTGCCGCTTTCAAAATCGTCGACAAAAACAGGCGTCTGAGCCTGTAAAGCAGACAGAGTAACTAACATGCACAAGAGGAGTACATTACGAGTATGCATAATTCATGTTTTTGAGTGAATTGATCCTTATACTTACCCTAAATTACCATTTTTTAACCATTCTGTCAGCATTTGGCAGGGTTTATGTGGTAGAGGAGGTAAATGAATTAACTTTGTAGCATGTATACGAGGGTAAAATGGCTATGTTTTGTCTTGATGATAGCGGGTTTTGGGCCGATTCTCCGGGCACAAACTGCTGATCAGTGGTTTGCAACCGGCTATGAGAAATATGAACTGCAGGATTATACCGGGGCTATCAGTGATTATACGGAATGTATTATGCTGGCTCCCGAATTTCCGGAAGCCTATTATAACCGTGGTTTGTGTAATTATTTTGCCGGATATTATGATGCGGCCGTTTTTGATTTTAATCAGGTTATTCTGATGAAACCCGGCGAAGCAAAAGCGTATTATTGGAAAGGATATGCCTTATTTGCCACCGAACATTATGAAGAAGCCATAACCGCCTACACAAAAGCATTGTATTACGACCCTGCCTATAATGCAGCTTTTTTTGAACGTGGATTTACCAGGTATACCATCGGCAAATATCCGGAGGCCATACTGGATTTTAATAAGGTGTTGCAGAGTGATCCGAATAATACGGATGCCTTATTTAATAGAGGACTTTGTTTTACCGCAATGGATAGCCTGGCAGATGCTTTGCGCGATTTTAGTCGCGTCGTAGAATTGCAATCTGACGATGCAGATGCCTGGTATTATATCGGCTATATCTACAACAAACAAAAAAAATATTCTGAAGCGGTCAACGCCCTCACAAAGGTGATCGGATTGGAAGAGGATCCTGTTGATGCGCTGTATCAGCGTGGATTCGCTTATTACAATCTGAACCGCGACGAAGAAGCCTGCACCGACTGGAGCGAAGGCTCTTTGGCTGGAAATGTGCTCTGCAAAGAAATGTACGACGCACAATGCCTAAAGTAAATATCGCATCTGTCTATTGCAATTAGGCATCGCGAATTCGACTTTCTTTTATAAAGTAATTTTACCTCGACCTAAAGTAAGTTGAGGCACTTGCACATCAGCATATAAATCCACCACACAGCGGATACACTGGCCTTTCCCGTATCTTCATCTTTGCATACGCACATTGCTATTCCACCCGATTTCTTTGGTTTGGTACAATACCTTTCCTCAACTATCCGTTTATAGTTGTTATGACACCAAGAAATCTGCTCACCGTTGTTTTTTTGTCGGTTTTGTCGACTGCTTTCAGTCAAACTGACTCGTCAATTGTCATTTCATCGGATGCCGATAGCGTGTATTTTACGGTTGCCGGAGAAAAAAGTGCAATTGCCAACAGCGATATGGCACAATACTACCTCGAGGAGGGTGTAACGGCTGCCATTGCAGGCGATTACCAGGGTGCCGAAGATAAGTTTCGTGTTGGGTTGCTGTACGACCTTACGAATAAAGAATTGCTGTATAATTTAGGCTTGGCCCAATATTATCAGAGTAAATATGCTGAAGCGCAAAGAACATTTGATGCAGCAGCAGACGTAGATCCTGAAAATCCTGAAATTTATAATCAGCGCGGATTATGCAAAGCCATGCAGGACGATTATACCGCAGCCGAACTCGATTTTAAAATTCTGTTGAAATTAGACGCCAATCATCCGATGGGTAATTTCAATTATGGCGTACTCTTATTACAGATGGGCAATAATACTGAAGCCTGCACCTATTTGGGAATTGCCGATGCAAATGGCTATGCCGATGCACCGGGTATTATTGCAGAATATTGTTCGCAATAATGTGTTGTTTTTAAAATACCTGATTACACATCGCGTTCACCTGCACACCACATGGCAATGCCAATCGGTGCCTTTTTCCATTTGCCTTCGCTCACCTCTCGATAGCGAATGCCGGCACCAACAAATCCACCACAAAATAAAACGGTTTCTTGTTTTCCTTTTAAATCTACCAGCCATTCAATCGCCATCACAAAATCATTATCAGCGGTAATATTATAGGGACGTAAATCGATAACTAATTTCGACTGCCCTTTGTATAAAGTGGCATACACCGGTTTGGTATTCAGCAACAAACTGGGTTCGTCATCCACAATCTGATAAAAATTAATGCGCAGTATAGCACTGTCGGGTGTAAACTGCGACATATTAATGCCACAGGAATCGAGATAATGTTTTTTATTCTTTTTAACGCGCATAATGGTGCCTAATTCGGCGCCTGGCGGATTAACAACGGTGGTGTCTTCAGCGTCGCCAACAAATCCAACCTGCACAAAAGGTTTATCAAAATCGTTTCCGGCGAAAAATGTTTTACGGTTTGTCGGCCGAACTACCAGTGCCTCTAATTGCTGATCAAGTGGCGACAAAGTAATCTGAATATTTGTTTGATTTTTCCAATCGCCGGCTTTTCTCCATTCGGTTGCAAATCCAATCATGGAAATCCGAATCGTGTCGCCGGGTAACGCATCATCCAATCGCAGGGTAAAACTACCATCCGCCTGCGCAACGGTTCCAATGCCTTTGCCCGGAATACCAATCGTTACAAAGGGCAAAGCCTCCTGTGTTTCAGCGTGTAATACTGTTCCCCGCACCGTTTGCGCCTGCATCTGCACGTAGCCCGTTACCAGCAGACATAAAAAGAATAGCTGTGCTTTCATATATATAAGTCGTTTAATTCCCTGAAAAGTTACACGCACCTAAAAGTTTTTTCACCGCACGAACATACAGAAAATATGCTCGTTCCTCCTTGTCACCCGCCAACCGCCCAACTTCCTGAGCTTTACAATTCTACTCATCACCAACCGGCGATTTTCAAATATGAATATGCTGTATTTCGCTTCTGGTTTTTTTCTTTATATCGGTATTTGCCTGATAAATCCATGCTGACTGGAAATCACTTTTGGATTATTTGTTTGCAGCATTTTATTTTTACCTCGCATCATCATCTTCACCCGCTATCCGCTGCAACTCCTCGTCCTCCCGCTGGTCGTCCTGCGGGGTTTTCGCTACTATCGGGGCTGTAAGTTACATAAGTGTTACGACACAGCTACGGCTAAAGCAGATGTGTTTTCGGTGCTGTGGTTTAATATACTTTAGGCTCTGTGATGCCCATTTGTTCATAGCGTTCTTTATTCATTTCATAGTGCATAATGGTCATTTGATTGAGGTAATCTTTTAATGGACCTAAATGATAATCTGCTCTGATTTCATCTATGTGTACAGAATCTTCCAAGCCATACTTGGGAAAAGCTCTTCCGGTTTTTTCAACATCGTAGTCAAGCTGAGTTCCGAATTTTTGTTTTTGTCCGGCATTCACCTGAACCCTGTCGTACAGATAAGCGTAATTGTTCGGATCGGCATTATGTTGCTTAACTTCTTTATCCATGGCTTTCAATACTTCTTTCTGAAATTCCGGGAATTTGTCGCAATGCTGCACAATGAGCCAAAAATTATTCGAACCATCTTCACCCACCAAATCAAATCCTAAGTAACCATATTCCTTAAACATGTTTTCAACCCGTATTTTGTTCTGTGTAAATACGCTGTCTTTATAGGCTGCCCATTCATTTTCCCAATGTGAAGCGGCAATCTGATCGGTTTTAATCATCTCTTCCAACTGTTTTTGAAGGTCAGATTTTTTTTCAACAGTTAACCTAGGCGCACAACCTGTCAGAAAAAAAGCGAGGATGCAGATATAGCTAATGAAATTTTTCATGGTAATGAGGTTTTGATTAGTATGAAGATCCTATGCTTATGTGTTTAGCCACAGAAGTGGATATCGTATGGCGACTTGTTGTGGTACCGAAAATAAAGCAAAAAGTACAACAGAACATATAAAATAGCCTATTGCGCAATTATTTTATAAAACATTTTTGGTCATCTATTGGCCGGATTTGGGTGGGTGGTTAGCCTTATGCTTAGCTTTGTTATTCGGTGTAGTTTTATCCGCTTCGTCCGGGTTGTCTAATTCAGGGGTTGCCATTATTCTTGTGGTAAGCCACATTGTTCCTTTTCCTTTCCATTGTTTTGTAGCCCAAATGATACCTGCAACAAGTCCAATTAAGGCTACGATAATGCCGAAGATAAGTGTTGTTCGGCTTGGGTTTGGAAAGTATATAAGTGCACCAGTTACAAGTCCAACAAAAAGAGGAAATGCTACTATTTGTAACCATCCCACTGATTCAGAAATAATTTCTAATATGCTGAAAATGCTTCTGTCGGTTTTGCGTATGTCTTTTTTGTCTTTAGTCATTTAAGCCGCGATACATCTAAACACTTAAAGGTACGGATTTGGTAATTCGAAAAAGTATCCATTGTCAACTATGGCTCTGTAATTCAACACATAATCTAAATAGAATCCAGCTTCTAGTTCTGTCAATGATAAAGCAGCTCTGGTGTGAAACCCGGTCTATTCTCATGAAACATCCCAACTAATAAAGTGCATCCTAACTGGTCTTAGTAATTCTTGTGTTATGGTAAATAATCAATACTCCAAATAGTCCAATACCTGATAATGTCAACAACCACAAGGAAACCATAAGCACAAATGCATGCACATAACCTTGATTACCAATGTTTCCAATTGTCATCCATATAAAAATAAAGCTTACCGATGACAACATGATTCCGTATAAATAGGTAGTAGCTTTCAGCAGGATTTTCAAGATCTGAAAAAATGCATGTTGAAATTTTGTTCCTGTCAATGTAAGGGTTTCGTGCATGATTGAAAAAAATCCGAGCAGGGCAACACCAAATAATATGGGTGTAAGGTATAACTCTTCATGGTCCTCTATAGCGTTTGGATCAACCCATTGAAATTTGCCGACTTGCATATAATCTACATACAGCAGGTAACATGCAGAAGCCACCAGTAGCATATTTATTTTAATAATGACTACCGATATTGTTCTTCTGTTCATATGGTGTTTGCTTAGCCGGCAGATATCTTTCCGTATGTTATCGTTAAATAACACAGTACATCATTTTTTCAGGTCGGTTATGAGTGCATCAATTTTTTTTGCTATGTCTGCCTGTGATACATCTTTCGTTTTCCCAAGTGCATGCACGGTGTCACAAATCGTTACCAATTTCCCGAGTGCAGAAGTATCCGTAGGCGACCAGGTTTCTCCAATTTTTACTTGTCCGGTTTTGTCAGTTGTTGCAAAGTAATAGGTTACACCGTCTGAACCGATAACTAAAACTTCCGGCTCTTTGGTTTGTTCTTCTAATAGTTTGAAAAGGCCGGTCAGCTTAACATATAGGTCATTGGTCAATTCTGTTTTGGTTGTGATGAGTTTAACACTCATTCTGTATTTTGCATTCCAATAATTTTCGGATAATTGGTTGCTTACAATATAATGCTTGCCATCAATTGTCTCAATAGAGAAGGCATATTCAGAGGAAAAGGATGGCATGGAGGTATATCTCGCGATAGGTTTCTCTGAAAATCCTTTATATAATAATTTAAATACCTGATCATAATATGTTCCCAAATCGCCTTCATATTGACTAAAGTCCTCCGCAGGCTCCAAATGCTGTTGCCCTAAACCTATAATTCCTTTTAGGATAAAGGATAATATAAGAATTGTTTGTTTCATTTGAATTGGCGGGTTTTTTTTATAGGAATGAGGAATGAGGAATAAGGAATGAGGAATAAGGAAAAAGGAATGAGGAATAACAATTGATTTCCATAGAATTTAATCTAAACCAAAAATACCTGAATTTGTCCACTACTCAATACCCACTACCCACTTCCTGATACTCACCCCTCAAGGCATGTTAGCTTCGGGAGGGATTTTGTGTCGCCCCGCTGGGGCTGTTTATTGGTGCTCCCGGCTGGTTAGTGGTTGTGTCGCCCCGCTGGGGCTATTTTGGCTTTTTGTGCAATTGGTTTTGGTTGACTTGTTTTTTGTTTAACGTCAATATCGGGTGATTTGTTATGATGTAAATTTCACTTTTGGTTCTTCTTTGTTTCTACTCCTAATTTTTTATTCCTGCTTTTTTTGCTTAATTTATTATGTCTCTTTGCTCATGCATAACGCCTTATTCTTTATTCCTTATTCTCCGTCAATCACAAATGAGATGGAGCTGTTTATTCGCTAAAAAAACCTATATTTCATACCAAGCCCCACTCACTCGCTTTATTTAAGGAATACGGAATGAGGAATGACATTTGAGTTCCATAGAATTTTATCTAAACCAAAAATACCTGAATTTGTCCCACTACTCATTACCCACTACTCAATACCATTTCATCCCGGCTTTTTCTTATTGCGTGTAAACAGTTCTTTAAGGGTGTTAAAATCTTTAGTATAGTAAATACCCACACCGGTGAGGATATCGTTTTTGGCGATGATGGCGTCGTATTCTGATACTCGGAAGGCTTTTACGCGAATGCGACCATCAGTGGTCACGAGGTATTCTACTTCGAAGTCGCCGGCCAGGTTGTTGGTGCTGCTTTGTGAGCCTGTGGCAAAATCGTAATAGGTGGTACCAACTTTGATGATGAGGTTGTCGGTGATTTCACGTTTCAGGTCAAATTCAAATTGTTTTCCCTGTTCAGTGGTATAGTTATATGAACCACTCTGAATATTGTCGATGCCAATATCAATTTCAGTATCCTTCAGAAAGTCGTTTAATACGTTTTGGAAATAAGTGGTGAGCTGACTGCTGACAAAATCGTTCATGGTATTATTTGCCGTAGAACCCACCGCATTAAAAGTAGTTAAGTCCTGAGGCAAGAAACTTTTTGTGATTAATAGTCCGAATACCTGCTTGTTTAATTCGTTTTTATCGGCCTTAACTTCCTGCAGTCGGCGTTGCAGGTCAGCATTGTTTTGTTGAGAGCCGGCTGCAATTTCGAGGTCGAAAGAAATTTCCGGCGCTTCCAGAATACCATCGATATCGATTAATACATTCACATCTGTTTTTTCTTTGGTATCTGTATTTGTAAGTGAGCTTACTTCTATGTCTTCAGCCAGATATTCAGCTGTCAAATCCAATTCAGCTTTATACGGACTGCCGTTAAATGTAATCGTGCTGCCTGGAATTACGGTAAACGGTCGCTGAAACAATCCCTGAAAGTTGAAATCATATAAACCTTCTGTGATTTTATACGTGCCGGTCATTTCAACCTTACCTAAAGAGTTGGCCAGGATATTTAATGAACCAAAGCCTCTGCCGGATAAATATTCTGTGCCTTCACTGTTAATGAGGAGTTTGATTTGGGCATCAGGTGTGGCATTTAATTTCAGGTCGACATCAACAATAGATAAATTCAGGGTCTGGTTATTGGTGGCACTCACTAAAGCAGAATCTTTATTTACAAAGCGAATGAAATCATGTTTTTTTACGTTTCCAGAGCCGTAGGTTGGTAAATTCACAACCGTTCCGTTATGCGGCGTGGTATTTACGTCGATGGTCAGGGCATCTAACCCACCCGTGATATTACAATCGACTTCCCCGATGGCGTATCCGTAAAAATCAGGATTTTGTTTTGGGGAGGTTTCCATCAATAAAATGTGATCGGAACTAAAGCGCAATTCCTTAAAATACCAATTATCGAAATTGCTATAGGTTAAATCGCCTTTTAGCGTTGCCGTGTTATTCAGTTTGTCGGTAAGGGTGGTGGCTGGTAGTATTAATTTGTTGCGTGTAATATCAATATCGATTTGTTTGAAGTAATAGTGCGAACCGAGATAGTCGACAGTGAGTCCGCCGTTTTTTACCTCCAAATCACCTTCCATTTGCAGCGCAGATACAGGGCCGTTTACATTCAGGTTGCCGTAAATATCGCCTGCCATATTAGAGAGTATACCCCGCAGGAAAGGTTCAACCACCATGAGCCGGGTTTTTTTGAACTCTGCTTTTAATTTCAAACTGTCTTCATCATCCCCACGACCAAGGGTATACAATCCATCGGTTGTAAAACCATTGGTGCCTGCAAGTGTACTGTTGAATTTAAGGCGGTTACTGGGTTGGATCAGACTGGTATTTACGCGTAAGTCGCCAAGTAATACATTATTCAGGGTAAGACCAGCCACTTCAAATCCACCAATAAAACTGGGTTCCTGCAATGCATTGCCGATGGTGTAACTGGCATCGAGCGTGCCGCTGATTTCTTCACCGGGTAATACGTATTGTTCAGCGAGTTCACCAATTGGAATATTTTTAATGAGGAGTTTTAATACCGTAGAGTAGGTGGGGTCAGATGCACTGCTGAGACTGATGACTTTATTGCCACTATTCAGTGTAAAGTTTTGCGCAATGATGCCATTGTTTTCATATTTAAGGGAGTTATTCGGCAGGATATCCCATTGCTCTGCTTCGAAGAATATTTCAGAAGGTAAAATATTAAATAACATGGCCGAATCGATAAACGCAATTTCACCATTGAGGTTGATGCGGTTAGAATCTACATCTTTGCCAACCTTAAAATTATACGCAAGTGTATTTTTCGCGAAATTACCTTCAGAACGCATCACGGGAAAGTTTATCGACTTTCCGATATGTGTGGCATTAATACGAGCAAAGTACTGAAGTGTATTATTAAACGTGCGGGCTTCCATCAATACCGTATCAAATGCCAGGTTCTGATAACTGAAACCATCGGCGCGCACGCGTGTATTGAACGCATAATTTGCTGAATTAAAGCTTCCGCTTACGGTTAGATTACGCACTACCTGAATGTCGGGATAAAAAATGGCCGCGAGTCTGTCTGCATTTTTTACAGTGATGGTATATTCGGCTTGTTGTGCAGGTAGGCCCGGAGTGGTATTGCCGGTGGTGTAATAACTCACCATATCTTTAATGGCAGCCGGCAAGGCGCTGACGGTAAAATCCCCACCCATTTTCAAATCAATTAAACTCGACGAGATGAGTAATATTTTATTGTCGTCGCGCTGAATCGCGTTTACCATCATGGTATCCAGCCGATAAATGTATTTATCCCGAATAACAATTAAATCACCAAAACTGATATTGCCCTGCATATTGTCGATATTGGTGCCGGATGCATCGATATACGCATTGGCACTAAATACTATCGGGAGATCATACAAATTCAGTTGTTGGAGATTGGCGCGTTTGATGTCAGCCGTGAAATTGTAATCGGGAATCGAATCCTGCATGTCAATCGTGCCATTAAAGGCCATGTCGACATTCGGGTCATCTATATTGAAATTTCCCTTAAAGTAATCGTTTTCCAATTCACCATCTAAGCGGATATTGGTATAATTGTATCCGTTAAATTCAATACTGCTGATGGCGGATTGCATATCAACAAATGCAGTGCCGTCACCGTTAATTGTTCCGTCCACTTTGGCTGCCATACTTAATCGGCCAAATAATACTTCGTCTGCTGCAATGGCACCCAGGTTTAATGCGGTTGTATTAAAGTCGCCGGTAAATGCACTGGTTTTTGTATCCGGATTATATTGGAAATGCACATCCGTGTAAACATTTCCCTGATCGGAAGTGAGGTTGCCAAAAGTAACTAAATCGTAAACGAAGCCTGTAACGCGACCGGTATAATTAATAGTACCCAGCGCCAATATGTTAGATGGTAATGAGCCGGTGCCCAGTATTTCGGCAAGGCCATAGGTGTTAGCATACAATGGCTCCAGCTCAAGGTCGACAAACGTTTCTTCAATCACCGGTAATCCTTTAATGTTGATGGTTCCACGTACACCGGCTGATTGATTCAGCATAGCATCCACTTCCCGGCCTTTTAAATTATCGAGAGAGCCATACAGACGCCCTGACAAATCGAGTTCTGCGTTATATTTTGCCAGCGAGGGAACAAAATAGGCAATATCGGCACTTGCAATTTTACTTTTTACGAAATTACCCGACATGCGCACATCTGTTTCAAATCTGTCGAAATCATTTAATGTATTATACGACATACTAAAGGCATCCGTGATGCGTGTGGCAGGCGTTTTTAATAATAATCCGTTGAGTGTGGCTTCGTACGGCGAGAAAATAACATTGGCATACAGTGTATCTAATTGGAATCCACTTTTTTCCTGACAACTCAGGTGCTCAATACGCGTCATAATCGTATCGCCAACATATTGGATATCAGACATGGCCAAATGAATATTCGTGATAGCCATATCACTGAAATTAATCCCGTTATTTGGCGTGCTGTCATTGACATTAAAATAACTGAAGGCGCAATTTTCAAGAAATAATTGAGTGGTTTCCAGAGTCCAGTCGCCTAACCGCACATGCACGGTATCCCAACTTTCTTCGCTTGTGCTCGGGATGGTATCGAACATTTTTGTCATGGCGTACCGTGTATCCTCAATACTTATTTTTTCAACCGCCAAAATATGATCTTCGAGATTGAGCGTATTAATCAATACCTGTAAATCGCCAATTTCAACATCCATCAGCTGAGCACTTACATCGTCGCGGTTAATAAAATGGATATCTTCCAGATCAATGCGATTTAAACTCAGTTTAAGTGATTTCCCCGATGAAGTGGATGGTGAAGCGTTGCTGCCGGAAGTGCCATTACCTGAAAAAGCATCCGCTATAAATTGAAAGTTGTAGGTAGAATCCGGCAATTCCCGATGCAGGAAAACAGAAGTATGGTAAAGTCCAATGCTTTTTAATTTCACGGAAGGGGCAAAGGGATTCACGGTGCCGATGTTCACCTCAATTTTGCCTGCAAAAAGCAAAGTGTCTTTTTGCAAATCGGCCACATATACATCCCGAAAGATGAGATGATCAAGTAAATCGATGCTCACATCACCAACCCGTACCTCGGTATTCAGTTTTTCACTCAGCCAGGCTGTAGTTTTGGCAGCTGCCCAATTTTGCACAGCCGGTATGCGGAGCAGGAAAAATAGGATGAGAAACACCGACAAGACAGTAACCACAAAGGTGACTACTACCCTCCGGATGATGGTAAAAACCCTCCAATATGTAAACAACTGCTGCACCTACGGCTCCGGGGTGTTATTTTTACGGTGTTAAGTTACAAAAGTCTGATGCCTGTAACAATTTTAGGGATAGAATCCAGTTGCGACGAAACGTCCGCTGCCATTATGGTAGATGGTGTTTTACGTGCCAATGTGATAGCCGGTCAGGCTGTACATGAGCAATACGGCGGTGTTGTGCCTGAACTCGCTTCCCGTGCTCATCAGGCAAATATCGTTCCTGTTGTTGAAGTAGCCCTCAAAAAAGCAGGAATTACCCTCCGTGATATAAGCGCCATCGCCTTCACACAGGGTCCGGGGTTGTTGGGTGCGCTCATGGTGGGCACTGCTTATGCAAAGGGTTTGAGCCTCGCTTTGGGTGTTCCTTTGATAGCCGTTCATCATATGCAGGCACATATTTTGGCGCATTTTATTGAGGAACCCAGGCCGGCGTTTCCATTTTTGTGTTTGACGGTTAGTGGAGGACATACACAAATTGTGCAGGTAAAAAGCCCGTCGGATATGCATATTCTAGGACAAACAATTGATGATGCGGCGGGAGAGGCATTTGATAAATGTGCCAAGATGTTGGGCTTACCTTATCCCGGAGGACCATTTATTGACAGTAATGCGCAACTTGGTGATGCCACTAAATTTCAATTCGGAGAGCCAAAAATTCCGGGACTTGATTTTTCATTCAGTGGGTTTAAAACTTCTGTATTGTATTTTTTACAGGCAGAAATGCGCAAGGATCCAACATTCATTGAGCGCAATGTGCATGATCTAAGTGCGGCAATACAACACGGAATTGTGGAAATTTTACTCAGAAAATTAAAACGTGCATCACAGGAGACCGGTATAAAGACCATTGCCATTGCAGGCGGGGTGAGTGCAAATTCAGGTTTGCGCAAGCAATTACAGGCATTGGGCGAGAAGCAGGGATGGTCAGTACATATCCCCGATTTCTCCTATTGCACAGATAACGCTGCCATGATTGCCATGACGGGTCATTTTAAGTATGCAGCAGGCGATTTTGTTGATTTATCCGTTGTTCCGCTGGCAAGAATTCCGGAGTTGTAGTGCATAAAAACAGGTAAAGATTATGGCAAGAGTACACATAGATTTTCCGGAACACGTACGGTTTACAACCGTAATTTCAGTGCGCATTACAGACCTGAATTACGGCAACCACCTTGGCAATGATGCGGTGTTGTCGCTCATGCACGAAGCACGGGTACGTTTTTTGCAGCATTTTGGATATAGTGAACTGGATGTAGCCGGGGTGGGGATTATTATGTCGGATGCTGCTATCCAGTTCAAAAAAGAAGCGTTCTATGGCGACGAATTAACAATTGAAATAGCCACCGGCGATTTTACGCGAGTGGCTTTTGATATGTATTATCGTCTGAAACATAACCAACAAGAAATAGTCGTAGCCAAAACCGGCATTGTATGTTTTGATTATGCTTTGCGTAAAGTTGCTCCGGTGCCAGAGGTATTTGTGCAACGCATGCAAACAGTTCTGTAATATTTTGCATACATCTGCGCACAAATATGTGCAAAGTGTATATGGTGGTTTGACTTTAATGTTGTTTATTTGTTTTCGCTTCTGCAAACACACCTTATTTCCATTTATCGCACACATTTTTTCCGTAAGGCACACAACCGTATTGCGATAATTTTTTTACATGTTGAAATATTTTGTACGCCTTCAGGCCCTTGTTGCCTCTCTCCTTATTGTTATGCCGGCAATGGCGCAAATGGATGAAGATTGTGAAGCCCATCCAGATGATGACATAATGCACACCGAGCATTGCGCTGTGATGGCTATTGTTCCGGAAGAAATGGCAACGCATGTGACGGTTGCCAATGGGTCATGGTTTAATCCAGCCATTTGGAATACCGGCACCGTGCCAAATGCAGGTGCACGTGTGTTGGTTGATTCCGGATTTACCGTTACTTATGATGCGGTTAGTGAAACTGAAATTGACTGGTTGCGTGTAAATGGCACACTACAATTTAGTACGACCCTCAACACAAAATTGAAACTAACGACCTGCGTTGTAGACCCGATTGGCATCATGTCGATAGGCACAGCACTGACGCCGATTGGTTCGGACGTTAGTGCCCAATTGATGTTTACCGATAATGGGCCAATTGATATCACAATGGATCCTTTTGAATTTGGAAAGGGGTTAGTCAGCCACGGTATGTTTACAGTATACGGCGCTTACAAAAAACCAATATGTGCACTCAATAAAAATGTATTGGCGGGAGCTGCTTCCTTAAAGCTGGGTGAAACACCCTCAGGATGGAAAATTGGTGATCAGATAGTGGTTCCGGGAACATACGGTACTTATATAGGTGATTTTGCCTCCAATACTAAATTTCATGACGAGGTGTTAACCATTACTTCCATTAGTGGCAAAACCGTTTTCTTTACCAATAATGCTACAGGTGGAACTACTTTACAATATGATCACAAGATTCCGGCTGGTTATGGATTAAAAATGTATGTAGCCAATCTTACCAGAAATGTCACGATCAGTTCTGAAAATCATTTAGTCATTCCAATAGATCAACGTGGCCATGTGATGTTGATGCATAACGTTAATCAACAAGTGGCCTATGCCTCATGGATAGGTTTAGGCAGAACGAATAAAGATATTTTGGCTACTGACCCGATTGTAAGCGATATTGGTGAGCAATTAGGCGGCGGTAGCAACGTGCGTGGCCGATACGGTATACACATTCACCGTGCCGGTGCAAATGATATCGATGGTATACCTGTTGTAATCTTAGGTAATGCCGTCGTTGACCCAACCAGTTGGGGAATTGTGAATCATCAAAGCCACGTAAACACGGATAATAATGTTGTATTCAATTATTTCGGTGCAGCATTTGTAACTGAGGATGGAAATGAATTAGGTCGTTTTACTGGTAATATGGCCATTAAAGGTAGAAAAGCAACTACGGTTACCGATATTAATGCCCGTACTGCAAATTTCGATTTTGGATATGAAGGCAATGGCTTCTGGCTGCAAAGTTCAAATGTGTCGTATGAAAATAATATCTCTACCAGTTGTATCGGCGATGCTTATAAAGTATTCAGCGATGATGCCAGTTTACCGGCAACCAAGCGGTTTAAAATCCCGAAGGAAAATATCCTGCATCCAGAAATAGCGGGTGAAGATGACTCTATTTACACAGGAGTTGTTCCTCTGCGTTTATTTGCGAACAATATTGCCTATAACTGTTATGCGGGTATGGCTTTCTGGACACATATGTATAACAATGATAATGTGGGCGATTTTTCGACAATGGAAATGGATGGGTATACGCATACCCTCATGAGCGTAGTTGAAAATTGTAAGTTCTGGAATATGTTGGGCGAAGGTATTACGGTAAAATATAGTGGTCAGGTGCATTTTAAGAATGTAACCTTGCTTGGCGACGTAAATACACAATTTGCTTCCAGTGACTGGATTTCCGGAAATCCTGTTGGTGGATATGGATTTATTACCAGTACGGTTACTGGTCAGATCTGGTATGAAAATTTAACTGTAAAAGGATGGAAACGCGCAATCGTTGCCGGAAGAGCAGATGATTTAGTGAGTGCTGATGGAATCGAATATGATTACCGAACCAGTCAGGTTATTGGCGGTACTTATGCTAATAATACCTACAATATTTTTCCTGAGGAAGGAACTGATTTATATGGCGGACCGGAATATTATCGGTTCCCGAATCAATTTGTTATCAGCGGATCTCCGACATTTAGTGTAATTACGGCGAATGTATTACCGGTTGCTGATTATGCTTACGCATCAGATGGTGGAACTGCTGTGCGGTTTGATGGTGAATTATCTTCAGATGCCGATCCGGGTGTGATTACACCAGGTCAGGGCAACGGAATCGCCGCCTACGTTTGGCAATTTGGAGATGGCACTACCGGTTATGGAAAAACTATTACACATCATTTCGCAACGGCTGGCACAAAGAGTGTTCAATTAACTGTTTACGATAGTCAAGGTAAAACCGGCAGCATCACCAAGAATGTATATGTTGCAGATGTGCCTTATGAAAATGTGGTGTTGCATTCTGGATTTGAAACAGATGGTTTAACGATGGGTGGTTACATGAATAGTTCGCGAGCATTTGTAGATAATGGTTGGTTTTATAAGAGTAACTGGCAAATTGTTGATGGTAAAGCCTTGATTTATTCGAGTGATAAATGGAGTAGACCATTAGCTCAGGTAATTAAAAACGATAAAGCCTTGCAAGGTCCGGTTGAATTTTCATTTCAGGCAAAAAACCTCGGCCCCGGCGCCATCGGTAATGATTTAATATGTGAAATTGTTGGTATTAACGGCGAATTTTTTGATCATGACTTTATTAATTCCGGTACTGTAGTGCCCTGGAATAATAATGCATTACCTTTTGATGCGGATATCTTATATAATGCCAATGTGGGTTTAGCGAATTTCAATTGGCAAACATTTACACATACAGTCAACTTTGGTGAAGGATATACTTATATTCTGGTGAAATTTTATTCTGAAGGAATTAAAGTGGGGCCTGCAGAAGAGCAGGGTATAGACAATGTTTGCTTGCCTTGTATTTGCTCCGTGCCTGGAGGACTGATGGAGGATGAATTAACCAGTAATCATGCTATGTTAATCTGGGATAATGTTGGCTCCATGAATTATGAAGTGCAGTATAAACAAACAGGCGGAGGCAGTTGGACAACCGCATCCATGAATAATACCTATTTGGAATTAAGCAGTCTTACACCTAATACAAGTTATACGTGGAAAGTGCGGGTTCAGTGCGGCGGAACATGGACATCCTATTCGCCGGAAAAAGTATTTATTACACCGGCTACTGGTACTACCTGTACATCACCAAGTGTATTGAGCACTGAATTAATTACGTCCAATAAAGCCACACTAGTGTGGAACAGCATTCCAGGTGCCGTGCAATATCAGGTGCAATGGAAGCCGGTGAGTGGTGCCACGTGGACAACGGTAAACACTACATCTACACAAACATTACTTACAGGTTTATTGCCCGCAACTGCGTATCAGTGGAAGGTAAAAACCCAATGCGCAGCAGGATGGAAAGATTTTACGGATGTTATCACTTTTACAACCGTATCTATGCGCGAGGGTGAAGTGGCAGATGATCAGTCAGAAGTTGTGCAGTTAACACCAAACCCTGTTTCTGACGAGGTTACATGCACAGTGTACGGCAATGGTAAACCCGGTATTGTGAAATTGGTAAATATGCAAGGTCAGTCAGTTTTACAGGAAATTATTCCGGCACAGGAAGGAAATTATTATTTCAATTGGTCGGTTTCCGGTTTACCTGACGGATTCTACATTGTATCAGTTCAGTGGTCTGATGGCTCAGTTACAGCAGAAAAATTAATTGTCCAATAACAGGTTCTGGCATGAATATAGTGCCCGATTGAAAAAATCGGGCATTTTTTTTGCTATAGCATTTTAAAAGCGATATGATGAAAAGACAAATGTGGATTTTAGTCGGACTATACATGTTGACTGCAAGCGCAGCTCAGGCGCAGAACAGCAATTTGCATGCACTAGGATTAAGATTTGGCGGGGGAGATGGTGTGGGCACTGAAATTTCATACCAGCAATTTATCGGCGGACCCAACCGCCTTGAATTTGATTTGGGCATTTATAATGATGGCTGGAACGACGGATTTAAAGCTACAGTCCTTTATCAATGGATGCATCCGTTGGTAGATGGCTTCGACTGGTATGTAGGCGCCGGGGGCGGAATAGGCAGTCGCGATATTGACAATAACCATCCGGTGTTTGACGACGATGATGGTGAAGGCATGTTTATAGATGCGGCCGGCGTACTCGGCTTAGAATATAATTTCCCTATTCCATTGCAACTGAGTCTTGACCTTCATCCTGAAATTGGATTAATTAATGATGATTTTGATATGGGTTTTGGGTTGGGGGTGAGATACTCTTTTTAGAGGAATAAGGAATAAGGAAAAAGGAATAAGGAATAAGGAATAAGGAAAAAGGAAAAAGGCATGAGTGTGTGGTTGCCGTCACACTTATTGCATTATACTTACTCCTAGTCTTCCCGCTTGCGCGCCTTACGGCGTGGCCTTGAACTTTCGCCTATAATTTGATAAGTTGAACCGACTCCCGGGCATATTCACCCTCAACTGTCAGCACATACACCCCTGCAGGTAAAACCGAAATATCAATCGTTTGTTGTGGAAGCATCTGCATCAATAACCTGCCGGTAGCATCAGATATGCTTATTGAACTTATAGCTGACATATCCATATTTCCTGACAACTGCAATTGAATAAACGCATGCGCCGGATTAGGATACACTGAAAGGGTAGGAGCTAAGCTGCTTTCGTTAATGGTATTAATATCGCTGCAATCCATCAACCCATCCAGATAACTGATACGACTCTCTACAAATGAGCGGAGTCCATAAATCGTACCACCACCCGGGCCGCCTCCACCAGTAATATCTTCATCTATATTCGTTTCAAATTGAGCACTGGTATACATTTTATTCGGGTCGGCTAAAACATGACTTTGAATGAGTGTGTAAAGTTCATCAATCAGATTGTCGACATAATCTGAAATCATATAGGTGTTATATAGCTCACAATAATAATAATCATAGGTTGCCCTCGTGTCAGCGATAGTAAGAATTCGTTCATATAGCGGACGGTCGCTAACATAAAAATCGGTTTGCAAAGTTGTGGCATCCGTAACGCCCGGACCGGCAGGATATAATCCAAAAGCCTCATTACAATCCCAGTTTATCCATTCCCACACACCGGTTGAATCATAATTATACAAATAAAAGTTGCGGGCTGAATTCAGATAGCTGTCTAAATTCACAAACAAGTTATACATCACGAAACATCGCATCAGGTTTGGAACATCAAAATGTTCGTCGAGGCCTTCGGCAAAGTCAGCATCACTTGTGTTATTAATGAAATCTGTTAATTGCATTAAATCAGTCCAGTCATTTTCATCCGCATTATTTTCCATCGTATAGCGGTCGGTATATTCGGTTGTATCTGCACCATAATCCAATAAATCTGCTGAGGTTACGGCGCCGCCTGGTCCTCCGCCAAATGCGTCGCCGGCTTTATATAAGTGTTCGTTATTTTCATCGAAATGTGTCTTGAGCCATTCATCGTCAATTTGTTCAACTACAGAATAAAATCCCCATAGCGTACCATTCATATATACGTTTGCATAATTACAGCGCGGCGCATTGATGTTTGCGTCTCGACATATATCATAGTATATTTTTTCCCGCATGAAGGTGGGGTCTTTAAAACAATTATTGAAATTGAGTTTGCGCAATCCATCGTATTCTTGTCCATCTACATACCGGTTGAAATCAATTTTAAAAGATTTTTTATTCCCGGGATGACCGTAACTGGAGTTTCCCTTTAAGCGAACGCCTATGCTATCGTAAGTATGTGCACCATATATATCTGTTATGGTAACATCAGCCATCATATAGGTTTCGGTTGCGTAATTGGCGACAAGACTGTCCCAAAAACCCACCTGACTGAATTGTAAATCAATTTCCATAACCTGATTAGTGGTAAAAACAGAATCTCCCGGATTTTGGGCAACAACAATGGCATGTAAACTCAATGCCGCAATAAGGGTTCTCAAATACATAGGTGTGAAACTTTGTGTGTTTGACGATGCAAAGGGGTTAAGGTTTAATGGCAATAGCATGGGCAGCTAAAAAAGCGGTAGTCCAGGCTGCCTGGAAGTTGAAGCCGCCCGTAACCGCATCAATGTCCATCACTTCGCCGGCAAAGAAAAGGTTTTTCACCCGTTTACTCTCCATGGTACGCATATCAATTTCTGCTAGTCGCACGCCTCCGCATGTTACAAATTCTTCTTTGAAGGTTGATTTGCCTTTTACCTGGAAAGTGCTATTGGTAAGTGTTTGTGCGAGTTTCAGCAACAAAGCATTGCTGCAATCTGCAAAATGCACATCTTCCGTAATGCCGCTGTATTGACATAACTGTTTCCATAATCTGGAAGTTATCGGTGTAATGGGTGTATTGAATAGTGTTTTTCGCTGATGGGTTGTGCGCAGCTGTTGTAATGTTTGAAAAGCTGATTGCTCGTCGTGCTGCGGTAAAAAATTAATCGCGATCGGGCATTTATATTGCTGCCCTGCCATCCATCTTGCACCCCAGGCGGAGGCTTTTAAAACGGCGGGTCCGCTTAAACCCCAATGCGTAATCAGTAATGGACCTTCAGTTTCAATATCTGTGTTTGGAATATGTAATCTGACATGTGAAACAGCCACGCCCATTAACCCCTGAATACGAGGATCCTGAATATGAAAGGTAAATAAACTGGGCACCGGTTTTTCAATGGTGTGACCGAGCGTTGCAATTATACTCCACATAAATGTGCTGCTTCCGCAAGCAATTACACAATACTTTGCCTGGTATTCACGCTTATTTGTTTGAACACGTACTCCTGTTGATTCCGGTTGTATGGATTGCACAGCAGTATCTGTATGCACCTGAACCTGATATTTTTTCGCCTCAGCTAGAAAGCAGTCGATTATTGTTTGCGATTGATTGGTGGAAGGAAACATGCGTCCGTCTGATTCAATATGTAACGACACATGGCGTTCTTCAAACCAGGCAACGGTATCACCCGGTTGGAAGTGGTGGAAAGGTCCTAACAGTTCTTTTCCTCCGCGCGGATAATAGCTGATTAAGTCTGACGGATCGAAACAGGCATGTGTAACATTGCATCTTCCTCCACCCGAAACTTTTACCTTGCCGAGTACCTGGTTGCTTTTTTCCAGAATAATCACCTGCATATCAGGTCGCATCTGCGCCAGATTAATAGCAAAAAAGAAACCGGCAGCCCCACCACCAATAACTATTACCTGTTCCTTTGTTTGCTGTTGTTTCATTCCTGGAAATGTAAAAATACGTACATTCGTTGGATGATACCCTTAGAAGGGGCTGAGCTGTTAAAGCAGTTTCTCGGTATGGTGCCGACTCAGTGTTAGTTTGTTTGATGTGTTAAGTGCACAATAGATATAGAACCAATCAGATGAAAAAATCAAATGTATGTCCGAAATGTAACGGACAAAATATTTACACGAATGCCGGATTGATGAGCCGGGGTGAAAGATGCACAGTGGCTGTCAGCAGCTGGACGCAATTATTTGTAGAAACTTATGTGTGTTTGGATTGTGGATTTTTCGAGGAGTATGTCATGCAAAAGGAACTTCGCAATGCTGAAAAAATAGAAAAAATAAAGTCCACCTGGAAGAAGGTGGACTTTACAGATAAATAAGTGTATATACGTTATACCGCTTTCACTTCAGCAACCAGCTTTTCCAGCATGGCTTTTGCATCACCGAAGAGCATGCGTGTTTTATTGTCGTAGAATAATTCGTTTTCAATACCGGCATAACCTTTGGCCATAGAGCGTTTCATAACGATAATATTTTTCGCCGTGTTCGCTTTAATAATAGGCATGCCATATATCGGAGAAGTGGTGTCCGTTTCTGCAGCAGGATTTACTACGTCGTTCGCACCAATCACAATTACAACATCTGTATTCGGAAGATGTGGATTGATATCGTCCATTTCTTTTAATTTATCATACGATACGTCAGCTTCTGCAAGCAATACGTTCATATGTCCGGGCATACGACCGGCAACCGGGTGGATGGCGAAGTTTACTTCAACGCCTTTTTCTTCTAATACTTTTTCAAATTCGTGACAAGCATGTTGAGCTTGTGCAACGGCAAGTCCGTAACCCGGAATAATGGTTACCTTTTGCGCATAGGCACACAAAATAGCTGTATCGGTAGCATTGATTTCGCGGATAGATAAGCCTTCAGTTGATTTACCACCACCGGAGCTTCCACTGAATGCACCAATGATTACATTCCACAAACTGCGGTTCATCGCCTTACACATTAATACAGTGAGGATGGTACCGGCAGAACCAACTAAAATACCACCGGTAAGCATCACCTGATTATGATATAAGAAACCACCAAAGGCAGCAGCTACACCTGTAAATGAGTTAAGCAAGGAAATAACTACCGGCATATCAGCACCACCAATCGGCAACACAAATAAAATACCATATACCATGGAAGCTGCAAATAATATCCAAATCACGGATGTCGGCATAAAGTCGACATTCAATGAAGCATAAACTACCAAGGCAAGAATCGCGAAGATGAACGTGTTATTAAAAAATTGTTGGAATTTGCTACCGTAGTCTTTTACTTTTCCTTCCAATTTTCCGTAAGCCACAATTGAACCGGCGAATGAAACCGTTCCAATCATCAGGCCCAGGAAAATCGTAAAACGTTCACCGAATAATTCCGGATTATGCGTATCCATTTCCACGATACCAATTAATGCGGCACAGGCACCACCCATACCATTAAACAGAGATACCATTTGCGGCATCTGTGTCATTTTTACTTTCATGGCAGCGAGGTAACCCACGATGGTGCCAATGGCAATACCACCAAAAATCCAGGCGAGGTTGCCAATGCTTTTGCCTTCTTCATTTTTATGAAAGAATATCGTACCTAAAATCGCGATGGTCATACCAATGGCAGCCAACATATTTCCGCGCTTTGCAGAATCGGGCTTGGCCAGCATTTTCAATCCGACGATAAAGGAAACACTACCGAGCAGGTAGCAAAGTTTGAGTATATCTAGAGTTGACATAAGTGGTGAGTGGTGAGTGGTGAATGGTGAGAAGTCAGTGGTGAGTGGGTGAGTTATTGAATTAACATGAACACCCGAATCCGCCGTACGGCGGAAACACCCGAACACTTTTTTACTTCTTCTTTTTAAACATTTGCAACATACGGTTAGTAACTACGAAACCACCAACTACGTTGAGCGTTCCGAGGATTACGGCAAGAAATCCGAGGATTAATGCAAGGGTGTTATCTGCATGTCCCATTACAATAATAGAACCGATAATCACCACGCCGTGAATGGCATTTGCACCCGACATTAAGGGGGTGTGCAGGATGGCCGGTACATTGCTGATGACTTCAACACCTAAAAATGCGGCGAGTAACACGATATAAATAATATCCCATGTATCGAGACTCGCGAGAAATGTTTGAAAAATATCTAAGAGTATCATAGTTCTTACTGTTTGTGTGTTTATGCGGTTACACTATTCATTTGTGCTTTCACACGTTCGTTTTTGATTTCTCCCTGATGGGCGATACAAGTTCCTGTAATCAGATCATCTGCCCAGTTTAAATCAATGGCGCCTTCTTTGTTCACCATAATTTTCAGGAAATTCAGGATGTTTTTACCGAACATCTTAGAAGCATCCGCAGGCATCGTGGAAGCGAGGTTAGAATCGCCGATGATAGTAACACCATTAATATTGATAGTTTTACCATTCTCAGTTAACTCACAGTTTCCGCCGGTGCTGGCAGCGAGGTCGATGATTACGGTGCCCGGACGCATCTGGGCTACTGTTTCCTTTTGCAGCAGCATCGGCGCCTTGCGACCCGGAATCTGCGCCGTACAAATAATCACATCCGCCTTGGAAGCATGTTCCTGCACTTTAGCTTGTTGGCGTTTTTTGAAATCTTCAGATTGTTCAACGGCGTATCCACCCGCACTTTTATCTTCTGTTGCGCCTTCTACCTCAATAAATTTAGCGCCGAGAGAAAGCACTTCTTCACGTGCCGCTGTGCGCACATCACTAGCCTCTACCACTGCTCCTAAGCGCTTAGCAGTTGAAATTGCCTGTAATCCTGCAACCCCTGCACCCAGAATAACAACCTTAGCCGGGGTAATTGTTCCTGCTGCAGTCATAAACATGGGGAAAAATTTAGGGAGATGTGTTGCTGCAACCAATACAGCTTTGTAACCAGAAACGGTTGCCATAGAACTCAGAATATCCATTGCCTGGGCACGCGTGGTTCTTGGAATTACGTCGAGACTGAAAGCTGAAACACCATTGGATAAACAGGCGCTTACGAAAGCTGTGTTTACCAGAGGATTGTAGCCGCCAATCAATACTTTTCCGCGCAGTTGGGCTAACTCAGCAGAATCAATTGGATGTATATTAATAATGACATCACTTTTAGCGATTACATCCTGTCGCGAAGCAATTTCAGCACCTTTAGCCTGATAATCAGCGTCTAAAGAGCCGGCTAAACGACCGGCATTGGTTTCAACCAGTATTTTTTCTGCCTTATAGGCTAATAAAGAAGGAATATGCTCAGCTGCGATAGCTACCCGCTGATCCAATTTTCCTTCTCCCAGTATTCCGATGATCATGTGAAGATTTGGGTTATTTGGACGGCAAAGATACGACAAAATGGGTATAGGCTTCGCTGTGCGCCCACGAAAACGGGACTGAAACTCCTGTCGGCACGAGATTATCCACAACCTTTTTTAGCCTGTGGATGACGACTTTTTTCGGGTAAAATTGGTCATCAAACTGCCATTAATGCCGGTCGCATGACTATTTGCTCATAAATGCCGACTTTTATCGTTTCCATTTTATGAAATCCATTACCCTGATTGTATTGCTGCTTTCCGCTTACCTTGGCTATTGCCAGAGACCGGACACCGTTTTTGTGCGTTACACCGCTGATTATACGCCACAGGATCAGCCTATCTATACGGTTGACACCATCATTTTTGCTTCGCCATCCTCCAGGCAATTTCTGATAGGAACCGCTGTTTTGCGCAATACGAATGATATGTTTACTGCGTATGACCGTGGGTTGTATCTGTATAAAGTGGAGGAAACACCCTGTAGCGGTGGCGATGAATATGGAGGGGAAGGGGAGGATACGATTACGGATATTCGGGTGACGGATTCAACCTTAGAGGTAGAAATCCTGTTTCATTCAAATTGTTGTATGAATTTTTTGTGCACGGCAGGTGTCGATTCAGCCAATGTGCTGCATCTCAACATTCTGGAACATGGGAGTTTATGTGCATGTGGCTGTTGTTTCGGACTGACATTTGTGTTCAGCAGAGATGAACCCTATGAAGAAGTGCCTCCGGTAGAATCGGTAATGATTCAGAATGCATTGCATACAAAAAAGGCGATTTTGCTTGAGTAACATGCATGCACAAACCTTTTCCAAAAAGGAAAACCGACTGTTCCTGATAGTTTTTGCCAATTAACTTTACCTTTGCACAAAAATTCATCATGGCAAAATCGCTGTTTTTGGGGGTATGTGTGCTGATGCTGGGTGCATGCTCGGTAATCAAAGACACTACCGATACAAACCCGGGCAGTGAATTATTGTACCTCTCCAGATGGGATTTGCTCAGCATAAATGGACAGCCATTCAGCGGAACTGATAAACCGTATATTGTTTTCACCGGCGCAGGTAAAAATAGTGTAACCGGATTTGGTGGTTGTAATATGATGTTTGGTGGATTTACCTTGAGCGGAACAGATTCTATTCATATCGGCCCCTTGGGCGCAACGATGATGGCATGCGATGCGCTGACTACGGAAACAGCGATGCTTGAGGCATTGAATGATGCAACAAACTGGAAAATTGAAAATCAGGAACTTACCTTATCCAAAAATGGTGTTGAACTCATTGCCTTCACAGGTGTTACCCTGCAGATAATTGAAGAAGCAGCAACCATGCGTATTAATGGCACCTGGGAACTCAATTACCTCAATGACCTGCGCGGGCCATTAACTTCTGCGTTTCCGCAAGGTTTGCCTACGCTCATTATTAACATGCCGAATACAAAGGCAACTGGTAATGGTGGATGTAATGATTATTCCGCTGATATTAAAATCGAAAATAATAATTTGCATTTTGGTCCTATCAGTGCCACTAAAATGTTTTGTGCAAATAATGCCGAACATATTTTCTTTGGCAACCTGAGCAAAGTAACTGCATGGAGTTTAGAAGACGATAATAATCTCGTTCTGTACAACAATGATGTAGTCATGATGCGTTTAACCCGTAAATAATCTATCTGATGATAATTGCTTATATAACCGACCTTCACCTGGATGAAGCGAATGCTGCAGAATTAGGAGCTAACACGCGCCGTAATTGGGAGCGTATTTATGACGATTTACAACAACACGAAGTTGATATGATTGTGTTGGGTGGAGATATTGGTGAAGGCGAAGCGATGCCTTGGTTCTTCAATCATTTGCGTCCATATGCATGGCATGTAACACCCGGAAATCATGATATTCGCGGACAAATCAGAAACTGGTACCGCAATCGCAATATGGAAAGTCAGAACGCAATTTACTTTTCCGTTGATATGGAAGGACATCGCCTGATATTTCTTGATTCGGCTCCTGATATGGTAGAAACCGAGCAATTACAATGGCTGCGCACACAGGTGCAAACAGAACTGCCTTTAGTTGTATTCATCCATCATCCGGTGTTACCTGTAGATACTTGGGTAGATAAACAATTCCCACTTAAAAATCGCGGAGCAGTTAAAAATGTTCTAAAATCTCAGGGTGGTGATGTCACCATTTTCTGCGGTCATTATCATTTGGAGCATACCCAACAAGATGGCACAATTACACAGCATATTTGTCCTTCAGCCGCTTTTAATATTCTGGAAGACCCGGACCAATTTAAAGCTGAAGCAAAAGCTGCCTGCTATCAATTAATCACCATTGAAGAAGGCGAGGTGAGTCGCCAGGTGATTCGTCTTACAGTTTAAGGAATTTAGCCGGGAAGTATGCTGCCCGACATACACTTGTGCTTGGTATACTAGTGTGCACCGGAGGCAAGCCTATGTCTGAATCTCAGGCCGCATAGGTATATGCCGTTCATGCATTTACCTTACTTCAAATAAACCAGAGACTGGATATGTGCACAGGTTCTCGTAATTTTGAGAATGCGCGTATTTACCTCTCTACTTTTTGTGCATGCCTGTTTAGCAGCAATTACCTGCACAGCTCAAACCAGAATGTCTTCGCCTGATGGCCATATGAAACTCAGTGTTTTTCAATATACTGATGGCAGGTTAGGATATAAACTTGAACAGGATGCGACGGTGGTTATGGATTCTTCGCAATTAGGTATTTCCATTAAGGAAAAAGGAGACCTGCTCACCGGATTTACTATTAAATCTATTGATTCTGCCTTCAAGGATATGACCTGGGCAACTGTTTGGGGTGAAGAATCTGAAATTCGTGATCTGCATAAAACCCTGATTGTGCATGCACGACATTCCAATTCGCATGTTTTACTGGATATCGAATTTCGATTATTTAATGATGGATTGGGCTTTCGATATATTTTTCCCCAGCAGGAAACCTTACGCAATTTTACGGTTACCAATGAGCTCACCACTTTTCATCTAACCGACAATCATACTGCCTGGTGGATCCCGGGTGATTATGATACGAATGAATATTATTATACCAAATCCAGATTGAGCAATGTTGATGCACAAAAAGCATCCATCAAAATGGCGGAAATTGCAACCAGAACAGTGATCGATAAATCTGTTGTGCAGGCGCCACTCATGCTGAAAACAGATAACGGATTGTATATACATATTTTTGAAGCAGCATTAGTGAATTATCCGGCCATGCATTTGCGCATTGGGGAGGATAATCAAACATTAACTTCTCAATTAGTGCCGGATGCGGTTGGCAATATGGCATATTTAAACGCGCCGTGTCATACACCATGGAGAACCATTATCGCATCCAAACAGGCAACGGACATTCTGGCATCACGTATAATTTTAAATTTGAATGAGCCATGTGCGCTCACAGAAACCGATTGGATTAAACCCATGAAATTTGTTGGTGTATGGTGGGAAATGCACGTTGGTGTTTCTTCCTGGGAATATTCAAACGACCGCAATATTCAATTGCAAACTACTGATTGGAATGCACTAAAGCCAAATGGACATCACGGCGCAACAACAGAAAATACAAAACGCTATATTGATTTTGCTGCAGCGAATGGTATAGATGCGGTGTTAGTTGAAGGATGGAATGTTGGTTGGGAAGATTGGTTTGGCAACTGGAAAGAAAATGTTTTTGATTTTGTAACACCGTACCCGGATTTTGATGTTGCAGCAGTAGAAGCATATGCTAAAGAAAAAGGTGTACAAATGATTATGCACCATGAAACCAGTGCTTCCGTTACTAATTATGAGCGGCGCCTGCAGGAAGCCATGACATTTATGCAAACGCATCATTATCCTGCTGTAAAAACAGGTTATGTGGGTCGAATTATTCCACGTGGTGAATGGCATGATGGACAATGGATGGTAAATCATTATGTTTATGTAGCACAGGAAATGGCTAAGCGTCATTTAATGGTTGATGCACATGAGCCAGTGAGGCCAACAGGGTTGCATCGCACCTATCCAAACTGGTTGGCTTGTGAAGCAGCCAGAGGTAACGAATTTAATGCATGGAGTCAGGGCAATCCGCCAGAGCATGAAACAATATTACCCTTCACCCGATTAATGGGCGGACCAATGGATTACACACCCGGTATTTTTGAAATAAAAATGTCGGCCTATGGGCAGCAAACCGGTAATCAGGTACATACCACTTTAGCCAAGCAACTTGCCTTATATGTAACGATGTATTCTCCATTACAAATGGCGGCTGACTTGCCTCAAAATTATGAGAAGCACTTAGACGCTTTTCAGTTTATTAAAGATGTGCCGGTTGACTGGCAAAAAACCCTGTACCTCGAAGCGGAGCCGGGCGAATTTATTACGATTGCACGCAAACAGAAAAATACGCAGGACTGGTATTTAGGTGCAATTACAAATAGTGATGGCCGTTCAACTAAAATTGCACTCAACTTTCTGGATCCCGGAAAGGTATACAAGGCAACTGTCTACGCAGACGCACCGGATGCCGATTGGAAAAAGAACCCGACTGCTTATGTCATAACCGAACAAATGGTTAGATCAAATTCCGTGTTAGATCTGAAGTTAGCACCGGGTGGAGGCGCTGCGGTGAGTATTAAAGCGGTGGAGGAGAATTAATGTAACCTTATCCCTCAAGATTCAAAACTCCTGTAAGTTGTTTTAGGTTTAGGTGTGTTCGCATATCATTGAGCTGCTATGCGTTACTGCACGTAAAACTTGTGGCATGCGTGCGGTAATTATTTTACCATGGATGCATGACCTGATGTGCATTTATCGATGCGACGGTCTGATATATATTTTTAACAAATGCAGGCACAATACCAGAAATGAAATTGACATGCCTAATACAGTATTAACCAACACCATAGGAATGCTGATGATTTCAAGCACAATGCCGATTTTTGCTATCGTCGCTCCTTCATTAAATTTTGCTAAATCTTCAGGAGCTATCAGGTTGTTTTTTATAGGATAGATAAATAAAATAGCAAATAATATATTCATGATAAATATAATCGATAGAAAAAACATCACAGCGAATTTACTTGTAATGTATTCTCCTGCTAATCCTGTAGCAAATGGTAATGCAGATACGGACAATAAAAATATGAAATTTAAGACAGCATATTTTTTAGGGATCCTTTTAATAAAAAGAAACATTTGGTGATGATCTAACCAAATGGTCATTATAGTAAAGAAGGAAATAATATAGCAAAACAAAAGTGGAATCATTTCCGAAAGTGCTCCCTTGAGCATAAGGTCATCGCCTCCTTTTATATGAGGCACTTTGAATTCCAAAACCAGAAAGGTGATGACTATAGCAAAAACGGCATCAATGAATGCTTCAAATCGTTTTTTATCAATATGTTGTGCGTCCATTTCCATGGGATATATAATTAGTTGCGGAGAGAGCTAAAATAAATATTCGCAAATACAAAACACGGTTCTGCGCATTCACCGTGTCCGGCACTGGGAGATGGCTGATATAAACCTGTGGTGGTTGAACCATTCGCCACAAATCTGTCCTGGGCAATGATGCTGTTTTGATAAGTAACTAATTCATCACCTGCGCAATAATACATAATCACCGGCACCGTGGGTGTCCATCCGGTTAAATCATTTGCCTGCAAAGCAAGTCTGAATGGATTGTTTGGATTATTTATGAAATCATCCAGCACGTCAGGTTTAATAATATTTTTTGGAATGGATGGCATCACGGCATCAATTTCTCCGCCGCTATGTGTTCCATCAAAAAGTAAAGGTAAAATGGAATCGTACGGTGCTACTAAATAATCTGATGGAGAATCATACATGTCATACACCATATTATATCCAAACATTAAATAGGGGAGATAAAATGGTGCACCATAAGGCTCATCGGCAAGCACTAAGGCTGTTTGTGCGCCGCTCAAATCGTAAGGGCCACTCATTGGAGCACTTGCCGTTACCGTAAATTCATCAGCATAATCTTCCTGAATGGCTTTTGTGGTAGCCATCGCTGCGTGACCACCCTGACTATATCCGAAAATAAATGTTTGTTGGTTGAGGGTAATGCCTAAATCTGCACATAAACTTTGTGCGGCGCGCATGAGGTCAACAGTGGCACTTGCTTCAGTTGCAGCGTGACAATAGGGATGTATGCCCGGGCTATCGCCCATGCCTAAATAGTCGGGTAGCACGGCAACATAGCCATCAGCACCATACAACATGCCCAGCACCAATTCATCACTTTCATAACCCGGAACATCATATCGCTCCACAACAGTGCCATGTGTGTACACAATCATTGGAGCTGCGGTATCCGTTACCGGAATAACTACTGCACCTGATGCCTGTGTTTCGTTGCCAAAGGCATCAATGGTTTTATAGAGCACGCGATATATGGTAATCGGATTGTCGTTCGGATAGGTGAGCAAATCGGCATCAAAAGAGGCAAGCGCTGAATCGGTTTGCGAAATGCTCCATGCATGTAATTCGGTAGTAGAAATGATTTCACCCCTCCATGACGGGTCAATAAGATCTGTTAATTCTGCATCTACTGAACAGGCCATCAGGCAGCATCCTGCCAGTATGCAGTAGCTCAGGTGGGTAAGTATTGTGCGTATCATTTGACAGGTTATGCTTATCAAAGATAAGATATGCCTGCAAATGTTTAAATGGCTTTTGAAAAGGTACGTGTTTCGCTTTGTGTGCGATGCAAATGCGCGTCAAGGGCAGAGGATATATTGCGAATAAACAACTTCCCTTTTTCGGTAACATGAATGGTGTTGTTGGTGAAGGTGGCTAATCCATCCTCAATAAATGGTGCCAACCGGGTCTGAATGGAAGCGATATGTGCTGCACTCAACAGGTCCTCATCCAATGTGGTGGTATCTCTGCACATTAAATCCAAAATATGATTGCGCAGAATGAGGTCTTCATCCGATAAAATATGTCCGTTCACCAGTGGCAAATGCCCGGTGGCTATTTTTTCCTGGTAGGCTTCTACTTCTTTATCATTTTGTGCGAATGCTGTCCAGGTATCACCAATGGCAGAAGCGCCAAGACCAATCACTAATTTATGGTTGGTGGTGGTGTAGCCCATAAAATTGCGATGTAAATTACCCTGTTCGTGTGCCACTAATAATCCATCGCCCGGTAGGGCAAAATGATCCATTCCTATATGTGTATACCCAAGTTGTTGCAAGTGTTGACTTCCGGCGGCATACATCGCTAATTTTTCCGCTGCTTTCGGCACATCTTCATCTGTATAACGGCGTTGTCCTTTGCTTTTCCATGGCACATGCGCATAACTATAAAATGCAATTCGATCAGGCATTAATTGTTGCACAAATTGCATGGTGTATGCAATACTGTTGGTAGTTTGCTTAGGTAAACCATAAATTAAATCGAAGTTGACACTGGTATAGCCTAAAGCGCGCGCGGCATCCACAACTTTTTTGGTTTGCTCAAACGTTTGAATGCGATTGATAATAAATTGCACTGCCGGATCGAAATCCTGTACACCTAAACTTATGCGATTGAAACCGGCATCGCGCAAGGCGATTAAATGTGCATCCTGTGTATAATTCGGATGCACTTCTACGCTGAAAGCATGATCATCAGGAACAGTTGCATCTGCTGTTATAGTATCAATCAGTTTTTTCAGATGCTCCGGCGAAAAAAAAGTAGGCGTACCTCCACCCAAATGTATTTCACGAATGATGGGTTTGGAAGGGAATTGCGAACGATAAATTTCCCACTCTTGTAAAACGGATGCTAAGTAAGGTGTTTCAACCTGATGGTTTTTAGTAATGCGCTTATTACAGGCGCAATACGTGCATAATTCTTCGCAAAAGGGTAAATGGATATACACGCATACTTCACCATTTTCCTGTTTGAAAGCGCGTACTACATGTTCAAACCATTTCTGTTCTGAACAATCCGCAAATTGCCAGGCAGGAACTGTTGGATAACTGGTATACCTGGGAACAGGCACATCGTATTTATGCAATAAATCAAGCGCTTCCATCGCCCCGCAAAGATACGACGGCAATTATCATAAACAGGTAAAATTAACAGTTGTGGTAAAGCCAACAGAGGCAGATGTTTCGGTTTGCATCCTCTGGACTGTATGGGCTTTATTCCATTTTTATAAATGTTTTGGTTTCTATTTGCTGCCGGCCATCAGGTAACTGTTGGGAGATACGCAGCACATACATACCCGGGGTCAGGGAGGCGATATCCAGCGCAAACATTTTTTGCAATGATTGTGCCTCTTCGGCATACCGGCATATGCCTGATGGGTCGAAAACCGATACATAGCAAGTTGTTTCCAACGGCTCAGGCAGATATACATGCAATAAATCTGTTGCCGGATTCGGATATATTATCCAATCAGTTGCCGATACCGGGAGTAAATCCGGTTGCGACCTGTAAATGCTATCGTTATAAGGAATACAGTCTATCCATTTCGTATCGTTGCGCACATAATACCGGGAAAAATCAGAATTGTAAATATGTTGCATAAGATAGTCGGCATCTTCAATATAAGTTTCAGGCATGAGATGATAGCCATCTGTTTCGCTGAAATCTTCGCATACATAAAAGCGTCCGTCTGTTGCACGCGGTTCTGCGCCATCAGTCCAATAATAGGGCCCCCACGTAATAAATGGCACGCGTTTGTTGGCACCAAAATATCGCAGATTCGGGTCGCCGGTTATTTGGTCTTGAATAAGCCATTTAACACTAAAACTATTCCAATATGAAATCGGTTCTTCAATAGCATTGGCTTGTTCCATTGTTGTATCGCAATAACCTCCATAGTGTCGACCACTGATAAATACGATTTTTACATTTGGAAAACGATCCAGCAACATGCGTAAAAAAAATTCATAGCTGTCTCTGATTTCCAAAGGCGTTTCTGGAAACGACGTCATGCCGGTGGTGTCCGTTTTATTACTGAAATACATAAAGGCCACCTGCAATTGTTCAGGTGTATAGCCTTTTTCTATAATTTTCCCAAGCAGGTTATTCCAATATTTTGTTGAGTCGATACCGGTAGCAAAATCTAATCCTTTACCTCCTGCACTCAGGTTAATCGCATCGAAACATCTGTTCGTGATATATCCATCTACGGTATCGCGAACGATAGGTACAAATTCATCAAATAAACTGCCTACTACTGAAGGGCCAAAGCCACCCATCAGCACGACACCATCACCGTAATTTACATTGCCCAGACTATCTAAAGGCTGCATGTTCTTAGCAAATGAACGGCCTTTTTTATAATGCTGACTGGCAGTTGCTTCAGTATTGGACCCGCCAGGAAACAATCCGCCCTGATAGCCCAGATACATACCGGGGCCTAAGTCAATGAGCGGAATAAGTCCGGTTGAGTCGTTTTCGCAAACAGGTCCTTGTGCTTTCAGAGGAAGTTGTGTTGCGCAAATTAGCGCCAACAGTAGAATGGGGTATCGGAGTTTCATTGTGCCTAAAATACAAATGTACAAATTGGCTGCCGAAAATATATCACCAGGTAAGGTGGATATGTATATCTTGTCAGGTTTTTATGGTTTTGGATGTCATTATGTCTACTTGAATCAACATTTCAGGCCATTCTGACGTTATTCTCCACCAATCAGTGAGTAGTACGTTTTTTGAGGCAAAACAGGTGTTGATTTATCCTGAAAACAAATAAACTATGCAATTACAGAATTTTACAATCAAAGCACAGGAACTTGTGCAGCAGGCACAGCAGATGGCAATGCAAATGGACCATCAGCAAATTGGCAATGAACATTTGTTGAAAGCGATGCTGAGCGATGAGGATGAAGTTACCCTGTACCTCTTGAAAAAAATGCAGGTTAACCCCCAATATGTGCAACAGAAACTGGATGATATGTTGCAAGCCTTGCCAAAAGTGAGTGGACAGGGCGGACAATATATTTCGCGGGAAGCAAATTTAACTATCGCTAAAAGTCAAACCTTTTTGAAGGCTTTTGGTGATGAGTTTGTGTCCATCGAGCATTTACTGTTAGGCATGTTGCAAGTAAATGACCAGGTGTCTAATTTACTTAAAGCGCAGGGTGTTACTGAAAAAGATTTAAAGGCAGCAGTTAAAGATTTACGCAAAGGCACTACCGTACAGTCGCAGAGTGGTGAAAATCAAATTAATGCCTTAAATAAATATGCAATCAATTTAAATGAACGCGCCAGAAGCGGAAAACTCGATCCGGTAATCGGTCGCGATGAAGAAATCAGACGCGTGCTTCACATCTTATCACGCCGCACAAAAAACAATCCTATTTTGGTTGGCGATCCCGGTGTGGGTAAAACAGCTATCGCTGAAGGTATTGCACATCGAATTGTAAATGGTGATGTGCCTGAAAACCTCAAAACAAAAACCATATTTTCTTTAGATATGGGGGCATTAATTGCCGGAGCTAAATACAAAGGTGAATTTGAAGAACGATTGAAAGGTGTCGTAAAGGAAGTAATCGGCAGTGAAGGCGCCATCATTTTATTTATCGATGAAATCCACACCTTAGTGGGTGCAGGTGGAGGTGGAGAGGGCGCTATGGATGCAGCCAATATTTTGAAGCCTGCATTAGCCAGAGGCGAATTGCGCGCAATCGGTGCAACTACGCTGAATGAATATCAAAAGTATTTTGAAAAAGATAAAGCCTTAGAACGCCGGTTCCAGAAGGTGTTGGTTGACGAACCATCTATGGAGGATGCGGTAAGTATTTTACGCGGATTAAAGGAGCGATATGAAACGCATCATAAAGTGCGCATAAAAGACGAAGCTATTATTGCCTCTGTCGAATTAAGTGCCCGTTACATTGCAGATAGAAAATTACCGGATAAAGCAATCGACTTGATTGATGAAGCCGCTGCAAAAATGCGTCTTGAGATGGATAGCGTGCCCGAAGAATTAGATGAACTGGAACGCAAAATCCGACAACTCGAAATTGAACGCGAAGCTATCAAGCGTGAAAACGATGAAAAGAAATTAGAGGAATTATCCCGACAAATTGCTGAACTTACGGAAGAACGCACAGCCGTTAAATCGAAATGGCAGCAAGAAAAAGAAGTGGTAGATGCCATCCAACAACGCAAAGGCGAAATTGAACAATATAAATTGCAGGCCGAACAAGCCGAGCGTGAAGGAAATTATGGCCGTGTAGCAGAATTGCGGTACGGAAAAATTAAAGAAGCAGAAGCCTCTTTGAAATCATTAGAAGCTGATTTAAGTGCACTTGATGCCGGTAAACGTCTGATGAAAGAAGAAGTGGATGCGGAGGATATTGCAGATATTGTTGCCAAGTGGACTGGCATTCCGGTTAGCAAAATGCTGGAAAGCGATCGCATGAAACTCCTGCGCCTGGAAACAGAATTGCACAAACGTGTGGTGGGACAGGATGAAGCGATTACCGCAGTTTCAGATGCCATCCGCAGAAGTCGCGCCGGACTTCAGGATCCTAAAAAGCCCATTGGCTCGTTCATTTTTCTGGGAACTACCGGCGTGGGTAAAACCGAGTTGGCAAAAGCTATCAGCGATTTTTTATTTAATGATGAACACGCGATGACCCGCATTGATATGAGCGAATATCAAGAGCGCCATAGTGTAAGTCGATTAATAGGTGCGCCTCCGGGATATGTGGGATATGATGAAGGCGGGCAATTAACTGAGGCTGTGCGTAGAAAACCTTATAGCGTGGTTTTATTGGATGAAATTGAAAAAGCGCATCCGGATGTATTCAATATTTTGTTACAGGTATTAGATGATGGCAGGTTAACAGATAATAAGGGCAGGACCGTAGATTTCAAAAATACCATCATCATCATGACCAGCAATATCGGTTCGCATATTATTCAGGAGCGTTTCGAAGGTGTAACAGAAGAAAATCTGCTGGCTACCACCGAAACCACCCGGATTGAGGTGATGGAAATGTTACGAAAAACCATTCGCCCCGAATTTTTGAACCGTATTGATGAAATCATCATGTTTAAACCTCTGTTGAAATCTGAAATACGCGGAATCGTACTGATTCAATTGCAGTCGCTGGTGTCAATGCTAGCCGAACGGGACATCCATCTTACCTATTCTGAGGCATTGGTCGACTGGTTAGCCGAGGAGGGCTTCGACCCGCAGTTTGGTGCCCGACCTTTGAAACGGGTAATCCAGAAGGAGCTGGTGAATGTGTTATCTAAACGCATACTTTCCGGGGAGGTTCAGGCGGGTGCCGATGCACGCATACACATGGATGCGGAGCAGGGAGAGGTCGTATTTACCAATGCCTAAGCAGCTGTGAACAGTAGGATGTTAATTTTTCCTGCGGGCAGATTTTGAAATACTGGTGAATACCTTACCTTTGTGGGGTCAAATTGACTGACTATGGAAAATACCCAAAAAGAAAAATACCGTATTAAGGTCATTCCTAAATACCTCATGCTTGGCATCTTATTTAGCGCAATAACCGTGTGGATGGTTTTTAATTTGAGCCAGTTTTTCTGGATTGGTTTACCATTCTCCTTTACTTTCCTTGCATTGTCTATCGATGCCTTGTAAGTAAAGTATCGCTAACAGCATATTAAAAAAAGGCAATATCCTGCGGGGTATTGCCTTTTTTGTTGGGGTATGTAGCTTAATCAGCTAATCGCCAATAATTAGTTACGGATTATCTTTAAAGAACCGCATAAAGCGATTGACAACGCCTGCTGCATAGGTTGGACTTTTTTCCTCCATGTATCTGCCGGCATACATAAACAGAAAACTGATAATGGTTGCCGGAATAAAGGCCTCTACCGGTAGTGGTAAAAAATATTCAAAGATGATATAAGTAACCATTCCGCCAAACATACTTAAAAGAGCACCTGCCGTATTCGCTCTCTTCCAGTATAAACCTGCTGTCATGGGCGCTAACAAACTTACCATGCCAAATGTGGCACTCTCACCAACGAGATCATAAATATTTTGTTTCGGTAAGGTCATCAAAAATGAAATTAAAGCTATGCCAACAACACTCAAGCGTAGAACCAACATAAATTGCTTGTCATCCATCTTGCGCTTGCCATTTGATTTGTAAATGGGCTTGATGAAATTTTCAGCCAGGATACTCGCCGGAGCTAAAATTGAACCACTACATGTGCTTAAAACGGCTGATAACAAGGCACCGAAAAATACAATTTGTATCCACAAGGGTGTGTGGTTCAAAACGATATTCGGTAAAACAGTTTGTGTATCTGAAAAATCTTCCGTTGGGTATAAAACTTTAGCAGCCAAGGCAATAAATAAAGGCAGCATAGCAATGACCAGATAAAGAATGGCTCCAAGGTAGGTTGAACGCACGGCATCTTTTTCGCTTCGGGCGCTGTTGGCACGTTGAAATACGTCCTGCGAGGGTATATAGCCCAAACCAATGACCATCCAGGCTCCTATCCAGTTCGTGATATCAATGGGTTCGGCATTAGGCAGAAACCGGAAGGTGTTTTCAGGTGCATTTGCAATAACATTGCTCACGCCACCTGCCTCATTGGCAACGAAAATAACTACCACCACTAGTCCAAAAACAATCAGTACGCTCTGCACCATATCTGTAACAGAAACAGCCCACATACCGCCAATAACTGTATATCCCACCACTACAATACTGCAACATAAAATAGCCAATGATAAATCCATGGTGATACCTGCCTGCAATAACACTACCTGTAAAATAATACCCAGGGCAACAAATTGCGCAGCGATGTAACCAAAGAAGGTGAGCAGCATAAAAAAGCTGCTGATCAACTCAACGTTCTGACCATAGCGTATGCGGAATAAATCGCCAATGGTGAGCAGGTTCATGCGATATAAGCGCCTAACAAAGAAGAAACCAAAAAGAAATAAACATAGGGAGGCGCCAAATGGATCTTCTATCACATTCATCAACCCGCCTTCCATAAATGCACTTGAGGCGCCAAAAACGGTTTCACTCCCAAACCAGAGAGCGAATAATGCAGCTGCATTAAATAGGGGAGGAAGGCGTCTGCCGGCTTGTACAAAATCGCCGGAACCCTTGACAAACCTGCTCGCAAAAACACCGATGGCAATTGTCACCACCATGTAAATGATCACAAAGGTTAGTAGCATTTCTCTATAGGGAGCTCTGGGTGGATAAAGATTTAGCGGACAAAAATAGAAAAAACACAGAAACAGGCAAATAGCGTACCAACATGGGTATGTGACTTTTATCCGCAGCGGAAAGGCTATGAATGCTTAGATTTGCCAAATACTTCCAGGTATGCGCATATTATATAGTACGCTGGCTGCTGTCAGCCTAATGTTTAACGCCTGCTCCTCTGACCAACAATCAGCGTCGCAGCAAACTCATTCAAACGATATGGTCATTAACGATCCGCACTCTTTTTCCAAGCCTGCCATCGCCAGAGGCACGCATCTCAATTGGGATGCCAAGGTTGATTTTAACACACAAACGATTTCAGGCACGGCAACCTGGACGGTTGAAGCTGCTCCGGATGCCAAAGAAATTATTTTTGATACACGCGGACTTACGATTCACAAAGTTTCGGCTGATGGTAAATCGGTAGATTATAGCCTCAAAGATACCGTCAACGGAGAGCCGTGGATGGGTCAGGCTTTGCATATTCCTATTTCTGCTTCAACTCAGCAGGTTTCTGTTCAATATACAACTTCTGCTGATGCAGCAGCTTTACAATGGTTAAAGGCTGAACAAACACGCGATAAACAACATCCGTTTTTATTCACTCAGTCGCAGGCTATTCTTGCCAGAACCTGGTTACCTTGTCAGGACGGTCCGGGCATGCGCTTTACGTTTGAAGCCCAGGTGCAGGTGCCTGCGGGAATGCTGGCGCTTATGAGTGCAGAAAATCCACAGCAGGTAAGTGCCGATGGAAAATATCAATTTAAAATGGAGCAACCTATTCCATCTTATTTGATGTCATTGGCTGTAGGTAACCTTGCATTCCAGGCAGTTGGAAAAGAAACCGGTGTTTATGCTGAACCTTCTTTTGTAGCTGCATGCGCAGAAGAATTAAGCGATATGCAAACCATGCTCGAGAAAGCGGAACAATTATATGGAAAATATCAATGGGGCCGATACGATGTAATTGTATTACCTCCTTCGTTTCCTTTTGGGGGGATGGAGAACCCACGTATCACATTTGCCACACCGACAATTATTGCCGGAGATAAAAGTTTAGTGGCTTTAGTTGCACATGAACTGGCACACAGCTGGAGTGGAAATTTAGTAACCAACGCAACCTGGAATGATTTCTGGCTGAATGAAGGATTTACCGTGTATTTCGAAAATCGAATCATGGAAGCCGTTTATGGAAAAGATTATGCTGAGATGTTGCAAGTGTTGGAATATGAATCGCTGGTGGAAACTGTGCAGGAATTTGGAGCCACATCAGCAGATACACATCTTAAACTAAAACTCGAGGGTCGCGACCCTGACGAAGGTGTAAGTGATATCGCTTATAACAAAGGCGCCTATTTCCTCAGATTACTCGAAAGTAAAGTCGGACGAGAAAATTGGGATGCCTTCGTGAATGGATATTTTACCACGAATGCGTTTAAAGTAATGACCACAGAAGCCTTTGTAGAATATCTCAACGAACACCTGATTGATGCACATCCTGAGGCTTTTGCTGATGTAGATATTCGTGCCTGGATTTACGGACCTGGCATTCCGGATAATTGTCCAAAGGTTGTGTCAACCCGATTTACTGCTGTAGATCAGGAAGTGCATGCGTTTAACGGCGGCGCAGCTGCGGCCTCTTTAAAAACGAGTGGATGGACAACCCATGAATGGTTGCGATTTATTTATCAGCTACCTGAAGATATTACCGTTGAACGCATGGGCGATTTAGACAAGTCGTTCCACTTTACCGGAATTGGAAATTGTGAAATTGCTGATGCCTGGTATGAGCTGGCGGTTAAACGTCACTATGCAACAGCCTATGCAGATATGGAAACCTTTTTGTGTAGTGTGGGCAGAAGAAAATTCTTAACACCTTTGTATAAAGCCATGATGCAAACAAACCAAAGTGAAATGGCAAAACGCATCTACGCTAAAGCACGTCCTGGCTATCATTATGTTGCGCAAAACACACTTGACGAATTGGTTGGAAATTAATAGATGATTTATTGTTTTTTATGGCGGTTGTTGAACAGGAGAAAATTATTTTTATTGTAGGTAATAGCAGAAGTGGTACTACCATGATGCGTCGGGTATTAGGAAATCATCCTGACGTTTTTATGTTGGAAGAATTGCATTTCTTTGAGCAACTCTGGAGTACGCAGGATAAGCAAAAAGTACTGACACAGGATGAAGCGGCGCTGTTAGCATCAAAACTCGTATTTATTCAGCGCGATGGATACCTCACCGCCATGCAAACTGATAAGTACCTCGCTGAGGCGCATTCTATTGTGCAGGCAATCCAGGAGCCCTTATTTCCGCATATTGTTCTGAAAGGTTTTTTGTTTCATGAATCTGCCCTGCATGGTAAATCCATCCCTTGCGAAAAAACACCACAGGATGTTTTTTATATTGGTGAAATTCTGGAACTGTTTCCGCATGCCCGCATTATCAACATGGTGCGCGACCCAAGAGGGGTGTTGTTAAGTCAGAAACGAAAATGGCAGCGAAAAAAAATGGGCGCCGGATTCATGACAAAAAAAGAACAACGCCGCCTTCGAATTAATTATCATCCTATCACCATCAGTAAATTGTGGAACAGCAGTATTCGCGCTGCAGCAAAATTTAAAGAGCATCCAAAAGTACACAATGTCATTTTCGAGCAGTTGGTGAATGCCAGCGAACAGGAAGTGCGCGATTTATGTGCTTTTTTAGATATTAGTTTTCATCCGGATATGCTGCGGATTCCACAAGTGGGTAGCAGTAATGAGGCGGATAAACCGGATGCATTTGGCATCAAAACCGAACGTGCCGGTAATTGGGAAAAGGGTGGATTAAACGCTGCAGAGGTTTGGTTTTGCCAGCGTATTTGCGGTGATAATATGCGCATGTATGGCTATGAAATAAAAAAAATGCCGGCTTCACCACTCCTGATTTTAGCCTATTACATATCGTTTCCATTTAAACTCGTATTGGCAGTGTTGTTTAATCTGCATCGCATGAAAAATATAGTTGAAGCAATTAAACGTCGCTTGTCCTGATTATCTCATCCGTATCCTCTGAAACTGCGCTGCTATGTCTGTCAGAAAGAAAGTATTACATATAACGATTCACCTGCCCTTTCCTACAAACCATGGAGCAAGCTTATTTAACAGCTATAAATTATGCACCTGGTTACATCAGCATCACGACCTGCACTTTGCCTGTTTCCTGAAAGGAGATGATGTGAAATATAAAGATGCGTTTCTGGAAGATACCGGCATTCAGAACTATTATTTCGAAGTTTTAAATGTGCCTCGTTCAGGTGCGAATCTGATAAAGAGTTACCTGAAAGGCATGACCATAAATATGTACCGCAATTATTCGGCTTCTATGCACAGGCATATTGAGTCGATAGCACATCATTATGACGTAATCGTTGCTGAACACTATGAAGTGATGCAATACGTGCCAAAAAATTATAAGGGCAAAGTCGTATTCAGAACCCACAACGCTGAATTTCTGATTTGGAGCCGATATGCAGAAGTGGAAACGAATCCGATTAAAAAAGTAGTGGTGGGTATGGAAGCTGGCCGCATTCGCCGTTGGGAGTTGCGCTACGTTAATCAGGCTGATATTGTATTAGGCGGCACAAACGACAACGAAGTACACGAACCAGACCCAATTAAGAGAAAAGCTAAATACCGCGATTACCTGCATATTGGTGATGATAGTCAGATTACACTTCCAATTCCGTCTTATGAGCAATTGGAAAATAGTCTGCTCTATGTTGGCACACTTACCTGGGAAGCCAATGTGGAAGGATTGGTGTGGTTTGTGGATGGATGCTGGCATGCATTAAAAGAAAAATTCCCTGAACTAAAGCTTTACATAGTTGGAAAACATCCGGATCAGCGCCTGATTGATATGAGTCAGCAGCATGATGGCATTATCATTACCGGTTTCGTTGAAGATTTGGAAACATACTTTACAAAATGCAAAGTCAATGTGATTCCCCTGCGATTCGGTTCCGGCATGAAAGTTAAAACTATCAACGGGTTATGCCGGGGTATTCCGATGGTATGCACGGATATCGGCGCTGAAGGATTGAAAGTTACACACGATAAAGATATACTCATTGCCAATGATCATACAGGTTTTATACATTATGTAAGTGAGTTGTTAACGGATAGTGTGAAGTGGAACAGCATCGCTCATAATAGCAAAATAACTGCCGGGAATCATTATACATGGGCGTCATTGTATAAGATTTTGGAAGAAAATATTTGATCAAATTTCCTGCCACAAGGCTGTTCAGACATCCGATAATTAATTTCGTATTTTTGCCTTATGGTAATCGATCACCGATATAAATTTGTTTTCGTTGAATTGCCGCTCACGGCAACCTCCGCCATCAGTAAGGAAATTCGCGAACAATATGGTTGCGAATCTTACCTGAATAAACATGCCACTTACGATGATTATCTGCGCAAGGCAAATGCCGAAATGCGCGCCTACACAGCAATTGGTAGTATTCGCAATCCACTGGATCAAACCGTGAGCATGTATTTTAAATACAAAAATGATCTGGACCAGCGATTCTCGTCCGGAAGAAAACGCCCGGGCAAATGGTTGCGAAAATCACTGGCTAAGAACCGTGATGCAGTCAGGTATCAATATATCATTGAAAATAACGCTTCTTTTGAACAGTATTTCATGAAATTCTTCAGATGGCCATATAGCAACTGGAGTATCATCCATCACAAAAAAATGAAGCATATCATTCGCTTCGAACATTTGGTGGATGATTATCGGAAAGTGTTCACAGCAGTTGGAGTACCTGTGTCGCGCGATTTGCCACAGGCGAATAAAACGCCTGAGAAAAAAGCCGACTTCTGGAGTTACTATGCATCTGATGCTGCCAAGCGCAGAGCTAAATTTGTTTTTGGTCCTTTCATGCGCTACTGGGGCTATGAGTTTCCTGACTCCTGGTCGCATATAAAAGAGCCGTGGAGTGCTCGGGTTATATACAATCTGGGTAATATTCCACGTCGTTTGTATTGGCGTTTTCTACGTTAAATAGTGTTATGGCATAGTATGTGCTGTACTTTCCGTGTATTTTTGATATCAGAACAACCTATATGAAAAAATTACTAATACTGCTGTGTCTGCCCTTATCGGTATACGCACAACAACCATCTCGCGCCGAGTACCGCGAACCCCGGAATGGATATTTCCAGGATGTCATCATGCAAGATCTGAATAAGGCCGAAAAAGCGCCTGCAAAAGATCAACGTGCATTTAAAATCGATGCCTCCGGCGTAAGTGCCCCGAAAGACCCTGCATTATATACACAGGTGTGGCACAATTCACCTGTAAGTCAGGGTAATACCGGAACTTGTTGGTGCTTTAGTACTACTTCATTTTTTGAGAGTGAAGTAAAACGTATTGCAGGCATTGATGTAAAACTCAGTGAAATGTATACCGTTTACTGGCAATATGTTGAACGCGCCAAATATTTTGTGCAACATCGCGGCGACATGACCTTCGGTGAAGGCAGCGAAACAAACGGAACCACCTGGATGATTAAACAATATGGCGCCGTACCATTCGATACGTATGTGGGCAGAACTTCTACTGCCGGCTTTTATGACCACGAATCGATGTTTAACGAAATGCAGGCCTATTTACAGGGTGTGAAATCTTCAAGTAGTTGGAATGAAACAGAAGTGGTAGCCACCATACGCTCCATTCTCGATTTTTATATGGGTACACCTCCAACCGCTGTTCAATGGGAAGGGAAATTATATACACCGGTTGAATTTTCTAAAAATGTTTTGAAAATCAATCCGAACGATTATGTGGATTTTATGAGCCTGATGCAAAAACCATTTTATACCCGCGCAGAATATGATGTGCCGGATAATTGGTGGAATGATGCGAATTACCTGAATATACCTGTAAGTGAATTCCTCAATACCCTGAATACCGCTCTTAAAAATGGCTATAGTGTCAGCATTGGTGGTGATGTTTCTGAGCCGGGATGGGATAGCTGGAATAATCTTGGTGTTGTGCCAACATGGGATATTGCCGCAGCTAATATTGATGATGCTGCTCGTCAGTATCGATTTAATACGGGTGCAACAACTGATGACCATGCTATGCATCTGGTGGGATATACGCAGAAAGATGGTAAATATTGGTATCTGTTTAAAGACTCAGGCTCGATCACGCAATTGTGGAGCGGCAAGCCCAAGCTTCGGTTATTACTATGTAAGCGAAGATTATGTGAAATTGAAAATGATGACCTTTACAGTAAATAAAAATGCTGTAAAAGAAGAGCTGAATAAATTCGCGACAAAATAATTTTTGTCAATCTTATTGACTAAGGGGTATCAATCACAAATTGGTACCCCTTTCCTTTTAAGGTGATAATATGAATGTGCGCATCAGCCTGAAAATATTCCCGAAGTTTACGAATATACACATCTAAGTTCCTGGAGTGAAAAAAGCTATCATCTCCCCACACTTCCAGCAATAATTGCTTCCGGTCGATGGTTGTATTGATATATCTGGAAAATACATCTAAAATCTCCGCCTCGCGACTGCTCAATTGCCATTGCTGCTCGCCTTGTTGCAACAGCAGTTTTTTGGGATAATAATTAAAACTGCCCATTTTAATAACACCCTCCGATGAAACCGGCAGTGCTTGTAAGGCCAGCTGATTATGAATACGTGCAATTAATTCTTCAACACTAAATGGTTTGCGCATGTAATCGGTGCCACCTGACTGAAATCCTTCCACAACATCTTTTGTTTGTGTTTTAGCCGTCAGGAAAATAATAGGTAGTTGGGGATAGAGTTCCTTAATTTTTTTGCCTATTGTAAAACCATCCACATTCGGTAACATCACATCCAACACAATTAGCTCAGGAACTTGTTTGGCAATAGCAGGTAATACTTGCGCGCCATCTTTAACGAGCGTTACAGCAAAGCCTTTTTGTTCGAGTGTTTCTGAAACAATGGTGCCCAGATTCAGCTCATCCTCTACATATAATATATGTACCTTACGCATCTGCCCGCGGAATTTGAATGGTGAATGTACAACCCTTTACTGGATTATTGTGAACGGAAATCGTGCCGCCACAAGCTTCAATAACCTGCCGTACATAATGTAATCCAAGTCCATACCCTTTTATATTATGGGTGTTTCCGGTCGGGATTCTGAAAAACTTTTCGAACACTTTCTTTTGGTATGCCTCCGGAATGCCCGGACCATTATCCCGAATGAATAATGTATAATAATTGCCGGAGGTTTCTATGGAAATGGAAATGTGCGGATGATCACCTCCATATTTAATGGCATTGTCTAATAAGTTGTGAATGGCTGCCTGCAGGTGAAATGCATCACCGATTATCAATACTTTATATGGGAGATTTTCTGTTTCAATAGTGGCTTTTCGTTCGCTGGCCAATACCTGCATTTCTTGTACAGATGACTGCACAATACCGCTTAAAGCCAATACATGCTGCTGATAAAAGGAATTATTTTCTCCAACAACTGTTTGCATAATTTTATTCACCAGATTATCTAAACGCGACACTTCCTGTTCAGCCATGCGTAAATAATTT
>JAKQVC010000110.1 GCA_029571985.1 Bacteroidota bacterium | reverse complement strand
GGTCAAATTCTTTATTTAATCCTCCAATCATCTCTCGTAGCGGAAATACATTATCGAGCCGTAAATAATATGCAGGAATCCAAAACCTAATGCCCAAAAAATGAGGCTATAGCCTGGTATTGCCAAGGAAATCAAACCGAGTACAATTTCACTTACACCCAGATATCTAACTTCTCTAAGTGTATACTGACTGGCATTTACGAGAGCAAGACCATAGAAAACTAATGTAGTGGGCGCCAGCAGGAGAAATATCCCGTAGGTATATAAAATCAGACAGAAAATAGCGCCTGTGCCTAACGGAATCAACAGATTAATTAATGTGACCTCGGCTGCTTTATTCCAAATGGGCAGGCCTTGTTTAGAGGCTTTTCTGACGGCAAAGTAAATAGCAATACCCAAAGCGAGAAACAGCACTACCCCAGCCAGCAGCAATAAAAAAACAATGTCTGCCATCCGCACTGATCCACCACTTACAATGCTGTTGCTGACACCCTTGATATGACTATCTATATACCATCCTGCTATAAAAGCACCGATAATAGCAACAACCCCGGCTCCAATGCCGGAAAGCCCGGATAAACTGATAAAGCGGGATGAACGCTCCATCATTGACCGTATTTGCCGCAAATCTTCTAAGGCCTGTTCACCTTGTTTTTCTGTCATAGTATAATTACTTTGAAACTCAAAGCTAAAAATAATTTTTTTGCAATTTGCCAAAATGTTTAATTTTGAAGCTTAGTATCACACCATGTCCCCACTAAAATTCCTTGCTCTTGCAGCTGCTATGTGCAGCCTGATGCGTGTAGACGCTCAATTACAATGCGATAATGACACTTCTTATCTGCGTTCACTCATTGACCTGAAAACCGGGTATTACCTTGGGTATCAAGGCGGTTTATACCCTGGCGGCACTAATACCATGCCGTATGAACACATGGCAGCTGGCATGAATGTGAGTCGTGAAATCGTTCCACTGGATGGAGATGGCAATCTTGATTTAGCCGATGGAAAGGTTGGATTTATTTGTCTGGGTGCGTCAACTGCCGGTAACGCTTTTAATCACTTTAAGGATGTGGCAACCGCTGACCCGACCGTAAACCCATGTTTGCGCATCGTAAACTGTGCCCTCGGTGCTAAAGGTTTGGAAATTATGATTGATACTGTTTCCTATGCCTGGTATTGGGATGATAATGTGATACCGGAAGTATATGGCGGTGGGTTAACACCGAAGCAGGTGCAGGTTATCTGGGTGATGGTAACAAGCCGCGTAGATACCGTATTAATTTGGCCTGATCAACCTACCGAGGTTACCAATAAGTATGAGGAGCTGATGCATGTGATTTTGGGTAAATTCCCAAACATCAAACAAGTGTATCTCACCGGATTTAATTACGGCGGTTACGCTGATCCTACGAAAGAATTTTTTGACATGATTGTTGAGCCATCCTCCTATTGGACAAACTGGTCGGTGAAATTTTTAGTTGAACGCCAGATTGAAGGCGATGATGATTTAATATTTTCGGGCCCTGATAGAAATTCTCCATGGATAAGCTGGGGGCCGCATGTTTGGGCTGATGGAACACGGGCCAATGTTACCGACCACTTGCGTTGGAAATGTGATATCGATTATAAACCGGATGGTGGCGGATATCACTTGTCTGATTATGGAAAAGGTAAGATTGCGAAGATTATATTCAATTTCTTTAAAAATGACCCGGTAACTGCCGATTGGTTCAATTATGGTGCGAGGTGGGTAGCCTGCGATCCCGCTTTCCGCGAGTCTGAAGCCCTGCCTGAGCCAAAAGTGAGCGTATATCCGAACCCGGCAACTGACCAGACGGTATTAACACTGGAGGGTCTGACTGATGGACCTGCCAATGTCATGCTGGTTGATGCAGCCGGACGCCTTGCGAAGTCATACACCGTTGAAATCCACGGTGGTTATAACGCAACGGCTATCGATTTATCCGATTTGCAGTCAGGTATGTTCTACATACGTGTAACCGGCGTTTCTACACCTACCTTCACAGGTGTAGTCGTAAAGCAATAACGTTTACAGGCGTTTCGGGTATTTTGTCGGGATAGGATTGCCTATCTTTGTCTCCTTATTGTAATACACACACAATACCACATGAGAAATTTACTTTTTTCAGGATTAGCCTTCCTATTGGTAATCCTGACACAGCAAACACAGGCGCAGGTTAATTGCGCAAATGATTCAACTGGATTAATTCCCTTAGAAGATTTAGGTGCAGGATACTATCTGGGCACCTGGCAGGGTGGATTATACCAGGGGGGAAATAATACAGCACCGGCATCGCATCAGAACAAAGGATTGCAGATTGTCAATAAAATTAAGCCCTTAGACAGCTTAGGAAATGTTGACTGGGTAAATGGAAAAGTTGTTGTTGCCGGATTCGGTGCTTCTACTGTTGGTGGTCCATTTAATCATATGATTTTATTAATGAAGTCATATAATGATTTGAGTCCATGTTTACAAGCCGTAAATGCAGCTAATGGAGCTGATGATATTTCAGCCATGTATATTGGAAACGAACCGTATTGGGATTATATCAATAATAACAGACTTGGCGAAAAAGGGGTATCTCCTGAACAGGTGCAGGTTGCCTGGTTAATGCAAACTTCCAGTATCGATGCAAATGGTGATGATATAGATAGTTATGTAGATTCGTTAGTAATGCGTTTTAAAGTAGCGCTCAATGCGATGTATTATTATTATCCGAATCTGCAGGTCGTGTTTATTTCGGGTTTCCCTTATGGTGGATATGCCGATTCATTAAAACCATTGTATCCAGCCATTAAAGAACCCAGTTCCTATCATCAGAACTTCGCCATGAAAGAACTCATACGTTTGCAAATTAACGGCGATCCGGATTTGAAGTATAAAGGTCCTGCTAAAAAAGTACCCTTTTTAATCTGGGGCCCAAGCTTATGGGCAGATGGAAAAAATCCACGAGGAATTGACAGTTTAACCTGGTTATGTGAAGAATTTGAACCTTCCGGTGGTGGATACCATTTGAATAATGGCGGTAAAGAAAAATTCGGCAATATTTTATTACAATTTTTCCGCACCAACGCCTTAACGCAGGGCTGGTTTATGAATGCCCCAAAATGGTCATCCTGCGGTGATGGCCGATATGCAGATGGCAGTATAATTGCGCCAGATGAGCAATCGTTTCCCGAGAGGGCGGATGTGCTGATTTTTCCTAATCCGTCAACGGGTAGTTTCGGTGTAGATTTTGATGAAGTGCAAACCGAAACCTTACATGTTCGTGTGGTCAATCAAACAGGGGCAACTGTATTTACAGAAGCGTTTGGCGGTGTACAACCGTATACTTTTTATCAGTTTAATTTAACCAATCAGCCAGCCGGTATGTATTACCTTGAATTACGTGTAGGTGATAAAATCTATGCGCAGCCGGTTGTAAAAAATAATTAACGATTCATGATGGCATCAGTGCCTCAGAGAAAGCATCAATTTATTAAAGGGATAAGCGTTTCGGCGTTTATCCTTTTTCATTTTGTTGCCGGTGCACAAATTAATTGCGCCAATACATCAACCGGAAATATTCCATTGGTTGACCTAGAAGGCCTGTTTTTTGAAACCTATGAAGGTGGTTTATATCCGGGCGGCACGAATGCTATTCCTGCTGCGCATCTTGATTCAGGGTTGGTTAGGGCAAACACCATGATGCCCCTTAATTGGGCAGGAGATGTAGATACCGTTTATGGAAAAGTAGTGATGCTGGCTTTAGGCAATGTGAATGCGCAAAAATCTTTTAATCGTTTCTATAGTGATTTTATCAATGCAGGATATACTGATTCCTGTGTTCGCTTGATTAATGGTTGTTTTGAAGAGTATGATTTACGTGATATGATTAATCCGTCGTTGGATAGTTATTGGAAGGATGTGAGCGACAAGGTGCAAGCCGAAGGATTAAAAAAGAAACAAGTTCAGGTGATTTGGGTGATGGCGCCATCGTTTGATGATACCGTTACTACACATGCAGCTTATATCGATTCGTTGCAGGCTGCCTATATCGCATTGGCTCGCAGAATCAGTAATGAATTTCCGAATACACGTCTGTTGTTTTTTTCAGGATCACCGTACGGTGGTTATGTAGACCCGCTGAGTTTTCATGCAGATGCTGTTTCTGAGCCGGCTAATTATTTATTGGATTTTGCCATTAAAGGCGCCATTAGTGCTCAAATAAATGGGGATACTTTACTTCGCTATTCAGGAGATACCATTGCTGCTCCATGGATGTGTTGGGCTGGCAGTTTTTGGGCGGATGGAAATACAATCAGAACATACGACGGCCTGCGCTGGTTATGTCCCGGCGATTATGAAATGTCTTTAGATGGATCCATTTTGGCGGGTTCCGGATTAACAAAAATTTCTTCGCGGTTGTATGAATTCTTTACAACTTCACCATTAACAACACCTTGGATTTTTGGCCTGCCATATCCATGCTTTACCGAAATAGATTCAACCACAGAAACGATTGATACAGCCGTGATACCTGAAGATGAAGTATTGTGGATTGTAACAAATCCGGTAAGGGGTGTAGTTAAGTTTGTGATTAATTTGGAAACGGATGACAAAGCGGATGTATTTATTTTTAATATGGCCGGACAGGAAATTACAGAAGGTGTATTCAATAAAATAGAACCCGGAAAAGTGTTTTCCATAAGAACCGAAACACAGGCGCACGGGCTTTATGTCTTATCTGTTTTTGTAGAGAACCGGGTGTACAATAAAATTTTTTATTTAGATAATTAGGGTGGGAGGCCTTAATTAGCTTATGCTTTTTTTGAATAGGTCACGTGAAGAAATTCAATGTGTCGACGTGTCGACGTGTCGACGTGTGAAATACACACCAGCCCCATCTGGGCGGCACATCCACTAACAAACCACATAGCACCAACACACAAGCCCCATCGGGGCGGCACATCCACTAACAAACCGCGTAGCACCAACACACCAGCCCCATCGGGGCGGCACAATTTGCTGTACCGAAGCTTAAAATACTTTTCATTTTTAAATGCAGGAACAGGTAAGGCGGTAATGCGGGAAGGTTCGGGAAGATTTGTTTGTGTTTCCCGTTCGCTTGCAGTTAAGCAGCATTATTTTGAAGTAAATGCATTCCAGCCTTGGGCTTCTAGCGGATAATAGTTGTCGTTTCCTGATTTTAATCGAACACCTTCCGACTGCGCAACAATTTTTCCAATTACGGAAATCCCCTCATGTTTTTCTATTGCCGCTGCTGCTGATTGCGGGATGGTAAATACTAATTCATAATCCTCGCCACCGTTTAATGCGCATACTAATGGATCAATATTAAATATTTGTGCCTGCGCATAGGTTTCTGCGTGAATTGGAATAGCAGTTTCGTAAATAATCGCTCCGCAGGCGCTTTGCTTGCAGATGTGCAGCAGTTCTGACGACAATCCGTCGCTGATATCCATCATGGCTGTTGGCACTATATTTTTTTCGGCAAAATATTGAATGATATCCTGTCTTGCCTCCGGACGCAAAATGCGACCAATAATGTGTTTTTTATTTTCAAGATCCGGTTGAATATTCGGATTTTCGAGATAAATATTTTTTTCGCGTTCCAATAATTGCAAACCCACATAGGCGGCACCTAAATCGCCGGTAACGCAGATTAAGTCGCCCTCTTTAGCGCCGTTGCGATAGGATAATTGTTGTTCGTTAGCTGCTCCGAAAGCGGTTACCGAAATCACTAATCCTTTTAAACTTGTTGTGGTATCACCGCCAATGAGGTCAACATCAAAATAAGCACAGGCATGATGTATGCCTTCGTATAAGGCTTCAAGTGCTTCTACCGAATAACGGTTACTGATGGCAATACTCACCAGCACATGCGTAGCTTTCGCATTCATCGCGCAGATATCACTCACATTTACCGCAATCGCTTTAAAACCCAGATGCTGCATGGGGGTGTACATCATATCAAAATGCACACCTTCAACCAGCATATCGGTGCTAATGACAGAAACCTGGTGACTATTATCCACCACAGCCGCATCATCGCCAATGCCTTTAAGGGTAGAGGCGTGTTTTATTTCGGTGTTTTGGGTGAGGTGGTCTATTAGGCCAAATTCACCCAGCTGGGCTATTTCTGTACGATTCTGTTGATTTTCCATAGTGCAAAATGAAACTAAGCCTGCAAAGTTGCGTAAAGATTTAGGATTTATAGGCCGGAATAGTATCTTAGTCACCTCAACAACCAATAAATATGGCGGATCGTATCATTCACTCACCTCTCTCTACCTTTTACAAATGGGAAAAGCAACAGGCGGATACCATGTATTTGCGCCAGCCGATTAATGGCGAATGGCATACCTATACCTGGAAACAATGCGGAGAGCAGGTTCGGCGTATGGCTGCGTATTTGCAATCGCTCAATTACCCACCCGGCAGCAGGATAGCCATTTTATCAAAAAACTGTGTGCACTGGATGCTGAGTGATTATGCTATTTGGATGGCTGGTCATATTTCGGTGCCTATGTATCCAAATATGGCGCCAACTACGGTAAAGCAGATATTGGAACACAGCGAGAGTAAATTGCTGTTTGTTGGCAAACTGGACGACTGGGCCTATTTAAAGCCGGGTGTGCCTGAAGGTTTGCCTTGTATTGCATTTCCTTTTTATGGTATTACTGAATACACAAATTGGGATACAATTATTGAACGTACTGCACCAATTACAGATGACCCGGATTATCCAATGGATAATTTATGTACGATCATGTATACAAGCGGAACAACCGGTATGCCGAAGGGTGTGATGCACACTTTTTACAATTTTGCCTATGCTGCAGAACAGGCATTTCCATTGTTGAATATTGATAACAGGGCAATATTTTTCTCCTATTTGCCCATGTGCCATATTGCAGAACGATTATTAATCGAAATGGGCAGCTTGTATACCGGAGGTAAAGTTTCCTTTGCAGAAAGTCTCGACACCTTCCCGAAAAATTTACAGGACACATCGCCAACGATATTCCTGGCAGTACCGCGCATCTGGGCAAAATTCCAGGAAAAGATATTAGAGAAAATGCCGCAGAAAAAACTCAATACATTATTAAGTATTCCGATTATTAGCGGTATCGTAAAAAAGAAAATCAGAAAAGCACTGGGTTTATCCAATGCTGATCAGGTATTTTCAGGTGCTGCACCAATTTCAACAGATTTAATTAAATGGTTTTGGAAATTGGATATAAAAATTCAACAGGCATATGCGATGACAGAAGATTGCTGTTACAGCCATACCAATTACAAAGACAGAAATAAAATTGGTACGGTAGGATTGCGTTTTCCGGGTGTTGATCTGAAATTCACCGAGCAGGGTGAGATGCTGGTGAAACATCCAGCCATGATGAAAGGCTATTATAAAGAAGAAGCGATGACGCGTGAAGTGTTTACAGAAGATGGCTATTTTAAAACAGGTGATAAAGCAGAAGTTGACGCAGAGGGTTTCCTGAAAATCACCGGTCGCGTGAAGGAACTCTTCAAAACCAGTAAAGGCAAATATGTGGCACCGATGCCAATAGAATTAAAATTCTCCGCAAATCCGGATGTGGGTCAGGTGTTGGTTGTCGGGTATACATTACCTCAGCCAATTGCCATTATTACGCTTTCAGAAAATGGTAAAAAGAAAGATACCACACAACTCAACCACGAATTACTCAACACCCTGAATGCCATTAACAACACTTTAGATTCCTTTGAAAAACTGGAAAAAATTGTTGTCATGCAGGAAGAATGGACCATCCAAAACAACCTCCTCACACCATCCATGAAAATCAAACGCAACGAAGTAGAAAAGAAGTTTCAGGATATGTATGAGAAATGGTACGAGATGAAGGAAGTGGTGATTTGGGAATAAGGAATTAGGAATGAGGAATGAGGATTTATGTTTTGAAAGGGCGGGTAGTGGGTAGTGAGTATTGGGTAGTGAGACAAATGCAATAAGGCCTACGGCCTTAGAATGCAGCTTTTTTTTATGATAATAACAACCGAAAATTAAATCTCATGCTCCACCAAAATCCCTGCATTGTCCCACTACTCACTACCTTTTTATAGGAATGAGGAATAAGGAATGAGGAATAATGAAATGCAATTGCATTTTAGTTGAACCTCACCCCCCGCCCTCTCCTTGCTGGAGAGGGAGCTGATTTTCGGATTATTTGTGGCTGTTAATTTATGAGGGTATTTTTTGTTCTTTATAGTCATCTGCATTTTCACTCGCACACTTCCACACTCAAATCCGCCATACGGCGGACACATTTGCACATTTGCATTTCACATCGGCTAATCGGCTAATCAGCTAATCGGCTAATCAATTAGTGTTGTCCATACACAACTCCACCAACACCCCATTTGTAGATTTTGGGTGTAAAAAAGCGATGAGTTTATTATCGGCGCCGGTGAGTGGTTCTTTGTGCAGTAATTCAAATCCTTCTGATTCGAGGCGGTGCATTTCTGCATAAATATCATCCACCGCATAGGCGATATGATGCACACCTTCGCCGCGTTTTTCGATGAATTTGCCAATTGCCGAATCCGGCCTGGTTGATTCTAGTAATTCGATTTTTGTTTCACCCATCATAAAAAAAGAAGTGCTCACCCCTTCGCGCTCAACCGTCTCCACCTTATAGTGGTCCTTGCCAAATAACCGGGCAAACAAAGCATTACTCTCCGCCAAATTTTTTACGGCAATTCCGATATGTTCAATTTTTTTCATCAGGTGCTGTTTTCCCACAAATGTACAACATCAGTGCCTGTTAACTGATGATATACATGGCCTTGTTTTGGTGATTAATAGACAGGCCTCTCCATATCAACCCAGGGGAGATTTGGGCAAGATGGCCTTATTCCAGCCTAAAAAGGGGCTGTTTTGAGGGTGGCAGTCTACCCCGACAAGAGGGGGCAGTTCCAGTCTCCCACCCAGTTTGGTAACATTTGGATGACATAGCTACATAGCGCGGTTTTTTTTCGAACCTTTTGCCTACCTTTGTGTTTTAGAATTAGTCTAAATAGCATATTCAATGAAACTGCCCATTTATCTCGATAATAGCGCCACTACGCCGGTTGATCCGCGTGTATTAGAGGCCATGTTACCTTACTTTACCGAGCATTTCGGTAATGCAGCCAGTCGCAGCCACCCTTTTGGATGGGCAACTGAAAGTGCTGTTGATCTCGGTCGCGAGCGCATAGCAAAACTCATCAATGCTTCTGATAAGGAAATTATCCTTACTTCAGGTGCTACTGAATCTGATAACCTTGCTCTGAAAGGGGTGTTCGACATGTATAGCCGCAAAGGCAATCATATCGTTACCGTTACTACCGAGCATAAAGCTGTTTTGGATACCTGTAAGCATATTGAAAAAATGGGCGGACAGGTTACTTATCTGAAAGTGGATGCTGAGGGAAATATCGATTTGAATGAATTGGAAAGTGTGGTTACTGATAAAACCATTATGGTTTCTGTTATGTATGCCAATAATGAAATTGGAACCATTGCACCTATTCGTCAGATTGCAGATATCGCCCATAAAAAAGGTGCCTTAATGTTTACTGATGCCACACAAGCTGTAGGTAAAATTTCTGTAGATGTTGAGCGCGATGGTATTGATTTAATGGCTTTCACTGCACATAAAATGTATGGTCCTAAAGGTGTTGGTGCCTTGTATGTGCGCAGAAAAAATCCGCGTGTTAAAGTAACTGCACAAATGGACGGCGGTGGTCATGAGCGTGGCATGCGTTCAGGTACATTAAACGTTCCGGGAATTGTTGGTTTTGGAAAAGCAGCTGAATTAGCGATGCTCGAAATGGATGCTGATGCCGCTCGTTTGAGTGTAATGCGCGACCGTCTCGAAAATGCATTATTAACTATTGAAGAATCTTATGTTAACGGAAACCGCCTGAGTCGTGTTCCGCATTTAACCAATATCTCATTTAAATATGTAGAAGGTGAAGGCTTGATGATGGCCTTTAACCAGAACATAGCTGTAAGCTCTGGAAGTGCCTGTACAAGCGCATCTCTCGAACCAAGTTATGTATTGAAAGCACTCGGTTTAGGCGATGATCTGGCACATAGCAGTATTCGCTTTTCGTTAGGTCGCTTTACAACTGACGATCAGATTGATTACACCATCGAAGCCGTTACAAAAGCAGTATTAAAATTGCGCGATATGAGTCCGTTGTGGGAAATGTTCAAAATGGGCATCGACCTCAACACTATCGAGTGGGCTGAACATTAATCAGGTAATAAATAGAACTAAACGCACCCAAAAAACATTTACTATATATGGCATATTCTAAGAAAGTACTGGATCATTACGAGAATCCTCAAAACGTAGGAACACTCGATCATACCAAATCTGAAGTGGGCACCGGATTAGTTGGTGCACCTGAATGCGGCGACGTGATGCGTTTGCAAATTGAAGTGGATCCTGAAACGCAGGTAATCAAAGATGCACGTTTCAAGACCTTCGGATGCGGAAGCGCCATTGCCTCTTCATCTCTGGCAACAGAATGGCTGAAAGGTAAAACCATTGATGAAGCACTCACTATCGACAATATGGATATCGTGGAAGAACTGGCCTTACCTCCGGTAAAAATCCACTGCTCTGTATTGGCTGAAGATGCCATTAAAGCTGCCATTCAGGATTATCGCAAGAAAAACGGTATGCCTGAACTGACACTTGAAGAAAAAATTGTTCACTAAAACGCCCGTTCAAACGACGGCCGACTGAAACTATGATTTTCATCTCAGAACCCGCAAAATATAAAGTAGAGCAGCTTAAGGCTGAAGCCGGCATCGGTTCCGACTACTTCATCCGCGTGTCTGTTGTAGGCGGCGGCTGCTCGGGATTGAGCTATAAAATGGACTTCGACAACGAAGAGAAGCCGGGCGATCAGATATTCGAAGACCGCGGCGAGAAGCTGGTTACAGACCTCAAAAGCTTCCTGTATCTGTGCGACACAACATTAGACTATACCGACGGGTTAAACGGCAAAGGCTTTCATTTTGTTAATCCAAATGCATCCAGAACTTGCGGATGTGGAGAAAGTTTTGCAGTTTAGTATCATCTTTTCTTTTCATACTTGAACTTAAAGCCTTCCAGGGTCACACCAGGAAGGCTTTTTTTATGCGTTTCTGAAGGACTTATTTTAAGGTGAAAGATGCACCCAGACGGACTTTCAGCCGAATTGTGTCCTGCCAAGGCCAGGTGAAACGGCTTACCTCAAGGGAGATATTCTGCGGTTCCTGAAGAAGGGTGGGGTATTCCCAAAAAGCGATAACCTGGATTTCAACCCGCAAAAAAAGTTAGCCGGACTGCCAACTGGGTGGATTTTAGTCGATAAATGCCGGTGAAAAAGTTGCCTCTTAATATTTGGTATACCGGTATATCGTACGAACGTCTTTTGACAGGTCCATTTCTGAAATCAGCCGTTTTTGTGCATCATACGCATAGTCAACTGTATCCATGCGCACTTCAGTATTTTTCATTTTAGAGCTGAAGAAATTGATTTGCCGACTCAGTAGCTTATCGGCATTATAAAAATAGTGTGAGCTGTCGGGTAAATCATACATGCCTTTAGTACGATATATGGTAGCCGTTAATACAGTATCCGCATAGCGGTAACTAATGTCAGAAACCGTGTCCGGTGATTCGTAATAACCAAAGTGAATTAATGTTGTTTCGCGTGCAGGCAGGTCATTATCCGGATTTTTGGTACGGATATATTGATCCATTTCATATCGACTGATTACTTTCCTGGATTTATCTTCATAAATCTGCCTGAAGACCGTCATTTTGCGACCTTCTTCATCAAAATTGCTTACTGTAGTTACAGGTTTTTCAGGTTCGAATAAATAGTCTTCAACCGTTCTTTTAATAACGCCGGTCGGATAATAGGAGTAGGCGGTTGAACTAACAGGTTTTCCGGCGGCATATACATTTCTGTACATCAGCCTGTTGCCAATAAAACTTTGCTGCACTTCATCCGTTAACGTTTCATTCTGATAGGTGCGGATATAAATCAGGTTATCTTTTTCATATCCATAGGCAATGCGTCGATATACTTTTTGATTAGAAGTATAAAACAATTCAGCAATCAGGCGTTCCTGTTCGTCGTAAATGGTTTCATGTCGCAACACCTCTTTCCCATTTGATTCGACAAAGGTTGAACATTTGGAGAACGCAACAGGCTCATCAGAAGTGAGTTCACATGCCTGCGCTATCCACAACAGTAAAATGCCGCAAATCAGGTAAGACGTTTTCATTAATAAATGGCTGTCGTAATTTCTCCTGATTCATTGACAAAAGCCCTGAACATACCATCACTGTTGTATTGCCATGAAACTTGTCCATTCGCATCTACTGCCACCATGCCACCATCGCCGGTGATTTCTTTAAATCGTACATGAATCATGTTATGCGTTGCTTCATCGAGCGACATGCCTTTAAATTCCATCATATCGCTTACGGTTTTTGCAGCTACGGTTTTAATAAAATCTTCTCCGGTTCCTGTGCAACTGATGGCGCACGTTTTATTATAAGCATAAGTGCCTGCACCAATTACCGGTGAGTCGCCCACACGGTCGAATTTTTTATGCATTAATCCTCCGGTCGAAGTACCTGCAGCCAGATTACCGTATTTATCTTTCACTGCACATCCCACGGTACCTAAACTTAATTCGTAAGGCAACCAGGCAGTAGTCCCATTTTGCAAGGCCAGCATACTGTCAACATAATGAATGGTCTTTTCATCTGTCGCAGTTTTGTCTTCCTTCCAGCGAGCTACCTGACGTGGTGTATAAAAATAGGACGGGTCAATAAATTCAATGCCTTGTTCACGAGCAAAGGCTTCGGCGCCGGCTCCTGTAAACATGATGTATTTCGATTTTTCCATCACAGCTTTTGCAGCAGTGATAGGATTTTTAATGGTCTGCACATTATTGATTGATCCGGCATCCAGTGTTTTGCCATTCATGATGGATGCATCCATGCGGATATGACCATCGTTCGAAATAACAGAGCCTTTGCCTGCATTGAAAAGAGGTGAATCTTCCAAAATTTTAATTACGGCTACAACCACTTGCGTTGCGCTGTCACCACGTTTCAGCATATCATATCCTACTTGAGCAGCCTCTTTCAATTTGGCATGGTATAAGGCTTCTTCCTCAGGTGTATAGCTACCTTTTTTTAATGCACCTGCTCCCGCATGAATAGCAATAGCAAATGCATGTTGCTCAGGTTTAGGTGTTTCCGCTTGCGGCTTATTGCAACTAACTATGGTAACAATTGTCAGACAAAAAAATAGAATACGCATGATATATAGGCATTAAGTAATTACAATAAATACAGGTCAATGATTGCTTTGTGATTGGATAGACAACATTATGGTTGTGTGTTTTCACCAATTTTAAAGCCAATCATTTCGCGACCGCCACCTTTATGTTCGACATCTGTTTTGAAACTTTGCACATCTGCCAAAGTCACTGTTTTAATCATGTCAGGTGTGCGTTGCGCAGCAGGTACTTCTGCCATGCGCAGGTTTTGATGATGCACGATATCGGCAACGATTTTACGCATGGTACGCGCATTTCCAAAATACTTGTTTCGATGTGTAACTAATTGTTCGATATATGTTTTCAGATGCGCACCTGCCTCCTGATTGAGGAACAGGAATTCTTTCTGCAACAAATTATCTGCAATCGTGTACAGCTCTTCGGTATTGTAATCTTCGAAATGCACAAACTTGTCGAAACGTGATTTTAATCCTGGGTTTGACTCGAGGAACCGCGCCATATTATCCGGATATCCGGCAACGATTACGATAAAATTACCGCGCTGATCTTCCATGCGTTTCAACAGTGTTTCGATGGCTTCGCGACCAAAATCATTTTCACCACCCTGACTTAAAGCATAGGCTTCATCAATAAATAAACCACCGCCCATAGCAGCTTCAATCATCGCATCCGCTTTAATAGCGGTTTGGCCCACAAATCCGGCAACCATGCCTTCGCGATCCGTTTCAACTAAATGACCGCGTTCTAAAATGCCCAGTGCTTTATATATTTTCACGAGTATACGGGCAACCGTAGTTTTACCTGTACCCGGATTACCGGTAAATACCGTATGCATAGAAAATGAGCGTTTAATATCACGACCAATTTCTTTATAATAACGCACCAGTTTAACGGTTTCTTCAATTTCATTCTTCACCGTGCCCATACCGGTTAAGGCTTTTAATTCGCCTAAGGCATCTTGCAATAAAACTTCATCAATAGGCATTTCCACTTTTGAAGCAGCACCTAAACCGAATATTTCTTCAACATCGAGAAGTGTGATAGTGCGTAGATCCTCATTGGATAATTCTTCGGGCTTTTCGTTTCGCATTAAGCGAAGTGCCATATTTTGTTTTGCCTCTTCTACAATTGAGTTTACGAAACGGGCATTTCCAAAACGATTATCGCGATTGCGGTAAGCCTCAACCACCTTCATATAAATCAGGTTGCGTGCTTCTTCTGAGATGTCGACATGGCGACGTTTGCTATCGTAAGTGGCAATTTCCATCAGTTCATCCGGATTGTAGTCAGGGAAATTAATCACCTGCGAAACCCTTGAACTTAAACCGGGATTGCTGTTCAGAAAATCGCGCATCTCTTTTGGATAGCCGGCAAAAATAAAGGCAATATCTCCGGGTCCGTCGCTCATTTCTTTAATGAGTACTTCAATAACTTCCTTACCAAAGTCTTTTCCATCATCACCGCGGTCGCTTAAGGCATAAGCTTCATCAATAAATAAAATACCGCCACGTGCGCGATCGATAGCAGCCTTTGTTTTGGGTGCTGTTTGTCCGATATATTCAGCAACTAAATCGACACGGCCAACTTCCGTTACATCAGCGCGTTTTAATAAACCGAGCGATTTATAAATTTTACCCAACATACGCGCAACCGTTGTTTTACCGGTTCCGGGGTTACCGGTAAATACCATATTCAGGTTGATGCGCGATGTTTCTTCAAAACCTTTTTCCTGTCTGATTTTCAGAAATTTCAGATAGGTGGTCAGCTCATTTATTTCTTTTTTAACTGTGGCTAAACCAATTAATTCATCTAATTCTTTTTTAGCAGTTTCAAAGGTAGCTTCATCCGTAACCTCGCCTGCAATTTGATGCACATCTGCATTCACAGGGGCGCTTGTCAGCCATACTTGAGCGCCGGTAAGTGGCACCTCAACCGTACCAACCTCGAAAGGGATTACAGCAATAATATTATCCATGAATACCACTTCGCAGGTGTATTTATCCGGATACCAGAAGCCCGGATTTTCTGCGCCGTAGCCAACATCCATAACAATATTTTTACGGCTGTCGTTAATATGCTCGAACCAATAGCAAGCTCCTTTTAATTGGCCTACATCATTATAGAAATATAAATTGAGTTCGAGAGGGAAATATTTTTCGTGGGTGATTTTATTGGTTAAATCTAATTCGACAGAGATATACTGTGCGGTATCCTTATTAAATGCAGAGTAGTATTTGCGTTCTTCCCTTGGCGTAGTGCCTTTCGGACTATTAAACAGGCGAACCGCATTAATGTCGAAGTAGGGGTTGGCGCCCGGAGTAACCATTCCTGAATTAGTGATGTAGAAATAATTGGTGCCAACTAACACATCATCAATGCGTACTTCCCATTTATAGGTACCTTTTTTCCACCATCCCGGGTTGGGTGTGCCCCATCCTTCGCGAATAAAAATGATATTTTGATCGGGTGTTACCGTTAAATCTTTATCAATATTGCACATCTCTTTGTTGCCATAATATTCAATGGCTTTGATGTTCACTTTGGCACTCCATTCCTCTTCATCAAACAATATGTTGAACAACTGCAATTCGACGTTTACATAACATACCTCTAGCTCATCTAATACAATGCGATAATTCTTCTGGTTTCCGAAAAAGTTTTCGAGAGAACCATACACTTTCATTTCTTTGAACTTATACCGCTTTTTTTCTTCGTTTTTCTTCGCCATTTGACCTGTTATTTATTGGGAATATGTATTTAGTTTTCACTTACAAATGTAGGAGAAACTTTGGAATGGGTGGTTTCCAGGTTCCTTGCGTTCGGGTTGCCCAGAGGGTTAGCAAAGGGCGGGTTTTGGCTGTATACATGCCCATTTTGGCCGGTTTTGTGCTGAACATAGCCTATCTTTAGGTGTTTACAAGCTATGATAAACACGAAACTCCTCACCCTTTGGGTTTTCATGGCCATCAGTTCACTGATGGTTGCCCAGGTGCCGTCAACCGTATATGGACTGGCGCGAACAAATACACCTGACTATCAAGTTTTTCTGGCAACCATTGTTCCGGAAACAGGAGTCGCAACAAACATCAGCCCGATTTCTTTGTCGCCATTCATCAATCTGACCGGTGCAGCCCTTGACCCTTATCAAAACCTGTATCATTATATGGCTGCTGATACATTTAAAAGTGTTGACCTGACCACCGGCCTGACCGTTTACTCGGCTCAGGTAACAGATGGTTTGGGTTTCAGCTACTTTGATAATTTTCGTTTCAATCAGTCCGATTCTACCTTATATGGTTTAACCAGAACCATTACTTATGATACGATCACCTTTGAAGTGACCAGTGAAATGTTTTTGGCCTCGATAGATCCGGCTACAGCTATCGTTACCCGCATTTCACCATCCAGTATTGGAGAGGGTTTTGCTTTGGCAGGAAGTGCTATCGATCCGTATATGATGGTTTACTATTACTCTACCGGTTCTGCATTAATCGGATTAGATATGTATACCGGCGGTGTGTATTCTACTTCTCCCTTTTTACTGCCTGATGATGGGATAATGCTCGACAATTTCAGCTATAGTTGTGTGGATACCGCCCTTTACGGTTTGATGCGGTCTAATTATGTTACACCTGTGTTTGATTCATTAATTATGGATACCGTTGAAATTATCGATTCAACAGGCATACATCTCGCAAAAATTAATCCGATATCCGGCGTCATTACGATAATATCGCCATATGCTATAGCTTCAGGAGGTTATTCCTTAAATGGCAGTTCAACGATTGACCCTGAGTTGCGCATATATTATTATCACACCGGAGAAGCAATTGTCGGCGTGTCAATGGAAACAGGCCTCATTGTTTCGAATGCTGTGATAACCAATGATGATGCAGAATATTTTGACATGATGCGCATACAGAATGATTGTTATGGTGTTGTACCCATGCGGTTAGATCCGGCATTGACGATAACCAATCCCGCCTTAGCACAAAAAATACGCATTTATCCAAACCCGGCAACTGATGTAGTGCAGGTGAATTATTCCGGTTCTATCATTTCAGTGGAATTCATGCAATATGATGGCCGTGTAATAAGTCGTTTTCAACCAGCGACCATTGCCGACGGAATTCCTGTTCAACATATGGAGGCAGGCATGTATTTAGTGAGGTGCGTAACGCCGGAAGGTGTTTTTGTGCAGCCGATCGTTATACTTTGATTATTTAATAAAAATGAATATCAGGCGGACATCCGATTCAAAATCAGATGTCCGCTTTTATGTATACCTGTTGATGGCATTTTCATTACATTTATGGCGCTTTATTTATGCCATTACCTGCCACCAGAATCTGCCTTTGGTCTAGTCCGCGCAACGTTTCTACTGCGTTCATGTACTCCTTTGCTCAACGGCCTGATACCACTGTTGTAGACGAGCCTTTGTACGGATATTATCTGGCTGAAACCGGAATAGATCATCCCGGCAAATCAGAGATTATGTCATCAATGGATTGTGATGCCCGGACGGTAATTCAGCAGGTCTTGCTCGGAAGTTATACAACACCGGTTGTATTTTTTAAGCATATGACACACCATATGGTTGGCGATATCGACACCGCTTTTATGCAACATATGCATAATCTTTTTTTTATTCGCGACCCTAAATATATTTTGCGTTCGTATGCAAAAGTTATTGCTACGCCAACGCTCGCTGATATTGGTTTAGAACAACAATTATTGTTTGTTGAAATGGCCCAACGGCATCAATACCCCTTTACTGTTTTGGATGCTACAACACTTTTACAAAATCCAACAGCTGCATTAAGTCATGTATGCGACCGGATTGGTATTCCGTATGTGCCGGCAATGACAAGCTGGAAACCAGGTCCGAGAAAAGAGGATGGCATCTGGGCGAAATACTGGTATGACAATGTGCATCAATCTACCGGATTTACCCGGCCGGAAACAGACGATTTTGAACTGCCGGCACATTTGCAGGATATATATGCAGAAGCGAAACCCATCTATGCGAAACTGCAAACTTTTATCAATTAAAAACAATCAGGATGTTACAAAAATTCAACCCTCAAAATGAACATATTTTTGTTTTTGTGCGCGACAAAATTGTGCCGAGGAACGAGGCGCAGGTAAGCGTATTTGACAGCTCGGTTCAGGGTGGTGATGCCGTGTGGGAAGGCTTGCGCATTTATAATCGCAGGATATTTTCACTGGATGCACATCTGGAGCGATTATATCAATCGGCAAAAGCGTTGGATTTTAAAAACATTCCTGAAAAGGCATTTATTATTCAGGCTATAGTAGATACGCTGCATGCTAATAAAATGTATGATCATGCCCATATTCGCTTAACCCTAACCCGGGGCGAAAAAATTACCTCCGGAATGGACCCGCGATTAAATACAAAAGGCTGTTGCTTAATTGTGTTAGCCGAATGGAAACCACCGGTTTATGATAATATGGAAGGGATTACATTGGTTACATCAAATATCAGAAGAAATAGTCCGCAAACTTTAGACAGTAAAATACATCACAATAATTTATTGAATAATATTCTGGCAAAAATAGAAGCCAATTATGCGGGGGCTGATGATGCGTTGATGTTAGATTTACGCGGATTCGTTGCTGAAACAAACGCAACCAATTTGTTTATGGTGAAAGGACAAACTTTACATACCCCGGCACCCGTTGCCTGTTTGCCGGGCATTACCCGAGCGCTTGTAATGCAATTAGCCGCACAGCTAAATATTCCATGTGTGGAGCGTGATATTTCTCTGGTAGAAATGTATCAGGCGGATCAGGTGTTTACCACCGGAACAATGGGTGAGTTAACGCCGGTAAATCGCATTGACGGACGTCTCATTGAAAACAGAAGCGGAACAGATGTATTTGCGCAATTATTTGCAGCCTTTCGAACCTGCACACAAACAATGGGATATATGATTGTGTAACCTGATTATGTAATAAGAATCATCTAAATAGTATCTTCACCGCATGAGCAACATTCAACTAAGCACCATTTCCACACTGCCGCCGAAATCGATGGATAAATCGGATTACGAAGAAAAAACCAAAGCGTATATAGAGGCAATTGGTGAGATGCAAAATATGTTATTTGCACAGGGCAAGTATAGCCTGCTGGTTGTTTTACAAGGCATGGATGCCAGCGGTAAAGATGGTGTCATAAAGGAAGTGTTTAGCGGTGTAAATCCGATGGGGTGTAAAGTAAAAGGATTTAAGAAGCCGACTGAGGAAGAAATGAAACATGATTTTTTGTGGCGGGTGCATAAAGAAGTACCTGAAAAAGGTATGATTCAGATTTTTAACCGTTCACATTATGAGGATGTGGTTATTCAGCGGGTACATAAGTGGGTGGATGCAGCTACCATTAAGAGACGGTATGCTCACATAAATGCATTTGAACAGTTGCTGGAGGAGAATGGTACCCGTGTGTTAAAGTTTTATCTGCATGTTTCGCAGGAAGAGCAAATAGAGCGATTGAAGGAGCGACTTTCAGACAGAAAAAAAATGTGGAAGTACAATGCCAACGACCTCGAAGAATCTAAATTATGGAAGGACTATATGGAAGCCTACCAATTGGCGTTTGACCATTGTAGCGGGGAGGTGCCCTGGCACATTATTCCGGCCGATAAAAACTGGTATAAAGAGTATCTGATAGCCCAAGTCATACACGATACGTTAAAGTCGCTCAACCTGGAATATCCCGCATTGAGTTGATTATCAAGGATTTGTACCTGTCCTGGTGGGGTTGATGAAACTGTCCAAATGCAACCCATACCCACGCTAAACTGTCTATAGTTTCAGCCTGAGCCCTTGTTTTTCAGGGATTTCGGACTTACATTTGTTAGGTAATTTAGGGTTATTAGACTCTACTGAAACGCTTTTTTAATGCATTATCGACTGATATATAACAAATTGGTGCTCGGATTTGCTCTGAGTGCCTTGAGTTTGGCGGCTTTCGGGCAGCCGGTCAGCGATTTTTCTGCAAGTGCTGAAAGTTGGGGAACAGTAGGCAAATGCCCTTCTGAATCTTCGCCAGGAGCCACGTGGTCGGCAACCGGTGGAAACCCCGGCGGTATGATTTATGAAACCGATGAAGCCACAGGCATTGTGTATTGGAATGGTTCAGGAAGTGAGTGGAAGGCCGATTTAACCGCTTATTACGGGTGTAATTTTTCCTATGATCAGAAAACCGATAACATTGCTTTTGGGGTAAGTGAGTATGATATTTTATTGGTGAGAGGTGATGACCATGTGTTGAGTTACAATACGCCGTACACGCCGGGACTCTCGTGGTCGACCAATGTGATTCCACTTTCTGAAACAGGTTGGATATATGAAGGATTGTTTACCAGTGATGCAACGTGTCCGAATTTAGTAGGAACAGCTGCCACCTATGCGGATATGATATCGTTTCTGGCTGACATCAAGCGTATACGCATAAGAGCAGAATTTGCGGGTTTGGTGTATGAAACCAATTATTTGGACAATGTTGAGATTATTTGTGACCCGATTCCTTTAGCTGTTGAGTTTACGCAGTTTAACGCCTATGATCTGGGCAACGGAAAAGCCCAACTGGATTGGTCTACAGCGTCAGAATCCGAAAATAAATATTTTCAGGTCGAAAAAAGTTTAGACGGTGAATTGTTTGATTCGATAGGCGCGGTGTATGGAAATGGCACAACCAATTATCCGAACGATTACGGCTTTACCGATAATACCTTTACACAGAATGCCTATTACCGCTTGCGTATGTTTAATTACGACAATGTGGTTCAATTTTCGAATACGGTTTATCTGACCCGACAAACACCTGCGGTAGCAACTTTACGCGTTGACCCGAATCCGGCAACCGACCTTGCGCAATTGATGATTGGCGAGCCGGGTGTTGTATATCAGTGGGAGTTGATGGACTTGTCGGGTAACAGGATTTACAGTGCTCCAATTGATATGTATCCGGGTTGGTATGCCACTCAGCTGGATGTGAGCGAACTGAGCACCGGTATGTATATTGTGCGCATTTCTACTGATCATGGTTTTATGATTACCCGCTTTCAGGTTGTGCGTTAACAGGGTTACTTTTAACCTTGCCTTATGCAGCATGCATATTGTAGCGCACATAACAGGGTTGCGGTGCAAAAAACTAAGGGCTGCACATGGTCATCTTGCCCCCTCTGCATTTTTCACCTGCTTTTCACAGAAATTTTCCCGTCAGAAAACCAAAATCAGGTTTTGTTCGTAAGTTTGGACAGCAACAGGAAAAGACATTGACTCCTGCTTCGAACATACAAGCAAATGAAGCAGTGCTCGTGGCCGGACTACAAAGCGGGGACACCTCTGTTTTGTCGTTGGTATATGAGCGCTACGCACCTGCACTTTTTGGCGTTTTGTCGCGTTTGGTAAACGACGATCATCTGGCTGAAGACATACTGCAGGAAGCGTTTGTGAAGATATGGCATAATGCTTCGGCATATGATGCATCGAAAGGGCGGTTGTATACGTGGATGTTGAATATTTGCCGGAATCAGGCAATTGATAAGATGCGGAGCAAGGGTTATAAAGTGGGAAAGGCAACAGCGTCGGATGAAAGTGTGTTGTTGGAAAATCCGAACGAAATTTATGATGCCATCAGGCCGGAAACGATTGGTGTAAAGGAAATGGTACAGCAATTGCGGCCGGAGTGGAAACAGTTAATTGACTTAATTTATTTTAAAGGCTATACGCAACAGGAGGTTTCGGAAACGCTGGGGATACCGTTGGGAACGGTGAAAACGCGGTTGCGCAGTGCCATAAACGCTTTGAGAGAAAAATTTTAACCATAGGTGCGCATTGAAGAATACATATCATCCGGCATTTTAGAGGCTTTTGTGACAGGGTCACTTTCGCCTGAAGAAATGCGTGAGGTAGAGGCCATGGCAGCAGCACATCCTGAAGTGCGCCGTGAGCTGGAGGCTATTGAATTAGCCCTCGAAAACTATGGTATAGCCCATGCGAAAAAGCCCGGCGACCATGTGTTGAAGGGTATTTTGGCTGCCGTTGAGCAGCAGGCGCCTGTTCAAGAAACCCCGGTTAAGCGCTTATTTCCGTTTAAAACCTTAGCCGTAGCGGCTTCTATTTTACTTCTGATTAGTATCGGGCTCAATGTATTTTACTTTAAGGAGGCCAAAAATGCGTCGCTGGCGCTGATTGACCTGCAGGCCCAAAACCTTGAGCTGGCGCAACGGCAGGAGGCTACAAAAGTTGGCTACGACCAAATGGCGGCAGAGATGGCCATTTTGCAGGATCCTGATGCTGTTACAATAACCCTTAAGGGATTGCCTGATCATGCCGGTGCTTCGGCCATTGTGTGCTGGAACAAAACGAACGGCCAGGTGCACCTGATGAATACAAATTTGCCGGAACCGCCGTCTGACAAGCAATACCAGCTTTGGGCGCTGATAGACGGAAAGCCGGTGAGCGCAGGGGTTTTCAGCAATGAAAAGGGTTTGCAGGCGATGAAAACCTTCGAATCGGTAAATGCTTTTGCCGTAACCCTCGAACCACTTGGCGGCAACGATGCGCCAACTCTCGATCAGATGTATGTAATGGCCGGCGTATAACGTTCGGTTTTGTGAACAATTCTCCGTTCCGGAAGTTACCATTTCATAGAAAACGGTTCTCGTTTTTCACATTCCGTTTTCCTACCTTTGCCGTGCCTTGAAAATCGTTAAGGCACAAAAAAAATTGTAACGAATGAGCGAACAGGCAATTTCCATGCAGTTGACCGATTACGCAGCCATCTTTTTTCAGTTTATTGTGGCGGCTGGTTTCGTAGTTACCACCATTATTTTAGCCCAGCGTTTTGGTCCTAAACGCGGTGGTGCAGCAAAAATGCAGAGTTTTGAGTGCGGTCTCGACAGTATAGGTAATGCGCGTTTACCTTTTTCGGTAAAATACTTTCTCGTTGCGATTTTATTTGTGTTGTTTGATGTGGAAGTGATTTTCTTTTATCCATGGGCGGTAAATTTCCGCGAACTGGGTGAAAGCGGCTTTGTGAAAATGATTGTTTTTATGGCTCCTCTTTTACTTGGCTATTTCTATATTATCAAGAAAGGCGCGTTAAAGTGGGAGTGATGCTTAAATAGAATACCATGGCGCTGACAAAAGTGAATGAGATCCCTGAAATGTATACCGGTGAAGGGTATGCACTCACCAAACTCGAAAAGGTGGTGGGACTCGCCCGGGCAAACTCGATTTGGCCGCTCCCTTTCGCAACCTCTTGTTGTGGAATTGAATTTATGGCTACCATGGCTGCTACTTACGACCTCGGCCGCTTTGGCGCTGAGCGTTTAAGTTTTAGTCCGCGCCAGGCCGACCTGCTCATGGTGATGGGTACGATTGCCAAAAAAATGGGACCTGTATTAAAGCAGGTGTACACTCAAATGGCTGAACCGCGCTGGGTAATTGCTGTGGGTGCCTGTGCATCGAGCGGTGGTATTTTCGATACATATTCAGTTTTGCAGGGTATCGACAAGGTGATTCCGGTTGACGTGTACGTGCCGGGATGTCCGCCTCCACCTGAAGCCATTTTGGATGGCATTTTAAAAATTCAGGAAAAAATAAAAACAGAAGGCTTTAAGCGCCGCGATTCTACTGAATATAAACAATTGCTGGCCAGCTACGGCATCGAGTAATGGAACAACAAATAAACAACCACCTGATTGAAAGTTTACTGCGCGAGCAATTTGCGGATGCCGTAATACAGGTAGAGGAATCTTACGGGATGCTCGATATCACCGTGCAACGTGATAAAATTATTGAGATACTTCAATGGTTGCGCGATCATTCGGTGTTACAGTTCAACTTTTTAACGAGTATGAACGGCATGCATTTTCCGGAAGTAAAAAATAAGGAATTAAGTATGGTGTATCACCTGCATAGTTTTTTTACGAATGCACGTATACGCCTGCATGTGTTTTTTCCGATCAGTGATCCGCATGTGCCCACTGCTACCGGATTGTGGAATACAGCAAACTGGATGGAGCGCGAAGCTTTTGATTTTTTTGGCATTCGCTTTACCGGTCACCCGGATTTACGCAGAATTTTAAATGTAGAAGATATGCTATACCATCCACTGCTGAAACAGTATCCGCTTGAGGATGGTACACGCACGGATAAAGAAGATAAATATTTCGGTAGATGATGGATGAATCCCGACTGATTCGGGAGCTACAATGAGTATATGGCAAAACAAGAAAACATCGTAAACGGCGTCGTGCAAACGGAAGAGGAATTAAAGCAATATAATTACCTCAACCTTGGCCCAACGCATCCGGCAACACACGGTATTTTTCAGAATATTCTGAAATTGGATGGCGAAATTATTGTGGATGCGCAGCCTACCATTGGTTATATCCATCGCGCATTTGAAAAATTAGCCGAACACCGCCCGTATTATCAGGTTACACCTATTACCGACCGTTTAAATTATTGTTCTTCGCCCATTAACAATATCGGCTGGCACATGACCGTAGAAAAACTCATTAAGGCAGAAATGCCGAAACGGGTTGATTATATGCGTGTGATTATAATGGAATTGGCGCGTATTGCCGATCATATTATTTGTAATTCTGTAATCGCAGTTGATACCGGTGCACTTACCGGATTTTTATATGTGTTTCAGTGGCGGGAGAAGATTTATGAAATCTATGAATTAATCTGTGGTACGCGACTGACAACCAATATTGGTCGCATTGGCGGATTTGAGCGCGATTTTTCTGATGATGTATGGCGACGCATTGAGGAATTTGTAAATGAATTTCCAAAAGCGTTAAAAGAATTTGAAAGCATGGTGATGCGTAACCGTATTTTTATGGATCGCACCATCAAAGTGGGCCCGATTACCGCAGAGAAAGCCTTGAATTACGGATTTACCGGTCCGAATTTACGCGCAGCAGGTGTGGATTATGATGTGCGGGTGATGAATCCGTATTGCAGTTATCAGGACTTTGATTTTATTATTCCGATTGGTTCAAACGGCGACACCTACGATCGTTTTTGTGTGCGTGAAGAAGAAATGTGGCAAAGTTTACATATCATCAAACAAGCCATGCAAAAAATGCCGGCGGGTGATTATAAAGCAGATGTGCCCGAATTCTACCTGCCTCCGAAAGAGGATGTGTACAATTCGATGGAAGGTTTAATCTGGCATTTTAAAATTGTAATGGGTGAAGTGCATGTGCCAAAAGGACAAGTATATCATAGTGTAGAAGGTGGAAACGGCGAACTTGGATTTTATTTAGTGAGTGATGGAGGTCGACAGCCTTATCGTTTGCATTTCCGCCGCCCATGTTTTATTTATTACCAGGCCTATCCGGAAATGATTAAAGGTGCGATGTTGAGTGACGCAATTATCACAATGAGTTCGATGAACGTAATTGCTGGAGAATTGGACGCGTGAGTAGTGAGTGGTAAGTAATTACTTACCGCCTTCCAGTCTTCCCGGCCTCGTGCATTAAAGTTAAGCAGACGCACCCGAACACACGAACACATGAACACAATTTAAAAAAACATAAAGTGCAAAACAAAGAATTATCACCAGAAGCAATGGTAGAAGTGAGCAGGTTGCTGAGTCACTATCCTGCTGACAGGCAGAAATCCGCTTTGTTGCCGGTGTTGCACATTGCGCAGAAAGAATTTGGCGGGTGGTTGAATGCAGAGTCGATGGATTATGTTGCGCGTTTGTTGCATATACATCCAATTGAAGTGTATGAGGTTGCTACCTTTTATTCCATGTTTCACACAGAACCGGTGGGTAAGGTGCTGATTGAAGTTTGCCAGACAGGTCCTTGTTGTTTAAATGGTGCTGAACGTATCATCAGTTATATAGAAAAGAAGCTCAATATAAAGGTGGGTGAAACTACACGCGATGGCATGTTTACACTTAAGGGTGTAGAATGTTTAGGCGCCTGTGGTTATGCACCGATGTTTCAGATAGGTGAAACCTTTTATGAGCATCTGACAGAAGAGAAAGTGGATGCTATTTTAGCTGATATGCGCAGTAAAAACAGTTAACCGGAAAAGAATTAGTTCAATTGAACAATTAATACCAGTGGGAAGAAAATTATTATTAGAACATATTGATAAGCCTGACATCAACACGATGGAAGGCTACATCAGGCATGGTGGATATCGCTCTTTAGAAAAAGCGCTCAAAACGATGACTCCTGATGCAGTTACCGAAGAGGTAAAAAAATCAGGCCTGCGTGGTCGCGGTGGCGCCGGTTTCCCTACGGGGATGAAATGGTCTTTTCTGGATAAGTCGACCGATAAACCACGCTATTTATTGTGCAATGCCGATGAGTCGGAACCGGGTACTTTTAAAGACCGGTTGTTAATGGAGAAAATACCGCACCTCTTAATTGAGGGAATGATTGTTTCCAGCTATGCGCTCGGTTGTCGTACTTCTTACATTTATATACGCGGTGAGTATATGTTTATCCTGCGCATATTAGAAAAAGCAATTGCGGAAGCTTATGCGAAAGGATTTTTAGGTAATAATATTTTAGGTACCGGTTATTCACTCGATTTGCATGTGCATCCGGGTGCAGGTGCTTATATCTGTGGAGAAGAAACCGCATTAATCGAATCACTTGAAGGTAAACGTGGTAATCCGCGTATCAAGCCACCGTTTCCTGCTATTGCCGGTTTGTATAATTGTCCGACCATCGTAAATAATGTCGAATCCATTGCAGCTGTTGTGCCCATTGTAAATGACGGTGGTGAAGAGTATGCTAAAATTGGTATCGGAAAATCGACAGGTACAAAATTGATTTCAGCCTCCGGAAATATTAATAAACCCGGTGTATATGAAATTGAAATGGGTATATCTGTAGAAGAATTTATTTACAGCGACGAATATTGCGGCGGTATACCAAATGGCTTAGATATTAAAGCCTGTGTGCCGGGTGGTTCATCTGTGCCGATTTTACCTAAACAATTATTGTTTAAACAAAGCGATGGATCACCGCGTCTGATGACTTACGAAAGTTTAAGCGAGGGTGGTTTTGCAACCGGTTCGATGTTAGGTTCAGGTGGATTTATTGTGTTTGATGAGAAAGCCTGTATCGTGCGTAACACCTGGAATTTTGCGCGATTCTATCATCATGAATCATGCGGACAATGTTCACCCTGCCGCGAAGGAACAGGTTGGATGGAGCGTGTGTTGCATAATATTGAATATGGTCATGGCAAGATGGAAGACATTGATTTGTTATGGGATATTCAACGCAAGATTGAAGGAAATACGATTTGCCCCTTAGGTGATGCTGCGGCATGGCCTGTTGCGGCTGCCATTCGACATTTCCGTCATGAGTTTGAATATCATGTGAAATATCCGCATCGCGTATTTGATGCTGATCATGTGTATCAACCGGAGATGAAAATGCAAACAGTTTAACTCATACGTGTTGACAGGTTTTAATTAAAGAAGTAAATCACAGCAACAAAACGAACATAGCTGAATAAAGCAATGCCAAAAGTAACAATAGACGATATCACCATCGAGGTTCCGGCAGGAACTACGATTTTGGAAGCAGCGCGCCAGATTGGTGTTAATGTGCCACCAGCGATGTGCTATTATTCCAAATTAAAAGGCAGCGGCGGAAAATGTCGTGTTTGTCTGGTTAAGGTAACCAAGGGTTCTGACCGCGATCCGCGTCCCATGCCAAAATTGGTTGCCAGCTGTCGCACCGCCGTTATGGATGGTATGGAAGTGCGCAACGTTACATCGCCAGAAGTAATTGAAGCACGCAGAGGCGTTGTTGAATTCCTCCTGGTGAATCACCCGCTCGATTGCCCTATTTGTGATCAGGCCGGCGAATGTCATTTGCAGGATTTGAGCTATGATCATGGTTTATCAAAAAGCCGCTACGAATTTGAACGCCGTACTTTCGAACGCATAGATATTGGCGATAAAATTCAGTTGCATATGAATCGCTGCATTTTGTGCTATCGATGCACACAGGTTGCAGAGCAACTGACACCTGAGCGCGTGCATGGTGTTTTATACCGCGGCGAGGTTTCAGAAATTTCGACATTTATTGAACAGGCTGTCGACAACGAAATGTCGGGTAATATGATTGATGTGTGTCCGGTGGGGGCACTTACAGATAAAACATTCAGATTTAAATCGCGCGTGTGGTTTACTAAACCAATGTATGCGCATCGCGATTGCCCTACCTGCAGTGGTAAAGTTACTTTATGGTATCAGGGCGCCGAAGTATTACGCGTAACCAGTAGAAAAGATAAATGGGGAGAAAGTGAAGGCTTTATTTGTAACACCTGTCGCTTTGATAAAAAACAAACCATTGACTGGACAATAGAAGGACCGGCGGATGTTGATCGTCACTCTGTGATTTCCCAAAATCATTATGAGTTGCCGTATGAGCTTCCGGTGAATCAGAAAAAGCTTTCCAATTAAATAAACCAGCTGAACACGATAACACAGTACCACATAAAATGAATGATCCAATTCTCATATTTAAAATTTGTCTCGTTATAGTGCTTTTTGTTGTGTCCTTATTGATAGCAGCATATAGCACTTATGCCGAACGTAAAGTAGCCGGTTTTATGCAAGACCGTCTGGGGCCAAACAGAGCAGGTCCGTTTGGTTTGTTGCAGCCGTTAGCCGATGGTGTTAAAATGTTTATGAAGGAGGATATTATTCCGGATACTTCGAACAGATTTTTATTTATTGCAGGTCCTGCAATTACCATGATAACGGCTTTAATGACCAGTGCGGTTATTCCCTGGGCACCGGGTATTACGATTAATGATATGCATGTGCCTGTTCAGGTAGCAGATATTAATATTGGTATTTTGTATGTGCTGGGTGTGGTAAGCTTAGGTGTGTATGGTATTATGATTGGGGGTTGGGCTTCTAATAATAAGTATTCACTTTTAGGTGCAGTGCGTGCATCCAGTCAGATGATTAGTTACGAGCTGGCCATGGGCATGAGTATTATCGCTATTGTAATGAGCTCAGGCTCCTTAAGTATCGGCGATATTGTAGCAGGACAAAGCGGCTGGGGTGGCATGCATTGGAATGTGTTTGTACAGCCACTGGGTTTTTTGATTTTTATTATTTGTGCATTTGCTGAATGTAACCGAACGCCATTTGACCTTCCGGAATCGGAAACCGAATTGGTGGGTGGCTATCATACAGAGTATAGTTCAATGAAACTGGGATTCTATTTGTTTGCAGAATATGTAAACATGTTTATTTCCAGTGCCATGATTTCCTGTTTATACTTTGGCGGATATAATTTTCCGGGTATGGAAGCCGTACAGGGAAATGTGCATGAAATTGTATTCGCATTGATTTGCTTCGGCGTTTTATTTGCGAAGATTTTATTCTTTATTTTCTTTTTCATGTGGATTCGCTGGACTATTCCGAGGTTCCGTTTCGACCAATTGTTGAACCTGGGATGGAAGGTGTTATTTCCATTGGCGATTCTTAATGTATTAATAACCGGTGCTGTCATAATATTTTTATAAATAAACGTATTCATCGATTTGCCTGACATAAGAAGGGATGGTATTGCAACGATAAAACATACATGAGATGCAGAGTTTAACGAATAGAAGTAAAGTAGTTTCGAACAAACAGTTATCGTTTGCCGAACGCTTATATCTGCCTGCCATTTTTGGAGGCTTGCGCATCACCTTTAAACATATGTTTAAGAAAAAGGTGACGGTTAGCTATCCTGAACAACAACGTGACCATGGACGGATCTATCGCGGTCAGCATGTGCTAAAGCGCGATGAACAAGGCCGCGAAAATTGCACCGCCTGTGGTTTGTGCGCTGTGGCTTGTCCGGCAGAGGCTATTACCATGATTGCCGGTGAACGCAAAAAAGGTGAGGAACATTTATATCGTGAAGAGAAATATGCAGTGGAGTATAACATTAATATGTTGCGCTGCATTTTCTGTGGATTATGTGAAGAGGCTTGTCCAAAGGATGCAATTTACCTGACCGACAGAATTGCGGAATCTAATTATGAGCGTGGACAGTTTATTTTCACAAAAGACAAGTTGGTTGAAGGCATTGAGCAGGATAAACGTATAGATGTAAGCGACCGTCGGAAAGCAGTGCGAAACGGTGCGATGTAATTTTTAATCAAGCGTAAAACAGAGTACATTTTGATGACCCAGGTATTTTTCTACGGCCTCTCGGCACTTGCGATAGCGAGCAGCCTGATGATGCTGTTTCAACGCAACCCGATGTATAGCGTGCTCTATCTGCTGGTATGCTTTTTTAGCGTGGCCGGATTATATATCATGCTAAACGCGCAGTTCCTGGCAGTAGTACATATTATTGTATACGCCGGAGCTATCATGGTGTTGTTTTTGTATGTGTTAATGTTCCTCAATTTAAACGTACAACAACATTTTTCGAAAAGTAATATGCTCAGGCTGGCTGCTATGTTAACCGGCGGGGGCTTGTTCCTGTTATTATTCTCTGCCTTTTATCAAACAGAACTCGTGGTTATGCCCGATCCGATGAATGAAAATGTGGGCAGTGTGCAAACATTAGGTAAGGTGCTATTTAATGATTACCTGATTCCATTCGAATTAACCAGTATTTTGTTTTTATCGGCCATGGTTGGTGTAGTCATCATTAATAAAAAGGAGCAGACCAATGGATAATACATTAAGTCAGCAGTTACAGGTAATCCCGCTGGAAAATTATGTGATGCTTAGCATTATTTTGTTTTGCATTGGCGTAATCGGCATTTTAATGCGCAGAAATCTGATCGTTGTTTTTTTAAGCATTGAGTTGATGTTGAATGCTATTAATTTGATGGCAGCTTCATTCTCGGCTTATCATAACGATCCTGCGGGCCAGGCATTTGTTTTTTTTATCATGGTTGTTGCCGCTGCCGAAGTAGCAGTTGGACTGGCCATGCTGGTGATGATTTACCGAAACACAAAATCAATTGATATCAATGCTTTGAATCGCCTGAAATGGTGATGGAAGCCTGAAAAATAAATCGCGAAACGTGAGTCAGAACATTTTGAATACCCTATCCATCTTAATCCCGGTGTTGCCACTGGCGGGATTTCTGATACATATCCTGTTCAAGGATAAAATCAGTGAAAAATTGGCCGGAGTGCATGCTACTGCATGGATTATAGTATCATTTGTATTAACCGTTGTATTATTTGCGCATGTGCGCTCAAATGGTGCGATACATGTGCAATTGTTTGACTGGTTCGCAGCCGGAGATATGCATATTCCATTTGCATTGCAAATTGATCAGTTGTCGGTGGTGATGATGATGGTCATTACAGGTATTGGAAGTATGATTCATATGTATTCTATCGGATACATGCATGGAGATGCCGGCTTTAACAGGTTCTTTAGTTACCTCAATCTCTTCATCTTCTTTATGCTGATGCTGGTGATGGCCAATAACTATGTGTTGATGTTTGTGGGTTGGGAAGGTGTTGGTTTGTGCTCTTACCTGTTGATTGGATTTTGGTTTAAAAATCCGGAGTATAATAAAGCCGCTAACAAGGCATTTATTATGAACCGTATTGGCGACCTAGCCATGTTGTTAGGGTTATTCTTATTATTTCAATATGCAGGAACACTCACCTTTGATGGAGTGGCAGCGCGCTTTAATCCTTCTTCACCTGAATATTTTGTGCCGGATTCAGGTATGGTAAATGCTATTACACTGTTATTATTTATTGGTGCTTGCGGTAAATCAGCGCAAATACCATTATATACATGGTTGCCTGATGCCATGGCCGGTCCAACACCTGTTTCAGCACTCATTCACGCGGCTACCATGGTTACAGCCGGTATTTATATGATTGTGCGCAGTAACCTGATGTTTTCTGAAGCAGAATTAACCTTGCAGATTATTACAGTGGTGGGTTTGGTGACTTCTATTTTTGCCGGTGCCATTGCCTTGCAGCAAAACGATATTAAAAAGGTATTGGCCTATTCAACGGTAAGTCAGTTGGGATTGATGTTTTTTGCGATTGGTGTTGGTGCTTACGATGCTGCCATGTTCCATTTAATTACGCATGCATTCTTTAAAGCTTTATTATTCTTAAGCGCAGGTTCGGTTATACATGGTATGGGGGGCGAACAAGATATTCGCAAGATGGGTGGACTGCGTTCCTATATGAAAATTACGCATTGGGTGTTCGGATTTGGCGTGTTGGCCATTATGGCTGTGCCGCCATTCTCTGGCTTTTTCTCGAAGGATAGTATATTGGTTTCGGCCTATCATGTGTCGCCTGTTTTATGGGTGCTGGGATTATTTGCCGGATTATTTACGGCCTATTATATGATGCGCTTGTATGCAGTTGTGTTTCAGGGTGCACCGCGTATGACAGAGCATGTGCGTGCACACATTCATGAATCACCACGTGTGATTACCATACCGCTGATGGTGTTATGTGCCTTAAGTATTTTGGGTGGTGTTATTAATCTCCCGCATATTTTTGGTGGTAATACCATGCTGACACATTGGTTAGAAGAAATTGTTCCGGTTCATGCACATGAATTAGCTGTTTCTACTGAGCTCACCTTAATGGGAATTGCGAGCGTTGCCATTTTTGGCGTGATATTTTTAGCGCATCGTAAATATCGCGTGCGTCAGGAAGTGCCGGTTGAAGACAGTGAAATTCACGGCATCAATAAAGTGCTCAACCATAAATTTTATGTTGATGAATTATATGAAGCTGTAATTGTAAAACCGCTTCGCATGTTCAGCGATTTTCTGTATAAGATTTTCGATTTAAAAGTTGTAGACGGTATTGTGAACGGCATGGGCCAGCTGGTGCAGTATGCATCTACGCAATTACGCTATATGCAAACCGGTACAGTCAGTTTTTATCTGTTTGCCATGGCAATAGGCATGGGCGCTATCGTATTATTAATTTATTTGATGTAATAACGGATGTATACCCTTTTACTCATACTCATTCCGATTGTTTCGGGGTTCATTATCTGGACAGCTCCACAGGCACTTTCCCGGAAAATCGCTTTGATTTCTTCACTTGTCAGCATCGCGATGAGTGCATTTGTATTGTCGCAATTTCATCCCGACGGAGGTGTTCAATTTTCGATTGATGAACCATGGGTGCGGATGCTTGGCATACGGTTTCATATCGGTATGGACGGTATCAGTATGCTGATGGTGTTGCTTTCTAATATCCTGATGCCTTTCATCATCCTCAGCACTGCGCACGATCAGTATAAAGAAAGCCATTTATTGTACGGCCTAATGATGATCATGCAAGGTGCCATGAACGGTGTATTTGTAAGCATGGATATGTTCCTGTATTATATTTTCTGGGAACTTGCCCTGATTCCGGCTTACTTCCTTGTTTTGTGGTGGGGAAAAGGAGAAGCGAGAAAAATCACCTTCAAGTTTTTTATTTATACCTTATTCGGTAGTTTGTTTATGCTCGTTGCCATTATCTGGTTGAGCCTGCAAAGTCATACGCCGACAACTGATATTGCAGCCGTTTATCGACTGCAGATTCCTGCTGATGTTCAGGGATATATTTTCTTTGCTTTTATGCTGGCGTATGCCATTAAAATTCCGGTATTTCCATTTCATACCTGGCAGCCATCAACCTACACTGCAGCACCTTCACCGGCAACTATGTTGTTAAGTGGTGTAATGTTAAAAATGGGATTATACAGCATTATTCGTTGGGTTATTCCGGTAGTGCCACAGGCGGTTGAGCAATATGATACACTTATTATGGTATTGGCAGCCATCGGCGTGCTGTATGCCTCTGCCATTGCCTGGATGCAAAAAGATATTAAAACCTTGTTTGCCTATTCGTCAATAGCGCACGTGGGTTTAATTACGGCCGGTATATTAACGGTAAGTGCTTCCGGTTTGCAGGGAAGTATGTTGCAAATGTTTGCGCATGGTATTAACGCAGTAGCATTATTCTATGTAGCGCAAATTTTATTCAGACATTACGATACACATAGTATATACAGCATGGGGGGTATCCGGAATCAGGCGCCTTTATTTGCCGGATTGTTTTTAGTTGTTATGCTGGCATCTGTAGCGCTACCATTAACAAATGCATTCCCCGGAGAATTTATGTTGCTGAACGCCGTATTCCAAATGCATCCATGGTTGTGTTTATTGGCAGGAAGCGGAGTTATTCTCGGTGCCGTATATATGTTTGGCGCTTATAAGCACGTCATGTTAGGTGAAGCTACCGGAAAATCGACAAGTTTCCCTGAAGTAAAGGGTATTGATAAATATGCGCTTATTGTAATCATGTTACTGATTTTTGCATTCGGATTATTTCCTCAGGCCATTACACATATTACAGAGCATTCAGTTCAGGAGATTATCCTGCAATTTCAAAACAAGATCAGCGCAACAACTATAAACTCATGACCTCAGTAATCATTTTAGCTTCGGCAGGTATCGCATCGATGTTCGCGGGTATATTCCGTGCAAAAAATTTGGCTTTGCCACTTGTGTTGATGTCATGTATCGCAGCGCTTGCGCTTATCATGTTCCGCTACAACGGTGGTTATGAAAGCCTTATGAATAATATGTTGCTGTTCGACACCTTGTCGCATGGTTTCAGCATTATCATGATTCTGTTGGCGATGGGTGTGCTGGCTATCAGCAGATATTATTATCGCGAGAATATCGACCACCTGTCTGATATCTACGCATTATTTTTATTTTCTTTAATCGGGGGTATTTTATCCGTTTCTTATCAGAATCTGGTGATGTTGTTTATCGGTATAGAAGCCCTTAGTATTCCCTTGTATATTTTAGCGGGAAGTAATCGTCGTAATTTATTCAGCAATGAAGCCGGGTTGAAATATTTTCTGATGGGCTCATTTGCAACCTGTTTCCTGTTATTGGGTATCACCTTTATTTATGGCACAGCCTATAGCTTTGATATGACCCAAATTGCAGAATATGTGCAAAGTCAGCCGGAGGGTTTACCTCCCATGTTTGTAATTGGATGTGTATTAATTCTGGGCGCATTTATTTTTAAAATATCGGCAGTACCTTTTCATTTCTGGGCACCGGATGTGTATCAGGGCGCGCCTACGGTGATAACAGCTTTTATGGCAACGGTAGTGAAGGTGGCCGCTTTTGGTGCTTTACTTCGCTTCTTAGAGCAGACACTGATGACCCAAAGTGGTATCTGGCAGGATATGATTACTATCGTGGCCATACTCACCCTGATTGTAGGTAATGTGCTGGCGTTATATCAGCAAAATTTCAAGCGCATGCTGGCGTATTCAGGTATCGCCAATGCCGGATATGTGCTGGTGGCGATCTGTGCAACCAATGCATTAACCAGTGAGTATATTTTATATTACCTGGCTGCGTATGGAATCGCCAGTCTGATTGCCTTTGCTATTTATACAATTGTAAAGGAACAAACCGGTGTTGATTCGATTGATGGATTGAAAGGCTTGTTTGCGCACAATAAATTTTTAGGCATCACACTTGCCATATCTATGCTATCCCTTTCGGGTATTCCACCAATGGCCGGATTTTTCGGAAAATATGCCGTGTTTAGCAATGCGATTGATGGTGGCGTTATTTGGCCGGTTATCATTGCTGTGTTGACTTCACTGGTTGGTGTATATTATTACTTGCGTGTAATGGCTATTAGTTTTACTGCCGGCGAAATGCCGAAAGTTAAGCTTGGGACAGGTTATACGGTTGTATTGCTGGTTGCCGCAGCCATTTTACTGCTGTTGGGTATACTGCCCGATTTGTTTACTTCGCTTATCGCTTAGTGCTAATGGTATAAGTGCATCTGTGGGCACTAAGGGCTCGCGGATGTGTTAATATTACTTAACGGTATGTACATACCGTTACAGGATGCTTACTTTTGGATGATAAATACTTCCACAATGAACAAATTTAAACTACTCGCTATACCGGTTGTAATGATTGCAACGGTATTATTCCTGCAATCTTTCCGCAGCGATAAATCAACAATGGATGTAAAGGAATTCGAAATTTCCGCATTTACTGAAATAGCTATTGACGGTTCGCTGAATGTTGAATATACCCAATCAGAAGTTGTATCGGCAAAACTGGAAGCATCGGCAGAAGATCTCGAACACCTCACGTTGGAAGTGAAAAATGAAACGCTTCGAGTTAAATATGAAGAAAAGCGGAATTATAAAAGTGTGAAATTGTATGTTTCCGGCCCACATTTAAAAACAGTTTCTATTGCAGGAAGTGGAAATTTCAAAGGTATGAATACCATCACCGAGCCTGTAATTGAATTTTCCATCGCCGGTTCCGGCAATTCACAGGCAACTGTACAAAGCGACGAAGTGAAAACCGATATCGCAGGAAGTGGAAATGTGAATCTGGATGGTAACACAAAGAAATTAAAAATAGATATTGCCGGAAGTGGTAATGTGAAATCTAATGGCTGTAATGCAGATGCGATTAAAGTAAGTATTGCGGGTAGTGGATCAGCTTATGTAAAGTCTAACGGAGAATTGTCGGTATCCGTAGCTGGCAGTGGTTCTGTATATTATACAGGCGACCCAAAATCTGTTAAGCAGGATATTTCCGGTAGCGGCACCGTAAAAAGAAAAGATAGTTAATGCATTAAGCGTATTACATATTTGAAAGCCGTTTTCATTTTTTGAAGACGGCTTTTATTTTGTCTGATACTTTTGGATTAATAGAGGAGATAGTGGAGAAAATATTCTAATTCAATTTCGATATATAAAACAAAAGGCCGTCATATTGACAGCCTTTTGTTTTATATCAGTATATATCTTTATTTTAAGATACTTCTGCCAATCACTATGCGTTGCACTTCGCTGGTGCCTTCGTAAATCTGAGTGATCTTAGCATCGCGCATCAGTCGTTCAACATGGTATTCTTTTACGTAGCCATATCCACCATGAATTTGAACCGCTTCAACAGTAGTTCTCATTGCTACTTCTGATGCAAAAACTTTTGCCATTGAAGAAGCCAGGTCATAATTATCATGCGCATCCTTTAATTGTGCTGCTTTATAAATCAACAAACGGGCGGCTTCAATTTCGGTAGCCATATCAGCCAATTTAAATTGTATTGCCTGATGGTCGGAAATCGTTTTGCCGAATGCTTTGCGTGTTTTCGCATATTCCAATGCTAATTCATAAGCGCCGGATGCAATACCCAATGCCTGACTGGCAATACCAATACGACCACCGCTTAATGTTTTCATGGCAAAAGTGAATCCAAATCCATCATCACCTATGCGATTAGCTTTTGGTACTTTAACATCATTAAATAATAAGGTATGTGTATCGCTGGCACGAATACCCAACTTGTCTTCTTTCGCGCCAACCACGAATCCTTCCATGCCTTTTTCTACAATCAGGCAGTTAATGCCTTTATGTGCTTTATCAGGATGTGTTTGTGCCATCACCAGATAAACACTGGCAGTGCCACCATTGGTAATCCAGTTTTTAGTGCCATTGAGTAAATAATAATCGCCCATATCTTCTGCTGTAGTTCGCTGAGAAGTGGCATCGCTGCCGGCCTCAGGCTCACTCAAACAGAAAGCACCAATTTTACGACCAGAAGCTAAATCCGGCAAATATTTGCGTTTTTGTTCTTCTGTGCCGAATTGTTCAAGTCCCCAACATACCAAAGAGTTGTTTACACTCATAATCACTGAGCAACTGCTGTCAACTTTAGAAATTTCTTCCATAGCCAGCACATAACTCATGGTGTCCATACCACCACCACCATATTCAGGTGATACCATCATTCCCAGGAAGCCTAATTCACCCATTTGCTTTACTTCTTCATATGGGTATCGCATTTCTCTGTCGCGATCAATTACGCCCGGCTTTAAAACATGCTGTGCAAAATCACGTGCCGCCTGGCGGATCATGAGTTGTTCTTCGGTTAATTGAAAATTCATATTCGTATTTATTTTTTTCAGCTGCTGTGTTTGGGTAATTCAGGTAGTTTCATTTTTTCAACAAGTCCGGTTGTGCTGTAATTTTCCAGAAAAGGAACAACAACTACTTTACCGCCTCTTGCCTGGACGATATCTGCGCCAACAATTGTGTCAGGTGTGTAATCACCACCCTTCACGATAAAATCAGGCTGAATCGCCTGAATGAGCGCATATGGTGTTTCTTCATCAAATAAAACAACCGCAGAAACGGCGTATAAACTCGCCAGCATAAACGCGCGGTCGTTTTGATTATTGATTGGCCGGCTCTCACCTTTCAATCGCTTCACGGAAGCATCTGTATTTACACCAACAATAACAGCTGCATTATAGGCCAGTTCAGATGCAGTATTTAATACATGCGCATGTCCTTTATGCAAAATGTCGAAACATCCGTTTGTAAATACAATTTGTCTGTTATGAAACCGCCAAACGGAAATTTGCTGCAGGAGCTGCGGCAAATCGTAAATTTTATGGTGTATCGCTTGCGGTTTGGTCATGTTGCTGGCGTCTGCTCAACCTCGAAACAGCGAGGAGGGAAATCAAGGCAACAAAGATAATCATTATGGTCTGACAGCTCCATGCCAACCAGCTAAAACTGATAGCATAAGTGCGGTCCAAACCATATAAGGCTACCAATGTTTCGGTAACGATGAGCTGATAGGCTCCAATACCACCAGGGGTGCTGATGATGCCTACCGTGCCAAATACCAGAACTGCTAAGGCTTCATTCGGGCCCATGTGACTGGTTTCGCTCAAGGCATACAATGCCAGCCAGGCGGTTGTAAAATAACAAAACCAAATCAGGAAGGTATATAACAGGAAAAGCTTAAAGTTTTTTAAATGGCGGATGCTATAAATACCATCCCGAACATTTAAAAGGAGCAAGCGCAATCGCAGGTAAGCTTCTGTATGCGAAAAGTAGCGTATAAATACCCATAGTCCAACAAGCATCACCACGCCAACCAGGGCTAATATGAAAAAGGTATTTGCGCTTTCAGTAAGTTTATCGCCGATAGGCTGAATCACTTTTTCAGAGAAAAACTGATTAATCCGGCTGAATTGGGTCAGAAACAACAGTGCAGTTGCCAATACAAGGCATACCAGATCGATACTGCGTTCCACCACCAGTGTGCCTACTGCCTTATCAAAAGGTACTTTTTCATAGCGCTGAATAATGCCGCAACGGGTAACCTCGCCCAAGCGTGGCACGGCCATATTCGCCAGATAGGCAATCATCACACTGTGAAAGGTTGTGCTGGTGCGGGGATGGTATCCGAGCGGTTCCAGCATCATTTTCCACCTGACAGCACGTAAAATATGACTCAACACGCCGATGACCATGGCCAGGCCTATCCACCAATAATTTGCCTCCCGGAAGGAACTCCTTAACTCATCTCGCTGCTCCTGCGTCAAATCTTTTGTCACATACCAGGCAAGTAGCACTCCCAGCGACAGGAATACGACAAATTTGAGGATATTGAAGAGTAGTTTCCGGTTCAAATTATCCGAGCATATTGGTTTCGCTATCCGGGAAAATGAGGGTAGGACGGAACAATTTGGCCTCCCCCCATTCCATAGAGGCATAAGAACACACAATGACAATATCGCCGGGTGTTACATGATGAGCAGCCGGTCCGTTCAGGCAAATAACACCCGAACCGCGTTCACCTTTGATGATATAGGTTTCCAAACGCGCTCCATTATTGATGTTCAGCACCTGTACTTTTTCAAATTCAATCATATTGGCAGCATCCAACAGGTCCTCATCAATCGTTATGCTACCGATATAGTTTAAATTCGACTCGGTAACCTTAACCCTGTGGATCTTACTCTTTAATACTTCAACACGCATAGGGTGCAAAGGTAGGGCGATTTTGAGCGAAACATCAAAGAAAATTTATTTAAAGTGACATTAATGCTTTTTGAATGTCCAGTTGCACATTTTTGTTAGAAAAAGTACTAAGTAATCAATTGATTGTCAACTATTTATCTGAAAATGGTAAGAAATTCTGTTTTTTTTGCTAAAAAGTACTTTTTTATTACTTTTGTATATGTTTTTCATAGGACGTGTCAGTAATGGTATTAAAATAATTGGCCCAGCAATGGTGTTAATGTATTTTGCATCACTTACATGTTCTGTTTATTGCCTTGTAAACGATGAGTTAATAAGCAGTAAAACTATTTCGACTCATTCATGTTGCGAAAAAAACGTGCCAAATGAAAAAGGAAGTTCAAACTGTCAACAATCACATTTGACTATTTCGGGGTTATGCGGTCAATTTTACTCATCGTATTCTATTGAGTCTCATTTAAGTTCTATTACTCTATTAGAGTCTATTGACAGCTATCAATTTTTCTATCCCAATATTAAGCATGAATCCATTCTTCATAATGCTTTTGATAGCGGACCGCCGTTAGGTGGAGTTGATTTATGTATTTACAAAAGTAGTTTCCAGATTTGATGATTTGCTGTTTAAGGAATATCCCCTCTAAATAGTAATTAATCATTAAATCTAACGCAATGTTGAAATTTTTAAGTTTTATTGCCGGTATTATCTATACGGGTTGTGCCATAGCGCAAATACCTAATTCTTCTTTTGAAATTTGGACTGATATGGGTTCATATGAAGTCCCTGAATCGTGGTCAACACTAAATGCAATGACTGATGCTTCGGGTATTTACACATGTGAAGTTGGAACACCCGGGAACCCTGGCTCTTCGTACTTGAAATTAACGAGTCAAAACATCACAGGTATGGGTGTGATGCCCGGGTTAGCCGTTAGTGGTCTTTTAGATCCATCAGATTTCACAGCTCTAACTGGTTTTCCATTCTCCAGCAGGCCTGAAAAGTTAACCGGCATGTGGCAACATATGATTTTTGGTAGTAGTCAGGGTTATATTGATGTCCAGTTAACAAAGTGGGATGCAATCAATAACGAACGTATAGTAGTTGGCAACGGTCATAAACCTCTGACTGGTATGGCTATGAGTTGGGCTGCGTTCACAGTAAATATTTCTTATTTTTTGGATTTCAATCCCGATACATGTATAATAACATTTTCAGCTAGCGGCGATACGCCTGCGCAAAACGACTTCTTATATGTTGACGATTTACAATTTGAAGGTGAAGATGTTCCTTCCTACCTATTTAATTATTCATCCAATCAGGAGGTTTCAATTTTTCCAAATCCTACATCCGGTTTATTTATCATAAAATCAGAAAAAGCATTAAGTCGGCAATCTTTGCAAATAATTAATTCTAATGGGCAAAAGACAACGCCAACAATTATTGAAGAATTAGAAGACGGTTCGCTCTCAATTAATTTTGAAGGGTTACCTAAAGGTATCTATTTTGTAGAAGTTATTTTGAATAATACCTTGCTTACAAAAAAAATTGTATTAATATAAATTTATTTAAAAATATTTAAATCATGAAAAAGTTTTTTTTGCTAACGGTACTTGTGGGTTTTGTGCTTTCCGCACATGCGCAATCAGCTTATCAATTTACTGGAGAAGATTGCAATGGGAATGCAGTTGATTTATATGCAGACCTAGATGCGGGCAAGGCGGCAATATTATTATATTATATGCCTGATTGTGGCGCTTGTCCTCCTCCGGCGCAGCAATTGCAAGAAATGGCCAATGGAATTCTTAATGATTTTCCTGAAATGGTTGTTGGTTATACATTTCCATTCCTCGACACTTATGATTGCAGCACTGTAACAGATTGGGTAGATGCTAGTCATGTACCTTTTTTCACACCAATGGATAGTGGTGAATTTCAGGTGGCCTATTATGGTGGATTTGGCATGCCTACTGTTGTTTTGGTGGGAGGGGAAGACCATAGGGTGATTTATTCTACACTTAGCTATTTAACCAGTGATACAACAATCATTCGAGATTCAATTTATCGTTTATTTGGTGTTGAAACTAATATTGATGTAGTATTTGAATCGATTCAAAGTTTGATCATAACTCCAAACCCGGCAAGCATGGTTGCAACATTGCAATTTGATGTTATGCAACCTGGTGAAATTTCATTTGAATTGTTTGATTTAACTGGAAAGTCGGCTTCACCCAAGTTGCAAAAATATACAACGGTTGGCGCACAGTCAATTGATTTAGATGTTAATTTGTTGACCCAAGGAACGTATTTTTTGAAGGTGACCAATCAGGATTTTTCCGTAACTAAGCAACTGGTAATTCTAAAGTAAATAATTATGAAACAAATATTATTTGTCCTCTTATTAATAAATGCTGCGTTTGTTTTTAGTCAGAATCCTTTACTTATTCCGCCAGTATTGTATGGCCCTGAGTTTAATCTCAACGTGCAAAATGGCACGGTAGAATTTATCCCGGGTATCGTCACACCCACCTATGGTATCAATGGCGATATTCTCGGCCCCACACTTATGGTGAATGAAGGCGATGTTATCACGGTGAACGTCACTAATAACCTTACCGGCACAGGAAATAGTACTACCATGCACTGGCATGGATTCCATTTATCGGCAGAAGATGATGGTGGTCCGCATCAAATTATTGAACAGGGCGCTACCTGGAGCCCTTCATGGGAAGTGATGAACGACGCCGCCACCTTGTGGTATCATCCGCACGGCGATGGTAAAACCGATCTACAGGTGGCCAGAGGCTTGGCCGGTTTTTTTATAGTACGCGATATGGAAGAAACATTATTGGATTTGCCACGCTCCTATGGTATTGATGATATTCCTTTGGCAATACAAACCAAAGCCTTCGATGTGCTCAACCAAATCGCCATTGCCACAGAAATGGATACTCTGCCAATGGTCAACGCAACAGTTGATCCTTATATCGAACTGCCTGCTCAGGTAATTCGCCTGCGTTTATTGAATGGCGCCAGTATGCGCACTTTTTATATCGGATTTACCAACGATATGCCATTTTACGTGATCGCCGGTGATGGTGGTTTGTTGAGCGAACCGGTTGAACATACGCGCTTGATTTTACCTCCCGGTGAGCGCTATGAAATTCTGATCGACCTGAGTGGTATGGAAGGACAATCGCTGATGATGCGCTCTTTCGCTTCTGAATTTCCCGATGGTATTTATGGTGCTGCCAATCCATCGGGTATGGGCATGGGCACGATTATGGGCTATGATGCCAATCCGCTCAACGGCGCCGACTTCGATCTGCTGCAAATTACAGTGGGCGCACCTACTGCATCACCGGTAACAGCAATACCCGCATCGCTTATTGCACCCAAGACCATACCTGCGTATACCAATACACGCTATTTTACATTAGAGCCGGAAACCATGGGTATGGACAACATGGTGATGGGCCCCTTTGTGATCAATGGTGTCTCTTTTAATATGGATGTGATCAATGAAGTGGTGCCTATCAACACCATAGAAAAATGGCGCATCACGAATAACACGCATATATCGCATCCCTTCCATATTCACGAAGGACAATTCCTCATTGATAATATCAATGGTATGGCTCCGGATGCTGTGGATGCAGCATTTCAGGATGTGGTATTTATCCCACCGGGACAATTTGCCGAGGTGATCAAAACATTCGAAGATTTCGCCGATGATATGGTGCCGTATATGTATCACTGTCACATGCTGCATCACGAAGACGATGGTATGATGGGCAGCTTTACGGTGGTGGCGCAGGATGCTGTGGTGGATCCCGAATTAGCGAATTGTCAGATCTATCCGAATCCCGCCGCTTCGGGTGCATCACTCATACTCAGCTCCACAGTACCCATGGACGCCTGGCGTTTATATAATACCCTGGGTGAGATGATCAGCACCGCTCAAGTAACTGGCAGCACCGCAACGCAGATCCGCCTACCCGAATTACCGGCTGGCGCTTATTACATCGCTGTTTCTGTTGGTGAGTATACAGCTATGTTGCCGCTGGTGTTGCAGTGATGGAGGTTAGAATGTGTTGGTTTTAACAGCGAGGTGCGGAACCTGTGTTTGTTTTGTTTTGTTAGCTAAGGTCAGAATGCAATAAAAACCCATACCTGAAACTCTACATCCGCAATATGGTATGCAACCGCTGCAAACTGGTGGTTACCCGCGAGTTGGAACACCTGGGATTTCCTCCTGTGCATGTTGAGTTAGGAGAAGTGGAGCTGCAGGGAGAGCTGTTTGCCGAGGATAAAGTGCGAATCGACACTGCCCTCCGCAATTTTGGCTTTGCTCTGATCGACGATAAAAAGTCGCGCATCATCGAACGCATCAAAACTATTATCGTGGATCTGGTTCATACCAAAGATGGCGAACTCGAAACTAACCTCTCGCAATTGTTGAGCAACGAGTTGCACCAAGATTATCATTACCTCAGCAATCTTTTCTCCGCCGCAGAAGGCACCACCATCGAAAAATATTTCATCGCGCAAAAGATCGAACGTGTGAAAGAATTATTGGTATATGATGAATTATCATTGAGCGAGATCGCTTTTCGTTTGAATTACTCCTCTGTGGCGTATCTCAGCAGCCAGTTCAAAAAGGTGACCGGCCTGACACCAACCCAGTTCCGCCAGTTACAGGGCGCCCGCCGTACACCGCTCGACGAGGTGTAAATCTTATAAGTCTTATACAAAATCCTGTAACAGTCAGCGACTCGTTTCGCTGCAGCTTTGTATGGTAAAAGATACTGTTATGGCAAACGCAAACGAAAACCCCTTTATACTGCCTATCGAAGGCATGGAAAGTGAACATTGTTCACTTATCATTGATAAAGGTCTGCACAAGGTGCAGGGCATTACCAGCCTCAAGGTGGAACTGAATAATCGACGAGCACTCATCATTACAGATGATGCAATGAAGGTAATACCCAAAGCTGTGCATACAGTGCGCGGACTGGGTTACTACATTACCACAGTAACAAAGAACATTCCTGTATTACAGATGACCTGTGCCTCCTGCGCCATCAGCGTAGAATCCATGGTGCAGGCGCAACCCGGTGTGGTGCAGTCGGCCGTGAATTTTGCGGCAGGCACGCTGCAGGTGGAATATATTCCCACCATCACCGATCCCGAAAAGCTGCGCGCAGCCGTGCAGTCCATCGGTTACGATCTGGTGGTTACAGAAGCGGATACACAAGCTACTCTGGAAGATCTTCAACATCAATCATACATCGCACTTCGCACACGCACAATCGGAGCAGTCGCCTTGTCCATCCCTACAGTGATAATCGGTATGTTCTTTATGTATATGCCATACGCCAATTATATTATGTGGCTGTTAAGTACGCCGGTGTTGTTGTGGTTCGGAAAAGATTTTTTCATCCATGCATGGAAACAGGCACGCCATCGCCGCGCGAATATGGATACATTGGTTGCATTGAGTACCGGTGTATCGTATGTATTTAGTGTATTCAATACGCTGATGCCAAATTTCTGGCAAGAACGTGGTTTGCACGCACACGTTTATTTTGAAGCAGCATCTGTGGTAATTGCATTTATTCTTGTGGGAAAAATGCTGGAAGAACGCGCGAAAGGAAATACAGCATCAGCCATCCGCAAACTCATTGGACTGCAATCTAAGACCGTGCATATTGTACATGCAGGCGGACATGTATTAGAAATGCCGATTGAGCAGGTGAAAAAAGGTGATACCTTATTGGTTCGTCCGGGTGATAAAATTCCGCTGGACGGCATAGTGCAAACAGGGGAGTCGTACGTGGATGAAAGCATGCTCACCGGCGAACCGGTACCTTTACATAAACGCGCTGAAGAAAAAGTATTTGCCGGCACCATCAATGGCAATGGCAGTTTTCAATTTTCAGTAACACAAACAGGCAGTGAGACCATGCTCGCGCAGATTATCCGAACCGTGCAGGAGGCACAGGGCAGCAAACCACCGGTGCAAAAACAGGTGGATCGCATCGCAGGAATATTTGTGCCGATCGTCATTATCATCGCCATTTTATCAGCAGCAGCCTGGTGGTTATTTGGCGGTGAAAATGGTATTACCCAAGGTTTGCTCGCACTGGTAACCGTGTTGGTGATTGCTTGTCCTTGTGCACTTGGATTAGCTACACCCACAGCCATTATGGTAGGTGTAGGAAAAGGCGCGGCACAAGGCATGCTCATTAAAGATGCCGAAAGTTTGGAGCGTGCGCGCGAGATCGATACCATTGTGCTCGATAAAACAGGAACGATCACGGAAGGCCGGCCGCGTGTGACGGATATCATGTGGCTCAATGCGGATGGCTCCCTGCAAACGATTTTTTATACATTGGAAAAACAATCAGCGCATCCGCTGGCGGCTGCCGTTGTTGAACATCTACAGGGAACTGCATCAGTTGTCATTGCAGATTTTGAGAATATCAGCGGACGAGGTGTGAAAGGCACCTATGGCAACAGGTGGTTTTATGCAGGTAATATAGCCTTGCTGCGTGAAAATCATATTGATATTCCTGAACAATTACAAAGTAAGGCATCCCTATGGCAGGAACAAGCCAAAACGCTGGTATGGTTTGCCGACGAAAAAGTGGCGCGCGCAGCGGTGGCAGTGACCGATACCATTAAATCTACATCCGCAGCAGCGATCTCAGCTTTGCAGGATATGCATATCGCTGTCTATATGCTCACCGGTGATAATCAGCGCTCTGCACAAGCCATCGCACAGCAGGCAGGCATACAGCATGTGGTAGCCGATATGTTGCCGCAGGATAAGGCAGCCTATATCCGCACATTGCAACAAAAGGGCAAAGTGGTAGCCATGGTAGGTGATGGCATCAATGACACTACCGCATTGGCACAGGCTGATGTGAGCATTGCCGTGGGCAAAGGCAGCGACATTGCACTTGATGTGGCCAGGATCACGCTGATTACTTCTGATCTGATGAAATTGCCTGCAGCTATATATCTGTCGCGCAAAACAGTGGCCGCGATCCGTCAGAATTTATTCTGGGCATTTATATATAATATCATTGGTATACCAATTGCCGCAGGTGTGTTGTATCCCTTTACCGGTTTCCTGCTCAATCCGATGATCGCTGGTGCAGCCATGGCGCTCAGCAGTGTGAGTGTGGTGAGCAATAGTTTACGCCTGAAATGGACCGCTTCACACCCGTAAATGTTATAACACGTTTCCAAAATGGTGTAACACTTCCTATGCAAACGCACCTCAACTTTGTAATATAAAAAATGACAATTATGGAAAAGACAATGCACAGTGAAGCAACTGTATACACATTCAAGACCAACATTAATTGCAGCGGCTGTGTAGCCCGTGTAACCAACGTGCTCGACCAGGCAGATGGTATTTGCCACTGGCAGGTGGACACGCTGAGTAAAGACAAGATCCTGTCGGTTCATTCCGAAGGTATCACCGAACAAGAAGTGATCGCCGCCGTGCAAAAAGCAGGATTTAATATCGAACCAATTAAATAATTAAGAGCATGAAAAAATTAACTGTAATTGCTTTACTATTAATTCTGTCCACACAATTGCATGCACAGGGTGCTGAACGTATTATCAATCATTATCTTGCAATAAAGGATGCGTTGATTGCAGGAGATAGTGATGCAGCGCAACGATCCGGTGCATTGCTGAAAGCGGCTTTGCATGTTACAGAAGATCTCTCGAAAGCTGAGAAAAAGATCTGCACAGAGCAGTACGAAGTGCTTATGGGCAGCGCACATACCATCGCCGATACCCGCGACATTGAAAAGCAGCGCCAGGCATTCGCGAATATATCACCTGCGATCTGGGAACTGGTAAAAGCATCCGATGCACTCAGTGGCACTTACTATTATCAGTATTGCCCAATGCGAAAAGCGTACTGGGTAAGCAGAGAAAAAATTATTGAGAATCCGTACTATGGAGCATCCATGCTCACCTGCGGAAGTGTGAAAGAAATGAAAGATTAACTCAAAAAGGAAAGTATGCGGAACATCATCCTGCTCGCCATATGGGTGTCGATGGCACCACTGGTTTCAGCGCAAAAAGTAGTTCGCTATGAATTGCACGTGCGCGATACGGTTGTGAATTACACCGGCAAAGAGTGCCCCGCCATTGCCGTGAATGGGCAGATACCCATGCCCGTACTCACCTTTACTGAAGGGGATACGGCAGAAGTGGTGGTGTTTAATCATCTAAAAGAAAGTACATCGCTGCATTGGCATGGTGTGTTTCTCCCGAACCGCGAAGATGGTGTGCCCTATCTAACACAAATGCCAATTGCTCCCGGTGAACGTTATGTGTATCGCTTTCCGGTGATCCAGAACGGTACGCACTGGTATCACAGCCATTCCGGTTTGCAGGAACAGATCGGTATGTATGGCATGGTCATTTTTAATAAGCGTTCAACAGATCCTTCCCTAAGAAACAGTATCGATAATCTGCCTACTGTTCCGTTGATCATAAGCGATTGGACGAATATCCGACCTGAACAAGTGCATCACATGTTGCGCAACGGCACGGATTGGTTCGCTATTAAAAAAGGATCTGTGCAGAGTTATTCGGAAGCTATCGGCGCGGATGCATTCGGAATAAAAGTGGAGAACGAATGGAAACGCATGGCCGCTATGGATGTGAGTGATGTGGCGTATGATCGCGTGTTGACGAATGGCAGCGAGATACAAAGTATACCCGATGCGCACGGCCGTATACGTTTTCGCATAGCCAACGGCGGCGCCTCAACTTATTTTTGGATCTCGTATTCCGGTGGTCCGCTGGAAGTGGTGGCCAACGATGGCAATGACGTAGAACCGGTACAGGTGGATCGTATGCTGATCGCCGTTTCTGAAACGTATGATATTGTTGTGGATGTGCCGCATGGACATACCTATGAGCTGCTCATCCAATCGGAGGACCGCACGCGCACCACTTCTGTGTATCTGGGCAGCGGCGACACCATTCCGGCATTTCGCTGGCCCACACTCACGTATTTCGACGGCATGCAAATGATGAATGATATGATGCGCATGAATGGTGAAATGGACGACATGGGCATGCACATGAGTTTGAAGCAAATGGACATGAATGCCGTGATGTATCCCGAAATGTCGCCCGGCACCTATCAACGCCCCGCATCCGCCCACAGTGAACACATTGGACACACAGCAGTGACATCCGGTGTGCCCATCACCTTGAATTATGCCATGCTGCGTGCAGTGGAACCGACCAATTTACCTGCCGATGCACCGATAAAAGAATTGCGTTTTACACTCACGGGTAATATGTCGCGCTACGTGTGGAGCATGGACGGACGTGTGTTGTCGGAAGAAGATAAAATTCTCATCCACAAAGGCGAGATCGTGCGCATGGTCATCTATAACGCTTCCATGATGCGCCATCCCATGCATTTACACGGTCATGATTTCAGGGTGCTGAATGGTCAGGGTGAATACGCCCCATTAAAAAATGTGCTCGACATCATGCCCATGGAAACCGATACCATCGAATTCCTCGCCAATGTGGAGGGCGACTGGTATTTCCACTGTCATATTCTATATCATATGATGAGCGGCATGGGCAGAGTTTTTACATACGCCGATCAACCGCAAAATCCACTCATTCCGGATCCGGATAAAGCACTCCGCAAACTGTATCGCGACGACCGCGCCCTGCATCTGATGTTCAGCAATGATTTTGCAACGAACGGTAATGATGGCATGCTCGCATTACAAAATACGCGCTGGTCGCTCGGTGCCGAATGGCGTCTCGGATACAGTGATCATCATGGGTATGAAACCGAATTGCACCTCGGAAGATATTTTGGTGTGATGCAATGGTTCATGCCTTTGGTGGGTTACGACTGGCGCTATCGCGACACAGGTGATGATGAAAAGGAAACGAATCTTTTTGGTCAGACCAATACCAAGAATGACCGTGCATTATTAAGCGCAGGTTTTACTTATTTGCTACCGATGCTGGTGGAGATGCAGGCGGAAGTGTATACTGATGGCAATGTACGGATACAGTTGAGGCGTGACGATATTCCGCTTACACCGCGATTGCGGATGCATCTTATGGTGAATAGCGATCTGGAATATATGAGTGGGTTGAGTTACACATTGTCCCGAAACACATCGTTCTCCGCCCATTACGACAGCGACATGGGTTGGGGCGCTGGGTTGAGGCTGAATTATTAGTTTATCCTAATTTATTGAATCTTGAATAGATATGTTTGGAAATATTTGATCATGAAAATTAACCCTTTTGCATCCCTCAAATTATAATTCTATTTGGTGTTATGTATGTTCTGCGCCCTTAATAATAATTAGATTGAACATGTATACATGAATATCGGATATTAAAATTAAATAATGCCTGCATTCTTCAAGGTAGATAAAATGATATACCAATCTAAAAGTCCGGATTAACTTTTTTAAAAACAGTTATTTAAAATTAAATCCAAAATAAGGTATATTTGATGGGTAAATAACCTATAATGAAGGCATACATCACCCTCCTGTGGCTTATAAGCTGCCTGTCCGTAAGCGCTCAAACAGCAGATGAAATCAGTTCCACATTATCCGATTTGTATAACGCCGGCAATTATGGAGAGGTTATCAGTTTATCAGATAAAGCTATAAAAACAGACTCGCTCAATGTGGGGGGATATATCCTGCGATCATTGGCCCTGCAAGGCGCTAAAAAGTATATTGAAAGCCTTGATGCCTGTGATGCTGGGCTGAATATGTTTCCGAATAATTCCGATTTGTGCACCACCAAAGGCACTTTATTGGTAGAATATAGCGCGTTTGATGAAGGTATTAAATGGCATAACCTTGCCTATAATTATGCACAGAATGATTCTGCTAAATTGCGGGTGCTGGTAAACCGTTCAGCCGCTTTTTCAATGGTGAGAAGGTTCGATGAGGCTTATGAAGATTTAATGGAGGCGTATAAAATTGATTCAAATGATATTGGTGTATGTATCAATTTAGGAGGTGTGATGGATGAAATCGGTAAAGGCGATTCAACTTTATATTATTTCTATCGCGTGCTGGAAATTGATTCAACTAATATTGACATCTATAATAATATCGGTTTCAAATTGCAAAATATGGGTGACCATAAAGGGGCTATTGTTTGCTTTGATAAAATTCTGGAAGCAAGTTCCGGAGAAGGTGGTGCTGATGCATTTGCCTTTAGCAACCGCAGCTACAGTAAACTGCAAATTGGTGATACCAAAGGTGCGATGGAAGATATTAATCAGAGTATAAAATTATATCCACTCAACTCATGGGCTTATCGCAATAAAGGACTTATTTATGTGGCGATGGGTAAAAATGATAAGGCCTGCGAACAGTTTATGGAAGCACTCGAAAAAGGATTTACGCAAATGTACGGTGATGAGGTGGTGAAGCTCTATAAAACCTATTGCCTGAATTAATGTACTGTATTCTAAGTCTGAACTTCGGGATAAATATGCCACATGGTCTGATGAAGATTTATGTGCCGTGCTGTTCAAACCGGAAGATTATGTTCAGGATGCAGTTGAAGTTGCACGCAACGAATTGCAGAAGCGGCAGATTCCTGAGACCTATATTGCTGCTGTATTCGAAAAATTGATGGCTGCTGAACAATTGGCTTTGAAGAAAAAAACTAAGCAACATGCTCCGGCTACCATGTTGAATAGTGATGTGTTAGATGCGCCAATTCCCGGGCATGAACAGCGCCTTGCAATCTCGAAAAGAATGAGTCGACGCATCGCGATTTTGATTTGCGCAATCAGTGTGCCATTGCTACTGGCGGCTTTATGGGAATGGAGCTGGAGTTACGTTATTTACCCATGGTTTGATGATACCATAATGTATAAATTGTTAACCTCGCTGGTGATGGGCGTTGGAGGTTTGTTACTGTATCGCTTAAAAAAAGCCGGTTGGTATATACTGGTCATATATTTTGGATTGAGTATCGTAAATATTGGCTATTTGTTGTTTATAGGCATTTTTAAGCCTAACCCCTATTATCATAACAAATATGATTCAGTTCTTTTTACAGCTGCCATTTGCTTATTGATGGGTTTGGGATATTTATTGTTAAAGCCGGAAGTTAAAACCGCACTTAAAATCAACTCAAAGGATACTTATATTGCAATAGGAATACCCGTTTCATTTTTGTTATTAGTGATTTTTTTGCAATGATGCGCCTTGTTTAAGTTTAAAAAAGTATATGTCAGAAGAACAAACAAAGAATTATTCAACACAAAAGTTCCTGAGCATTTATGGTGTACCGATTTTCGGAGCGCTGTGCACATGGATGTGTCTGCAATTGTTTTCAGATTATGCTATCGGACTTTTTATTGTGTTGCCCATTGTAATGGGTTATGCGAGCACTGTGATATATGCCCGAAACAGGTATTCCGATGAATTGAGCCTCGCCTGGGTGTCGATAGCAGCCTTATGTGTGTATGCCGGTTTACTGCTGATTTTTGCGCTGGATGGATTAATATGTATATTAATGGCCATGCCCATTGGCATAGTGTGCACCCTATTCGGATATTTAATTGCGAAGTATGTGTACTTTGAGGGATTTAAAAGTTCCGGTTTACAATCAGTTTGGTGGCTGTTCATATTAATGCCCATATTCATGGGTGCCGAGCATATGGTGCAGTCGGGTGCGAACGAACGTAAAATTGTTACCAGTATTATTGTGCATGCATCGGCTGAAGAAGTCTGGCAGCAAGTTGTGCAATTCGATACACTGGACGAGCCGGCTTCCTTTATTTTTAATGCAGGAATCGCCTATCCGACGCACGCAACTATCGACGGCTCCGGTGTTGGCGCTGTGCGGAAATGTTATTTTTCTACAGGCCCCTTCGTAGAACCAATTACTGTTTGGGATGAACCCCGCAAACTGGCATTTGATGTAATCGAACATCCCGCACCTATGCATGAAGTAAGTCCATATCCTATCCAACCAAAACATTTAGATGGATACTGGGAATCGCAACGCGGACAGTTTATCCTGACACCACAACCGGATGGCACAACATTATTAGAAGGTACAACCTGGTATATTTCAAAAATCCGCCCTGCATTTTATTGGAATCTCTGGAGCGACTATATCGTCCACTCAATTCACAACAGGGTTCTTGAACACATAAAAAAAGAAGCAGAAGAAAGGTGAGGGGAGAGGGGTGAGTGGGTGAGTGGTGAGTGGTGAATAGTGAGTGGTGAATGGTGAGTAGTGAGTGGTGAATTAGAAGAAAGTTTTATTGGTACTACCTACCTGATACCTGATACCATCCTCCTCAACTTCCCGTCTTCCCGCCTTCCCGGCTCCTGCATTTTGTATTACCTATCAAGCGATTACCAAGAATGTCACAAATAGTAATAAATTGAAACTATTATTTGTGTTCTTGATTAATTGTGCAAAACTGAAAGCAGCTTAATTATACCCATTGCTTAAGCGGTTAGAATTTGTGTATTTTTACTGCACACGACAAAGCATTGCATTGAAGCCATGCTTTTTTTATGGACACGACATGACACATACACCATTAGCCTTGCGGGTATTGGAAGCCTATGGCGGTGCAACACTTTGGACAAAGGCTTCTGAAATGACTGCAGAATTTTCGCTGTCGGGAATTGGATTGATGCTTAAACGCAGACCGAAATTGGAAAATGCCATTTTGGAGATGGATATCCAGCATCAATACATTAAAATCACACCTATCGGAAATGATTTAGGATATTCCGGTGTACTCGATGGCGATACCGTGCACATTGAAAATTCTGAAGGTATTATTAAACGGGAAAGATATAATGCGCGTATGTATTTCCCTTATGGCCGACGTTTATTTTATTGGGATGATTTAGACATGACCTATGTGGCTGGATATCTGTTGTGGAATATCCTCGCATTTCCTGCATTACTTACAAGAGATGATATCCATTGGTCAGAAAAAACACCATGCGTTTTAACTGCTGAATTTCCACCAACCTTTCATACACATTGCAGAGTTCAGCATTTCCATATTGATCCTGTAACCTGTTTGATACAACAACAAACATTTGTACCGGAAGTTGTTTCCGGCAGTATGCATGTGGTGCAAAACTTTTCAGATTTTCATTCAACCGGAACCATCCCATTTCCCACATCCAGCACATATACGTTTGGCAAATCTTTAGAGGTTGGAGCATTGCAGAAAACCTTTGCAACAGTGGATATACATGGCATGCAGATTACCTGATAAAAGTCTTACTTTGTCATTCATGTTTTCGAAGTACGACTGTCTTCCATTTTTGTATGACAAATAGCCTGCGGTTGTTCAGGTATCAGGTATCTTTGGTGCATGAAGTCGTGTTTTCTATTGCTCTGCCTGTGTCTGGGGTGTAACGTGATCTGGTCGCAGGTGAGTCAACCACTCGTTATCGGAGAACAGCATATCATTCATTCAGCAGCATTAAATGAAGATAGATTGCTGAATATTTATCTCCCGGCTGATTATCATCCGGACAGTTTGTATCCGGTTTTGTATGTGTTAGATGGGGGTTTGGATGAGGATTTTATCCATATCACAGGTTTAGTGCAATTCTTCAACCTGATGTATGACATGCATCCATGTATTGTAGTCGGAATTGTAAATGTGGACAGGAAACGTGATTTTACCTTTTGGCCACAAGACTCTACTTACACAAAAGAATTTCCATCAACCGGGTATTCAAATCATTTTATGCAATTTGTTGGCGCTGAATTGCAACCGTATATTGAATCTCAGTATCATGGCAATGGCACCAGAATGCTCATTGGGCAATCCTTAGGTGGTTTGGTGGCTACGGAAATGCTCTTAAAGCAGCCGCAACTGTTTACGCATTATTTTATTGTGAGTCCAAGTTTGTGGTGGGATAATGAGCGACTGTTGGAAGAGGCAGATAGCCTGTTGCTCAACCAAACAACAAATTTATATCCCCCATTCGTATATATAGCCGTAGGTAAACAAGAGCCGCGTATTATGAGAAAGGATGCGCGCAAGTTATTTGCCATCTGCAAAAAATCTTTTGGTGTTCAGGGGGATATTCAAGCGCATTTTCGTCTCATGCGCCATGAAGACCACGCTACGATTTTACATAATGCGATATATGCCGGATTTTTATTGTTGGTTGAGGAAGATGCACTCCCTTGACCTATGTAATTAATGGTTAAAAAATTGACAATTGTGCATTCCTTAAACCATATTTGCATGCGATTATGAGGTAATCTCACATTCAAAATTACATTCAGAAGTAAAAAAATAATGCACCATGCCCGCTAAGAAGAAAAACAGTCTATCAGCCTCCGCAGCAAAAAGTCTGCTGGCTATCCTGAAAACACGTTTCGAAAATAACATGCCTCGGCATGCAGACATCAAATGGGCAGATGTCGAAAAGCGATTGTCGGCTAATGCAGAAGCATTGTGGTCGTTAGAAGAAATGGAACGCACCGGCGGAGAACCTGATGTAATTGGCCGCGACAAAAAAACCGGCGCTTTAATTATTGTCGACTGTGCACCTGAAAGTCCTTCCGGAAGAAGGAGTTTATGCTATGACCCGGACAGCCTGGAATCCAGAAAAGAAAATAAACCCAAAGGCAGCGCCATCGGTATGGCTGCTGAAATGGGGATAAGCGTGCTCACCGAAGATGAGTATCAGCATCTGCAAACACTGGGTCACTTTGATCAGAAAACCAGCAGTTGGCTCAGCACGCCGGATAACATACGCAAATTGAAAGGCGCAATTTTTGGCGACTACCGATTTGGAAGGGTATTTATTTATCATAACGGCGCTGAATCTTATTATGCTGCGCGCGGATTCAGAGGTCGTTTAATTGTTTAATGGCGTATGATTGCTCAGATGAAATTAAATTGCTGTGTAAGCTTGCTTTGTTTACTGTTTGCCGTCGAATCTGTACAAGCTCAATATGATGAATTTGAGATTGTGCCGGATAGTGAAGTAGTTAAGGTATCTTATTATTTTAATTTTAAATAGGTATCCGTTTTTGCAAGGGCAGAGACTTATGCCAGTCAAGATAAAGTCCTGTGCATGCGCATACGCGAAACAGGCGAAACCTATTATGAAGACTTGGCCGGCAGAACCTATATACAAACAAATTTTGTTATCAACGGCAAATGCAATGACTCCTCCGTTATCGAGTTTTATATTATGGACCGATGGTCCGGACATTTAGTGTATCCCGTTGCATCCTTCAGGTTAATCGATAATAAAGAGCCGGTCCTCTATTTGGGAAAAGGTGCCTGCAAAGTCCAATGCTATCCACAACACGATCCCTGGATGCCCACCAGCTATGACCCAAGAATTATGGATTTAAATGGTTATTATATTAACCCGGATAACGGACGTGTACTGAAATTAAAAAGGGCCATAGCTTCAGTAGCATACACCGGATGCGATATGCAGGATTGGATTTTTATTGATCCTTATACGATTTATACCAATAAGCAACAGGTTTCCTACACCGGTGCCGAACTTGCACGAAAACGTAAGCTCAGGAAAAAGCACTGGGATTTGGAGACTTTTAAATAACCCCTGCTGATATCATGCATAATCGATTTTCGTTTTTTCACTTTACATGTTTTTGGATGTTTGTCGGTATCAGCATGTTTGCGTGTAAAACTCCGAATGCATATCCAACACCAACACCGGTTTGCGGATATGCAATGACTGCAGATGCGTTTTATGCCATTCAAAATTATATCCTTTCAGACGCTAATCCGTACGATACATTTAATGGCAGTGCAGTGTATAGCGAGATAAATGACACGATTCGAAACCATGTTGCAGATAGTATTATTTTTGAAATATTCCTGACTGAAATTTCAAATGAAAGTGTTTGTGTAGATGTATTTATTCCGAATAATGATCAATTCAGGCAGCAAGTGGAATGTGCCTATATGCAGGCAACATTTTCTGCCATTGTACCTACGCATCGGAGCATGCGCGTATTTGTTTACACCAACCCGAATGGAACCGGCGATATACCTTTCAAAGAGGCCATTACCAACAAAAAATATTGAGCGGTTTGTTAAAGGCTTAAACAGTCGGATAGGCAACTACCATATTATCCAATAACCGCACACCGCCAACTAGCACGGCTGTAATGATAACAATCTCTGTGGTTTGGGCATGCACCGCCTGCAAACCAGCCGCATCCAGCAATAAAAAGTAGTCGACCTTAAAATCAGGCTCTGCATTGAGGTTTTCGGTGCAAACCTGACTGATGGTATCTATGGACAATACGGGTAATAACGAAGCTGCGTATTGCATGGTCGCGTAAATTGCGCCGGCTCTCAGCCGAAGTTCAGGCGATAAACGCACATTGCGCGACGACATCGCTAAACCATGTGCTTCGCGGATAATGGGACAAATCACCAGCGAGGTATGATGAGGCGTCCATAGCAGGCTTTCAGTTTCCGACTCTTGAAGGGTATCTTGGGCGGCGGCGGCTTTTCGGTCAAATTCAGCCCGCATCTGCTGCAACAGGGCCTGCACCACCATGCATTGCTGGAAATCTTTTTGCCCCATACACAGGTAATCAGGCACCGCCGTTTCCACCAAAACTTGTACTACCTGTGCCACGCCTGCAAAATGGCCGGGCCTGCTCGCACCCTCTAAACGGGTATCAAGGCCGCCCAGGTCAAATAAAGGGCCTCCCTGCGTCCCGTTCGGGTAAACATCCTCCACGCCGGGGAGATACAGGTAGTCGCAACCCGCTTTTTCGAGCATTTGAGCATCCTGTTCCGGCTGTCGGGGGTATTTTTCAAGGTCGGCCGGGTCGTTAAACTGTGTGGGGTTCACAAATACACTGGCTACAGTAATACTGGCCCGTTGGCGGCTTTCGGCTACGAGGCTGATATGGCCCTCATGCAGCGCTCCCATGGTAGGAACGAAGCCTATCGTGTGCCCTTCGGCCCGTAGGCGGAGTAGGAGCGGAGTTAGCGCCGAGCGCCGGGTAATCACCTGCATAGCAATACTGGCAAAGGTTTTGGACAAAAGTAACCCTTTGTTAAAAAAGTCCGGGTTTGAGTTGTATAATTAAATACTGGTAACTATTTTGTAACTTTGCGGCTCAAAATTAACCTTCTGAGGAGATTAGGGAAATCTATCCCCAATTTGTACTGAAACAGATCTTTGCCTATGGAAAAGAAGCGTGTGCTGATTATCACCCAAGAAATGCAGCCTTACCTAAATGGTTCTGATATTGGCGATATTGCCCGTGAATTACCTCAATATGTCCAGGACCAGGGAAATGAAATTCGTGTGCTCATGCCTCGTTACGGAACTATTAACGAACGCCGCCACCGACTGCACGAAGTGGTTCGATTAAGTGGTATGAATATTATTTTAAATGATGACGACTATCCCCTCATCATCAAAGTAGCCTCAGTGCCTGGCGCCCGGATGCAAGTGTATTTTCTCGATAACGACGATTTGTTCAAGCGGAAACATGTTTTTCATGATGACCAAAACAAGTTTTTTGAGGATAATGCCGAACGTATGGTGTTCTTCTGTAAGGCAGCACTTGAAACAGTTAAGAAATTCCAATGGGCACCGGATATCATTCACTGCCACGGATGGATGACCAGCCTCATCCCCCTGTATATTAAAACTACCTATAAAAACGAACCGGTATTCCAAAATGCCAAAGTAGTATACAGCATGTATAAAGGCGTGCATGAGGAAAAACTTTCCAAAGAGAAGTTCCTCGAAAAAGCGCCAATAAGCACCCATATTGAAAAAGAGCATTTGAGCGAATACAAGGATTTTAACCACAGCGGCCTCAGTAAGGGCGGTGCTAAATATGCCGACGGCGTTATTATCGGCTCTTCGGATCTGGAAAAAGATTTGTCAAAATACGTTAAAACGTTAGGCAAACCGGTGCTGGATTTTGCGAAAGAAGAATATTTGCAGAAATATGCTGCATTTTATAACGAACTCTATCAATAATTTTTCAATAACTCCGTTATAAGCTGGATGAATCGGGCGTTTCTGATGATGTGTGGGTGTTTGATCATCCTGGCATCTTGCGACAAAGACAATTTTCTCGGTAAAGACCTCCTTCCTGAGGAGGATTTGCTGAATTCTATTCAGGTAGATACCTGTAAGATTATTACCTATACGGCATACGATGATTCGGTTGTTACCAGCCAGAATATTTATTATGCCCTCGGCTCGTTGAAAAACGACAGGTATGGTGAATCAACTGCCAGTATCTACAGCCAATTGCGACTACCGGCCGCAAACGTGTTTTTTGGAGAATCTGTTGGCATAGACAGTGTGGTACTTACGCTGGATTATGCTTTATACCACGGCGATACCACAGCATTGCATACCGTAAATGTATATCGGATGTCGGAGCCGATGTCGTCGAGCAGAAATTATTATTCTGATGTAAAATTCCGCACCCTGCCTATTCCAATCGGACGCAAGGAGAATTTTAAGGCGAATTTTCTGGATAGTGTTTACCTGGCCGATGGCTCTGAATGGGAGTCACATCTCCGCATCAAATTGTCAGATTCATTCGCAGCAAACATTACTCAACTGGACACGAATGTGCTGGCATCAGACACCTCTTTTATTGAATATCTGCAGGGTATTTGTATCCGTCCGGATGTTACCGATGGCTTTGCAAACGGTGTGATGCTGTTCGACCTGGGATCGTCTATTTCCGGCGTGCGCATTTATTATCATAATAGTGAAGCAGATTCTTTGAGCTTAGTATTTCCGCTAACGGGTGTAAATGTCAATGGCTTCACCCATACCTATGGCACTGAAACTGACGCATATGCGGCACTGATGGGTCAGGATACCATCAATGGAAATGCCTTTACTTATGTGCAGGGTTTTGGCGGACTGAGAACCATAATCAAATTGCCAACGATAACCGACTTTAAAGATGTGTCTATCAATAAGGCTGAGTTGGTATTTACCATGACAAATGACGGCGCCTATTTTTTCCCGGCTCCGCCTAAAGTGGGTCTGGTCCAGTTGGATTCAAATGGACATAACTTCTATTATGTAAACCTGTATAGCTTCGAAGTATATAGCAGTATCGTTGACGATAATTTCGGTCAGTCAAATATTGGGGGTATTGCTGTTAAAACAGTTCAGGATAAAACCGGACGAACGGTTTATGAGTATCGCTATACAATAACCCGACACGTGCAGGATATCATAGATGGTGATATCGATAATAACGGATTTGCGTTGATATGTTATCCCGGAAACCGAATGCCGAATGCCGTAACTTTAGGGGGCGCTCAAAGTTTTCGTGACGAATTCAAGCCGCGCTTAAGTATTACCTATACAACTATAAACAAGTAACACTATGTGTGGTATTGTTGGCTATATCGGGCATCGGGAGGCTTATCCGGTCCTGATTAAAGGCCTGCACCGTTTAGAGTACCGCGGGTACGACAGTGCAGGTGTGGCATTAATTAATGGCGACCTCCGCATTTATAAAATTGCCGGAAAGGTTTCTGAACTCGAAAAGGAAACGGAAGGCAAAAACACTCATGGCACCTGTGGTATCGGCCATACCCGCTGGGCAACGCACGGTGAACCCAATACGCGCAATGCACATCCTCACGTAAGTGAATCGAAAAATCTTGCCATCATTCACAATGGCATTATCGAAAATTATGCGCCGCTTAAAACAGAATTAAAAAAACGCGGGCACGCATTTTTATCGGATACCGACACAGAAGTACTGATTCACCTCATTGAGGATATTCAGCTAAATGAAAAAGTAGATTTAGTAGAGGCAGTCCGCATCGCACTTAATCAGGTTATCGGCGCCTATGCTATCGTCATTGTTTCTAAAGATGAACCGGATATGCTCATCGCGGCACGCAAATCATCTCCCATGGTGGTGGGCATCGGCGAAGGTGAATATTTTGTGGCCTCAGATGCAAGTCCGCTGATTGAATATACGCGCAATGTAGTGTATCTCAATGATGAGGAAATTGCGATTGTGCGTCGCGATAAAGGTTTAGAAATTATTACCATCCATAACGAAACCATCACCCCTTACCTCCAGGAATTGCAAATGCAACTAGATATGATTGAGAAGGGTGGGTATGATCATTATATGCTCAAAGAAATTTATGAGCAGCCAAATTCGATTATGGATAGTATGCGCGGTCGATTAATCGGCTCACGCAATACCATCGTTTTGGGTGGCATAAAAGAATACGAGAAAAAACTCACCAATGCCAAACGCATGATTATTATCGGATGCGGAACTTCCTGGCATGCCGGTTTGGTGGGTGAATATTTATTTGAAGATATTGCACGCATTCCCACTGAAGTAGAATATGCATCTGAATTCCGTTACCGCAATCCGGTGATTAATGAAGATGATATTGTGATTGCGATTTCGCAAAGTGGAGAAACTGCAGATACTTTAGCCGCGGTTGAATTAGCGAAAACAAAAGGCGCAACCATCTTTGGTATTTGTAATGTGGTTGGTTCTTCCATTCCACGTGCAACACATGCAGGTTCCTATACACATGCCGGTCCTGAAATTGGTGTAGCCAGCACAAAAGCATTTACGGCTCAGGTTACTGTGCTCACATTGATGGCTTTAGCAATAGGCCGCAAACGCGGAACGATTACAGAAAGTAAATATCAAAGTATTGCTATCGAATTGAGCAAGATTCCGGAAAAGGTGCAGGAAGTATTAAAATCAAATGCCCATATCCGTCAGATTGCTGAAGAATATGCACATGTGCAGAATTTCTTATACCTCGGTCGGGGATATAATTTCCCGGTTGCACTTGAAGGCGCATTGAAATTGAAGGAGATCAGTTATATCCATGCAGAGGGTTATCCGGCTGCAGAAATGAAACATGGTCCTATTGCTTTAATTGATGAAAATATGCCGGTTGTGGTGATGGCAACCAATATGAGTGCGCATGATAAAATTGTGAGCAATATCCAGGAAATTCGTGCCAGAAAAGGACGCATTATTGCCATTATCAGCGAAAATGATGAGGTAATAGAAGAGATGGCAGAACACGTTATTCGCATACCGGATACGGAGGAATCACTTACACCTTTATTAAGTGTAATTCCGCTTCAATTGCTGGCTTATCACATCGCTGTAATTTTAGGCAGAAACGTTGATCAGCCCAGAAATCTTGCTAAATCTGTTACGGTAGAATAAATTGCCGGCACAGGTTTCCTGCTTATCCTATTAATTATTTGGCGCACCGGCATCTATCCAGCATTGGAATTGCGCGCGCTCTTCACAACTCATCGAAACATTGCCATCGGGCATGTTTTCGGTTTCAATGACTTGTTGAAATAAATCTCCGTTTTCAGCCAGGGATGAAAGGTTGCTATACGAATCGAAACTACCACTGTGGCAACCACTAATGGCACATTTGCTTTCGGCAAGTGGCTGAATCGTACCCGAAAAGGTAACAACGGTGCAGTCTGTTGTCGCATCGCATTTACCTAAACCTTTCGAGCAACTACTGCATGTAAAAATAGTGAGTGTGATAATCAGGAGAGGTCTAAAAAATGCTCCTCTTAACATGTAGGTGGATTGATTATTATGCATAACGCTCATGGAATTGAATTGCGTATTTTGGTACAACAAATCTCCACCAATTTGGATTAATCTTTTGCGACAAATTTTTAGCATTTCCACCTTTTCCCATACGTGCATACCGCATATACTTCCCGACTCACCGTCTTCCCGGCAAAAAAAAGCTTTCCCGCAGATTCCGCAGATGCACGCAGATGAATGCAGGAATTATCTCTACGCAACTCTGCGTACAACTCCACCTGTCCTGAAATAATAATTGAATCAGATTTGGCGCTTCGATATAAGCCGTTGTGCCGCCCCTATGGGGCTTTTGTTTTAGTGCTGTGCGTGCTTGTTAGTGGGTGTGTCGCCCCCTCTGGGGCTTAATGCATTTGATACGTCGACACGTCGGCACATCGACACGTCGACACTTTGAATTTTTTCTCGCAACTTCCCGAATCACCGCCTTACCGTTTCCTGAAATAATAATTGAATCAGATTTGGCGCTTCGAAATAAGCAGTTGTGTCGTCCCTCTGGGGTTTAATGCATTTGATACGTCGACACGTCGGCACATCGACACGTCGACACTTTGAATTCCATCCTGGCAAAAAATGGTTTCCCGCAGATCCCGCAGATAAACGCAGATGAATACAGGCATTTCTCTGCGCAACTCTGCGTACATCTGCGGGAGAAAATTGCATTTCCCGGCTAACTATTTTGTGTATCAAGCGATTTGGTGCATAATAATTTTGTCATACAAATAAGCTATTTTTAGTCCATGGCCATCAAACCCCTTAGGGCGTTTCAGCTCCCTGAAAAGAATTACAGACAGGTAGCAGTCGTTGAAATACTACTGATTTTCTGTGTTTTGCTGATGGGCGATTTTGCTACTTGGCTGGGAATGGCTGATGATGGTGCCCCCGTTCGTGGTATGCTGCTTATACCAGAAGCACTTTATTTGATTATTTTATATGAACTCGGTAAACACCTCCAGCCTAATTTAGCTATAAGAAAATTTCTGGCCGTTTGGATATGGGTTATTGCAGCATGTTCCGTTGTTGCGCTGAATCCGTTTTTTTCTATCGGGGCGGCTTATATTCCTTTGCTCTTTACCGTGCATATCCTCCTGTGTGCACTGGAATGTTATATGATCGGTTTAGGACTACAGGATATTTATTTAGATAAACTTTCCTTAAAAGATAGGCTTTGGGGCTCAACAGCAGTTTATCTGCTTATTGCCATTGGCTGGGCCAGTTTTTACGAATTGTTTTTATTAATTGATCATACAGCACTTGGTGTGCAACTCTCCCCCGGCTACGAATCGTATGCTGAAGCACTTTATTTTAGTTTGTGCAGCCTCTCCGGCACAGGCAGTGTATATACTGCTACATCGCATGTATTTCGCAACCTGGCACTTATTGAATCGGTTTGGGGCGTATTGTTTCTGGTGATGTTAATAGGTCGTGTGTTTACAAAAGATGAATAAATGCCTGCAAACTTTAGCCTATCTTTAATGACTAAACCTGAACTATGAAAAAATTCTACTTGATCATTTGTTGTTTGTTTTCATTACCTGTATTCGCACAATCGGGCAGTCAGGAATTTATAGCAAATGGCTCTTTTACAGTACCGGATGGTGTGACTGAAATATTTATTGAAGCGGTAGGCGCCGGCGGATCAGGTGGATATAATGGCACGGGCGGTGGCGGCGGTGGCGGCTATGCCAGTGGAAATTATACTGTTGAACCCGGCCAAACCATTAATATCATAATTGGCATACCAGGATCAGGCGCCCTTGCCGGTACTACAACAGCAGAAGGTTTTTTAGCAGCAACAGGAGGCGAAAACGGTATTTCAGTACCCAATCCTGAAATTGGAGGCGGAGGAGCTGGTGGAGTAGGTGCTGGTGGTAATGTGGCAAATTATAGCGGTGGAGCCGGAGGTGGTGGCTATTACACCTATTTCGGTGGCGGCGGCGGTGGTGCCTCAGGTCCTGCCGGAAATGGGTTGAATGGCGGTAATACAATTGCTTGGACAGGTATCTGTCATACACCCGGCGGTGATGGCGGTCTCAGTGGTGGTGCACCCGGTGGCAATGGTGGAAAGGGCGCAGGATTTACAGATGATTTTTGTAATGTGACAGATCCAGCTGCTCCAGGTGCCGTTTATGGCGGTGGAGGTGGTGGTAATGGTAATGGCGGGGCACCTGCAAATGGGGCGGGCGGATATTGCCTTATCTCATGGTGCGCTATAAATACCAACGTCATCAGCAATATGGAATATGGTTTATCTGCTGAACAGGAAGGCGCTACTTATCAATGGATAAATTGTGCAGATGGAAGTATTATTCCCGGTGCTACAGAGCAATCGTACACAGTTACTGAAACAGGTAGTTATGCTGTTATTATAGATGATGGTTTTTGCATAGATACTTCAGCATGTCAATTCGTGGAAGTAATTATCCAAAATGTAGATGATTTGTTAAGTCGAACAGTTTCGCTTCACCCAAATCCGGCTACCAGTTTTATTGAACTCAGCGTACCTGCTGACGGAAATTATTTTTTCGAATTGCACAGTTCAAATGGACAACTGTTAAGCACATTTACGGACACGCAATTATTTGTAGGAAACCTGCCTGATGGTGTATATTATGTTGCTGTCTATGATGGTTCGGCAACATGCAGAAAACTATTCATCAAACAATAAAAGAGTAACATTACTTTAAAGGGATGCGCAATCAAATGTGCATCCCTTTTCATTATCATCAGTTCCCTCCGGTCATTCGCATGCCGCACTTTATGCACCGACACGGATTGCAGTCGATGGCATAATTCTCTTGCCCTTTCGTTAAATTTGTACCGTGAGCAGTTTTCTGGATGCATTGAATGAGGCGCAGCGCGCAGCCGTTACACATATAAACGGACCAACCATGATTATTGCCGGACCCGGCTCCGGTAAAACACGTGTACTTACCTACAGGGTGGCTTATCTGATGCAGGAGGGTGTAGACCCCTTTTCTATCCTGTCGCTGACCTTTACCAATAAAGCCGCCCGCGAAATGAAAAATCGTATCGAACGGGTGATGGGTGGCGATGCAAGAAGTTTGTGGATGGGTACTTTTCATAGTGTATTCAGCCGCATTTTGCGCGGTGAAGCTGAAAAATTGGGGTATCCCTCCAATTTCACTATTTATGATACAGAGGATGCAAAAAATTTGCTGAAAAATATTGTGAAAGAAATGGGATTAAACGACAAGCTCTATAAACCGGGCTATGTGTTATATCGTATTTCTATCTCAAAAAATAATTTAATTGGCCCGGATGCCTATGCCAATAACGCCGATTTTTTAGCAGAGGATGAAGCCAACGGTCGTCCGAAAATGGCAGAAGTGTATAAGCAATATGCCAAGCGATGTTTTCGTGCCGGCGCTATGGACTTTGATGATTTATTGCTGAAAACACACGAATTGTTCGAACGCTTTCCGGATGCCTTGTATAAATATCAGCACCGGTTTAAATATGTGATGATCGATGAGTTTCAGGATACCAACTTCCTGCAATATGCTATCGTGCGCCGCATTGCGGATGTGTTTCAGAATATTGCCGTTGTAGGTGATGATGCGCAAAGTATCTATGCCTTCCGCGGAGCCAATATTGCGAATATCCTCAATTTTGAAAAGGATTTTCCGGAAGTGGTTACCTATAGGCTCGAACAAAATTATCGCAGTACAAAAGTGATTGTGGAGGCGGCCAATAATATCATCAGCAAAAACCGCCATCAACTCGAAAAGAAAATCTGGACTGACAATACCGAAGGTGATACCATTAAGGTTATTCGTGCCATGAGTGATAATGAAGAGGGCAAAATGGTGGCGGATGTCATTTTCGAACAACGCATGCGCGACCATTTTAAAAATGGTGAATTTGCTATTTTATATCGCACCAATGCGCAAAGCCGTTCTTTTGAAGAAGCATTGCGCAGACTCAATATTCCTTATCGTATTTATGGTGGCTTGTCTTTTTATCAACGCAAGGAAATAAAAGACTTAATCGCCTATTTAAAACTTACGGTAAATCCACATGATGAAGAATCTTTCCGGCGTGTAATCAATTATCCCGCGCGCGGAATCGGCAAAACTTCTTTCGAAAAACTGACTGTTTACGCTGCAGATAATGAAAAAAGTTTGTGGACGATGGCCGAAAATGTCGATTTACTGCCATTTAATGCCGGCACCAGAAAATTGTTCAGCGATTTCGTTACCATGATTAATAGTTTCCGTGCCATGATGGAAACAAAAGATGCATTTGAAGTGGCCAGTCATGTGGCGAAATCAACAGGCATCCTGAAAGAATTGTATAATGATCAAAGTGTTGAAGGATTAAGCCGATATGAAAACGTACAGGAATTATTGAACTCTATTAAAGAATTTGTGAGTCCGGATGAAGTAAATTCTCCGTTTTATCAGGAATTACTGCCTCAGGAAGCGGAACAACCGGCAAAAAATCTGGCTACTTATTTACAAGAAGTGGTATTGCTCACAGATGCCGATCAGGAGGGTAATGAGGATGAAACGGTTAAGCTGATGACGGTTCACGCAGCGAAAGGACTTGAATTTAAAAGTGTGTTTGTGGTGGGGATGGAAGAAAATTTATTTCCAAGCGGCATGTCCGTTAATTCACGAGAGGAATTGGAAGAAGAAAGGCGATTGTTTTATGTGGCCGTAACGCGTGCCGAGCAAAAACTCACCATCACACACGCTGCTACGCGGTATAAATTTGGCAACCTCGAATATTGTGAACCAAGCCGGTTTCTGGAGGAGATACCGCAAAATTTGCTCACTTATGTAGGGTATAACCGCAATAAGTGGCAGGACGAAAAACCTTCGAAACAATATGATGCCACACCTATAACAAAGGCGAAACCGGTTGCACCTGTTCAACAATATGTGCATGCGCCATCTGCTACTTTTCAGGCAGCTTTTCCGGAAGAATTAAAAGTAGGTATGCAGGTAGAACATCAAAAGTTCGGCTTTGGTCGCATTGCAGCAATGGAAGGGCAAAATGAAGGATTAATGGCTACCATTAACTTTGATAAAAGCGGGCAAAAGAAATTGCTGCTCAAATTTGCCAAATTGTCTATTGTGCAGTAAGCGGAATTTATACGTACGGGTATTTAACAGCAATTAAATACAACCCATGTGCCGGTGCACTTAATGCCAGTTTTAATCGTTCGCCGCGTTTAATACCGCTTTCAAATTCCTCCAATGTCATTTTACCTCTGGCTACCTGTATCATGGCGCCAACAACTAAACGTACCATGCCCCGAATAAATCGATCGGCGCTGATATATAAAATGTAGGTATCGCTTTCCTTTCGCCAATAAATTTCCTGCAGGTTCACGATTGTTGTTTTCGAACCTTGTTTGCTTTTACAGAAGGAGGGGAAATCATTGTATTTTTTCATCACCTCACAACAGGCCTGCAGTAGTTCAAAATCCAGATCGCGGAAATGACGCCATAATACTCTGTCGGGCCCAAAAGCATCTTTTTCAAAGGAAATGACATATTCGTATGCGCGCAAAGTAGCATCGAATCTGGTGTGTGCATTTTCGGCAACAGGGAAATGACGAATAAAAGCGATATCGTCAGGTAACACGGTATTGATGCGCAGGAGGAAATTTTCCGGCAATACTGTACTGGTATCGAAGTGCAAATAAAACTGCGTGGCATGCACACCTGCATCCGTGCGACCACATCCGACACAGGCGATAGCTTCATCGCGGAGTATGGTCCGGAGGCACTTGTTGATTGTTTCCTGCACGCTGATGCCATTCGGTTGAACCTGCCAGCCAACATAATGGGTGCCCCGGTAAGCAATTTCTGCAAAATAGCGCATGATGCAAAGGTAGGGGAATTGGTTGGTATGCCTATCTTTGTGTCAAATTGAACCCTATATGTGGCAACGTATTCAAACCGTATTTCTCGTATTAGCAGGTATTATAGCTGTAGCTTTCTTGTTTCTTGATATTGCTGATGGTGTACAGGGCAAGGATAATATTTTTGCTGCAGCCGTAGCCATCGGCATCGCCTTATTGCAAGGTTTTATTATTGCCATGTATAAAGACCGCAAAGTGCAAATGCGGTTCTGTATAACCACAATGATGCTCGCTTTGGTGCTGGGATTATTCGCTTACGTGCGCACCGAAGGCGAAAACCTGCAATTACCTGTAATCATCGGTGTACCGGTTGCCATTATACTATGCGCTCTACTAGCCAGATATAACATCAAAAAAGATGAAGATTTGGTGAGGTCGATGGATAGGATGAGGTGATTTGTTTTCTCCTGAAATAATATCACATCAACAGCATACTTCGAAAAGGTAGTGAGTAGTGGGTAGTGAGTAGTGAGACGAATGCAGGTAATCGACTTCGTCGAAAGCAGAGCTAAATACGATGATATTAAATCACACTGCGACAAAGTCGCACTACTCATTTCACGACTCACCTATGAAGTAGAATCTTTTCTCCGCTGCGCTGCGAAAATCTTCACTTCATAGCAGGCACTCACCTATGAAGTAGAATCTATTCTCCGCTGCGCTGCGAAAATCTTCACTTCATAGCAGGCACTCACCTCTCATTCAATTTTCACGAAAGAACCCGATTGATGGAAATTATCTGCATTGTTTATTGAGTATTGATAGAGCCCCGCCGGTATATCCAGTAAGTTGACTTGTTGATTATTTTTATACTCAGGATTATTGTAAACAAGTATACCGGCTGCATTTGTTATGCGCAGGTGAAAGGTGGTATTG
>JAKQVC010000089.1 GCA_029571985.1 Bacteroidota bacterium | reverse complement strand
GAACAACAGGGATTATTGGATACCGCACAAGAACATCCGCTTGTAGTATGTTCTATTGGTGATGGTGCCATGACGGAAGGTGAAGTTGCTGAAGCCTTGCAATTTGCTGTTTTAAAACAATTGCCGATTATTTATTTAGTGCAGGATAATGATTGGGGTATTTCTGTTTCGCGTGAAGAAGCGCGCACGATGGATGCGTATGAATATGCGGCTGGCTTCAAAGGACTGCGCAGGGTGCGCGTAGATGGTGCAGATTTTGCAGAGAGCTGGCAATGTGTAAGAGATGCTATTGGTTATGTACGCATTAACCGCAAGCCGATATTAATACATGCTAAAGTTCCTTTATTAGGCCATCATACAAGTGGTGTGCGGATGGAAATGTATCGCACAGAAGAAAATTTACGGGAACATTACGCACGCGATCCACTGCCACGATTGCGCCAGTTATTAATAGATGCCGGTATTTCCAATCAGGAAATTATCGAAATTGAACAACAGGCGGAAAGCAAGGTACGCGATGATTTCAAACAAGTACTCGCATCGCCTGACCCAGATCCGGCTACAGTACATTTACATGAATTTGCACCAACACCCATTACCGAAGAGCAAGGCACACGCGAACCTGCTGGTGTTGATCCGGTGCCGATGGTGGATGCCGCTTTATTTGCGATGGATGAAATTTTATCGAAACATCCGGAGGCCTTATTTTATGGTCAGGATGTAGGGAGACGATTAGGTGGTGTATTTCGCGAAGCAGCCACATTAGCCGCCAAGCATGGTGATCATCGCGTATTTAATACTGCCATTCAGGAAGCGTATTTAGTTGGTTCAACGGTGGGTATGAGTGCAACAGGTGCTAAACCGGTTGTTGAAATTCAGTTTGCCGATTATATATGGACAGGCGTTAATCAATTAGTTTCTGAATTATCGAAATCCTATTACCTCACCAATGGCAAATGGAACGTGCAGAGTATCATTCGTGTGCCCATTGGCGCCTATGGTTCCGGCGGTCCTTATCATTCAGGTTCAATTGAAAGTTCTATAACGGCAATAAAAGGTATTAAAGTAGTATACCCGAGTAATGCTGCTGATATGAAGGGATTACTCAAAGGCGCTTTTTATGATCCAAACCCGGTGGTTATGTTTGAACACAAAGGATTGTATTGGAGCAAGGTACCGGGAACAGCTGCAGCGAAAACTATTCAACCTGCTGAAGATTATATTATTCCGTTAGGTAAGGCACGCATATTCCAACATGCCCAACAAGAAAAAATTGATCATGGTGAAAGCATGGTGGTGATTACATATGGCATGGGTGTGCACTGGGCATTAAATGCTTCAAAGGCCTTTCCGGGACAAGTTGAAATTTTGGATTTACGTACTTTATATCCGTATGATTGGGAAGCAATAAGCACATCAGTAAAGCGACATAATAAATGTTTTGTATTAACCGAAGAGCCACTGATGAATTCTTTTGCGCAGGCGATGAGTGGTCGAATTGCCACAGAATTATTCCGCCATCTCGACGCACCGGTGCGTACCTTAGGTGCAAAAGACTTGCCGGCGGTGCCTCTAAATTCATTGCTTGAAAAAGCCATGTTGCCAAATATGGAACAGGTTAGAGGAGTGATGGAGGAGTTGTTGGATTTTTGAGTACAACATTAAATATTGAGCAGATTGAAGAATTATTATCCAATAGACTTTGATTAATACTTATCAACTTGGATAGAGTCAGACTGTTACAATACTCAACTTCAGCATTGGCTTATTTAACAATATGTACCAACGCAAATGCACAAGCGGTATACGTAGATATAAATCCAGACACCGTTTTATCCGATCCCCCAAATGAAGCATTTTTGCTTGAATTAAATGATCTGGGATTAATTGATTTTACTTTTCAAAAATTTATTCATACATCGATATATGCTGACTGGTGTGCATGTTATGAATTTATGAGCATGGCAAGGATAGGGGGCTCTGGTAGTATAGTGGTATATACGGTTTACCAATTTACCAGCAACCAATATTTAGCATCCGCCCTTACACCTGGATTAACCATAAATGATGCCTTAAATTTCACTCAAATATCGGGTCAATTAGCCTACCGCATCATCCCCGACTGGTCGTTCTACTATGCTTTTGAAGGGGGCGACTGGTTTCCGGAGGCCATTGATAAATATGTGGGTATCCGGTTTACGGATTCCTTGGATTGTATACATTACGGATGGATAAGGTGCAGTGTAGAGGATAATGGAACAAAACTGACCATTAAGGATTATGCTTACGAAACCAAATGCGATGTAGGCATTGTTGCGGGCGATATGATTGGTGATACCAGCGTGGCAATAAATGCGGTAAATAATTTGAATGCCAATGTGTACAGTTTTGAAAAAACATTGCATATTCAGACAGGAAGTGCTGAAACGTATACAGTTACCATTTCTAATGTATCCGGACAACAATTATTTAATAACACCATTTCAGGTCCTTATACTAAAATAGATTTACAATATTTTGCGCCCGGTATATATGTAGTTTCGTTAATCAGTGGAGATTTGCATTTTGTTAAAAAGGTGGTGATTGGGTGAGGGAAGCTACAACACCAACTAAGTTTTAGTGTTGTATCAAAGCCATGTAAATCAACCTTTGTATAAAAAATATTAAGAATTTACTGTATTTCGAATGCCAGAATTCATACTTTGGATGTGTCTGGTTTAAAAAAAATACCAGCTTATGTCAATTAACATAAGCTGGTATTGCATTCAAGCATATAATTATTCAATCACACATCGCACAAATCCCACTCGCTGATCATCGCGCAATTCAATCGTGTAAATACCTGCAGGTATTTGAGACGTGTTGAATTGCAGCGTGCCTTGATTGAGTGGTGAATACTCTACCGGTATGGTTGCGCCGGTAATACCAAACATACGCACGATTTCAGGTTGCCAATTTTCGGTGGCAACGATTACAAAAGCAGATGCCGGATTTGGATATACCTGTAATGTCTGGCTGATATCTATCACTGCATTCGTAAATACCTGCTTACAAATGGTATCACTTCCAAAATCATTTGATGCAATTAAACAGGCATTGATGGCTACATCAGTGACAGCATATGCATGTGAAGGATTTTGGTCGCTTGATGTTCCACCATCACCAAAATCCCATGCCCAGGCGGTTGGTTCGTTGGTAGATAAATCTGTGAATTCAACAGTACCACCTCCCAGCAATACAAAGCTAAAATCAGCACCCGGTGCTAATAATTCTGTGCTGTCAATTACTACAGGCAAACAATATACTTCAAAACCTAAGGCATTTGTGGCGGTTAAACATACCGTGTATGTATTATCCGCCGTGAAGGTGTGCACCGGATTTTGCAGTGTGCTGGAACCACCATCACCAAAATCCCATGCCCAACTGGTTGGAGAATTGAGGGTAAGATCCGTAAAAGTTACTACCGGGTCACCAACAAAAGAGAATGCAGCATCAGGTGGAAGAATGACATTCACCGATGTGCAATATTCATCAGTTCCATACGGATTTTCTGCAGTCAGACAAACCGTATAAGTATCCGCAACTAAATAGGTATGCACGGGATCGCTTTCATTGCTGGTTGCACCATCACCAAAATCCCAGGTATAGCAACCGGTGGCATCTTCTGATAAATTGGTAAAGGTTACTTCACCAATATCACTCACGGAGGTAAAAAATGCTGTTGGTAAGGTTGGATAAAAGCTTTCTATATCCCAGGCATTATATTTAATATTATTTGTTGTAATCGGGTCGCCTTCATTAAAATGGCCCGGCTCTGTATCCTGCTGCCAAACGGCATGAATTTTTCCGCCAACAACACGATCATAAGCATAGATGAAAAAGTTTTCTTCACCGGACTCGGCTGTTTTAGTGAGGTTAACCGGCTGACTCCAGGTAGCGCCACCATCATCACTGAACATACCAAAAATATCGTGGAAGGATTGTGCCGATAAATTTGTCGGGTCGTCATAAATATCCGTGTATTCTATTTTCATGGCATATAAGGCAAACATTCGGCCTGTAACCGGGTCGTAAGCTGCTGCAGGATTGGTAACGTTGGCAGCACTTCTGTAATTAAAGGTGCTTGCTCCAATACCGGTATAGGCATCACCGGTGCAATCAGCATTTATCCAATCTAATTCGAGGTCAATTAAATTGGCTGCAGGCATGCCGCTTGACCAATGCCATAAACCCATAGCATTCCAATTAACGGTATAAAAGAATGCACCTAAATCGCTGTAAATGCGATAATAGGGTGATAATACATGTACGGTACCATCATCTTCAACCATCATAAAATGCGAACCGTCTGTTGTCGCTATCGTATCCGTCAATAAATCGCCATCAATATCTGACTGAACCGTTCCGGTATAATTATCAAAAGGAAAATCAATTAATATAATACGTTCCCAGGTGCCTTCATTGCCATAATCATCTGAATGCAATAAAATTAAATCGCTGTTAATCATGCCGAATAATACGTAAACATGATTTTCATAAGCCACAACCTGATAATTTTCAGCGCCATTAGTAATTGCCGGCATGCCATCAGCAACTGTCAGGAATGGTAGGGAGCTATTCAGTACGGCCCATGTTGCACCACCATCATCACTACGTGAAAAATTAAGGCCGGTTACAAATTGGGTGTCTGCATTTACAACGTAAATATCATCCGTGCCGGCGGGACAAAAGGCAGTAGGCCAGATACCTCTGATAGCATCACTGCCACCTAATTCAGTCCATGTCATGCCACCAACTGCATCATTCGCAAATAATTGCATACGGTTGGCGCCCGCATCGTGTGATACCACTACTTCATGGTCTTCAACAAATAACAGCTCGCCAAATCCGGTTCGCACTGACTCCACTCTGGCAACAGGCATAGCGCCCCATGCACCAGCATCATAATGATTGTAAAACATACCGCGGTCAGCAAATGCTCCTGCCATATCGGTGGAGCCTGTCCAAATGGCGGTTACGTCACCGCCGTCGTAAACCCGGATCCTGTGTTTAGCCGCATTGTTTGATTGAACATCATATGTCGTTGTGCCGATATTTGTTTGCGCCTGTAGCATCAGCAAACCAGACATACATAACATAAGGAGTAGAATTTTTTTCATACCATTTTTTTTTGTGTGCACATTTTTTGTGGAAGGGTTAATTGTCAGAGGCCTTCTGCTACATAAACAGAAGGCCTCTACAATTTTAGTATTATTTTTTGGTAATTTCTATTGGAAACAAATTTTACCTGTTGTTATTCTATCACAATAGATTTCACCTCCGATATCGAATTACCCGAAATCATCACATAATACAATCCCGAAGGCACATCCTGCAAATCGAGGGTATGCACCAGGCCGCTATCTGTAATGGTCAGTTGTTCTGACTGAATTAAAGCCCCAACGGAGTTCATTACTGAGATGGTAATGTCCTGCTGTGATAGGTTGCTCAGATTCAGGTTAACCAGACCTGCGGAAGGATTCGGATATACTTGAATCTGATGTTGCAATTCTCCTGCACGCAATGGGGTAGTAAAGAAGTAAGTATCTGAGCTTGGTGAAACTTCCCCTTCCTCATAACAAACTGTTTTCACCCGGAAGGCGTACGTATTTCCCGGTTCCAGCACACCCTCATCCATCATGTACATATTGGTAGTTGGACGTTGTCTGCCGATATTTAATGGATCAGCGGTATTCCAGAAAATAACCACATATTGGTCAGCCATATCAACAGCATCCCAGTTCAAGGTGGCACTGGTAGCGGTAAGATCAGTTACGCCTAATCCTACAGGACCGGTTGCAGCGTTACATACTTCCACCACACCGAAATCAGGGTCTATTAATGGGCGATACATAATGTAGTTGGTATCCACCACATCAAAATCAGTTATAGCGGTTCCTGGCAATAAATCCTCCTGCCAAACCATATGAATACGTGCCAATTCATAACGATCATATACTGAAGGAAAAACATTTTCTTTTCCGGCTTCTGCAGAGTTGGTCATATTTACAGGAGCTGACCAGGTAACGCCGCCATCTTCGGAAGCTACGCCAAAAATATCGCGACGAGATTGTGCAGATAAGTTGGTTGGGTCGCCGAAATCATCGGTATATTCAATTGGCATGGTATATAATAAATAGATTTTGCCAGTACCATTATCTACACAAGCGCCCGGCATGGATGTGAGTCCGGGATTGCGATAATGCGAGCGGAAAGCACCAATACCGGCAACCGGATCGCCCAGGCCATCTGTGTTATCCCAATCGAGGGTTAAATCGATCAGCGAAGCAGCGCCCATACCTGAGTGCCAGTACCACATTTTCTGCGCATCCTGCCAATTATAGCTCCAGAATGCACCAATACCATCATTAAATACTTTCACATAACCGGCAAACACATGCACTGTTCCGGCATCATCAATAAACATATTATAATAACCATCTGTGGTTTCAATTACATCGGTAATAAAATCGCCATTGGTGTCTGTTTGTGTAAGACCATTCCAGGCAACCAAAGGATTATCAACCAACACAGTACTCGTCCAGGTACCAATAGCACCATTACTTGGCGAATGCAACAAGAGGAGATCGCTGTTCACCATGCCCACCAGCACATACACATCAGTACCATATACAGCAATCTGATATGTTTCTGCACCCTGATATAAACCGGAGCTTAAACCTGGAAATCCATCAGCAATTGTCAGAAATGGTAAAACAGAATTTAATACCGACCAGGTAACACCTCCATCATCCGAACGTGAGAAGCGCAATTCGGTAGGTGGATTTGCATTGGCGTTAATCACATACAGGTCGTTCGTGCCGTTCGGACAATAAGCTGAAGGCCAGAAACCCGGAATATCATCAGAGCCGGCTAATTCGGTAAAGGAGGTGCCTCCAATTGTGGCATTTGCAAAAAGCTGAATGCCGAGTACACCATCATGTGATAACATCACTTCATGGTCATCTACCCGAATTAACTCGCCGAACCCGGTTTTAACCGGTTCAACACGAGCAGCAGGCCAGGCGCCCCAAATACCGTCGTAATGATTATAAAACATCCCGCGATCGGCGAAAGTTAATGCACCGGTATAATCCATAGAACCCGTCCAAGCCGCGGATATCGTGCCGTCAGGATTCACATGTATCCGGTGTTTTGCACCATTATTGGTTTGCACATCATAGGATGTGATACCAATGGCTGTCTGGCCGAAAAAAGAAATCGGCACCAGCAGCATACAGGCTAAGGTAATTGGTTTCAACATATGCGTTTTTTTTGGTTTTATACACTAATGTTACCCAATGCTTCGGTCAAAACCAAAAGAAATGAATACGAAGATTTCCGTACCTTTGCACCGTTTTTGAGGTTTCACCCCGCCTGCAACGGGATACAAAATTTCAACCATGGCTCTCTTATACAACAGAATCTCTCACGAGGAACTGAAGCAACGTATGCTTGCTTCTGATGAACAACGGACCACCGTTTCTTTTTACGAATATTTTCCAATTGAAGACCCGCAGCAATTTCGTGATGACCTCTATCACAAATTGTCAGCAATGGGTGTAATGGGTCGCATCTACGTAGCCCATGAAGGCATAAATGCGCAGGTGTCTATGCCTACTGACCATCTGGAATTATTTTCCACCTTTATTCGCGATACCATACCATCGCAACAATACATTGATCCGGAAACAGGAAAAAAAATGTTGCGCATTAATGTTGCAGTGGATGATAACGGTAAATCCTTTTTTGTATTAAAAGTAAAAGTGCGCGAAAAGATTGTTGCTGATGGTATTGATGACCCAACATTTTCTATGCAAAACCGCGGTCAGTATCTGGATGCGCAGGGATTTAATGCTTTATCGGAAAATCCGGATACGATAATCGTTGATATGCGCAACCACTATGAATATGAGGTTGGTCACTTCCAAAATGCCATTGAAATACCCAGTGATACTTTTCGCGAGCAATTGCCTATGGCAGCTGATATGTTGAAGGATAAAAAAGACGCGCCGGTTATTATGTATTGTACGGGCGGTATTCGCTGCGAAAAAGCAACGGCTTATATGAAGTATGTCGGGTTCAAAAATGTTTTTCATGTGGATGGAGGTATCATTCACTACGCCAATAGTGTAAAAGAACAAGGTTTAGAAAATAAATTCATCGGTAAAAATTTCGTCTTCGATGATCGGTTAGGTGAACGCATATCACCTGAAATAATCGCCCATTGTCATCAATGTGGTCAACCGGCCGACACCCATACCAATTGTGTGAATTCCGGGTGTCATCTGCTCTTCATCCAGTGTGCCGCCTGTGCCGAAAAATATGAAGGCTGCTGCTCCAACACCTGTCAGAATATCATACACCTGCCTGAGGAGGAACAGAAGAAACTCCGCACAGGTATCGACAAGGGGCAGAACATCTTTAACAAATCGCGCCGCCGTATGCGGAAAACTGAGTTGTAAAGGGCCGAAATCCACATCCGGAATTAGTGCATATGTGCGCAACCTCGTATCTTTGCCCCTTATCTAAAAACGAAAATCAACATGCCATATTTATTCACCTCTGAGAGTGTAAGTGAGGGACATCCGGATAAGGTTGCCGACCAGATTTCTGATGCGCTGATTGATCATTTTCTGGCCTTCGACCCAACATCCAAAGTTGCCTGTGAAACGTTGGTTACAACCGGACAAGTGGTGCTGGCCGGCGAGGTGAAATCAAAAGCCTATCTCGACCTGCAGGAAATTGCCCGTGACACCATCCGCGAAATCGGATATACGAAAAGCGAATACATGTTTGAGGCTAACTCCTGCGGTATTTTGTCTGCCATACACGAACAAAGCAGCGATATTAATCAGGGTGTAGAACGCAAGAAAAAAGAAGACCAGGGCGCCGGTGATCAGGGTATGATGTTTGGCTATGCTTGTCGTGAAACCGACAATTATATGCCTCTGTCGCTTGAAATAGCTAACCTCTTGTTATTGGAATTAGCGGCTATACGCAGAGAAGGAAAAGTTATGACGTATTTGCGCCCCGACTCTAAAAGTCAGGTGACGATTGAATACGCCGACGATAATACGCCTATTCGCATCGATACTATTGTTGTATCCACACAACATGATGATTTTGAGGAAGAGAAAAAAATGTTGGCGCATATTAAAGATGATATCCGCAACATTTTAATTCCGAGAACGATTAAACGTTTACCAAAACGTTTGCATAAATTATTTGATGCCAAATTCACCCTGCACGTAAATCCGACAGGCAAGTTTGTTATCGGCGGACCACACGGTGATACCGGACTTACAGGCCGCAAAATTATTGTGGACACTTACGGTGGTAAAGGTGCACACGGCGGTGGCGCATTCAGCGGTAAAGACCCTTCAAAAGTTGACCGTTCTGCAGCTTATGCGGTTCGTCACATTGCTAAAAATATGGTAGCCGCCGGTATTTGTGATGAAGTATTAGTGCAGGTAGCCTATGCCATCGGTGTTGCTGAACCGGTTGGTTTGTATGTAAACACTTACGGAACAGCTAAAGTGAAACTGTCTGACGGTGACATCGCTAAAAAAATCAAAAAGATTTTTGATTTACGTCCGTATGCCATCGAACAACGTTTCCAATTGCGCACACCTATTTATAAAGAAACAGCTGCCTACGGACATATGGGCCGTCAGTCGGTTACCAAAGTGAAGAAATTCCGCATCAACGGAACCACAAAATATAAAAGCGTAAAAGTGGTATTATTCCCTTGGGAGCGCCTGGATTATGTTGACCAGATTAAACGCGCTTTCAAACTTTAACCGAATAAGAAAGTACTGAAAAGCTCCCCCAGAGGGAGCTTTTTTTATGCCCGGAATCCAGGAATTCTCCGAATTTGCGTATTTTCATACTCGAAATCAGGCTTATGCTCCGCAAATACCCCCTCCTCCTTGCGCTTTTCCTGCTCGTACTGGCAGGTTGCCAAAACTTAGTAGATCTGGATGAAGACTCGCCTTATGGCATGTCGTTCGACCTGGCCCCTGCCCTGCTCGACCCGGCCAATACTCAAGTATTGATTGTAGGTGTTTTGATTTACGATGACCCTTGGTTAGGCAATTTTGAAACGTATCACCGCAAAGATTCAGAATTGCGTGATGTGCTGGTGGCCTACGGTGTACCTGATTCAAATATCACCTTATTGCAAGACGGCAACGCAACCCGAAATACCATGCAAAAGGCCCTCCATAAAATAGCTAAAAACTCGAACGAAAATACCAATTTCATATTCTACTTTGCCGGTCATGGATTTAATGGTATTGGCGATGATATCGAAAGTATTTATTTCGCCAACAGTGATATCAACTCATGGCATCCGGAAGAAACAGGATTTAATTTAAATTACTTTACTGAAACATTCCTGCCTGAATTCGAAGGCAATTCTATTTTATTAATGGGCGATTGTTGTAAAAGCGGTGGACTCAATGCCATTGCTGAAACATTCGGCGCAACCGGAAAACAGGCCGTAGCATTAAGCTCTTGTTTTTATACTGATTGGAGTACAGGTAACTGGACTTTTACACAAAAAATAATAGATGGTTTAAATGGTGATGGTTTAATAGACCAGGAAAATGATGGCACTGTTACACTCGGTGATGTGATTGACGGCATAAGCAATGGATTAAAACATATAGATCGCCAGCGCCCGAGTTGCGTACTATATAATTGCACAGAAGATGCCTTTATCAGCAATGTGGTAACCACTTATCCGGAATTCGCTGACGGACAGGTTGAAACCGGAGATTATGTTTTTGTGTATCGCAAAAACAATTGGTTTCCTGTTGAAATTACCGGTAAAACCGGTGCTACCTATAGTGGCAGATACTATGATTATTCAGATTACATTCCGCTCACCTTTACAGCGGATAAAATGAAAATTCCGCACTTTGTGCATTATCCTGCAGGGATTAATATTTTGTATGATGCATTTACAGATAAACCCGGTGTTATCATTGATACCGATGGCGATTTTATGGAAATGCAAAGTACCGAAGGTGGTCAAATATTGTGGCGACCGTATGAAGTGATTATTACCGGCAATGAAATAGACGCTACCATTTTAAACGACGATGGCGTATGGAGTGCAGGACAGGTTTTAGACTCACTCGACGGAAATTATTTCGTTCGCTACACCGGAAAAAATTATCAATGGGATCAGTGGGTTACACCTGATCGCGTCGTTTTCTGATTTACCGGATTTATCCTAAGTAATTTTTCAGCGCGCTGCTTGTCGTTGCTTTGCGTAATCTGCGTATAGCGCGTTCTTTTATTTGTCGCACACGTTCCCGACTTAAATTAAAGCGTTTGGCAATTTCTTCTACTGTCATAACCGGTAATCCGTTGATACCATAATAAGCGGCAACAACTTCTGCTTCACGTTCATTTAAAATCTGTAAGGCGGAGGCAATCTCACTGCGCAACGATTCGGTTAGCATATTGCTGTCGGGCGCATCTTCACCTGTATCTGCCAACACATCGGCCATGCTGCCATCATCACTGTCGCTTCCCAATGGCGCATCCATACTGATATGTCGAATATTAGAGGCAATGATATCCCGCACATCATCATCTTTCAGATGCAGGGTTTCGGCTATTTCTGCTGTGGTTGGTTCACGTTCATGCTCCTGTTCAAATTGTGTGGTGAGCCGATTTACTTTTGACACGTTACCTGCTTTATTTAATGGCAGTCGAATTAGTCTGCTCTGTTCAATAATAGCCAACATTATCGACTGGCGAATCCACCACACAGCATAACTAATAAATTTAAATCCTTTTGTTTCATCAAATTTTCGCGCCGCTTTAATCAGGCCCACATTTCCTTCATTGATTAAATCGCTGAGGGTTAATCCATGTCCCTGATATTGTTTGGCTACGGAAACGACAAAACGCAGGTTGGCTTTGGTAAGTTTTTCCAGTGCCTGTTCATCACCTTTACGAATGCGTTGAGCTAATTCCGCTTCTTCCTCGGGCGTAATCAGTTCTATTTTACCAATTTCAGCAAGGTATTTTTCGAGAGAATCATTCTCCCGGCTGGTAATACTGGCGGTGATTTTGAGTTGACGCATATTCAGGTGCTTGCACTGTAGTATACGATTCTAAGTTACAAAAGTTGTGGTAAAGTTTGCGGATGACAGGAAAATGATGAAAACCTAACCTTTCGTTAACCATGAAAGCAGCACATACCGTGTGTGGAGCTCGTTTATGCATTGGAATGCAAACAAAAAAAGGCTGTCTTTTTTAAGACAGCCTTCATTGATTTTTGCAACCTGCATCAATTTTGCGGACGCGGAGGGCGTTCCATTAATACTTTGCGCGATAATTTGAACTTGCCTGTTTTAGGGTCAACTTCCAATAATTTCACGCGTATTTTATCGCCTTTGCTCAATACACCATCCAGATTTTCGAGGCGTGTCCAGCTTACTTCAGAAATATGGAGTAAACCTTCTTTACCAGGTAAAAACTCAACAAATGCACCGTAAGGCATAATTGATTTAACAGTAGCTTCATATTCTTCACCTACTTCCGGAATCGCTACAATCGCGCGGATACGTCCAAGCGCTTTTTCGATAGACTCCTGATTTGGAGAAGCAATATCCACAATACCAAATTCGCCAACTTCTTCAATAGAAATTTCAGCACCGCTTTCACGCTGCATTTCCTGAATAATTTTTCCACCAGGTCCGATAACGGCTCCGATGTAATCGCGCGGAATTTGAATTTGCACAATACGTGGTGCATGTGGTTTGTAATCAGCACGAGGTTCGGCAATGGTTTTACGCATTTCACCCAGGATATGCAATCTGCCTGCACGTGCCTGCTCCAACGCTTCTTTTAACACGCCAAAGCTCAAGCCATCCACTTTAATATCCATTTGCGTTGCTGTAATACCATCTACAGTACCGGCTACTTTAAAGTCCATATCACCCAGGTGATCTTCATCGCCCAGAATATCACTTAAAATAGCATAACGCACCATATTCGCTTCAGACACCATACCCATGGCAATACCGGCAACCGGTTTTTTCACCTGCACACCTGCATCCATCAGCGCCATAGATCCGGCACAAACAGTCGCCATTGAAGACGAACCGTTTGATTCAAGAATATCTGACACCACGCGAATGGTATACGCATTATTTTCAGGTAACGACCATTTAATAGCACGCATCGCCAGGTTACCATGGCCTACCTCGCGACGACCAAGTCCACGCATAGGTTTAGCCTCACCGGTTGAGAATGGCGGAAAATTATAATGCAATAAGAATTTTGATTGTCCTTCGTGCACAACACCATCAATTAACTGCTCATCCAATTTAGAACCAAGCGTTACTGTTGTGAGCGATTGTGTTTCACCACGTGTAAAAATGGCTGAACCATGTGTAGATGGCAGATAATCAATTTCGCACCAAATCGGACGAATTTCATCCATCCGGCGACCATCTAATCGCTGACGATCCGTTAAAATCATCTCGCGCATCGCATGTTTTTCGATATCCTTATAATAGCGATCAATCATGCCTGATTTTTCACCTAATTCTTCTTCTGTAAAGGTGGCTTTAAATTCTTCCTTAATTTTTTTGAACGCTTCACCACGAACTTCTTTTGGCGAAGGTGCATGTGCAACAGCACTCACTTTATCGTACAATTCACGGAACATGCGATCTTTTAAATCGCTGTCGTTTACTTCGTGATTGTAAACACGTTTGGTTTCTTTACCCACCATTTTCGTGAGTTGATTCAGTGCAGCACACTGGTCCTGAATCACCTGATGCGCAATACGAATTGCTTCGAGCATATCCTCTTCCTTCACCTCTTTCATTTCGCCCTCCACCATCACGATATCTTTGGCAGAGCCTGCAATAATCATGTCGATATCAGAACGATCTAATTCAGAACGTGTCGGATTAATAATAAACTCGCCATCGATACGACCAACGCGCACTTCAGAAATAGGGCCGTTGAATGGAACGTCAGAAACAGCAGTTGCAGCAGCAGCAGCTAAACCGGCGAGTGCGTCAGGTAAAATTTCCTTATCTAAAGAAATCAGGGTAACCAGCACTTGAGTATCCGCATGATAATCATCCGGAAACATTGGGCGCATAGCACGGTCGATGAGGCGGCTGATCAGAATTTCATATTCTGAAGGGCGCGCTTCACGTTTCAAAAAACCTCCCGGATAACGTCCGGCAGCTGCATAATTTTCGCGGTAATCAACGGTTAACGGCATAAAATCAACGCCGTCTTTCGCCTCCTTAGCCGACACTATCGTTGCGAGCAACATCGTATTGCCGCAGCGTAGTACTACCGACCCATCAGCCTGCTTGGCCAATTTGCCGGTTTCGATGGTTACCGTCTTGCCTTTGCCCAGCGGTACCTCGATTGTGATTGGATTTGGTTTCATTGTTTAACATTTCCCTCCTTAAAGGGTGTTTTTGCGGCGGGAGTTTGAAATTTCTTTATGGGGATGCGGTAATTTCATGGGAGTGAATGACGTATTCAAACTCCGGCCTGGTTATACTTGTTTGTGTAAAATGACTAAATATTGGGGTTTGCTGTTCCGTCCTGCAACCCCATCGCGAAAGCTGACAGGCTGCATGCTGCATACCGGCATGAAATGAAAAAGGGCTACGGGATAACAATGTTTCCTCATAGCCCAATTATTTTCCATGCGAATGTATTAGCGACGGATATTGAGTTTTTCGATCAATGCACGATATGCACTGATATCTTTTTTCATCAGATAGTTCAGGAAGCGACGACGCTTACCAACCAGCATTAACAAGCTGCGTTTGGTGGCGAAGTCCTTTTTATTTGACTTCAAATGCTCTGTTAAATGGTTGATACGGTGGGTAAACAACGCGATTTGCGCTTCCACGCTGCCCGTATTGGCTTCGCTTCCACCGAAATCTTTAAACAGTTCTTTCTTCTTTTCTGCTGTTACAACTGGCATCGAGATACTTTTTGAAAATTTGAAGGGCAAAGATAAGCATTACTTGTCAATCCGCAAAAAAAATCGACCTGTTTTCAATACCCGCACCCTGCGCTATGCCTTTATTCAGCGCCGGTGGAGGCCTTCAAGCCCGCTCAGGCCTTCTAAACCGCAAAAACGGGGGTTTATTCAGCTGTTTCGTTCCGGAACAGGGCAAACAAACGGGCAACGGTTTCTTTCAGGTTTCTGCGCTCGATAATCATATCCAAAAACCCGGTTTCCAGCACAAATTCGGCACTTTGGAAGCCTTTTGGCAGATCTTTCTTGATGGTTTCCTTAACTACCCGCGGACCCGCAAAGCCAATCAGGGCTTTTGGTTCAGCGATATTGACATCACCCAGCATGGCAAAACTCGCCGTTACACCACCGGTTGTTGGGTCGGTGCAGAAAGAAATATAGGGCAGACGATGTTTTTCGAGTAACGTGAGCTTGGCAGAGGTTTTGGCCATTTGCATGAGCGAAAAAGCACTTTCCATCATCCGGGCACCTCCCGACTTACTGATAATCATCAGCGGAAGTTTATGTGCCACACAATAATCAATGGCTCTGGAAATACGTTCACCCACCACTGAACCCATACTACCACCGATAAACTCGAAGTTCATACAGGCAATCACCGCATCATGGCCGTTTACCGGACCAACACCAACTGTTATCGCATCCGTGTATTCTGAGCGCTTCCAGGCATCTTTGAGGCGGTCGGAATACGGTTTTAAATCCTTGAAATTCAATGCATCCTTGGCCTTTACCTCCTCGCAAATCACCTGATGCTTTCCCTCGTCAAAAAAAATGGAGAAATATTGTTTGGAACCGATGCGACCATGGTATGCACAGTTCGGGCAACACCAAAGGTTACTTTCGTATTCAATAGAGGTGAATGTTTTTTTACAGTCGGGACACTGCCACCACACGCCTTCCGGAGTATCGAGTTTTTCCTCTGTTGAGGTCTCGATACCTTTTGTCACCCTTTTAAACCAGGATGATTTCTCGGGTTTCTGCTCTGCCATGAATTCCCTTTTAAAGGATGAAATAATGTGTGTTACCGGGGATAAACAATGAAATAATCAACTGAAATTCAATTGATTATGCAATTGTAACTTCTTTAGTGAGGTATACATCCTGAATCGCATTCAGAATAGATACACCTTCCTGCATAGGGCGTTGGAAAGCCTTTCTGCCTGAAATAAGTCCCATACCACCGGCACGCTTATTGATAACTGCTGTTGTAACCGCTTCGGTGAGGTCAGTAGCGCCTGAAGAAGCTCCGCCTGAGTTAATCAGACCCGCGCGACCCATAAAACAGTTAGCTACCTGATAGCGACACAAATCGATTGGATGCTCAGAAGTCAACTCTTCATAAATACGCTTATCATTCTTGCCATACGGATTGTCCTTAGAGTTCAGGGCCAGGTATCCGCCGTTATTTTCAGGTAATTTTTGTTTGATAATATCCGCCTCAATAGTAACACCCAGGTGATTTGCCTGTCCAGTAAGATCGGCACTTACGTGATAATCTTTATCTGCCTGTTTGAATGACGGGTTGCGGAGGTAGCACCATAAAATGGTAGCCATACCCAGCTCATGCGCATACTGGAAAGCATCGCTCACTTCCTGCAACTGACGGGTAGATTCCGGGGAACCGAAATAGATAGTAGCACCAACAGCAGCAGCACCCAAATCCCAACTAGCCTTGATGCTGGTAAACATCACCTGGTCGTATTTATTCGGATAGCTTAAAAATTCGTTATGGTTGATTTTAACAATGAACGGAATTTTGTGTGCATATTTTCTGGCAACTGAACCTAAAGCGCCATAGGTAGTAGCAACGGCATTACATCCGCCTTCGATACCTAATTTAACGATATTTTCAGGGTCAAAATAAATCGGATTCTTCGCAAAAGAAGCGCCGGCACTGTGTTCTATGCCCTGGTCAACAGGTAAAATGCTCAGGTAACCGGTATTCGCCAGTCGGCCATGACCATACATAGCTTCCATGTTACGCAAAACCTGAGGGTTACGGTCGCTGCCCACCCAAACGCGATCAATAAAATCGCCTCCCGGCAGGTGCAGGTTTTCTTTAGCAATCGTTTTGCTGGTGTGGTTCAGCAGGTATTCGGCTTTATCGCCAAGCAGACTTACAATATTGTTATACGACATAGGTCAGTAGTATGATTTCGGATGATTGAGCGGCAAATTTACGTGTTTCAGAGAAAACCGCCGCATCCTGAAAAAGAAAAAGCCCCTGCGTTTAACAGGAGCTTTTTAGTTGGCCGACTAGGGCTCGAACCTAGACTCTTCTGAACCAAAATCAGACGTGTTGCCAGTTACACCATCAGCCAAGCTGCAATCCAAAAATGAATTGTGGGTGCAAAGTTAAGAAGGAAACTGAAAAAATACAAGTATCGCCATACTGATCCTTGTAAGGATTTTGTGTAGGAATAAGGAATAAGGAATGAGGAATGAGGTAAGTGGTCAATGGTGAGATTTCCCTCGACGTAGTCGATTTGCATTCGTCTCACTACTCACTACCCACTACTCACTACCATTTAATAGAGGAATGAGGAATAAGGAATAAGGAATGAGGATTTTAGGTAACTGCAACTTTCAACATTTAGGTATTGTCCCACTCATTGCTACCCGGCAGCTATTAGGCCGGGGTCGGGTTTGAAGCGGTACATGCCATTGCGATTGTTGGACAGGAGACAATGCCTGACTTTAAAGCCCAATCGCGCTTTTTAATTTGTCGGGAAATCTTATCTTTAATTGCTTATTGATTACATCCTTATTACCATGAAGCAAATCACACTCCTCTTTGCACAACTTTTCTGTGCCTGTTGCGCTTACGCACAAATTGATATTGAATGGCAGGGCAATTATGGCGGATCTGCCGCCGAAGAAATTAGTTCCGTAATTGGCACTTCCGATGGCGGCGTGTTGGTTGGCGGATTTTCAGCAACCGGAATCGGCGGCAATAAAACTGCTGCATCCTATGGACTAAATGATTACTGGATTATCAAATACGATGAATTCGGAAATGAGCAATGGCAAAAAACATATGGCGGCAGCGCAAACGATTATTTATATAGTCTGATTGAAACGGATGATGGCGGATATCTGCTGGCAGGCTCTTCCTTATCCGGAGCAAGTGGCGTGAAAACAGAAGCTTCCATGGGTGTTTATGATATCTGGTTAATTAAAATTGATACACTGGGCAATATCATCTGGCAGGAATCTATCGGTGGCAATAACAGCGATAATCTGACTAATCTGGCAAAAACAAATGACGGCGGATTTATCGTTGTTTCTAATTCACTTTCCAACAGTTCATTCGATAAAACTGAAAATGCTTTCGGCGGCTCTGCGGATTATTGGATTTTTAAAATTAACAGCACCGGTGTCATTCAATGGCAAAATACCATTGGCGGATATGCAACCGACATACCTACTTCTGCCTTCGTTCAGGCAGATAATACAGTAATAGTTGCCGGCTATTCTTCAAGCAGTATTGGTGGCGATAAAACAGAAATCCATTCCGGAGCAAACGACATGTGGATTCTGAAATTAAACAGCACCGGCGGTATCGTATGGCAAAATACAATTGGTGGCACAGGTGCCGATCAGGCTCGTTCAATACATCCAGCACTGGATGGCGGAATTATTGTTGGTGGGTATAGTGGTTCAGGTGTATCCGGTGATAAAAATGAAACACTAATCGGTATTTATGATTATTGGTTTCTCAAACTGAATAGTCTGGGTAATATCGTGTGGCAAAATACGATTGGCGGATATTTGGAAGATTTTATGTTGGACGTAGTACCGAATCCCATTGAAAACAAATATCTGTTATTCGGATATTCCTATTCAGGTATCGGTGCCGATAAAGCAGAAGATGGCGATGGCACCACCGACTATTGGCTGGTTGAAACAGACCTTGAAGGCAATGTGGTAAATCAGGAAACGATTCGCGCTTCGGGATGGGAATTTGGTTATAGTGCAGATATCACAACTGATGGCGGATATATCATTGGCGGAAAATCAAGCAGTGGAATTGGTCTCGATAAAACACAAGCCAATTATGGCGATTATGATTATTGGTTACTCAAATTGTCGAATTGTGTTCCAACCACTGAAGTATGTAATAGCATGGATGATGATTGTGATGGACATATTGATGAAGGCACCCTCCTTACGTTTTATGCGGATGCGGATGGTGATACTTATGGAGATGTGAGCGCTCCGATATCCTTGTGTGATATCACACCGGGTTATGTGGAAGACAATACGGATTGCAACGATGATAATCCCGATATTCATCCGGGTGCGACAGAAATCTGCAACGATGTAGATGATAATTGCAATGGACTTACTGATGACGGCATTACCATATCCTGCACCATTACTGCATCAGGACCAACTACATTCTGTCAGGGCGGATCTGTTACTCTTACCGCAACACATACCGGCACATCCCAGCAATGGAAAAGAAATGGCGTAAATCTGCCGGGAGCTACCTCTACCCTATTGTCGGTGAATACAACAGGTTTATATTCTTGCACAGCGTATTCAGATTGCGATACGGTAACAGCAGCGGAGATTAGTGTGCTGGTAAATAAAAATCCAAAGGCCATTATTTCAGCCGGAGGACCAACATCTTTTTGTGTAGGTGGAAGTGTTACCTTAACCGAAACACCATCAGCAGGATGTACTTATCAATGGTATAAAGGTGCATCAGTTATTGCGGGTGCCACTACCAATGTATATGTGGCAACTACTCCGGGCAATTATAAATGTCGGGTAACTAAAACCGCAACCGGTTGTTTTAAAAATTCAAACAGCATATTAGTCACCGTAACCTGCAAAGAAGGCGAAGCCGTTATCGACGACCAATCCATAACAATCTATCCCAATCCGGCATCGCAACAAATACAAATTTCCGGCACATTCACCACATTCGAACAACTCTCCATCTTCAACACAGCTGGAGAAATGGTAATATCAAAACAAAATTATCAAGGCGAAGCAATTGATATAGCACACCTCCCCTCAGGCGCATACGCAATGCATCTACTTTCAAACAATCAGACATTTACGAAGGTTTTTGTGAAGGAATGATTAAAGAGGAATGAGGAATAAGGAATGAGGAATAAGAAAAGGAATGAGGAATAAGGAATGACTAATGAGGTGAGTGGTCAATGGTGAGATATCCCTCGACGTAGTCGATTTGCATTCGTCTCACTACTCACTACCCACTACTCACTACCAAATACCTGATACCTGATACTTGATACCTGATACCTGATACCCATCCTCAACTTACAGTCTTCCCGTCTTACAGGCCTCGTGCATTTATCGCATTTACTCATGCTGCGATTCAAGCGGTTTTAGGTCATAGATTTCACGAATTTCCATGAATTCCTGTTCCATATCTAAACCCATGTCATGCAGTTTACCTGTTCGCACATCAAACACCCATCCATGAATTTGCGGGAAACCCGTTTTATACCAACTCCTTTGCACGTGGTCAATTTTAATAATATTCATGCATTGCTCACGCACATTTAACTCGACCATGCGATCAAATAATTGTTGCGGATCCTGAATACTTTCTAATTCAGTTTTATGCAAGCGACGCACATCACGGAGCGTTTGCAGCCAGCTGTTTAGCTGTCCCATATCACTCGGATTTAATGCCGCTTTAACACCACCACATTCATAGTGTCCACAAATAATAATATGTTTCACTTTCAGATGTTCAACCGCATATTGAATTACCGCGTTCACATTATTATCTGTTGGCACCACCTGATTGGCAATATTGCGATGAATAAATACCTCCCCCGGATTAAGCCCCATCAAATCCTCCGCAGTAACACGGCTATCGCTGCAGCCGATGTATAAATATTCCGGGTGTTGACCATGAGATAAATTCTCAAAGTAATTAGGGTCCAGCTTTAATTTTTCAGCTACCCATTTTTCATTGTTGGCAAAAATTTGATCGAATGTCATATTAAACAAGGATATTATTTTGAACGGCAATAGGTTTAAGCGGATGCGACACATCCAGCATATCTAACAAATCAATTTCGATGTTGCGACTTATCGCGGTTATAGGCACATCATTAGCGCTGCCTTCGAAAGGGTTTTCACTGGTTTCGCCGATGCGTTCCATAGTAGTGAATACCCATCCGGATAAAACTGAAAATGGAATTGCCATCCACACAAAAGTATCGCCAAGCTTGGCAAACTCCTGCAACATCCCGAAGGGCACCAACGCGACAAATATTTTAATAAACCAATTATTTAAACTGGCGAATTGTCGCGGATATGGAAATCCTTTAATGCGTTCGCTGGCTCCCTGCTGATTAAATAATTCAACCAACATTTTTTCCAATTCCATATGCCGAAAATCTTCAATAAAACCCTGATTTAACAGCGTCTCCAAATGCCGGGATTGCAGTGCCAGAATTTGAGCTGCTTTATTCGTTTTTGACATAACGATTTCAAATTCCTCCGGAGCCAAATATGCTTTTAAAGCATCCTGCATATTACCATCTTGTTCTTCCACCCTGAACCACTTATTGCGATACTCGCGGTTATGTGGCAGGTTGATGGCCTCCCAGTTTTTAGGTTCACGCAACTGATATCTCAGCGCAGTAAGCCAGGCAAAATGTCTGTTGTATAATTGCAGGTGTACCTGTTTCAATGCTTCAGGACTTAGCGGATTTATAGCATGCCTGTTGCTCACATAATCTTTCACCATAATTCCCCAGCTTCTGCTGTTATTCGTAATGGCTCCCCAAATGCGACGTGCTTCCCACAGCCTGTCGTACGACGCATTATTTTTGAAACCCACCACAAAGGCTACAGCAGTACCTAATAAGGCAATGGGCAACCAGGGCAATATCAGCCAGGTCCAGTCTAATATTTGATATAAAACCGTCGGAATACTTGCCAGGATAAATAAAAACAGAATATCCCTTCGGGTCCATAAAATAACTTCTTTAAACGTATATCTTTTACCTACATGCATACGATAGCTTTTTAATGCCTGATAATACAATCGAAAATACTACACCTGAATGAAATCGTAAAATATACATCTTAACATGAACATCCCGTTTCAGTTTAGGCACATGCAGCAAAAGTAGTATATTTGTCTATTATATAGACTTTTAACATAATTTTGACCTGGTATATTATTTTAGACTAATGGCTCAACTCAGAAAAACAAAAAACTTCGCGCCGAATAATTGTCCGGTTACACATTGCATGAATAAAATCGGCGGCAAATGGAAGCCGGTAATTTTATATCAAATCCGGAAAGACCGCAATCGCTTTACAGCCATTTTGAAGTCGATACCCGATATCAGCAAGCAGATGCTGGTCAATCAATTGCGCGAGCTGGAAGAAGACGATGTGATTGAAAGAACCGTATTCGCTGAAGTGCCGCCCAGGGTGGAATACACGATATCCAAATACGGACAAACGCTGTTGCCGATAATCGACAGCATGTCGGTGTGGGGGTTAAAAGATATGAAGAAAAACAAGATGCCCGTCCATTGTGGAAAAGGAGATTAATGTGACTGATTTCCGTTAAGAATCATACTATTAAGTTACAATTGTCACAAAACCTTGTTTGGTCAGTTGCTACCTTGCATGCAAAATTGTGATATGGACAGTTCAAGTATCATTTTCGGCATTGTGATGTTGCATTTAGTGGCCGGATTCGGATATGTGTTTTACAAGCTGCAGGTAAAACCGAAAGACAAGGCGACTAAACATTAATTGTTCAGGAGATTAATTACCAGATATATCAGGTGAGACGCTATTGTGTACCACCTGCATCAAGAAATGTATGTGTTAGCCAATTTCTTCACATACAGAATTTCATCGCAGCGCTTCCAATAACTCTTTTTCAAATTTCTGCTGAAACTCAACAAATAACTTATTCGTTGCAGGACCACTAAAACCGGTATGGATGCTTACCACTTCATGGTTTCTGTCAAGCAAAATCATGGTCGGAAATCCCATTACCTTATTGAGCATGGGCAGAGCATCACTGGCTGTCTTTGGCAAGCCGGCATTGAGGTAAGTAAATTCGGTTCCGAAGTGGTCACGTACTTTTTGAATACTCATGGCGAAGGTGGCGGAATCTGTTTTGCGCTCGAAGGAGAGAGCAATTATTTCCAGACCTTTTGATTTATAAGCCTCCTCTATTTCACTGAGATAACTGGTTTCATCCATGCAATTCGGGCACCAGCTACCGGTAATCGTGATAATTACTGCTTTGTTTGCAAATTGCGGATCAGAAAGCGACACCGGCTTACCGGATGCATCGGGAAATGTGAAATCGATAGTTGTATAACCCGGTTTTAGATAAGTAAGCTTTTCCGGATCGGGTAATTTTGCGTTTGGATTTTTAGCAGCGGTAAAAGTTGCCGTGAAATGACTGCCGCTGTAAAAATTACCTTGTATAGTGCCATCGGCCGACATCTCCCCACTAAATAAAAATGCATGAGAGCCATCAAATGCTGACAGAAACATCTTGTTTCCGCATACATTTCCTGCTAAAAATCGGTAGTCGCCTGTTGTCGTCAAAAAGGTACCTTTCAGATATTTACCTTGTTGTTCAAAAATGCCAACGGTGCTATCAGGAACACCCTGGTCATAAAAAACGGCATCCCATTTACCTGAAAAATCTGCTGTCGGTGGGTCATCTGCGGCACACGGAAAGCGAGTGTCTTCAGCATTATCTGCCAACATTTCTGCAATAAAAGGAAGATAGTAATTTCCTGTTCGCGAATAATCATAAAACCTGCCATTGAATATTTCAGCATCGGGTGTAGTTGCAAAAATGATCGCAGAATTAAACACGGGAATTTCCATTTTAAAGGAATCGCGTTGCAGAGTTGGTATTATTTGGCCACTTATATTTTCATCACCATTAATAATGGTATAAGCAAATGGCATATAATTTCCGGGTTCATAATAATACAATGAAACCATTAATTGAACCGGCAAATGTCGCCCTTGCATTTGCAAGGTAGCCAGATAAAATTTCTGCATTACCGGTGTTTGCTGTGCTTGTGCAGTTCCAAAGGAAAGCATAGCAGCAAATAACGCGGCATAATAAGTATATCGAACCTGCTTCAAATCCTTTAATTTTACATCAAAGTTATTGTTTGTTGCGGGAACTCGGCATATCAGATTTTCTAACCTCACGCAGTGAACGCACCGTAATAGATGTGCGTGCACCAAAGGAATTTGCATCCGGCCATATACCAGGTGCGGTGAATATTCCGCTGTTTACAGATGAGGAAAGGGCTGTAGTGGGTACAACGTATAAACGGGTTGGACGCGATGCTGCTATCAGAAAAGGACTACAGATTACAGGTCCAAAATTGGAGCAGTTTCTGGATGCCGCACAACAGGCTGCACCAAACCGCAAACTGGCCATGCATTGCTGGCGCGGAGGTATGCGCAGTAAAAGCATGGCTACGCTGTTTGATTTTGCGGGATTTGATGTGGCTATACTCAAGGGTGGATATAAGACCTATCGCAGGCAGGCACGTGCGCTTTTCGAACAGCCCTTACCATTGATTATTTTAGGTGGCAAAACCGGTAGTGGGAAAACAGAAATGCTCAAGGCCTTAAGTTTGGCCGGCGAACAAATCATTGACCTCGAACAATTAGCACATCATAAAGGAAGTGCGTTTGGCGATTTAGGAGAATTACCTCAACCGGGCACCGAGATGTTTGAAAATGTATTGTTCGAACAATGTCAGCAACTGGATATAACTAAACGCATTTGGGTGGAAGACGAGAGTCATATGATTGGCACTGTGTTTATTCCGGAACCATTTTGGGCATCCATGCGTACGGCACCTGTTGTATATTGCGATGTACCTGTTGAAGAACGCATCCGCTTTTTAGTAGATACGTATGGGCATTACGATGCTGCGGGATTAATCCAGGCAGTACATAAAATAACGAAGCGACTGGGTGGTCAGCATGCAAAAGCAGCACTCACCCATTTTGAGAACGGACAATTAGATGTAGCCACACGCATTGTTTTAGTGTATTACGATAAAACGTATGCCTATGGATTAAGTCAGCGAAATCCGGAATTGTTGCATACACTTGCTATTCCTAAAATTCAACCAGCAGAAAATGCACAGGCACTTATTGCTTTGGCAAATACACTTCAGGTACATCACGAACAAATTAAATAATATTTATGCATACTGAATTACCTCCTGTTAAATTGACACAATATTCGCATGGTGCGGGTTGCGGATGTAAAATATCACCAAAAATTCTGGATGAAATTTTACAGTCTGTTGGCAAGCAAGCAATATTTCCTAATTTACTCGTGGGCAACGAAACGAAAGACGATGCTGCCGTTTATGATTTAGGTAATGGCACCGGCTTAGTAAGCACAACTGACTTCTTTATGCCTATTGTGGATGATCCGGTTAAATTTGGAAAAATAGCCAGTGTAAATGCCATCAGCGATGTATATGCCATGGGCGGTAAACCTTTGATGGCCATAGCGATATTAGGTTGGCCAATCGATAAAGTAGATCCACGTTATGCAGGATTGGTTTTGGATGGCGCGCGTCAGGCTTGTGCGGAAGCAGGCATTCCGTTGGCGGGTGGACATAGTATTGATTGTCCGGAACCGGTATTTGGTTTAGCTGTGAGTGGTTTAGTTGATTTACCAAATTTAAAAACGAATGCCGGCGCCTCGGCAGGATGTGCATTATATCTCACAAAAAAAATAGGTGTTGGTATATTAACTACTGCGCAGAAAAAAAATCTGTTGCAGGAAATTCATGCAGACATTGCGCCGGATAGCATGATGCAATTAAATAAGGCAGGAGAATTGTTTGGCAAACTAGATTATATAGAGGCAATGACCGATGTAACAGGTTTTGGTTTATTGGGACATTTAACAGAAATGTGCGAAGGCAGTGATGTAAGCGCAGACATTATGTTTGATCAGGTGCCGGTGATTGATCGACAGATTCTGGATTATTATTTTGAGCAAAAATCTATACCCGGCGGCACCAATAGAAATTTTGCCAGTTACGGACATAAAATTGCGCCTCTAACCGATGTGCAGAAGGCGATATTATGCGATCCTCAAACCAGCGGTGGTTTATTGGTTGCGGTTCGGGCAGGTCACGAGGCGGAATTCGAAGCCTTCGCTCAGGCAGCCGGCATGACGCTTAAGCCATTTGGACGGTTGATTCCACGCAAGGAATTTGCCGTGTATGTGCATGCCTAAGTGATTTTTAACATATTCTCCACAGAGGAATTCCGCACCTGCCTAAGATTGGCGGAGGCTCACCTGCATGGCTGCAACAGAGGATACTGCGGCACGGCCTTTTTGCCAAAAAAAATCCCGTAATTTGCAGGTATGGGTGAAACAAATACATCAGCAGGCAGACCATTACGCGTAGGTCATATGGCCGAAAATCTGATTGGCTCGGAAATCATCAAACTAGCCGGAGAAGTGAATGAGATGATTAAAAAAGGTGAGAAAATATATAATCTCACGATTGGTGATTTTGACCCAAAAATATTTCCGATTCCGGCAGCATTAGAATCAGCCATTATTGATGCCTATAAAAATAATGAAACCAATTATCCTGCCGCAAACGGCATCGACAGATTGCGCTTAGCGGCTCAATATTTTGTTGAAAAACATTTGGGACTCTCTTACAGTCCTGACGAATTTTTAATTGCCGGTGGTGGTCGCCCCTTAATTTACGCAACTTATATAACTGTTTTAGATGCCGGTGATAAAGTGATTTATCCTGTTCCGAGTTGGAATAATAATCACTATACCCACTTAAGTTCTTGTCAGCGCATAGAAGTCATCACCAAACCGGAAAATGATTTCATGCCAACTGCGGAGGAAATTGCGCCGCATGTACATGAGGCCACATTAATTGCTTTATGTTCGCCTTTAAATCCAACCGGAACTGCATTTGGCAGAAAAGCTTTAGAAGAAATATGCGACTTAGTTATCCGTGAAAATGCACGACGTACAGCGGATGAAAAACCCCTGTATATTTTATACGATCAATTATACTGGACATTAACTTTTGGTGAAACGCGACATTATGATCCGGTTTCATTGCGTCCGGAATTACGTGATCATGTGATTTACATCGATGGTATTTCTAAGGCGTTTTCAGCAACCGGTGTGCGTGTTGGCTGGAGTTTTGGTCCGCGCAAGATTATAGATAAGATGAAAAGCATTCTCAGTCATATCGGCGCCTGGGCACCAAAAGCCGAGCAGGTGGCCAGTGCACAATTTCTGAAAAATGATGTGGCTGTAGATGCTTTTTTAACCCAATTTAAACAGCAAGTTCAGGATAGGTTGAATGGATTTTACACACATTTTCAGGACTTGCATGCAAAGGGATATCCTGTTGATTGTATTCAACCTCAATCTGCGATTTATTTAACTGTTCGTTGCGATCTGCGAGGCAAAACCAAACCCGACGGCACGCGCATAGAAACAATGGCAGATGTTGCACATTTTTTATTGCATGATGCAAAAATTGCCTTGGTGCCATTTTACGCCTTCGGCACAGAACGCGAAAGCCCCTGGTTCAGATTAAGTGTAGGCACCTGCTCAATGGAAGATGTGCACGCCAGCATGGCCAGCCTAGAAAAAGCGATGAGCTTGTTGGGGTGAGTGGTGAGTAGTGAGTAGTGAGTGGTGAGTGGTGAGTAGTGAGTAGTGAGTGGTGAGTGGTGAGTGGTGAGTGGTGAGCAGTAAGTGGTGAGTTGTGAGTAGTGAGTGGTGAGTGAGTGGTGGGATACCTGTTACCTGATAC
>JAKQVC010000081.1 GCA_029571985.1 Bacteroidota bacterium | reverse complement strand
AAAGGCACCGCCCGAATGGCACGCAATACTACATTATTAAATTTAAACTGTTAACATCATGGAAATAACTCCTGAAAATTTAAAAAAAGCTATTTCGGCACGCCATCAAAATTATCAGCAAACGATAAATGAAGCCGAGAAATTGAAAGTACATGCCGAGGGGCGTGTGCCTGAAAAGTTGATTAACGAGCGCAGACCCTCTGAACCTGAAAATATAAAGGACTATCGAAAGAAGATATACGTCCCCAAAACGCAGAACCCGATTAATAAGGTTCTCAATTCTTTGGAAAAAATACGCCGGTCGCAGGATTGGGTAATATCTTATAATCCTGATGCTGTACCCGCTAAAATTGCCGAAGGAGAAACATTGGAGCAGTATTGTGAAATCAATTACCCAATACATACATCGCTAACCAACTGGATGTTTGCCGAGGGGCTGCAAAACTACCTCCTTGATGCAAACGGCGTGTTTGCCGTATTGCCTTATGAAATGCCCGCATCGGCAGGTGATTACGTGAAGCCGTACGTCGTTTATTTCGATAGTAAATCAGTGCTTGATTTTGTTGATGGTGATTATGCCATATTGCGCTCGAATGATAAATCAACGTTTACAAGCCCTGCAGGACGAAACACATACACGAATGGAGAAGTTTATATTGTGTTAACAGATACACAATATCTGAGGCTCGAACAAACGGATATTAACCGTTCATTTACCGTGACAGAGAAGTATTCGCACAATATAGGAGTTTTGCCCGCATTCCGTGCAGGAGGTAAATTCTGGAAGCGTGAGAATGGTGCAACGCTTTACAAATCACGTATATCATCCATGATTCCATCATTGGACGAAGCAGCACGTGAATACAGCGACTTGCAGGCTGAAATAGTTCAGCATATACATTCTGAAAAGTACGCATACACGAATACGGAATGCCCCACCTGTAAAGGTACTTGTAAAACTTTCAAGGACGGTAAAGAGGAAACATGTCAGGTTTGCGGCGGTGCGGGTTCAATCCTTAACGTTTCTCCTTATGGAATGCACCTGATAACCACAGGGCGCAAGATGGAAGAATATCAACTGCCAACCCCGCCCATTGGTTACGTTCAAAAAGGGACGGAAATCGCTAAACTGCAAGATGAGAGGGTACGTCAACACATATACGATGCACTTTCTACGCTTAACATGGAATTTTTAGCCGAAACGCCGTTGAACCAATCCGGGGTAGCAAAACAGGTTGACAAGGATGAATTAAACAATTTCGTTAATTCAATTGCTGAGGACATTGTACGCATAATGGATGATGTGTATTATTTTATTAATGAATATCGCTATATCGGTATTTTGCCCGACAAAACAAAACGTGAAATGATGTTGCCCGGTGTTAACGTGCCGACACAATACGAGATACTTTCATCAACTTACCTTATTGATGAAATCAAAACGGCAAAGGACAGCGGAATACATCCATCAATTCGCCGGGCATTGGAAATTGACTATGCAAAGAAGAAATTCTACACGCAATTATCGGTAAGTTATGAGGCTGAGTTGTGCTTTGAACTTGACCCGCTGTATGGAGCAACGGAGGATGAAAAGATGACCCGCAAATCAAACGGCGGGGTGACAGATACTGATTATATCATCTCCTGTAATATCCTGCAATTTATTCAGCGGGCAATGGCTGAGGATGCAGATTTTTACCGACGCAAATTGGCTGAAAAACAGGCAAAAATAAAAGCGTTTGCAGAGGAAAAGAAAAAAGAAATTGAAACAGTAACAATTGACATGAACACAGGATTATAATGGCTCAGATTACCGATATAGTTAACCAGCTGGATGATGTAACCGCATCATTCAACGATGTTGTTGATTCGGCACAAAAACGGATGCTTAATCAGGTTATAACCCTGATGAAGGATTTGAGTATTAAAGATGGTCGCATCAGCCCATCGGTTGAAAATCTGAAAATAGTAAATGCGATCCGTGGTAAGCTTTCAAAACTTGTGCTGGATAAAAAATATATGTCTGGGTTAAAAAAGCTGTTAAAATCCTTTTCGGATGTTCAAGGCGAGCAAATAGATTATTTTAAAGCGCAATTTGGGAGTAAAAACTTATCTGGTAAATATGGGTTAACCCTTCAAATGTCAATTGATAATACCGCTCAGGCTTTGTCTGGAAGTGGTATTAATGCAAATGTTGTTGACAGACTAAAATCTATGCTTGTTCGCTCTGTCGTTTCGGGCGGTCAATTTTCTGATTTGGTTGGGCAGGTGCGGGAATACCTAACTGACACACCTACATCGGCGGGCGCACTTTCCCGCTACGCTAAAACGTACGCTACAACAGCACTCAGCCAATTCACTGGCGAAACAAACAAACTACTGACGGATGATTACAA
>JAKQVC010000078.1 GCA_029571985.1 Bacteroidota bacterium | reverse complement strand
GGCCATCCGTGGACGTGTCGGAAATCACTATACCCGATGCTGTTACGAAACTAGTGGATGAAATCCCCGAAATGGTGTTATTACAAATGGTAAAATCGGTGGTATTGCTAATATCAATGCCTATGGTATGTATTTTATTTCCCAGTATGCTTGACCCCAGATCATTCCCTTCAATGATAATCCCACTTGATCCACCGGATAATTGGATGCCAACATTGGCCCTTTCAATTTTACAATTATTGATAACCGCATTGCTCACTCCATCCATTGAAATCCCGTATCCTGCTGTGGTTACCCCGCTTCTTGCTATTATGTTCCTTATAAAGTTATTGTCAGCGTCTTCATTTACCCGAATAACTCCGCTGGCAGTATCCGTGCCTTCATTGACAATAGATAAATCCCTTGTTGTACCATTCGGCAAGTTGGAACCGTCGATTATAATATTGCTTGCATTAATAACAATCAAAGAATCAGAACTATTACCAACGATTTCGGTGGTTACGTCGGCAGCGGGTTTTATGGTAACAGTATTGTCAGCACTGGAATTTTTAATGCTATTCACAGTAACGGGAAACACCTCATCGTTGGAATAATTGTCATCGGTAAGCAAAAGGGTAACCGATGAGTTAACCCCCACAAGCATGAGATCTGCAATAGCATCGGTTATGGTTCTATAATCACCTCCCACACCAATCAGGTAATTGCCTGACATATAGATTCTTATCAACCTATTGCCGGCAGGATTGGTTATCGAGGGAGTTCTTTCAATGCCTCCAATGGTAATTCCGGCACATCCTGCATCCACAACATTTCTTTCCGTTGCATCATCCGCTATATCATAGGTTAACCAGAAGTAGTTGGTGCCTTCTTGCAACTCCTCCGACAGGGTGATGCTAAATGTTGAGCCCGGGTTTACAATAGTTTGACCCACCTGATGAGCTGTTGAAAAGACAGAAGAGGTTCCCGTGAAAAAAAGACGAGCTTTTGCTATATCGGCCAAATCGGTTGTTCCGCTTGTGGTAAAATCAAAATTTGATACCTCTAAGGCCGGGAGATTACCCACAGCAACAACCTCAATCCCCAGAATTAGCTCATGGGCATCACCCCTCATGGCAATTTCAAGATTGGGATGGGTTGTGGTTGATGATTGGTAAACCTGCGATATCTCCTTTTTTGCAATGGTAAAATAACCCAATTCGCTCAAAGGATCGGATGTAATGGTATTATCAACGGGCTGATCAATGCTCACCAAATCGTACTCTCCGGTCAGGGTAGCCGATCTTGCAATTCCGTCATCGAGTGCAAGGGTTGGATTTGCCTGTGCAACCCTAACCCTTGTTTCAACAAAATTATCTTCGCCCGATATAATCTCCGCATTCCAGTAGCGATTGCCCAAGCTTCCATCTTTAATGTTATTTCCAGCGCTGCCACCCGTAGTCACATCGAATACCTCAACGCCAATAACTGTTTTACCCAAGGCATTGGTTATGGGGTCTATCAATTCGAAATGGTTATCGCTTCCCTTCCCTATGGGGAAAGTGTAAATGGCCTCCGATTCGAGAGATGCGGGGAGGGTCAGAGCAATAGGGCCGTGAACATAACCCGTATTGCCGGTAACAATTGACACATCTTCAGTGTCTGTACCGCTTATTGTAAG
>JAKQVC010000074.1 GCA_029571985.1 Bacteroidota bacterium | reverse complement strand
CCGTTTGTTTAACCGGGTTTAATGTTTACGGATATGCAACCGTGTGTGATGAAATTATCGCAGTTACACCTCCACTCGCAGCATTCTCCTATACTGGCGATCCAACCGTGACGTTCACCGATTTATCAACTAATGAACCGGATACCTGGTATTGGGATTTTGATGATGGTGCAACGAGCACAGAAGTAAATCCTGTACATACATTTGACTTTAATGGTATTTATAATGTGTGCCTGACCGTAGGAAATGCCGGAGGTTCAAATACAGCTTGTCAAAATGTGACCATTTCAAGTTATGCTGCACCATTAGCAAACTTCAGTTTTACCGGCGATCCTACAGTAACTTTTACTGACTTAACATTGGGCGACCCGACAGAATGGGCCTGGGATTTTGGCGATGCAACAAGCAGTACCGATCAAAACCCGGTGCATACCTACAGCACAAATGGCACTTATAATGTGTGCTTAACTGCAACAAATGCGTTAGGCTTCAGTACCACTTGTCAGGATGTAGTTATTTCCACTTATATCCCACCTGTTGCCCTATTCACCTATTTTGGTGACCCAACTGTATCCTTCACTGATTTATCAACTGAAGATCCATTTGCATGGTCATGGGATTTTGGTGATGCATCTTTCAGCACCGATCAAAACCCGACACATACTTATGCAGCTAACGGAACATACAATGTATGTTTAACTGCAACCAACGATATCGGTTCATCTACCGGTTGTGAATCGGTAACGATTGGCAGTTATCCATCACCGGAAGCATTATTCTCTTTTGCCGGCGACCCCGTTGTTACATTCACGGATTTATCTGTGAATACAACAAGCTGGTTCTGGAATTTTGACGATGGTTCATTCAGCAGCGAAGCTAACCCTGTGCATACCTTCACTTCAAATGATACCTATAATGTATGTCTGGAAGCAACCGGTCCCGGTGGTGTAGATGTATATTGCAGCGATGTATTAGTTGAAAACGTGGTATTCCTTCCGGTAGCTGATTTTGATTTCTTCTTAGGCGTTGGAACCACCGTTTCTTTCAATGATAATTCAACCAATGCACCAACATTCTGGTCATGGGATTTTGGTGATGGCGAAACTTCAACAGAACAAAATCCGATACATATTTTTTCCGCTGCGGGCGATTATAATGTTTGCTTAACTGCAGGCAACGCCGCCGGAAGCGATGAAGTATGTAAAATAGTTGGTTTAAACGCTGTTCAGGATTTACAAGCAATTGCACTGGCAGCTTATCCAAATCCGGCCACGGATGTGGTTACCATAACTTTACCTGATAACGTTCGTGGTGAATTGAATCTGCAAATCACGAATGCAATCGGGCAAGTTGTGTATGCGCAAACGGTTACACAACAGGCAGATGCTTTATTATCTGTCTCTGTTGACCAATTTGCAGCAGGTGCTTATAATCTGACTATTTCATCTAATCAGCAGCTATATATAGCTAAACTGATTGTTGAATAACCATACCCGCAAATGCAAAAAAGGCTGCCCTCATCAGGCAGCCTTTTTTTTTACCATTTTTTGTGATTTTGTGACATGCAAATAATGAAGTTATTGACATCGTATGTGGAAAAACTATAAATTTGTTTTATCAACCGAAGGGGACCTGGCATTTTTATGCCTAAAAGGTTGAAAATCAACTATATAACAATGAAAAGACTCACTCTTTTAGCCACAGCTATCCTGGTATTTGTGTCGATTTCCAACACGAAAGCACAGGATTACACCATCGGTACCGACAACGGTATCAATGGCCAATTTACCTACCCAACACCATTTGGTGACTATTTCAAAACGCAGCGGATGCAGTTTCTGTATCTGGCTTCCGAATTGTCTGCAGCGGGCATGACATCCGGATTTATTGATGAAATCAGATGGACAGTTGAAGCCTTGCCGGGCGGTATCGATCAAACAGAAGGATACACCGTAAAAATGCTCAGCACCGGCGTTTCTTCACTTGGTCTCACCACCTGGGAACCAGGCGCAATGGACGTTTGGGGCCCTGAAAACTACACACCGGTAGTTGGTGTAAACACCTTTGTGTTGGATGTTCCTTATTTCTGGGACGGCTCCTCAAACATCATCATTGAAATTTGTGGTGGCAGCCCGGGCGGAACCTTTACCAAAAATGCTAAATGCACCTGGTCAGGGCCACTTGGATTTAATGGCTCTCATACCTACCGCAGCGACATAGACCCTGCTCCATGCTCTTATACAGGCATCGATTACTTTGAAGATTCACCCGGAGGCCCGGATTACCGCCCGCAGGTTATCTTCCATACCGTTCCAGGTCTGGATTGTGCCGTTATTCCCGATTTAGGCGTAACCAATACAACCGCTACCAATGTCTGCGTAGATCAATCCTTTACCCTCAGCGTGGATGCAATCGCTGAGATGGGTATCAGCTATCAATGGTATGCCGATCCAGATGGTGGTGGTTACGACCTGATTCCCGGTGCCACAATGAGCAATTATGTGACAACGCAAACAGCAACAACTTCCTATCGTTGTAAGGTTACTTGTGACATCTCCGGTGATACAGATTTTTCTGACCCGGTTACCGTGACCCAGAATGATCCAACCGATTGTTTTTGCACGCCTACTTATAATTTTGGCACAACTTCGGGTGACTATATCAATAACTTCACCCTCGGTGCCATTTCAAATTTAACAGGCGCATCACCGGCTCCGTATTATACATATTATACCGGTTTATCAACCAATTTAAATGGCGGTGTATCCTATACACTAACTGCCCAGGTAGGCACATATACCAATCTAAATGGATTTGCCGTATGGATTGATTACGATCAGAATGGCAACTTTGAATCAACCGAAAAACTTGGTGAAGTCATCAATTTAAATGCCTTTGCATCAGGCAGTATAACATTTACAGTGCCGATTACTGCTCTAGGCGGAACAACGCGTATGCGTATTCGGGAAGTGTGGAATACTGTGGGTATTTTGCCTTGCACCACTTATGATTATGGTGAAACAGAAGATTATAATGTAAATATTATTCCGGGTGTTGCACCAACGGCCGGATTTACTTTCACCGGCGATCCTACCGTGGCATTTACCAATACCAGTACCGGATTACCTACTTCTTATTCCTGGAATTTTGGTGATGGAGGTACTTCCATTTTAACCAACCCTACACATACCTATACCACCAATGGTGTATATAATGCATGCTTAACGGCAACGAATTTATATGGCTCTAATACAGTATGTCATAATGTTACGATAGATGCCTATATCGCACCCATTGCTGAATTTAGTTTCTTTGGTGAACCTACTGTAATATTTACTGACTTATCCCTGAATGCACCAACCTCATGGTTGTGGAATTTTGGAGATGGAGGTACTTCAACCGAAGAAAATCCAATTCACACTTACACATATAATGGTATATTTAATGTATGCTTAACCGCATCCAGCATCGGTGGTTCTGATACGCATTGTGAAACAATTACGGTAGATTATTACCTGGC
>JAKQVC010000181.1 GCA_029571985.1 Bacteroidota bacterium | reverse complement strand
AATCCGTCTCTGGTAATATAACTAATATCAACTGTATCCTTCATTTTTTGCCTCCCAATTTTAAACCACGGATAATCAAGTATGCTATCTGTTTCAACTATATTTCCTGTTTCTTCATGCTGATAGATCATAACTTCTACTCGCTGCGCTCCGGCTGATTTTTTCATTAGGCTGCCACATTGCAACTTGCCGGGTTTCCCGGTCAAATCGCTCTCTTGCCGCGTTAAAATACTGTTCATCTTTTTCAATTAATATTGCATTGCGCTTTGTATTAAAGGCCGCTATCCCTGTTGTGCCGCTTCCCGCGCAATTATCAAGCACCGTGTCGCCCTCATTCGTGTAGGTGCGGATAAGGTATTCAAATAGGGAAACTGGTTTCTGGGTGGGGTGCGTTTTACCCGCCCTGTAATCACAGTTAGGATATTCCAAAATACTGACCGGATAATACTGATCGTTTGTTTTGCTTTCGGTATTTCCAAATATCTGACTTTTTGCGCCACCGCCCTTTTGCCGAAACTTACCCTGTCTCATAATTGGAAAATATCTTTCAGAATGAAATACAATAATGTCTTCGTGTATTTTTAGCGGTTGCCTGTTCGCTAAGAACGGATTGCCGGTTTGTTTCTTATTCCACACCCAACAATACTTGAACCATCCCGGATTACTCATTACCAGCGCACTCGTGAATGGCTGGCTTGCCGTCAGCACTATCGCCCCGTTGTCCTTAATCAGCCGCTTATATTGCTTCCAAAGAGGCTCAAACGGGATGATAGTATCCCACTTGCAGGCGGTCGTTCCATAGGGGAGGTCACAAAGAATCATGTCAATGCTTTTGTCTGCTAGTTTGGGCATTTCTTCTAAGCAATCACCGTGTATGAATTTTATATCAACCATATTACCTCAACAAACCTCCATAACAAATCGCTGCACCCGACAAGCGGCTGATGTCGGTCGTTATAAAGTAAAAATCACTCAAACATTACGGTCTGGTCGGCGCCGGATTTCCCTCTGCCTGCTGCGCTCCGGCTGATTTTTTCGTTATGCTACCACATTGCAACTTGCCGGGTTTCCCGGTCAAATCGTTCTTTGGCCGCATTGAAATATATTTCATCTTTCTAAATTAAAATAGCATTCCTTTTTGTGTTAAACGCCGCTATTCCTGTTGTGCCTGAACCGGCACAGTTATCCAGCACCGTGTCGCCTTCATTCGTGTA
>JAKQVC010000045.1 GCA_029571985.1 Bacteroidota bacterium | reverse complement strand
GATATGGTTACAATAAACGAACTGCGGCGGAGGGCGGATGAGGAAAAACGCATTATACCGATGCTGTTGGCGGAGTACGACGTTGATATGTCCTGCGAGCTGGAATTTATACCGCGAGACATGGATGGGCATAGGACATTGATGAATAAGCATCCATCCTATACAATTCGGAGATTAATAAGGAAGGAGGTGTGATATGCCGACAATACCAATACCAAACAGCAGATTAAGTGGGGCTTTTCTGGATAGCGGCGACCCCGATGAGTATGGCGTAACGATAACGCACAACCGCAATGACGATGCAATAAATAAGCGTTATCCATATTGTGATGATGATGAATATTATTGCGGGTGTGGCTGCTACTGCAACCAAGAAGAGTGGTTATAAAAATATAAAAGGAGGTTCGCACATGAAGGGATATCCAAAAATTATTGGCACAAAGCAGGATATTTATAATCTTTTTGAAATTGCAAAAATAGACGATGAGATTAAGGAAAAACTCGCACAAACTCTTGATAATCTCATTGCCACAAAAAAGCATTATGTCTTAAAAGCAGAGGCGGTCGAAAAACCGGCCGAAGAACAGACGCCGGATGATTATGAGCTTGTTGATAACCCCAATGCGGATATAGTTCGGATCGGCATGAAAGAAGAAGAAATCGCACAAATAAAGAATGAATTAGAGATAGAATAAAGGAGGCAAATATGGCTATATTATGGAAAAATGACCCTGCGTATCTTTTGAATGCAGACAATATCCACAAATCTTTATCAGACATAATTGATTTTTCTGGCGGTAATTATTTGTCGCGCAAATCAGGCGAAACGGCGGTACTGGAAATTGCTGCAAACACCAAAATTGCGATAAATAATAATGGGACGCTCAAAGTGTACGATATCGGATCGTCCGCGAAGGAACTCGATGAAGGAGATCTGGATACCGGCGTATTTGTTGTGGGTACTGATTATTATGTTTATCTGCACGATGATGGTGCCGACCAGGAAGTATATATAATTTCTGCAAATTCAACATATCCGTCATCGCATGGCTGTGATGCTGATAATACCCGCAAAATAGGCGGCTTTCATTACGGCTATGAGCGCGTGTCAATTACAGTGAATGATGTTAGGGGAGCAATTGTACCAAACTCTGTGTGGGACTTAAAACATCGGCCGAAATGTTCACCTGAGGGCATGGTATATTTGGGCGGCGGAGTGTGGGTAGACATATATCTTGCAAGTGTAAATGAGGCGATAACATTCAGCAATGGCAATGGTTCACCGATTACCGCCGGCTCTTGTAGTAGCAAATATAATGTTACGCCACTAACTGGCACAGAGGGATTGAGTGGGTATAATTTTGTTGAGCTTGCAAGAAGGTCGGGGAAAAGGTTACTCACATATGCTGAGTGGCTGCAAGCGGCTCATGGCCACCCTGCCGGGGATCAATTTGCAGGCAATACGGCAACCAGGGGCACTACCGGAGAGGACGCCGACATAGGCGCTGTAAGCTTTGCCAATATCGCAGATTGCGCCCGGAAGGTTTATCAGTG
>JAKQVC010000022.1 GCA_029571985.1 Bacteroidota bacterium | reverse complement strand
TCCAGTAAATTGCCGGGAAGGAAAATACCTGCATTATTAATCAGCACATCTACCCGCGACCAATTATTTAGGCAGGCTGCTGCAAATTGTTCTAATTGTTGCCTTTGGGTAACATCGCAGCAAACGGCCAGGTGTTTTCCTGATGGATGTATTGACTGCAATGTTTGTAAGGTGCTGTTTACATGTGCAGCGTTTCTGCCACACACCGCAACCTGATGTCCATGGCGTGCAAACATCTCGGCGCAGGCAAGGCCGATGCCTTTTGTTCCACCGGTAATGATAACGTTCATATGCGCTCTTTGCGTGAATTTAGATACATTTACAAAGTAAATCAATTTGTGTGAGGCATAGCTTATTTGCGGATGTGATATTGCCGTTTGCATTGGAAAAGAATTACACCTATGCCATTCCGGAAGAGTATTCTGCCATACTGGTGCCTGGTATGCGTGTAGAAGTGCCCTTTCGCAATAAGGTATATACTGGGGTGATTGCCAAAGTGCATCCCCTTAAACCTGATGGTTATCAACCCAAACCTATATTATCGCTTCCTGACCATTTGCAGGTAATACATAAATCGCAATTAGATTTATGGCAATGGATGGCCGATTATTACATGTGTCCGATAGGTGATGTGATGCAGGCAGCTTTACCTGCTGCATACAAGCTGAGCAGCGAAACGGTTATTGTGTATCATCCGAATCATGGGGTAGATGTACTGACTTTGGATGAAAAAGAATTCTTAGTTGCGGAAGCATTGAGTATACACAATGAACTTGCCTTAAAAGACATTCAGTTGATTGTGCAGCAAAAAACAATTCAACCGATTATCAAGGCACTAATTGGTTTAGGTATTGCTTCAGTTAAGGAAGAACTTAAAGAAGTTTATATACCTAAAACTGAAAAGTATGTTGTGTTGGATGATGCCTATGCATCTGAGGAGGGCATACAGCAATTATTTGAGCAATTGCAAAAACATGAAAAGCAGGTAAATGTATTAATGATATATTATCAGCTTTCAACAAAAGAATACAAAGTTAAACGCTCTGTATTGTTGCGCAGAGCTGGTGTTACCGCAGCCGTTCTGAAAACCATGGTTAAGAATGGTATTTTTCATGAAGTGGATGAGCAAGTAAGCAGGCTGGGTGAGTATACCGGTCAACTGTTGGACGATTTAGTATTAAACGAAGCCCAGCAGAAAGCGCTAACAGAAATTCAAACACATTGGAAAGAAAAGCAGGTGGTGTTGTTACACGGTGTGACTGGAAGTGGTAAAACTGAAATTTATATTGAGTGTATAAAGGAGGCTGTTGAACAAGGGAAACAAGTATTGTATTTGTTGCCGGAAATTGCCTTAACAGCACAAATTATTGCGAGACTAAAACGCAGGTTTGGAAGTGCTGTAGGCATTTACCATTCGAAATTCAATCAGCATGAGCGTGTTGAAATCTGGCAGCAGGTATTAAATGGAACTTGTCGGATTATGTTAGGCGCAAGGTCAGCAGTTTTTCTGCCCTTTAACCAGTTGGGACTGGTAATTGTGGATGAGGAGCATGATGCATCATATAAACAATACGAGCCCAATCCGCGCTACCACGGCCGTGATACTGCAATTTATCTTGCCAGAATTCATGGTGCTAAAACCATCCTCGGCACGGCCACACCATCAATAGAATCGTATTATCACGCAAAACAACAAAAATATGGTTTAGTAGAATTAGTGGGCCGGTATGCGGAAATGGAAATGCCGGAAGTACGCATTGTTGATGTTAAAGCTGAAGAGGCTGGTAAGCAGATGCAAAGCCATTTTAGTAGTGTATTGAAATCAGAGATACAATTAACCCTTGATCAAAAGGAACAGGTAATTTTATTTCAAAACAGAAGAGGCTATGCACCTTTTTTACTGTGCGAATCCTGTGGCTGGACTCCGCAATGCGTGAATTGCGATGTCAATATGGTTTACCATAAATATGCCAACGAATTAAAATGCCATTATTGTAATTATACACATCAGCCTTATGCTACTTGTCCGGCATGTGGTAGTGCAAGAATTGTTATAAAAGGATTTGGCACAGAACGTATCGAAGATGATTTGCATTATATATTTCCGGACGCGCGAACGGCTCGTCTTGATTTAGATACAGTTCGAACAAAGCATGGTCATGAAAAGATTGTGAAGGCATTTGAAGAAGGAGGTATTGATATACTTACCGGAACACAAATGGTAACCAAAGGATTAGATTTTGACCATGTTCGACTGGTGGGTATTTTAAGTGCCGACCAGCTGATTAATTTTGCCGATTTCCGTGCCGCAGAGCGTGCGTTTCAAATGTTGACCCAGGTGAGTGGAAGGGCAGGACGTAAGCATCGCAGAGGCTTGGTGGTAATTCAGGCTATTAAAACCGATCATCCTGTTTTACAGTATGTGGTGAAGCATGATTTTAAGGGGTTTTATGATAGGGAAATTGCCGAGCGACAACAATTTGGATATCCGCCCTTTACTCGATTGATCAGGCTGACACTGAAACATGCATCAAAGGATTTAGTCCATGCAGGAGCTCACGTGTGCGCGCGCGGTTTGCGGGAGCAATTAGGTGAACGTGTGCTGGGGCCGGCATTACCTGTTGTTCCCCGTATCCGAAATCGGTATTTAATGGAGATTCTCATCAAATATCCCAGCAACTCTCAGGCAATGGAATTGGTAAAGCAGACTATCAAGGCCCAATTGGCTAAAATGGATGCTGATGCTGTGTATAAGAGGGTTGATATTGCAATAGATGTTGACCCGCTTTAATGTAAATTTGCCCTATGCTATCAAAGAAGGCTAAGTACGGACTCAAGGCTATGTTTTATCTGGCTGATCGATTTGAAAAAGGTCCGGTTTTAATAGCAGATTTAGCCGAAGAAGAGCATATTCCTAAGAAATTTTTGGAGCTCATTTTATTGGAACTCAAACGCAATGGCTTACTCCACAGTAAAATGGGCAAGGGTGGTGGTTATTATTTAAATAAGCCGCCTGCAGAAGTTACTGTTGGGCAGGTAGTAAGAATTCTCGACGGACCTTTGGCGCCAATACCTTGTGTAAGTAAAACGGCTTACCGGAAATGTGATGAGTGCGATAATGAACGCACTTGTGAAATACGTAAAATTATGATGCAGGTAAGGGAGGCAACAGCAGCCATCCTCGATCATACTTCTCTGAAAGACGCCCCCAGAGCCCAGTTTGAAGTGGCAAGAAGGAAATAATCCTGCAGTTTTCTCATTGTTTTAATTTGTATCTCCCAAACCCTAAGGCGCAATATTTACTGATCATTGTTGGGTAAAGGCAGTTCTGTGCATGTATACGATATGTCTATTATGTAAAAATCTATTAAAATGATAGAATAAGTAGAAAATATATATATTTGTCCCTAAAATCGACCAGAAAATGGAAATTGCCATCGTACTCATCCTCCTGGCTGTTGCTGTACTTGCATTCAGCACAGAAAAAATTTCTGTGGACATCGTTACTATGTGCTGTGTGCTCATACTCGTACTTACAGGTATTATTACCTATAAAGAAGCCTTCGCACCTTTTGGGAGTGACTTTATTATTATGCTGGCTTCCATCTTCATTGTGACATCCGCTATCGATTCATCCGGTGTGTTGGAACAATGGGCATCAAAACTCCTGAAACGCTCACCAGGTAGTAAACTTGGGTTGATTATGCCCATGATTTCTATTACAGGGATTTTTAGCTCGGTTATGAATAATACTACGGTAACCGCACTCATGGTTAATCCGGCTATGGCTATCGCCAAAAAATCGGGTATTAATTTTTCTAAAGTGTTATTGCCCTTAGCATTTGCATCTATAGTTGGTGGAACCTGTACCCTCATCGGTACTTCAACTAACGTTGCGGTCAATGCTTATTTAGGTAAAAATGGATTTACTGAACTGGGTATGTGGGATTTTACCTGGATTGGACTGATATTATTAGGTGTAACCCTGCTGTTTATGGCGGTTATTGGTGTGCGCATGATGCCGGAGCGAAAATCAGAAGACCTTACAGGCGATTATGGTATCCGCGAGTATTTAAGTGAAGTGAAAATATTGCCCAACTCTGCCTTAATCGGTCAGGTGATAGCGCAATCTGATATCGTGAATATGGGCTTTTCCGTATTGGCGGTTATCAGAGGCGACCGACAATTTGCACCGGGTGAAAATATTAGTTTTCGCGAGGGCGATATAGTGTTGGTTAAAGGGGTTATTCAACAACTCATAGCTGTTAAACAAACAAAAGGTATTGATATCGTTGCTGATACACTTGATTTTTATCAGGAAGATAAAGGACAATTGCGCCTTGTTGAAATGGTAATTCCCGGGCGTTCTAATTTGGCCGGACGATCCATCGCAGAGAGCGAATTCCGTCGTAAATACGGTATGGTAGTGGTAGCCATCAATCGCGAAGGGAAAAGCTTTACCGAACAATTAGGCAAAATTTCGCTTGAAGTGGGTGATATGTTGTTGGTGCAGGGAAAAGATGAAGCATTTAATAAACTGAACAGTCACCACGATCTTGTCATCTTAGGCGATCATACACCTCCGGTAAAAAATTTATGGAAAGGATATTTTGCAATTGGATTTTTTGTACTTGCTATTATTATGAGCTCTATTCCTGCGTTTAATATCCATGTGTCGGTGGCATTTTTAGCCAGTGCGGTGTTGAGTATGATTGTTGGTGCAGTGAAACCAGATGAAGCGTATAAAAATATCGAATGGAAATTATTGGTGCTGATTGCCGGTATGACAGCCTTTGGCACAGCGATGGGCAACAGCGGAGCGGATACGTATTTAGCAGGCCTTATTGTGGATTGGTTTGGAGGTTTCGGCCCGCAGATTGTGATGTTAGGATTTATGATTTTAACTGTATTACTCACGCAGCCAATGTCTAATGCTGCCGCAGCACTTGTTGTGTTACCGGTTGCTTTAGAAGCCGCAGAAGCCTTACATGTAAATCCAATGACCTTTGCAGTTTCTGTGATGCTTTCAGCCTCTGTTTCATTGATTACACCTTTTGAACCATCTTGCATTATTGTGTATGGTCCGGGTAAATATAAGTTTGGCGATTTTCTAAAGGTAGGTGGTATATTGACGATGATATTGGTAGCTATTATTTACTTTACCGTGCCCATTTCGTGGCCATTGTAAATACGCTTGTTCAGATTATTTTCCCTTACCCTGAAAAATAATCAGAATGGTATAAAACAGGATTTTAAAGTCTAATGCCAGACTCATGTTTTCAATATACAGCAGGTCGTATTTCATGCGCTCTACCATTTCTTTAACATTACTGGCATAGCCGAACTTGACCATCCCCCAACTGGTTAAGCCGGGTTTAACTTTAGAAAGGTGTTTATAGCTGGGCGCAAATTTTGTAATCTGATCAATGTAAAATTGTCGCTCAGGACGAGGGCCTACCAGACTCATTTCTCCTTTCAGGATATTGAAAACTTGTGGTAATTCATCAAATCGCCATTTGCGCATAATCTTACCCCAAGGAGTAATGCGCTCATCATTTTCACTTGATAATGCCGGTCCGTTTAATTCGGCATCTGTATACATCGATCTGAATTTATATATTTTAAATGGCTTATTATGTAAGCCAATACGTTCCTGATAGTAAAAAATCGGTCCCTTGCTGCTCATTTTTACTTTTAATGCAATAAAAGCATATAAGGGCCACAATAAAAGTATAACGATAAGACTGACTGCAATATCCATACCTCTTTTCACAATGCGTTGCCAGCGTGGCATGAGGTCGGGGTAAATTTCGATTAGTACTGCACCTAATACATTGCTCATCTTAACACTACCTGATAAGATATCATACATGTCAGGTACTATTTTAATGACGATATTTCCTTTTTCGGCAACCGTATCAATAATGGCATTCAGTAAATGATGTTCAGAAGTTTCAATAGCAATAATAACTTCATCAATGTTACGTGTAGCTAATATCTCTTCCAGTTGTTGCAGATTGCCTAAGCGCGGCATATACTGCTCTAAATCGCTTCGGTGTTCACCATCAGCTTCAATAAAACCGGTGAAGGCATAGCCCAGCGATTTTTTATAGTGTGTAATTTCCTGGTAAATATTTAAGGCGCGTAAATCGCTACCGATTATAATGGTATTGTATGCAACCAGCCCTTTTTGTAGCTGACGTTTTGCACGGGTTAAAATCACCATCCGCGCAATGGTGGTAACCAAAAATTGACCGAATAGTAAAACAAAAAATATTTGATAATAATCGCGGTAATCACTTACATAATCATCCAGTAGTAGGGCGAAAAAAATACATAATACGCCAATAGCTGAAATTAAAAATGTTCGCGTAATTTCCGCTAATCGCGATTTTCGGTATATGTCGGTATAGGTGCCGGCAATAAAATATAAGCCAATCCAAATAAAGGGTATACCGATTACACCTGCATAGAAGTTGTTATCTTGTAAAATCTGTTTGTGCAATTCAACAGGTACATCTTCAATAACCACTTTCCTGTAAAAGAACAAACCGGCCCACACCAACATAGCCGATACATAGTCGACTATAATGTAAGTGAGTATACCGATTTTCTTTTTAAAGCGCATTATTTCGTTTGAATAATTTTAATATTATCAAAAAAGATTTGCGCTACAGCAGTATCCGGGTTGATAGCTCTGAATTCCAATTGGATGGATTCCGGTGAATATTGTGAGAAAAACTGAAGGGTAGGGTTGAGGTTGATATAAATTTTATTCCAGCTTTCTTTAGAGGTAACGGTAAGTACTTCATCATAAATCGGCTGGTCGTTCGTGTTACATTTTACCCAAACGTTAAATGGTATATCGCATCTGTAATCTAATTCCAGAAACATTTGTTTGTCTGCTCCCGGGAAAAGAATGGGGTTACTTGCCACCACACGAAATGTATCTATATCATCCTGCATGGTTGCAAATGCCGACCGGTTGCCTTCAAACACTAATGCAGGGTCAGTAGTTGTAGTCAAAGAAACATTAGTTCCATTATCTTCAAAAGCATTGCTGCTTTCAAAACGCTCCAGCAGCGAAAAGGTAATACCAGCCGCAGGTTTATATACGACATTAGGCGATAAGTTGAGGGTTTCGCCCGCAGTTAATTGCTGTGTTGTTGAATAGGCATTATAAAAAGGATAAATCATCGAAACGCCTGAAATACCATTTTCTTTAATGCCTGCATAAACAATGATTTCAGCTTCACCGGTGTCAAGCACTGGAATAGAAGTGGGTAATTCAAATGCACCAACAAAAATTCCATTCACATATACCCACGCATCAATAATCTTTGCTGAAGGAAATCCCTGCGTTTCTAAGCTGGAGGTTACCGTTATCGTGTCAATATGAATATAAGAAGGGATGGCTTCCTCTTTATCAAACAGGGAGCAGGATGGCAGTGAAGTTAGACTCAATACACCGAATATACCCATCAGGCTGATGCCGGTGTGAATCCTGAATTTATTGAAAAGATGCATTTTTTTCTACTTTTTGTAAAATCATATGTGCTACCTGCAGCGCTCTGAAACCGTCTTCGATGGTAACTGGCGGTTCTGAATCTTCAAGTATAGCCTTTATAAACAATTCCAGTTCCATTTTTATTGCATTTACCGGGTGTATGTCCGGCTTATGCAGGTGCACTGATTTTTTTTGAAATTGATCTCCGGTATTAATATCAATAGTTAACGCATCGTCACCCGCTTTAGCCTCTTCAAGCGTTAATATTTCAGTCACATTTTCTGCAAAATCAACTGAAATATATGCGTCGCGCTGAAATAATCGCATTTTCCGCATTTTTTTCATGGAAATCCGGCTTGCGGTGAGGTTGGCAACACACCCATTGTCAAATTCTAAACGTGCATTTGCGATGTCAGGTTGGTTAGAAATCACCCGAACACCACTTGCCGACACTTTTTTGACATTTGAACGCACCAGATGCAATACAATATCAATATCATGAATCATCAGGTCTAATACCACGGATACATCTGTCCCCCTGGGATTAAAAGCTGAAAGCCGGTGTGACTCAATAAACATTGGCTGAACCGTCGTCCGGTCTAAGGCCAGAAAAGCGGGATTGAATCGCTCAACATGCCCGACCTGAGCCTTTATTTGAGCCTCATGAGCCAGGGCAACCAGTGATTTTGCTTCATGTACGGTATTGGCCAGGGGCTTTTCAACGAAAATATGTTTTGCCTTCTTAATAGCAGCCCGGGCGCACTCGTAGTGTGAAACAGTGGGCGTAACGATATCCACCGCATCAACCACTTCGATAAGCTTTTGCATACTGCTATACCTGCGCACGCCCAGTTGTTCTGTAGCGTAAGCCGCATTTGCATCCGAAGGATCATAAAATCCAACTAATTCGGCATCCGGTATCTCCTTCAGGAGTTTAAGATGGATCTTACCCAGATGCCCTGCCCCCAATACACCAATCTTTACCATATAATAGCATGGCAAAGTTAAGTTTTTGAGATAGAGAGTTTAGCACAGAATGCACGAAATGTCAACAAACTGTTTAGTAATTGACTGCTCTTAAAAACACGTATCTTCACCCCGTATGACTGGCATGCGTCAAGGACCTTTGATATGGTTTTTCGGACTACCCCTCCTTTCCGGCCTGCTGATGTGGAGTGCATGGCCTCCGCTGCATACAGCATTGCCTGTTTTTATTGGATTAGTACCCCTTTTTATCGCTGATGAAACCATTACGGCAAAGTACAATCGGTTTACCGGATTGAAAGTATGGCTGTCGGCTTATACAGGATTATTCATTTGGAACCTGCTCACCACCTGGTGGGTTACTAATGCCAGCGAGGTGGGCGGTATTTTGGCCGTTACAGCGAACCCGGCACTGATGTCAATACCCTTCATGCTGGCCAGAAGAATCCGTCTGCGATTTGGCACTACTGCCTGGTATCTGGCTTTTGTTGTGTTTTGGATGAGCTTTGAATATATCCACCTGCGTTGGGAGCTTACATGGCCCTGGCTAACCTTAGGAAATGTATTTGCCGCTCAATATACCTGGGTGCAGTGGTATGATATTACAGGCGTATTCGGAGGAACTTTATGGATTTGCTTAGGCAACCTGGTTGGATATCGTTTTATAAAATCACTTTCAATACCTACCGCTGAGTCATCCAACAAAAACATCAAAGGCATTTCCTTCCGCATATTAGCGCTATTTATGTTGTTGATTACTGTGCCAATAGCCATATCAAAATATCAATATGCACATTACACCGAAAAAGGACAGCCGGTAGATGTAACCGTACTGCAACCGAATTTTGATCCGGTTACCGAAAAATTTGTCATTCCGTACAAAGTGCAAATGGATAAAATGATTGGTTTATCCATGCAAAAAACAAATGCACAAACAGATTTTTTATTGTGGCCGGAAACAGCAATTCAGGACGTAATCTGGTTGGATAAATTGGCCTTCGAAAAACCGGTAAGAGATTTAAAACGTGCGTTTGATAGTTTACCGAATCTCACTTGTGTGGTGGGTATTAATGGCTATGAAAAATATACACAAGCCGATGAAGCAACTGCTACTGCACGCACTTTAATTTATGGTCAGGGCGGTCCGGGTATAGCGGATACTATGTGGTATGATGTGTATAATACGGCACTCGCCATAAATAGGGAAGGACCATTGGGATATTATCATAAATCTAAATTAGTACCAGGTGCAGAACGCTGGCCATATCCGGAACAGTTGAAGTGGCTAAATCGGTTTTCAATTAGTTTAGGAGGTGTTGAAGGTACTTTAGCTATCCAAAAAGACAGAACAGTTTTTTTTAATCAGGATGGCGTGGGCATAGCACCGGTTATTTGTTACGAAAGTGTTTTCGGAGAATATGTGGGCGATTATATTAAGAAAGGTGCCGGCATTATCGGCATTATTACTAATGATGGTTGGTGGGGCGATACGGATGGGTATAAGCAACATTGTATGTATGCAAGTTTGCGCAGTATCGAAACACGCAGATGTGTTGCCCGTTCTGCAAATACGGGTATTTCCTGCTTCATCAACCAACGAGGTGATATTACACAGCCAACAGGATGGCGCGAAGATGCCGTCATCTCAGCCTCATTGCCTGTGAATACAGCGCTTACTTTTTATACGCAACATGGCGATTTTTTAGCGCGATGGGCCTTATGGATTGCGGGCGGTATGCTCTTGGTGCTGGCCTATTATCGCCTCCGTGAAGCCATAAAAAAATAATTGCATAATTGGTATTAGATGGATAATTCTGGATTGGAAAAATTGTGCTTTGATGTTCAGCAAATTATAAAGCCCGTGGGGGCATATATGCGTCAGCAACGTAAGCAATTTGATGAGGTTGACATAGCAAAAAAAGGTGTACGCGATTTTGTTACGGCAGTGGATATGTATGCGGAACGTACTTTAGTAAAAGCTTTATCCGACTTATTACCTGATTCCGGATTTGTAACTGAAGAAAATACCGTTGAACAATTACAGAAAGAATATATCTGGATTATTGATCCACTTGATGGCACTATGAATTATGTGCATGGAATTCCGGTATACAGTATTAGTATTGCCCTGCAGCAAAATGGGCAACTGGTTATGGGCGTCGTATATGGTGTTGCTCAGGATGAAATGTTTTATACCTGGACAGGAGCCCCGTCTTATCTGAATGGAGAACCAATTCAGGTATCGGCCTGTATGGAATTGCAAAATGCATTAATTGCTACGGGTTTTCCTTACATACGGCATCCCGAACGCACCCAAGCCATTGCTGAAACCTTATTATACTTTCTGAATAACGGTCGCGATATAAGACGTTTGGGTACTGCGGCTACAGATTTATGTTATGTGGCTTGCGGCCGGCAAGATGTATACTATGAAGGATACCTGAATATATGGGATATTGCAGCCGGCATATTAATCGTTCAGAACGCAGGGGGAGTTGCAGTTGACTTTAAAGGTGGCACCGATTTCTCCAGCGGAAAAATTGTTGCTACCAATGCCGTAATATTACCTGATGTATTAAAAGGTGTCCGCTTCTTTGATTAAACTATCTGCATGACCAGCCAATAAATAATTGCGCTCATCAAAATAGTGGCCGGAATCGTTAATAGCCATGCCCAGATAATTTTTGCCGCAACACTCCAACGCACCGCACTCACACGTTTAGCTGAACCCACGCCCATAATGGCGCCTGTAATCGTATGTGTAGTTGAAGCCGGAATACCTATAGATGCTGTGCTGAATAAAGTAATTGCACCTGCTGTTTCTGCGCAAAAACCACCCATGGGTTTTAACGGAGTAAGATTATGACCCATCGTTTTCACAACACGCCATCCACCAATCAGGGTGCCTAAACCAATGACTACATAACTGGTATAAAAAATCCACTGTGGTGGAGCATCAATATCCGCATGGCCATTTGAAGCAAGCAATAAAATAATAATACCTGCAGTTTTTTGTGCATCATTGCTACCATGTCCAAGGCTGAATGCTGCGGAGGATGCCAATTGCATGAATTGAAAAAATCCATTTACCTTGCCCGGTTTTGCAAATCTGAAAATCCAAAACGTAATAATTTGTAAAATATATGCCAACACGAGTCCGATTAACGGAGCCAGAATGATAAATATTAATATCCAGCCTAATCCTTTATTATCAGGTTCAAACCATAATAAAGCATCCGGTCCTACCTTAACAAGTGCCGGACCAATTAATCCCCCGATTAAAGTATGGGATAAACTAATTGGCATCCCAAATCTTGTACATAGCCATCCCCATATAATGGCCCCAAGGAGTGAACACAGGATGAAGTAGGTATCACCATCAACAACACTTTTATCAATTACCCCACGACTCATTGTTTTAGAAACTTCCGTATTGTGAAAAACGAACAAGGCGGCAAAATTGAAAAAAGCTGCCCAGAATACAGCCATAGTAGGGCTCAGAACTCTCGTTGCCACAATGGTGGAAATGGAGTTTGCAGCATCATTGGCACCATTAATAAAATCAAATACCAACGCTAACAGGATGGTAATAATAATAATCCATTCAATTCCAAACATACAAA
>JAKQVC010000014.1 GCA_029571985.1 Bacteroidota bacterium | reverse complement strand
TTGGTAAAATTGCAGTGTATTTGGGGCGGGTTTAATCCAATCCTTACATGACCAACTATACAACTTTCTCTAACATTAAAAGTTCTCGTACATGATGCAAGTTTACGCGATCATCAGGCGCTCTGTGCTGCCTTTGATGCTGCTTTTGTCCGGAAACCTCTTCGCTCAGAGTGCTACCCTGTCCGGTATTATCTCTGATGCGCGCGGGGAAACACTTCCGGGAGTTACGGTGCTTATCGGTACTACCGGTAAGGGCACCATCTCTGATTTTGACGGTTCCTACACCCTGGCTTTCGACGAGCCGGGCACTTACACCATCTCTTATTCATTCATCGGGTTTAGAACCGCATCTGAAACCATTACCCTCACTTCAGGCCAAAACCTGAAAAAGGATATGGTGCTCGAAGAAGATGCGATGATGCTCGAAACCGCCGTGGTGGTGGGTTATGGTACCATTAAGTCGAAAGACCTCACCGGCTCAATTACGAACGTGGGCGTAAAAGACTTTCAAAATGGTAATATCAGTACTCCCGAACAACTGATTACCGGTAAAGTTGCCGGTGTGCAGATTACTTCAAACTCTGGTATGCCGGGTGCCGGAAGCAGAATCCGTATCCGCGGAGGTACCTCGCTGAACGCATCAAACGATCCACTTATCGTAATTGATGGCGTGCCGGTTGATAATAATGGTATCAGTGGTTCAGGAAATGCTTTAAGCCTGATTAACCCCGACGATATCGAAAATATTACGGTATTAAAAGACGCGTCAGCAGCTGCCATCTATGGTTCTCGCGCAGCTAACGGCGTTATCATCATTACAACGAAACGAGGCGTTTCTGACTCGAAATTGCATATAGATGTAAATAGCACATCTTCATTTGCTCAGGTTACAAAATATGTGGATGTATTATCTGCGGATGAATTGCGTGATGTCATTTCCACGGATGGTACACCAACACAATTGGCGCTATTGGGTGATGCAAACACCGACTGGCAGAAGGAATTATTCCGCCTGGGTATTGCAGAGGACTTAGATGTTACACTTTCCGGAGGGATAAAAAATCTTCCATATCGCCTCAATGTTGAAAGTTATATGGAAAATGGTGTACTCGACCGCTCACAATTAGTGCGCTACGGAGGAACACTTGCCTTAAATCCAACATTCCTGAATGGAAAATTGAAAACCGAAGGAAACGGAAAATATTACCACACCGATAACGTGTTTGCCGATCAGGGTGCAATCGGTTCGGCCATTACGTTTGACCCGACTCAGGAAGTATTAGATGCAGCTTCCCCTTACGGCGGCTATTGGGAATGGGTAAATGCTTCAGGAGGCCTCATTCCACTGGCACCTAAAAACCCGGTTGGATTGATTAATCAACGCGATGATATTTCTAATGTGAATCGCTTTATCGGAAACCTGAAATTCGACTATGAAATTTTTAAGGATTTTCATGGTGTAATTAATGGCGGTTTCGATATTGCCAGATCTAATGGAACAATTGTAGTGGATTCAGTTGCCGCTTCAAACTTCCCGGTTGGTATCAACAACTATTATGAGCAAAGCAAAAACAATAAACTGTTTGAAGCTTATTTCAACTATAAAAAAGAAATTGGAAAAATTAAGAGCCGCATTGATTTTACAGGTGGATACTCTTATCAGAACTGGCTGACTGCTACACCGGCTTTCCCAAGTTTATCATTTGCCGGCGACACCGTAACACCAGCAGGTATTGATTTCGAAACCGAAAACACACTGCTTTCTTTTTATGGTCGTTTAAATTACAATTTTAAAGAACGTTACCTTGTAACGGCAACTTTACGCGAAGATGGTTCAAGCCGTTTTAGTCCTGATACACGTTGGGGTTTATTCCCGTCTGTTGCAGTGGCCTGGTTGTTAAGCGATGAACCGTTTATGTCGGACACCAAAATGTATATGAAAGTACGTGCTGGCTGGGGTGTTACGGGTCAACAGGACATTTTTAACGACTACCCGTATATCGCAAATTACGATAGTTCTACATCAACTGCACAATACCAATTTGGTGATGCATTTTATTACTTACTCCGTCCGGATGGATATGATCCGAATATCAAATGGGAAGAAACTACTTCTTTAAATTTTGGTATCGACTTCGGATTTGGTGGCGATAAAGTGAGCGGTAGTATCGATGTTTATAAGAAAACAACAGATGATTTATTAGCAACTATTCCCGTTCCTGCAGGCACAAACTTTACAAACCAAATTCTGACCAACGTTGGAAGCATGGAAAATACCGGTATTGAAGTTACCTTAAGCTATATTCCAATTAATACAAAAGATATGACATTGGAATTAGGCATTAACGGAACGGCAAACCGCAATGAAATTACCAACCTGACTAAAGTTCCGGATCCTAACAGTCCTGGTATTTTGGTTGGTGGAATTGCCGGTGGTATCGGTAATACTATTCAAATTCAATCAGTTGGTTATGCAGCCAATACCTTCTATGCCTACGAGCAATTATATGATGAAGATGGCAATCCAATTGAAGGTGAGTACGTTGATCAGAACGGCGATAGCACTATTAACGCTGACGATTTAATTTATGGTGAAAATCCTGTCCCTGATTTTTATCTTGGATTTAATGGTTCCTTTCACTATAAAAAATGGACAGCCGGAATGGTAATCCGCGGTGAGTTTGGCAAGTATATGTATAATAACATCAATTCAACCCGCGGTATTTATCAAAACGTACCTGCTGGCAGCTACTCTCAAAACTTATCAGCTAACTATCTGGAAACCGGTTTCCAATCTTATCAGTTGCTGAGTGATTATTACATTGAGAGTGCAAACTTTGTTCGTATGGATAATTTAAGTGTGAGTTATGATGTTGGCCGCGTATTTAACGATAATGCATCTCTCACAGTTGGTGCTGTAATTCAGAATGTATTTGTATTTACACCATATTCTGGCTTGGACCCTGAAATTGCAGGTGGTATCGACAACTCAATTTACCCGCGTCCTCGCACATATTCACTTAACCTTAGTCTGAAACTTTAATCCGAATAGCGATGAAAAAGACATATATAATTAGCATACTTACGCTCGCCATTTCGGCATTTTCATTAAGCTCTTGTTTTAATGATTTGGATTTAACTCCGCCAAATGGTATTAATGCAAATACGGTATATGAAGACCCCGATCAATATATACACGTACTGGCAAAATTATACGCCGGCCTGGCCATTTCAGGAAACCAGGGCCCTGCCGGAAATCCGGATATTGCCGGTATTGACGAGGGCTTCTCTCAATATATTCGTGTATTGTGGAATTTGCAGGAAGTAACTACCGATGCCGCAAAATGTGCATGGAACGACCCGGGTATGCCTGAGCTGAATAAAATGCAATGGTCAAGCACTAACTCTTTTGTTAATGCAATGTACTATCGTATCTACTTTCAGTTGCCATTGATAAATGAATTCATCCGCGAATCTGCTGATGATAAAATGACAGAACGCGGCTTCTCACCTGAAGATCAGACACGCATCCGTGCATATCGCACAGAAGCTCGTTTCTTACGCGCGCTGAGTTATTATCATGCATTGGATTTGTTTGGCAATGTGCCGTTTATTACTGAAGAGGATCTTGTAGGCGCTTTTCTGCCTCCGCAAATTAATCGCGCCGACTTATTTGATTATATCGAATCAGAATTAAAGGCAATTGAAACAGAACTTCCGGCACCTCAAACCAATGAATATGGTCGCGCCGATCGCGCTGCTGCATGGACACTTCTTGCACGTTTGTATCTGAATGCAGAAGTATATACAGGAACTGAACGTTATGCCGACTGCGCTACTTACTGCCAGAAAGTAATAAACGAAGGCGGCTACTCTCTTGAACCGGAATACGAACATTTGTTTATGGCAGATAACCATAACAGCAATGAAATGATATTCCCGGTTACATTCGATGGCACCTTTACTCAAACGTATGGCGGTACTTCATTCCTCACACATTCTACGATTGGAGGTGATTCATTGAGCCAGATAGATAAAACATATTATGGAGTTGAATTCGGTTGGGCAGGTAATCGTTCAACACCTCAGTATGCATCGTTCTTCCCAGATGAAGAAGATGCACGCAATATGTTTAAAACGTTCGGACAAACATTGGTGTTTAGCGATGATTCTGAACTTGGCCAGTTTGTTGTTGGCTATCCAATTGCGAAATGGAGAAACGTGATGATAAATTCTGTTGCTGAATATACTGGAACTATTTTCAGTGATGTGCTTACGGTAACTGATGTAGCAGAAGGCACGGTTCAAGTTGGACAGTATTTATCTGGAACTGGTATTAAAGGAGATAATCAGATTACGGAATTTATTACAGGTACAGGTGGTGCAGGTACTTATCGCGTTGCGGTTTTAGATACAGTAGAAACGGCAACCATTTTACATGCAGCCGCTCCGGGTTCAAATCTTGATGCTGCAGGTAACTATACGGATATCGACTTTCCATTAATGCGTTATGCAGACGTATTGTTGATGTATGCAGAATGCGCAGCACGTGGTCATGCTGATGTTGGAACCGGTATCGGTTATGTTAACCAATTGCGTGAACGCGCATATGGCGATGCCTCGCACAATGTAGCATCTATTACACCTGAATCCATTCTGGAAGAACGCGCCCGCGAATTACAATGGGAAGGCTATCGCCGTACCGACCTGATTCGTTTTGGGTTGTTTACCGGCGGTGCTTACAATTGGGCATTTAAAGGCGGTTCATTTGCAGGAACTGCAGTAGCAGACTACCTCAATTTGTTCCCATTGCCATCAGCAGATGTTGTTGCAAATCCAAACCTGGTGCAAAACCCCGGGTATTAATAACATATCTCATGTATTTTCAGGCGGCTGTTACTTGTGAACAGCCGCTTTTTTATTTCTATACCTGTCATACATGCAAATGCCTGTAACGAAAATAAGGTTATGCCTGCAGGCGCATAATAGTTACGCGTAAAATCAATTATTTTTACTCTATGAAAATGAAATTACTTATAGCCTGCCTGATTAGTATTTCTCTTGTATCAGCACAAAATAAGACAGAAACCCTGCCGCCTGCTTCGTCATGGGATGTAGCACCACCTAGCTGGTATATCGGAATGGCGGATTCAAGTTTGCAGGTAATCATTCATGCTTCTGGAATCGGAGCGTACGATTTAAGTATTTCCTATCCGGGCGTACACGTAATTGCCATTTCACAAGTTGAAAACCCAAATTATCTTTTTGTTGATTTAATTATTGATGATCAGGCACAACCGGGAAATATTCCTTTCGTATTTACTTCCGGTAAAAAATCATTTACATATGCATACCCTTTGCTCGAACGCAAGAAACGCACTTACGCATATGGTTTAGATGCCGGCGATATGATTTATTTACTTATGCCTGACCGCTTTTCTAATGGCGATACAGCTAATGATATTATGCCCGGTACACAAGAACGCACCGTAAACAGAAAAGATCCAAAAGGCAGACATGGTGGCGATATACAAGGTATGATTAATCATCTGGATTATATCAGCAAGCTTGGTGCCACAGCCATCTGGTGCACGCCACTTATAGAAAACGATCAGCCTAAGTGGAGTTATCATGGTTACGCAGCAACCGATCATTATAAAATTGATCCGCGTTATGGCACCAATGAACAATATGCACTATTTGTTCAGGAAGCACATAAACGCGATTTAAAAGTGGTAGTCGATATTGTCCATAATCATATCGGAAGCGGTCATTGGCTATTTGAAGATTTACCTATGCAGGATTGGATTCATCGATTGGATTCCGGATTTGTTCGAAGTAATTATCGCACCAGTGTAAAAAACGACCCCTATGCTAGTGAGTATGATTACCGTCGCATGAATGAAGGGTGGTTTGATTTTCATATGCCGGATTTAAATCAGGACAACCCCTATTTATCAAAATATATCATCCAGAATAATATCTGGTGGATTGAAACGTATGAAGTCGACGGCTTCCGACTGGATACTTATCCTTATTCTGATTTGAAATTTTTACAAGATTGGGCGCTTGCCATCAATCGCCAATATCCGGGCTTTGGCATTTTTGGAGAGGTTTGGGTAAACGGAGTTGGTGTTCAGGGCTATTTCCATGGAGATAATGCAATTGATGATGGTTATAACAGCTACCTCCCAGGTGTAACAGATTTTACTTTGTATGATGCCTTAACTACCGGATTGAACGAACAATTCGGATGGTACGAGGGTATGCGTAGATTATATCACACGTTGACTCAGGATTACGTATATGGCGATGTGATGAAGAATGTCGTGTTTCTCAGTAATCATGATCTCAGCAGATTTTATTCGTTGGTGAATACAAACACGGATAAATTTAAAATGGCTATCACCTTCGCCATGACCACAAGAGGTATGATCCAATGGTATTATGGTGATGAAATTGGTATGAAAAATTTTGTTTCACCTGAAGATGGCAAAGTGCGTGAAGATTTTCCGGGCGGATGGGCCGGCGATTCTATTAATAAATTTGAACGCAGCAATCTAACCGCAGAAGAAAAAGAAATTTTTGATTACGTTACCGGACTGGCTAACTGGAGAAAAAATTCTGACGCCATCGCACATGGTAAACTCATGCAGTTTATTCCGGAAAATGGCGTATACGTGTATTTCAGATATACAGAAAAGGAAACGGTGATGGTGATACTCAATACCAATGATAAAGAGTACTCCTTAGAAAATGAAAGAATGGCTGAGCGGCTTAATGGTTTTACAACCGCAACTCTTGTGCCGGGTAAATCAACCGTTAAACTCGAATCACTGAAGGTGGGTGCCAAACAGTCTGCTGTGTACATTCTTAAATAACTGAACCTATATTTATTCAATAGGCATGTAGAAAATAGTTCTCAATTTTGAGTGATGGATGCAATACGTATTCGAAATGCCGAACTTGCAGATATTGATAAGCTGCAGTCAATAGGGCGTCAAACTTTCTTTGAAACATTTTCGGCAGGCAACTCTGCTGAAAACATGGAGCAATATCTAAGAGATGGATTTTCCACGGAAAAGCTGCTGGAAGAATTGACGAATCCTATGACCAAATTTTATTTCGCTGAGGAAGATAATCAGGTGATCGGCTATCTGAAAGTAAATGTGGGAACCGCACAAACAGAATTGCAGGATAACAATGCATTGGAAATTGAGCGCATTTATGTATTAAAAGCCTACCATGGCAAACAAGTTGGCCAGTTATTATATGAAAAAGCAATTGAAATAGCGAGGTCGCTTAAGGTGCATTATGTCTGGCTAGGTGTTTGGGAAGAAAATCCGCGGGCTATTCGCTTTTACGAAAAGAATGGTTTCGTTGCTTTTGATAAGCATGTGTTTACACTCGGTACAGATGAGCAAACGGATATCATGATGAAACTCGAACTGAAATAATCGACATCCGTTTTGGTGATTTGCACGGCGTTATTTTCTCTCTGACGCGTAATATTCTATCTTTATTGTATGAAAAAGCCCATTTTACTCCTTTGGCTAACCGCCTTTGCCTTAACCGGATTTGCACAATCTGGTAAAAAAACAACCACAAAAGAAACGCAGGTAACAGAAACCATACCTCAGTCGCTTTTCAACGGTTTGCACTGGCGGAATATTGGTCCGTTTCGTGCAGGCAGATGTATTGCGGTAACAGGTGTTTATGATAATGAAAACATCTATTTTGCAGGCGCAGCAGGCGGTGGATTATGGAAAACAACAGATGGCGGAAATTCCTGGCACTGTGTAAGCGATTCTACTTTCGGGTCGGCGAGCGTTGGAGCTGTGGAAGTGGCACGAACGAATTCAAATGTGGTCTATGTAGGTATGGGTGAGGTTGAAATGCGCGGAAATATTTCCTTTGGTGATGGCATGTATAAAAGCATTGATGGCGGAAAAAGCTGGAAGCATATAGGTTTACAAAACACATATGCCATCGGCTCAATTGCTATTCATCCCAGCAATGAAAATATAGTTTACGTTGCCGCCCAGGGACATATCTGGGGCCCTAACAAGGAACGTGGTTTGTATAAATCAATAGATGGCGGCCTAACCTGGCAACAAATTTTATCTCCTGAAAATGATACAAGTGGTTGTGTGGATGTTAAACTCGACCCAAATAATCCGAACATTGTATATGCCAGCATGTGGAAGGCCTATCGCACACCTTATTCCTTAAGCAGCGGAGGTGGAACCGGAAATGGATTATACAAGAGCATGGATGGTGGTGTAACATGGAAATGCCTGTCAACTAACCCCGGAATGCCAAAAGGATTAATGGGGAAAATTATAGTTACCATTTCATCGGTAAACAGTAACAATTTATGGGCGGTAGTAGAAAATAAAGATAATGCCGGTATTTATGCATCAACAGATGGAGGTGATACATGGGAGTTATTGACAAAAGAGAATGATTTAATACAACGGCCCTGGTATTTCAGCAATATTTATGTTGATCCAAAAAACGAACGCGAATTATATATTCTGAGTGTCGATTATTGGCGAAGTGCTGATGGTGGTTATACATTTGAAAGGGAAGATAATACCCTTTGGGATAATCATGTGATGTGGATTAACCCCAACAATCCGGATAATTATATCATAGGCTCTGATGGTGGTCCCGGAATTACCTTTAATGATGGCCATACCTGGAGCGATATTGATTTACCTACAGCCCAGTTTTATCATGTAAACCTCGACAATGATTTTCCATATCATGTATATGGCGGACAGCAGGATAATAGTAGTGTGAAAATTAAATCGCGCTCTGCCGAAGGGGCAATCACCGAATCTGATTTTAGATGGGTTGCCGGTGGCGAAGCCGGATTTATTGTACCTGATCCCAAAAATGCGGCGATAACATACGGTGGTGAATATGATGGCATCTTTACTTCATATAATGAACACTCTGAAATGTATCGCGCTATTTCGGTAAACCCGGAACAACATTATGGCGCCGGAGCAAACTCAGCATTAATGCGATTTAATTGGACTTTTCCAATAATTTTTTCACCACATGATCCATCCTGTTTATATGCCACCAGTAATTATGTGCATAGAAGTTTTGATGGGGGTGTGAGCTGGGAAACAATTTCGCCGGATTTAACCAGAAACGACCCTAATACATTGAAGGAAAGTGGTGGGCCGGTTACATTGGATAATACCGGTGTTGAAAATTATGCTACCATTTTCAGCATACAGGAGTCACCGGTTCAAAAAGGTGTAATCTGGACAGGGAGTGATGATGGCTATGTGTTTGTATCAACAGACAATGGAAAAAACTGGACGAATGTAACACCGGCTAACTTACCTGAATGGACCATGATTAGCTATGTTGAACCATCGCATTTCGATGCCGGCACATGCTATCTCAGTGGCACAAGATATAAGCTGGATGATATGCAGCCTTATATTTATAAAACCACCGACTATGGTAAAACCTGGACAAAAATTACGAACGGCCTGCCATCGAACGTATATAACCGATGTGTCCGTAATGACCCAAATGTGAAAGGCGTTTTATTTGCCGGTTTGGAAACAGGTGTTTGGTTTAGTATTAATGATGGTGCAAGCTGGCAACCTCTGCAATTAAATTTGCCTGTTACACCTGTTGTTGATATTCAAATCCATAAAGGAGAACGCGATATAGTACTGGCTACTCATGGCCGTAGTTTTTGGATAATGGATGACATCACGCCTGTTTATGATTTGGCTGCACAATGGAAATCTATTGCACAAAAGGATGTATATGTGTATCCTGTTCATGAAGGCTGGCGCACACCTGGTCCTTCCTATAATTCTGAAGAACCCGGCGATCAGGATGGTGAAAACGAACCGGTTGGTGTTAAGGTGCGCTACTATTTAAAACAAACGCCTGCTGATGAATTGCGTATCGCATTTTATACAGAAAAAGGAGATTCAATTATAGCCTATAGCAGCCTATACGATGTGCATCGTAATCCGGTTGATCAAAAAGAAGACTTTTATCCAAATCCTAAAAAACATGAATCCGGTACACTGAATCAGCAACCCGGCATGCATCAGTTTGTGTGGGATATGCGGTATCCGGATGTGTTGGGCGACACCAGTGCAACATTTGATGCATCTCTTTCTGGTCCTCTTGCCGTACCTGGTAATTATTTCGTAAGTGTTTCTGTTGGCGACAGCCTCGTTGCAAAAGTTCCTTTTGTGATTAAAAAGGATCCTCGCAATCCAAGCACTCAACAGGATTTGCAGGCGCAATTCGATTTAAATGCACGCATATGCAGCAAACTCGATGAGATTGTTACCGCAAATAATCAAATACATGATTTGACAGAACAAATGAATAACTACCTCAGCAAAACACCAACTGCCGATAAGCAGCTTGTGGAAAAAGGACATGCCATTGTTGAAGCCTTGTACGCAGTTGAAACGCAATTGCACAATCCATTGATAATTGCGTATGAAGACAATTTGAAATTTCCGATTATGCTGGAAGAAAAACTCGCGGGCCTGAATTGGTTTTTACAATTTGCAGATGCCGCCCCAACAAAAAGTATGTATACCAAATTTGATGATTTATCTGCACGCATTCAGGTGCAGTTAAATGCACTCCAACAAATTGTGCAACAGGATGTTTCTGCTTTCAATACAATGGCAGGTGCTCAGGTGCTTAAAGTAAAATAAGTCAAAGTCCTTAGCGGCCTTGCATATTAGCGCCGTACTCATTGCAATAGAAATCATATATCTGTGCAATGAGTACGGCGTTGCTTATTTTACAAGCGCAAATAAATGAAACTCAAAAAATACATATAATCACGCAGAAATCACCACGGATTCTGGTAGGCTGGATTGTCTTTAAATGCGGGGTCCGTTAACGACTTTAAAAACCGGATAATTGCTTTTTTCTCATCTTCTGTTAATTGCACGCCATTTTGGAATTTAAACTGCATCAGGTTGTCGGTAAATGCTGTGTTATGCACGCCGGTTGAATAAAAGTCTAAGACCTCTTCCAGTGTTTGAAATCTGCCGTCATGCATATATGGAGCAGTTAATTCGATATTGCGCAAAGAAGGCACTTTAAATTTTCCGTAATCCGCGGTGTCTCCGGTAATAGCACCTAAACCGGGATCGGCAAAATCGGTATAATATACGGCTGTGTCGATGCCGTTATTTCTATAGGTATAATCAGTAAATAATCCCGCATTAACACCGTGACAATGAAAACAGTCGCCACCTTCCAAATCGTTGAATAAGGTGAATCCGTAAGTGGCTGTATCATTCAGAAATATTTCACCGGCCATAGCACGATCAAATTCTGAACCACCGGTTGTAATACTTTTCAGGAATTGCGCCAACGCATTAGCAACCTGTTCGGTGGTAATCGCTTCTTCACCAAAAGCCACATAAAACATATCTGGATAATATGCGCTTCGGTTCAGCTTAATCAATACATTCGGCAATATTTCATGCATCTCCAATGGGTCTTGAATCGGCATTAGTGCCTGCTCTTCTATGGTTATCGCTCTCCCATCCCAAAAGAATCCATTGTCAAATGGCGAATAGCCTAAATTAAATAATGGCATGGCATTGCGCTTGCCCGGTAATCCATCGATTCCGATACTAAAGGCAACAGTGTCTGAAAAAGCATGATTCACACTGTGGCAACCCGCACAGCTTAATGTGCTGTCGGCCGATAATATCGGATCATAAAATAAGTGACGACCTAATTCAACACCCTTCGCCGTTAATGGATTATTAGCAAAAACGGGAAGCGGAGGAATCCCCATTGTATGCGGAGCAACATAAGGCGTTGGGTCGTAAACCGGGCCCTCGGTCACCTCTTCAATCGCAGGATCCATTTCACATCTGGTCAGCAAAATAAAGAGTGACATCAGCGAAATATAGGGAACAAAACGTTTGATACTTATCCGCTTCATAATACAAATGTACTGCTAAATAGGTTATACATAGTAGTAGACTACTCGACTAAATTTGTGTTTGTGAGGAATTGTTCATCGGTTAAACTAAGTAAAAAGGCAATCAAGTCATTTTGTTGGCTTTCTGTTAACAGAAAGGGTTGAATGAATGCGCTTTGATTTTCATGACCTGAACCGCCCGCCGCATATTGCTGAATAATTTCCTGCAAGGTGGCTACACTTCCATTGTGCATATAGGGTGCAGTTACACCGATATTCCGCAATGTGGGTACTTTAAATTTTCCAACATCTGTGCTAAGCGTAGTAATCCGTGCGCGGCCACTATCTGTGCTATAATCTGCAAAAAAACCATTGTTTTCAAAAGCGCTATTGGTAAACATAAATCCGCTATGGCAATTTACGCATCCGACTTCAGTACTGAAAAAAATATCCATTCCCCGAATTTCTGCTTCGGTGAGTGCTTCCACATTTCCCTGATACATGTATTGATCATAGCGCGCATTACCACTGATAATAGTACGTTCAAAAGCGGCTAATGCACGCGTAATTCCGAAAGGATCAGGCATCCGGTTAAATACATCCTGAAAGGCCATTGTATATTCCGGGTCAGCCTGCAGTCGCTCTGATAACAGCACCATATTAAACCCCATTTCTTCATGCGTTTCAATGGGTATATAGGGTTGTGTTTCCAGTGTTGGATTTCCACCATCCATGGTCATCACCGGCACCCAGGCAATATTGGCAAGCGTTGGCGCATTTCTGAAACCCAGTCGGCCCTCAACCCCCTTACTTATTGCAATATGATCGGCAAATGCGTTTTCAATCTTATGGCAACTGGCGCACGAAATAGTAGAGTCAACCGATAAAGCCGGATCATAAAATAACTTTCTACCGAGCGCTATTTTGTCTGCGCTCAAAGGATTGTCTTCCGGAATTTCCGGATAAGTAAAGCCCGCAGGAATTTGTAACAGATATTCATTCGGCTCAATTATAGCAACATCCGTTTCGCAAGCTTGCAAAACGATTAACCCGGTGAGTCCGGTACAAATTAAAAATGATTTCAGTTGCATAGGCACTGTTTAATGCAGTGCGTTACTCTTATATTATTCTTCCGCAGAAAACACACCGGAAATATTTTCATACAATAGCGCAGCGAGACTCAAATTATCAGTGCCGTGTACAGTATTATCATTCACCATATCTACACCGGTAAAAAAGGTATCCCAATCTGCATCTAAATGCACAATATTTTCCTGACCATCGCCAATTGTAATTGCATAATCTAATTCGATGTCAGCTAAATAATGATCATCTCCAACATGCATTTCAAAAACGCCCGCAGGATCGGGGGTGCCATCCGCATCGGAATCTACTTCGCCATCCAATCGAAGGAAAATGTATCCGAAACTCCATCCCCAATGCATACTTGGTGTTTGTGCACCCAGTGGGTCGCCAAGATTGTATTGTGATGGATCCGCATGATTAGTAGCGCTGTCAACACCTACATGAAAAATCAGTTTTGTATAATCACCGGCTGGAAAATCTCCAATGCTATATTCTTCAGTTTCCGGCTTAACTAACAGATAGGTGTCAGATGTTACTGTGTCTCCAGCTGCTGATATGAGGGAAATGCCACTTACATAAAACTGTAATAGATTAATATTGGTAGCAACACCATTGATGGTATATTGCTGCTCTTCAACTAATTCACCACCGTTTAAGGAACTATGAAAATGCATTTCCATAGCATAATTTTCCTCGTATAAACACCCTTTGTCTACTTCGGCATCAGGGTCATAATTGGTGGCTAATGGATCCATACAGCCTTCCGGCTTGTTACAAGCAGCTAACACGAACAGGGCAGCTGCGGGGAGGAGAAATTTTACTTGCATATATTATTAATCTGACTTGATGAATTAAACCACTTCAAAATTAACGCTTTTAAGGCTTGATTGTGCGTTAATAAACATGCTTTTTGTTTAGGAAATCGTCATTTTGGCGTAATTTTTGATAGATTTGCTGTATGAAAAGCCAATTCAGGTTGATTGGGGTGTCCTTAATGTTGATATTACTTATCGGTGTTACTTCGGGCTTTACCCTTATGCAACACATTTGCCTGATGGCTTGTTCAAATGAGTCGACTTCGTCTATTGAGATGGACGATTGCTGCGGCGAAAGTAAACCGGATGCTGACAGGTGCATTGAACAATCTTGTTGCACTGAACAAGTGAGTTTTGTTAAGTTTGACTATACAGCGCTGGCTCAGCAACAGGCACAATTTATGTCACTGCCGGTTGATAATTTGCCGTTGCCGCTTGTTTTAGCCAAACTAAGCGAACAGGTGGTTAGTTGGCAGACTACCGCGCATCCACCTCCGCTGCATACCGGCGAGTTTCTTGCACTTGTTTCTGTGTTTCGTATTTGATGAAAAGTAAACAACAAATGCCTGCGCATGTGTTATGCGATAGGCTCGTTTTCATTTCATACAAATACAAACTATGTTTACAAGAAATATATTCCGTTTTATTTTTTTCATATCATGTGCGCCCGCTATAGCTGTTGCTCAATCTGTACATGGAGAAGTAATGGGTGGTGCAGAAAAAGATGAACCACAGCCACTGCCCGGAGCAAATGTATATTGGGCTGGCTCAACAATTATAACGCAAACTGACGAAAATGGACAATTTAGCATTGATCAGCCATCGTCAGAACAGTATCTATTGGTTGCAACTTATGTTGGCTATTTAAATGATACTATAAATATTCAGGAGATTGCACATATACATTTTGTGTTGGAGCCAACTACGATTTTAACCGCGGTTGTAGTGGAGGGCAATCAATCCGGCCGCACAATTAATACGGTTGATCCAATTGGCTCTGAAACGCTTACTAAAAAAGAACTGCTCAAAGCAGCGTGCTGTAACCTGAGCGAGAGCTTCGAAACGAATAATACCGTAGATGCTGAATTTGGTGATGCGGTTACCGGTGCGAAAACAATTAAACTACTGGGATTAGATGGCGTGTATGCCCAAATAATGACAGAGAACATGCCTAATGTAAGAGGCCTCGCATCTTCGTATGGTTTGAATTTTATACCCGGCACATGGATTGAAAGTATTCAAATTACAAAAGGTCCGGGCTCAGTGGTGAATGGTTATGAAGGAATAACCGGTGCCATTAATGTGAGTTATTTACGACCGTATGACGCGGATGAAGAATCGGGTATTCTGAATGTATATGCTTCGCATTTTGGTCGTTTTGAAGGTAACGCCGTGTATAAACATCCTTTTAATTTAAAATGGAGCACAGCTGTTTATGCGCATGGATCCACCATGCAGCAAAATGTTGACCATAACGCGGATGGTTTTATTGACATGCCTAAAAACAATACGCTAACGTTCATGAATAACTGGAATTATTTTTCCGGAAAAAAACATGAGGGTCAGTATGGCATCAAATATACAAGTTCAGATATTACAGGTGGTCAGGTAAATTTTAATCCTGAAATGCCTTTAACTACCGAAAATGGTTATGGCATTGGCATGCAGATTAAAAGACTTGAACTTCACGCCAAAAATGGCTTCATATTTAAAAGACCTGGCACGTCAATAGGCACAATTGCTCAATTTACCAGGCACGAACAAAATGGATTTTATGGATTGCGCAGTTATACAGGCGCTGAAACGTATGCAAAAGCAGATGCCATATTTGTGACCTATATTGGCAATACGAATCATACCATTAAAACAGGGTTGAACTTTATTTATAATGATTTTACAGAACGGTTTGATTCGATGCAGCTCGTACGGGTTGAACAAGTTCCCGGCGTGTTTGCTGAATATCACTATGCATTTAAAGAGCAATTTAGTTTATTGGCCGGATTGCGGGTTGATGCGCATAACCTGTATGGCACTCTGCTAACGCCGCGATTACACCTTAAATACAACCCGTCGAAAAGCCTTACGGTGCGGGCTTCAGTTGGAAAAGGCTATCATGCCGCAAATGTATTTGCCGAAAACACTTCCTGGCTGGCGAGTAATCGCGAAATAGTAATTGCAGAAGAATTGGATATTGAAGAGGGTTGGAATTATGGATTATCACTCATACATAAATTTACAATCAATAAACGCGAAGGCACTTTTACTGTAGATCTGTATCGTACGGATTTTGTGCAGCAAACAGTTGTCGACTTAGATGCTTCTGCGAATTCGGTTGAGATTTATAACTTACAAGGTCAGGCATTTACGCAGGTTATACAGGCGGAAATTGAATATAATCCAATTAAACGATTTGATGTGCGTGTAGCTTACAAATATGTAGATAGTAAAAGCACCTACGGAGATGCATTGCGCACTGTGCCGCTTACCTTTACACACAGGGGGCTCGTCAATTTAGCGTATAATTGGAAACGCGTTGGATTGAGTTTCGATTATACAACGCAATTTTATGGCAGCAGCAGGTTGCCTGATTTAAGTGGCAATCATGCCGCCCATGACCTGGGTAGCACATCTGCACCATACTTACTCATGCTTGCGCAAGTCACAAAAAAATTTGATGACCTGGAGGTTTACCTGGGCTCAGAAAATATCACGAACTACACCCAGCACAATCCTATTATCGCTGCCGACGAACCATTTGGGGATGATTTTGATGCGGGCGTAATTTACGCGCCATTGATGCCCAGATTATTTTATATTGGAGCAAGATATACATTGCATAATTAAATTGAATAAAATAGTACATTTGTAATTATGAAAAAGTTAATTTTCGTTTTCGGCCTTTTATGCGCATTGATAGTTACTGCGCAAGCTCAAAATACAGGTAAGGCTTATGTTGAAATTCAAACTTCCGCTGTTTGTGGATCCTGTAAAGCAATTATCGAAAAAGCGGTCACCGAAATTGAAGGTGTTAAACTTGCAGATCTTGATCTGGAAACAAGTATCGTTTCTGTAAAGTATGATGCCGAAAAAACGAATCCGGAAGCAATTCGTCTGGCCATTACGGCAAGTGGTTATAGCGCAGACACCCTGCCGCCAGTAAAAGAAGCCTACGACAAACTGGATCCATGCTGTAAGTCGACAGATCACGATTGAAGCCTTTGTCGGCCTGATGTTACCGGCTTCATCATGAATGTGGTCGCGTATTAAACCGGATATATTGGATGCAGTTTCTGGCAGTTGCATCATCACCGGGTAAGTTTGTGTTTGCTGGCTACAAACAACTCATGGAGAAACAACTTTAATTTTGGGGCTGATACATAATGTGCATGTGTCATGTAACAAATTAAAGTTGAAATACCATGTCGAATAAATTGCTTGTCATCAGTTTAGTCTTAATCTGCGGGGCGTGTTCCTCTCTCCGGCATACATCTTCCGAAAAAGGTGGTGATGCTGAATTAAATACATTGGCGTCATTGATGACGGGAACATTTACAAGCGAACAGCAGGCGCTCATGGATTCCGATTATTATAATATCAGCTTAATTATGACGGAAATCTGGAGCGACCGAACGGATGGAAAGTGGTTGTACGTTGAACAAGCTGTTGCTTCTAATTTAGATAAGCCTTATCGCCAGCGGGTATATCATCTCCAACACCCGGCTCAAAATCAATTTACAAGTGATATTTATACAATAAAGGATGCCCTCTCCTTCGCCGGCCTGCATGCCGATGCATCAAAACAAAACAAACTCACCTTTGATTTACTCGAGTTAAAGGATGGATGTACAGTTACCTTAATAAAAGATGGCGATGTATACACAGGAGGAACAGATGGCGATGCCTGTCCTTCTGATTTGCGTGGCGCAACATATGCCACAACAAAAATTGAATTAAAAAATGGCCAGCTTATTTCCTGGGATCAGGGATTTGATGATAAGGGCAACCAGGTTTGGGGTGCCACCAAAGGGGGCTATATTTTTATTAAAAAATAGTACATACGCAGCTTATTTTCCGGCGCCGATTAAAGCCAGAAAATCTTTTTTATACGTTTCAGAAACAGGTAAGCGCTTTCCTGCAATCAACACCCTGTCTTTTTCGACGGAGGTTATATTGTTTATGGAAACCATATACGATTTATGTATTCTGCAAATCATATGACCGGGCAACTGACTTTCAAATTCTTTAAAGGTTTGGAGAGTCATAATGCTTCTGTCACGTAAATGCACCCGCCGGTAATCTCGCATCCCTTCAATAAAAATAATTTCATCGAGCATTACTTTTTCGAGACGATACTCTGTTTTAATGAAGATATACGACTTGTCAGGCGACTCTGTTTTTAGGCGTGTATTTTTGGCCTTTTCTACCGCCTGAAAAAAGCGATCGAACGTGTATGGTTTCATTAAATAATCTGTCACATTCAGTTCATATCCTTTAAGGGCAAATTCCTGATAAGCAGTTGTTATAATGATGGCGCAATCTGGTCGCAAGGTTTCAAGTAGCTGAATGCCTGTCATTTCACCCAGGTTGATGTCAACAAATAAGATGTCGGGAGGATGATTACGAATATATACCAAAGCATCCGGCGCGTTGTCGAAGGTGGCATCCAATTGCAATTCAGGCAACTTGCCAATGTATTGCAACAATCGCTCCAGTGCTAAAGGTTCGTCTTCAATGGCGATGCAACGCATGGGGCTAAAGTACTATTTTAAGTGTTACTGTGTATATATTATTTGTTGTGTCAACCGTCAGGGTGTGTCGGTTGGGGAAGAGTAAAGCTAATCTCCGCTCAATTAGTCCATTGCCTAATCCACTGTCAGGCTTCGCTTCCAGAACGTCCGGAAAAGTGAAATAATGATTCGAACAAATAAAAGTAAGTTCTTTCGAATTGGCAATTAATCGAATGTCAATAGCCGGCGACCTTTTTTTATCACCCACATGTTTAAATGCATTTTCTATAAACGGAATAAACAGCATTGGCGGTATCATTAAGTTGGCGGCACTCCCCTCCTGATTAAAATGTACATAGTCGGGATTGCTGTTGCGAATACGGTGAAGTCCGATATATTTTTCGATATATGCAATTTCGCGTGTATAAGGCACCCGATCAGTTTTCGTTTCGTAAAGCATGAACCGCATGATGTCTGACAGCTCGTTTAAATACCGGGAGGCCATATCAGGGTCTTTATTGATGAGCACATCAATATTATTGATGGTGTTAAACAGAAAATGTGGATTAATCTGACTTTTTACTAAAGAAAGCTCCATTTCGGTGTTGCGATTAGTGAGCTCTTCTTTAATTCGGATTTCTCCATACCAGGTTATAAATCCGCGCATAACTAAACCAATAATGCCACTGAGTAATGCTACAAAACCTAATAACAGAATGATTGTCATCGCGCTAGCAAAGGTCATTTTGGCTATGTAAAATTCGCCGCCAATAAACCAGGGTGCTGCACCGGATAAGGCTCCAATGGTTCCCGCCATTAATCCTGAACCTAACAACGCCAGAAAAAAGGCACCGATTTTCCGTTTGCGCAGGAAGCGGTTGAATACGACAAAGTAGTTTAAATAAAAACAAACGAGCGCCGGCAAAATTGTGGTGCTGAACATAAACCGCATCCACTCCCACAAGGTAGGGGTATCTTCCTGATTTTCAACGGCTGTTGCCTGTGTTATAAGTCCAAACAATACAAACAGCAATAACATAAATACAGCCCAGTAGCCAATATTGAGCAATATGATTACATACTTTTTCATCTTGTTGATTTAAATATACAAGTTCCGTTTAAACTTAATGGTATCGGTATTTGTTTGCTGCGGGATTATCCGCATACCATCCTCATCCCTTTTCGGTTTTGCGGCTATACAATACATAGCTGACAGCAATAAACAAGGCAAAATAGCCGGCACAAAATGCATACATGTGTATCTGTTGTACGAATGCCGCATCACCCATAAAACTTAAGGTTGGATAGGTATAAGGAATAAGATAAGCATAAGTCCAATTGCCGGCAAGAATCAGTGAGCCGATTAATAATAATAAACCGCCGCCAATAGCAATCAGAAAATTTTTGAAATGCATACTCAACAAGAATTGCAGCCCAAGCACAGGCAGGCAGGTCAGAAATATTTTCCAATTACTCATGAAGAATTGATTCCATGGAAAATCCGCCTTCGGAAAACTACCATCGAAAACAAAGGAGGGAACCACAGCCGAAATATACCAGCTGATATTAAAGTAAATAAAAAACAATAAAGTCATACCCAGCAGCACAATAAACTTGGCAATAAAAATATGTGCGTAGGGCTGAGGTGTGGTATGTACTAACTTCCAGGTATTATTTCTGAATTCTACCTGCGTAATCAGGCTGGTGGCCAGAATTAATCCCATGGGTAAAAGAAACACCTGCATATATTGCCATACCTGAAAGAAATAGTATGTCCATGCATTTGGCACGTCTGTATACATATCAATCGTGCGGTGATCTTTCAAAAGTCCCACAATAAATATCAATGGAATAAAGGTTCCACCTATTAAACACAACCAGGATGCGGTGCTGTGTTTTGTTTTAAGCCATTCGGCGCGAATACTGTTAATGATTTGCATATTCATTTTGTATGAGGTTCATAAATATATTTTCTAAATCGTGTTTCCGGGTTGTAATTTCCATGATGCCAACGCCTCCTTCAACCAATCGTTTGTTCAGTCGAATAATGTTTTCAGGGGCCTGACCACTTATGGTGATGTAGTTGTTTTCTGTTTCTGATAAAATGTGCATGTCGTTGAGAATTTCCTTCGCGCGAACCATATTATCAGCCAGAATGCTTGTAACCGCTTTCTTTTCCTGCGCCTGACGCAATGCCTGCATGCTGCCTTGAAAGCGCATCGACCCACGGTGAATAATTCCGGTATGTGTAGCTAATTTTTCAATTTCAGAAAGCAGGTGGCTTGATACGAAAATGGTTATTCCGGATTCCTGATGCAGTTTGTGTAATAATTCACGGACTTCTATCATGCCATTCGGGTCAAGTCCATTTGTAGGCTCGTCTAATATCAGCAATTGTGGTTCGTTAAGCAGCGCCATGGCTATACCCAAACGCTGCTTCATGCCTAAGCTGAATTTCCCCGCTGGTTTTGTTCCTGTGTCTGCAATACCGGTTATCTGAAGAACCGCTTCAATGCGTTCGGGTTTGCAGGTGTAAATATGTTGCAGAATACGCAGGTTTTCTCTTGCCGACAAATGCGCATATACACTTGGCGACTCAATCATGGTTCCAACTGATTGCATAATTGATACCCGGTGCGCATCCAGTGGCTTACCTAAAATCTGGATGGTGCCTTGTTGTTTTTTCAGAAGGCCTAATAGCAGGCGCATAGTGGTGGTTTTCCCCGCGCCGTTTGGTCCGAGGAATCCATATATGCTTCCAACAGGTACTTCCAGATTGACCTGATTGACTACAGGCGCATCCTTCCCGAATTGGTGGGTAAGATGATGCGTAAGAATACAGGCAGATGTGTTTGACATAACATTCATTTCAGGCAAAAATATTTCTGCCTGAAATGAATGTATTATGTATTATGCAACACCGCGCAGTTTATCGGCAAAATGCCTGAAATGTTCTGCAAGCGGGTAAGAGGTGTTTTGGTTATTGTTTTACAATAAGTGTTGAAGCTTCAGCATTTTCCGTTACAACACGCAGCAAAAACATGCCTTGTGGTTGGTCGCGCATATCAACCGGATAATGGGTTTGACCATTTAAAGATAAATTGTAAACCTGTTTTCCGCTCGCATCAAAAATGATGGCATTTCCAACTGTTGGTTCTTGGAATAATAATTGGAATTCACCGCTTGTAGGGTTAGGATAAATGCTAAATAGTTGTGGTTGTAAAGAGGCAATGTCTAATTCTTTTTCTGTTCTGAATGACGTTTCTTCACTCCATGCAACATCCAGTCCGGCACAGTCAACCATAACACGGAAGCTATACGTAGTATCAGGTATTAATCCTTCAAACAAATGATTAGTACATGCACATGTAAAATCTACAGTGCTGCCGTCGGGCTGTATTAATTGAACAGTATAGGTATCATATCCTGGCACGGTTCCCCAACCTACCCAAACAGAAGTTGTAGTAACGCTGATGATTTCGAGAGAATCCGGTTCGGTGCATGCCGGATAAATGATAATGGTGTCAACAAATGCACTTGAGCAAAAATCATTAGCAACAGTGTAAGTCACATAATATGTACCGCTTTCACTTAATGTTAAATCAATTTCACCGGTTGAGGCATTTAATACGAGCGTAGCCGGATCAGCAGTATACGTGCCGCCGGTCATAACAGCCGTTGGAGTTGGATTTGGCGTGCCCAATAAATACTCGTCAGCACCATAGCCAAAGGCTGCATCAACACCCTCAATAACAGTAATATAGGTAACGCCGTTAATGGCACAGCTGCCATCCATAGCATCATAAAATATAGCGTATGTGCCTGGAGCGGTTAATCCTGGGTTTATCATACCGGTTTCAGGATCTACAGATGCGCCATCAGATGAATACGTTCCTCCCGGCATTAAAGGCGTAACTGATGGAGAAAATCCTGCTTCAGTATTACAAACAGTATCAACAGCATAATCAAATGCAGCTAAAGCATGATCGGCTGAATCAATGCTGATATAGGTAATTGCTTGCGGGCAATATGCCATTGCCGTATAATATACAGCAAAAGGACCACCGCTTGGTGATGCTAATAAGTTAACTGTTCCCGATGCCGCGTCAATAACAAGATCATCACTTGAAAATACACCACCCTCGTTGGTAACTACCGGCGTGGTAAATGCAGCATCGCGGCAAAATACATCATCCGAAAACATAATTTCTGTAGCAGGTAAAATGGTGATATCCTCAGATTCAATATATACACATCCGCCTTCAGTGGTAACTTCAAAATAAATAGTGTGTGTACCTGTCATTAAAGCATCTGCAGTAATTAATCCGGTAATTGGGTCAACAGTAATGTCATCTGCATAAAAATGACCTGATGCGCCAGCTGCAATAGTTGGAATAATTGACACATAATCCATACAGTAAGTATCACTCGGATAATCGAAATAATCAATTACCGATGGATCTTCAATTTCAAAAGTCATTGTCCGCGGACAACTTTCAGGAGCTGTATAGGTGATTTCAAAAACGCCAACACCTGTAGCGTCTAAATCCACTTCTCCGGTTGTTGTGTTAATGACAGCTGTGGGTGAATAAAATGTACCACCTGCAATGCCATCAATAATTGGGGTTGGGTTATCAGTACCAATACAAAAATGATCTGTGGCATAATGGAAATCAGATTGACGCGGTCCACCATAATACACATAAGCCTCGCCATCTTGTTCATTTTCTGCTGAATAACGATAAGCTCCAACATAAAAATCTTCGTACCCATCATTATTAAAATCGCTGGCGCCACCAACCATCCGGCCATAGTAGGCAATATCCTGACCACCGGTTCCCTCCCAGCAATAATCAGCTTCAACACCATCAGGTCCACCAAACCAAACAAATGCACCACCTTCATCTTCAAAACCGGCGTCGTAATATTTTGCACCTGCAATAAGATCGTCGTAGCCATCATTATTGATGTCACCGGCGCTTGCACATGAATAGCCTAACTGTGCCTGATACTGGTTGAGTTCACCATACCAGTCAGGCGTTATACTCGGACCATCCGGCCCGCCATAATAAATAAATACGCGGCCTTCGCTTCCTTCAGCAAGAATATCTTCATATAAAATGGCTGCGCAGAACACATCGTCATAGCCATCACCATTCACATCACCGGCGCCATCTGTCCAATGGCCAAAGCTGCTTTTCTTTTGTCCGCTCGAGGCCGTCCAGTCAGGAGCCGTATTTGGCATGCCGGGTCCGCCATAGTATAAAACTACAAGCCCGTCGTTCTCTTCAAGAGAATCATAAGCATTTATACCAATAACTACGTCATCATAATTGTCGCCATTCACATCGCCGGCATAATTTACTGGAAATCCGCAAATTGCCTGTGCCTGGTTTGGCTCGTAAGTCCAACCACTTTCTACAGGGCCATCCGGACTGCCCCAATATAGCCACACCTTACCTTCATCTGGTTCCGGTCCGCTCCATTGTTTTGCACTCATAAACAGGTCGTCAAAACCATCTCCATTTAAATCGCCATTCATGGCAACCCCACTGCCAAATAAGGCACCTTCCTGTCCCATGGATAATGTCCAGTCTGGTTCGCCAACGTTAGGACCTGTCGGGCTGCCGTACCATAAAAACACGCGACCCTCGTCATCTGCAACGCCTGTCCATTGCAAACCACCGGCCACGATATCGCTGTAGCCATCGCCATTTACATCGCCGCCGGAAACGCTGAAACCCAACACGGTAACCGCCGCATTGCTTTCATACGTCCAGTCCGCCGTTTCGCTTAATCCGTCAGGACCGCCGTAGTACAGAAAAATCCTACCCTCCTCCTCTTCAATTTCATCGGGATTTGAGTAGTCAATTGCTGAAACAATCATGTCTTCATAACCATCGCCATTTACATCACCTGCGGTTGACATCCCCCAGCCAAAACCGGAGAAACTTAAAGGACCATGATCAGACCAACCGGCGCCTTCTGTAAACGGAGTAACCTGTGCATTGCAGCTGAGCGCAACGAGGATAAAAAGGGGAGTTAAGTAACGGGAATACATAGTATAAAGATAATTGTAAAATGTAGGATATAGTAGAGAACTGTAAAATTATCAGATTTCGCGGAACACTTGAGGTTATTCGACAAAATATTACCAGCGGCGTTTGATGTTTGGCGATAATGGATAACAGCAATCTCAGAATTTAGGCATCCATACAGACAATATGGAGTGGCAAAAAGTATCCATTAAATAATTCCGGAAAAGCTACTTTTATCCTCATATGATGTCAATAGACCTGTCAAATCGATTGCGCGAAGTCTACCTGTCAGGCCGGTGGATAGCGAACACAAATTGTAAACAGGAACTGGATAGTGTCCACTGGCAACAGGCTGTTCGGCAGATAGATGGATGCAATAATATTGCCATGCTAACCGGTCATTTGAATTACTATATCGCAGGTATATTGGATGTGATGGATGGAAAACCCTTGACCATCAGCGACAAACACAGTTTTGATATGCTACCTATTAATCATGCAGAGCGATGGGATGCACTTCGACAAGATTTATATACTCATGCAGAAGCCATGGCAGAGCGTATAGAAGCCTTGTCAGCGCAGCAACTGCAATCTACGTTTGTTGATAGTCAGTATGGCACCTGGCAACGCAATCTGGAAGCGTTGATTGAGCACGGATATTATCACTTGGGACAAATTGTTTTGCTCAAAAAAATACTGGCTGCAGAAACCATTAAATGAACTTTAAAATTTAAAGCGGCATCATAATAGAATTTCCACAAACGGTAATTACATTAGCACACAATATTAAACCAATGTCATACCCATATCAGATAAAAAGCATGCATGCTTATGAAGAAGCTTATGCAAAAAGCATAGAAAATCCCGCTGCATTTTGGGCTGATATTGCAGCACATTTTCAATGGCGAAAACCCTGGGATCTTACACTTGATTGGAATTTTGTTGAACCGCATGTGCGTTGGTTCATGGGTGGGAAATTGAATATAACGGAGAATTGTATTGACAGACATTTAACCGATAAAGGCAATCAGCCAGCCATCATTTGGGAACCGAATGATCCTGAAGAAGCACATCGGGTACTCACCTACAGGCAATTATATGATAAGGTTTGTCAGTTCGCACATGTTTTACGCAATAATGGTGTAAACAAGGGCGATCGTGTTTGTATCTACATGGGTATGACACCTGAATTAGCCATTGCTGTTTTGGCTTGTGCAAGGGTAGGTGCAATTCACTCAGTTATTTTTGGCGGATTCAGCGCCCAGAGTATTGCCGACAGGTTGCAGGATGCACATGCTGAATTTATTATTACAAGCGATGGCGCATTTCGGGGCACAAAAGATATTCCATTAAAAGCAGTAATTGATGATGCCTTAATTGCATGTCCTTTTGTAAAACGTGTAATTGTAAGTACCCGCACCAGAACACCCATTAGTATGATTAAAGGACGCGATGTGTGGTGGGAAGATGAAATAAAAAAAATTGAAACACTTGGTTTACATGATTTTGAACCGGAAGTAATGGAAAGTGAAGATCCGCTGTTTATTTTATATACTAGTGGCTCAACCGGAAAACCAAAAGGTGTAGTGCATGCGTGTGCAGGATATATGGTATATACAAATTATTCGTTTATTAATGTGTTTCAATACCAACCCGGTGAAATACATTTTTGCACAGCGGATATCGGTTGGATTACCGGACATAGCTATATCGTGTACGGACCATTAAGTGCCGGTGCAACCAGTCTGATGTTTGAAGGTATTCCAACCTGGCCGGATGCATCGCGTTTTTGGGATATTGTCGACAAGCATCAGGTTAATATTTTATATACGGCGCCTACTGCTATCCGAAGCCTGATGAGTTTTGGCACTGCCCCGCTGGCGGGCAGAAGCCTACAATCATTGCGCATATTGGGCACTGTTGGCGAACCCATAAATGAAGAGGCCTGGCAATGGTATTATACGCAGGTTGGAAAAGAGAAATGTCCTATCGTTGATACCTGGTGGCAAACTGAAACGGGTGGTATTTTAATTAGCAATCTGGCAGGAATAACACCGGCTAAACCGGCTTTTGCCACACTGCCTTTGCCGGGAGTGCTACCGGTTTTGGTTGATGAAAAGGGAGAAATTATTCATGAAAATAATGTGAGCGGAAACTTATGTTTAACCGCACCATGGCCTTCCGTTATCCGAACAACTTATGGCGACCATGAACGGTGCAGAACAAATTATTTTGCAACGTATCCGAATATGTACTTTACAGGCGATGGCGCTTATCGCGATGAAAAGGGTAATTATCGAATTACCGGTCGGGTTGATGATGTATTAAATGTGAGTGGACATCGAATTGGTACGGCTGAAGTGGAAAACGCCATTAATATGCATGCCGGTGTTATTGAAAGTGCTGTTGTTGGTTTTCCGCATGATGTTAAAGGTCAGGGCATTTATGCCTACGTGGTATATGCCGGCGATTCTCTTGCAGATACACATTTAACACAACAGGATATTTTGCAGACAGTTACCCGTGTAATTGGCGCTATTGCAAAGCCGGATAAAATTCAATTTGTGAGTGGCTTGCCTAAAACAAGAAGCGGAAAAATAATGCGCAGAATACTCCGAAAAATTGCTGAAGGTGAATTGGATAATATTGGTGATACCACTACTTTATTAGACCCGGGTGTGGTGGAAGAAATAAAACAGGGAAGATTTGAGAAATAAAAAAAGCGACGGTTCAAACCATCGCTTTTAAATAAGATATAAACACCTGAATTATTATCGGATGATTTGAAACTGATTGCTATAGGTTTGGTTGTTTGCAAGTACTCGTGCAAAATATATACCCTCGGGCAACGCTTCAACATTTAATCGAACAAAATTATCGAAACCGGGTGTTGCGGTTAACACTTGCCGGCCTGCCATATCTGTTATAATTACCTGTTCAGCATTAATATGCTGAAGGTTAATGGTAACATCTTGTTGTGCAGGATTTGGATACACACCTATTGAAGCGTTTGTATTTTCCTCGTTGATACTCATCGGGCCAATATTTGTGTTAACTGCGGCAGATTCCTGAGTGGTTGGAAATAAACCGCCAATTTCCAAATAGCTGTATTGAAACAAAGCGCCTATTGTTCCTTCACGCATGAAATAGTAATTCGTGAAATCATAGTCTGTTGGCGTGGGCAATCCGATAAACTCATCTGAGTATACTTCGTGCGCAACAACGCGTAAAACATTGTCATACGTGCCACTTGGTAATATTAAAGTGCCATATCCGTCAGCTTCAACAGAAATGGAGCCTGAGCGCACTACATCAACACCTGAAAAAAATGAGCAGTAGAGGTTATCAGAAAAGGTGGTGCCAAAGGTCATGGGATAGCTATAAAGCGTTTCCGGGTCGCTATAGGATAAGGTGGTAGCATCGGTGTGCACACCGTACAGCGAGAACTCTGAAGGGCTTCCCTTATAATAGGTATAAACCCCATCTCCCTGGTCAGTGGCGAGGTTAGCACCTGGAAAATCATCCGCAAAGCCGGTGGATCCCACAGTTACAAAGGTATACCCATAAGAGGTGCCGGCAAGGCTAATATCAGAAAAATCCCAGGTAACTGCAGATCCTGATGGTCCGGGGTCGAAGCCGGTAGCATTCACAAAGTCATAGCTGAATGAATCGCCAACTTCACCTATTGTGGAAGCGGTAATGGTAGGCTGGGCTACAGCCCCGAAAGCCCCAATCAGCATAAGCGTGGCGGTTAGGTACAGATTTATTTTCATAAGAATAGTAGTTTATAGCCTAAAGGTAACTTATTCATAGGCCTGTAGGCCAAGTTTTAAGCTTATTTAACCCTGAAGTAGAAGGTTTTCTCTGCTGCGCGCCGAAAACCTTCACTTCAGGGCAGGCCCTCACCCCTGCAGAAGAAGGTTTTCTCTGCTACGCGCCGAAAGCCTTCACTTCAGGGCAGGCCTCCCCATTCACCCCTCACCACTCACCACTCACCACTCACCCCTCACCCCTGCAGTAGAAGGTTTTCTCTGCTGCGCGCCGAAAGCCTTCACTTCAGGGCAGGCCCTCAACATTCCGCATTCACCACTCACTGCTCACCACTCACTGCTCTCCAACCTTGTTTTCACATAAAATTCACAGTATCTTTGCCCTCCGGTTTGGCAGATTCAGGCAGCCGGAAACTTTTACCGGTATAGAACCGTTAATAGATTTGGTTCAAGTTCACTTAAAGTAAATAGGTCTCTAAGAGCAATGCGTCAGCTTAAGATCACAAAATCCATTACGAACCGCGAAAGCGAATCGTTAGAAAAGTATTTACAGGAAATCGGCAAGGTTGACCTGGTTACCGCTGAAGAGGAAGTTACCCTCGCCCAGCGGATTAAACAGGGCGATCAGGCTGCACTTGAGAAATTGGTTAAAGCCAACCTCCGTTTCGTGGTATCTGTTGCAAAACAGTATCAGCATAACGGCTTGTCTCTCAATGACCTGATTAATGAAGGAAATGTCGGACTCGTAAAAGCCGCACAGAAATTTGATGAAACTAAAGGTTTCAAATTCATTTCGTATGCGGTGTGGTGGATTCGTCAAAGTATCATGCAGGCACTCGCTGAACAAAGCCGCTTAGTGCGTCTTCCTTTGAACAAGGTAGGTTCGTTAAGTAAAATCAATCGCGCGTTTTCTGAGCTCGAACAAAAATTTGAGCGCGAACCAACGCCCGAAGAATTGGCCGAAATTCTTGATCTGGCACCTGATGAAATTAAAAATACATTAAGTGTTTCCAGCCGTCACGTATCTGTTGACGCGCCATTTGATGATGGAGAAAATAGTTCATTATTGGACGTGCTTGAGAATCGCGATGTTGAACGTACCGATGAAAAATTAGATTACAGTCATTCATTAAAAGTGGAAACTGAACGCACACTCGCCACTTTAACAGAGCGCGAACGTGATGTGATAAAATTATTTTTCGGAATCGGCGTTCCATACGCAATGACACTGGAAGATATTGGCGAAGAATTCGGATTAACACGCGAACGTGTTCGCCAGATAAAAGATAATGCGATTAACAAATTGCGTTCAAGCACTCGAAATAAAGCATTAAAAGCGTATCTTGCGCAGTAATTAAAATATTGTTCTGTTAAAGAACAAACATTTGTGTTTTCATGGGGATCCCCCGGAGAAGTCTCTCGACCGAACCGGGGGTTTTTTTTGGGCGCTCTCAGGCGGGGATACTTCGTTGCTGCGATTTTTTTTGTCGTATCGTTTACGGGGGTAAACTCAACGCCAAAAAAATCACCCCACTACTTCCCGACTTCCAGTCTTCCCGGCCTCGTGAATAATCAACTAGTATATAATTTTATTCGCCGATTGTATTTACACCAGCAATAAACACTAAGTCCAATTTCTCAACGCACAAATCTTTTCATACGCCTCAATAACTGTCCTCAATTCTGACTCTAATTTTTTTCTTTCTTCAGGCGTTGCACCCGGATTAGAATCGGGATGATATAATTTAGCTAATTTGTAATAAGCTTTTTTTACCTGCTGAGCAGTAGCGTTAGTCGTCAATCCAAACTTACCAAATAATAAAGCCTCAGAAGTACTGTGCGGTTCCGGACCACTTTTTGGCGGATTGTAATTGCGTTGTTGTTGCTGTTCCTGTCGTTTGAATTGCGTGTAAATTTCCTGCACAACTTGAAACGGCACATCCATTCGCGAAGCAATATAATTGATTGAATGATGCAATTTGTCTGTTTGAACATCACGCACTTCAGCCAGATCAAATAAAAACCGTAAACATTTCTTTTTATCTTCTAATGTTGCATCCGTACGCATCTGATTACAAATCTGCTCTACCATAATGCGTTGTCGCATCAGTTCTAACATAAAGGTCATTCTGCTCGATGCGTATGCGGCACCGAAATGTTTGGCGAGTGTATTGGCAATATGTTTTGAAGATGCCTTTGTACCTACACCGGGCGTTTGTAAAACAAAAGCGCCCAGCATTAAAAAGCGTATACGCCAGTCTTGTTTTTTATTTTCTGATTGTGTTTCAGCATGTTGCTTTTTAGAAACAATTTCAGTGTCAAACAAAATACCTACAATTAATCCCACCCAAAAACCTTGTATGCTATTTAACCAAAATCCGAATGCGGCTAATAATAGCTTGTGGTAACCAAATGGTTTCCAGGTCACTTTTAATTCAGCATTATTCAGAATAACAATGGCGATATGTCGATTTATACGCAATTCAGTGTGCTTTGCTGGTAAATGGCGAATCAAGAATACGGAATCGCCATGGAATTGTTTTATATGGCCCCGAAAAGTTCATGCCTACCCGCGGACCTGATATAATATCAACATCTGCCAGCGGCTCAGCATCCTCAATCCAAATGCTATCTCCAAGTAACGACTCGCCATTATATTTTGTTGTCAACCCAAGGCAAACCGATACCAGGCCGGGTCCTGCGCCTAATGCGGTGTGCGCAACGGATTTGCCTCTGCGTTTTTGTATATGCGCAAGGCCATCAGTGGCCTCAATTGCTCTTATTAGTATCGCATGCGGCTCACCGCCAACATGGGTCACCACATTAAACAGATGATGTATGCCATAACAGATATAAATATAACTAACTCCGCCTGCAGCATACATTATTTTTGTGCGCTCCGTATATCTGCCATTATAGGCATGACACCCACGGTCGGTGGTTCCGCAATAGGCTTCTGTTTCGCATATAATGCCCGCCGTCATGAAACCATCGATATTCGACACTAATTTTTTGCCTAATAATGCCTTTGCAATACCAACGGTATCACTTTGCAGATAAAAACTACTTTTTAATTTGGCGTTATTCATGCAAATTTGTTGCGCATCAAAAATACAAATGTAACGCATGGCAACCCTGTTTTTAATTCCAACCCCACTCAATGAGGACGCATTACAGGTAATACCGGCGTATGTGCATGACATAACACGTCGTCTGCGCATTTTTATTGTAGAAAATGAGCGCACAGCCAGAAGGTATTTACGCAAATCGGGATTTACAACTTCTTTTGATGATGTTACCTTATTACCCCTGGATGTGGATACAACACCTGAACAGTTTGCTCAATACATGTCCTATTTTAAGGATAATGCTGAAATCGGATTAATGAGTGAGGCCGGACTTCCCGCTATTGCAGATCCGGGAAGTGTAATCGTTTCCATGTGCCATCAGCGGAATATTCCGGTAATCCCATTGTCTGGACCATCCAGCATCCTGTTAGCGCTTATGTCGAGTGGATTAAACGGACAACAATTTACATTTCATGGATATATTCCCGTAAAACAACCTGAACGCAAAAATTATCTCCAACTCATGGAATCACGGGCGATAAAAGGGGAATCTCAAATTTGTATAGAAACACCATACCGCAATAACCAATTACTGCAGGATATCCTGCAATCCTGTCAACCCGCATCTGTGCTGTGCATAGCCATGGATATTACCGGATCAAAGGAGTTCATTCGCACAAAGTCAATTGCAGAATGGAAAAAACAAACACCACATCTCGAAAAATTACCCGCAGTTTTTATCCTCGGACGGCTTGCTGTTTGATGAGGGCAGACTGCTTTATTAGCAGTTATGCTTTTATTACCTTTACAGGATGATTATCATTCAACAAACCCTTGTCAGCGACGACATCCTGGATGAAAAATTTGCCTGTAATTTACAAGCATGTAAAGGTGCCTGTTGTGTGGAAGGCGATGAAGGGGCTTTTGTTGAGCCGGAAGAGCGCAAAATGCTCGAGAAGGTTTATCCAAAAGTGAAGCCTTATCTCACGCAGGAAGGAATAGACGGCGTAGAAAAGCAGGGCTTATGGATTGTGAATGATGAAGGCATACTCAAAACCCCGCTCATGAAAAATGGCCCCTGTGTATACACCATTTGGGAAAATGGTATTGCATTGTGCGGCATAGAAAAAGCGTATCTCGAAGGAAAAATAAAATGGCAGAAACCCATATCCTGCCACTTATATCCGATTCGCGTTACAAAAGTGGGCGAATACGATGCGCTGAATTACGAAGAATGGGATATCTGTAAACCCGCCTGCAAAAACGGGAAATCTCTGGGTATGCCGGTATTCAGGTTTGTGAAGTCAGCCCTGATTCGCAAATACGGACAGGAGTATTACGACGCACTGGAAGCAACATACGCTTATCGCAAGCAATAAGGATGATGGTTTTTGAATCCTTCAGTATCCCTTACAATTTTTGGGATAGTGGAGGAATTGTGTATTCCTTAGTACAATATGAGGTCAGGGGGGTAAACATAGTCACTATGAACCTGACAATTCCCCACTGGTTACGTACTTTTGCAGAAGTCACACACTATGTCGACCAACATACACACATTTCTACAAAAAGCTGAACAGAAAGCGTTTGATGCAGAGCATAAGCGCAAACTGTTGTTTAATATCGGTAAGTACAATGCCACAGTTGTCAATGGTAAAAAACAATATACCGACCTGGAGTATGTGCGCAAAAAGGTGAAAAACCTGAAGTGGAAAGTGATGGAGAATCTCGATAAATATTTAATCGAATTCGAAACAAACTTTACGGCAAATGGTGGTAAAGTTATTTGGGCTAACGACGAGAAAGAAGCGCAACAGGAAATTCTTAAAATTCTGAAGAAAAAAGAAGCGCGTATGGTGGTGAAAGCAAAAAGCATGGCCACCGAAGAAATACATTTAAATCATTTTCTCGAACAAAATGGCATTCAATCAGTAGAAACTGATTTGGGTGAATACATACAACAATTAGATGGAGAGGCACCTTATCATATTGTTACACCGGCTATGCATAAAAGTAAAGACGATGTGGCAAAATTGTTTCACGAGAAGCTTGGTACCTCGCTCGATTTAACTGCTCAGGAATTAACCCTTGTAGCCAGAAAAAATCTGCGTGAAAAATATATTCAGGCTGACGTAGGATTCAGCGGCGCAAATTTTATTCTTCCGGATATTGGTGGCATCGCCATAACAGAAAATGAAGGTAACGGACGACTCAGTACCGGTTTCCCGAAAACACATATTGTTGTTGTCGGCATCGAAAAAATGTTGAGCAGCGTAAACGACCTGGCAATGTTGTGGCCCTTATTGGCAACTTATGGTACCGGTCAGAAGGTAACCGTGTATAATACCATTTTCACCGGTCCGAAAAAAGAAATAGAAGTGGATGGTCCGGAAGAAATGTATGTAATCTTACTCGACAACGGACGCAGCCATTTACTCGCTCAGGAAAAACAACGGGAAGCCTTGTACTGTATACGTTGTGGCTCGTGCTTAAATGCGTGCCCGGTGTATAAAAATATCGGTGGCCATACTTATGGTTCAACTTATACTGGTCCTATCGGCTCCATTATTACACCACATTTTAAAGGCATGGAGGAATTTAAACACCTCAGTAATGCAAGCTCATTATGTGGTAATTGTACGGAAGTTTGTCCGGTGAATATCGACCTGCATACTCTGTTATTATATAATAGAAACGAAGCAGTTGAAGAAGGTCATACCGTATTTGCAGAACGCATTGCCTGGAAACTCTGGCGCCGGAGTATGATGAGCAGAAAAGCAATGGAAAAACCATCTGCTTCCATAAAAAACATGGGCGTTAACATGCTGTTTAAAAATAGTTGGGGCAAGCGCAGAACGATGTTCAAATTTGCACCTAAATCATTTAATAAACGCTGGCAGGAATTACATCCGCATCAGGAAGATTAATTCTTTTGCGCTGACACCACTTACTTTCAGGCAACCCGCCGCGGCATAATTCTTTTATACGGAATGGAAATCACAAATTCCTGACCACGCTCGTCGGTTCCATTTATTTCAACTTCGCATTCACCTATGTGTTCAGTAGATGAAAATACAACACAACCACTATGCTTGTCGCGATCTGCAATAATAGGCATTGTTGAATGAGGTGTGCTCTGCTCGTGCCAGAAACAGGCTGCAATAACTTTATTGTGCAAATGAAAACTGATTGACTTTATATAGGCAATCGGATATTTCAGTGCAACACTTGTAACTAATGTTGGAATAACTTGTTGTAATAGGGCCGCGTGCATCATATCCGTATGTATTGACCTTACAAAGGTGAGTCATGCCGAAAGGCAACACAACTACAAAAATCCCCCATTTCCAATGTATATACAGATATTTTTTCCTCTTTAGCCGGCCTGTTCTGCCCTTTTACGGGCCCGCAGTGGTCACAAACACCTGTTTCCAGCTTGGTTTTCCGGTGATTCGGGCGACAAAATCCTGAAATTTTCGGCCATTTTACCCGAAAAAAAATGCCGCAAATCCGATATACCCCAAAAATTTGTCAGTTGTTCGCATGGTCCTTTATCACATGGGACCCTTGATTTAAGAGACTTTATGTATAAAACATGGGCGCGCTGACAATGAAATGAATGTTCAATCCGTTTATTCCTGTATACAAACGGTGATATGGCGTTGATTTTGTCGTTGCCATCAACCTGATCACCCAGCATATTTGTATCAGAAACGCGCACATGCTCACCGAACGTTACATAGAATTCTTCTTTGCAGGCCTGGTTACCAGAGTAGCCTTGGCTTTTCCGGTGGCCTATATCCGCAGTATTGCCGTTTTTAATAATGAGGATAAAATAGCCGATTGCACCTGGGAAGACGAACGCAAGGGTATTTATCGCACGTATCAGCCCGTTGTGCTGCCCGTTGGCCTGCGACATATTGTAGTGGAGGCTATCGACGCTAATGGTGAGCCAATGCGTATTACAACACCAGTTGATGCAATATAACCTTCTTTTTTTTGGTGAAAAGGGGAGCTAGGAAGAGGAGCCTGCTCCCTTTTTTTATGTCATCCTCCGCTCCAGGAAATCTCCGTACTGCACGAATTCGCTGTAACTTTGCACCATGAATGCGGCTAATACATTTGAACGTCAACTGCAGTACGATCGTCGTAACTATAGTGATGGTGAGTTGATGGAATTATACATGCGTTTGCTTAAACCACGCATGATTGAAGAAAAGATGCTCAACTTGTTGCGTCAGGGACAAGTAAGTAAATGGTTTAGCGGTATTGGCCAGGAAGCAATTGCCTGTGCCGTTCCTTTTGTGTTAGACAACGATGAATATATCCTCCCCATGCACCGCAATCTGGGTGTATTTACCGGTCGAAATATTCCTTTTGATAAATTATTCAGTCAGTGGCAGGGGAAAATGAACGGATTTTCAAAAGGCCGTGAACGCAGTTTCCACTTTGGCACGAATGCCTATCATATTGTGGGTATGATTTCTCACCTCGGACCACAATTAGCACTGGCCGATGGTATTGCGCTTGCACATAAACTCAAACAGGAAAGAAAAGTAACGGCAGTATTTACCGGTGAAGGCGCAACCAGTGAAGGCGATTTTCATGAGTCATTGAATGTGGCCGCCGTTTGGGATTTGCCTGTAATTTTTATTGTTGAAAATAATGGGTATGGTTTAAGTACACCAACCAACGAACAATTTCGCTGTGCACAAATTGCAGATAAAGGAATTGGGTACGGCATGCGTTCAGTAATTGTCGATGGCAACAATATTTTAGATATGGTGGCTGCTTTACAGGAATGCAGAACCTACTGTATCGAACAACAAAAACCTGTTTTACTTGAGTGTATGACTTTCCGCATGCGTGGTCATGAGGAAGCAAGCGGTATTAAATATGTGCCAAAGGAATTAATTGATATGTGGGGCAGGAAAGATCCTGTGATGAACTATGAACAATATCTGAAAGATTTAGGATTACTCTCAGAAGAACATATTGCAGCTATTCGCGCAGAAATAAAACAGGAAATCGAACAAGGTGTTGCAACCGTTTTTGCAGAGCCGGAAATAATTCCTGATACAGCAGCTGAATTGCGCGATGTATATGCGCCACATAACCAACAGGTAAAACATCCGCAATCCGGAAAACAGAGTCAGAAGAAATTTATTAATGCCATTACCGATGCACTGCAGTTGGCAATGGACACCTACCCGGAATTAATCATTATGGGTCAGGATATTGCAGAATACGGCGGCGCATTTAAAGTAACAGATGGTTTTGTGCAACGCTATGGTAAATCGCGTATTCGAAACACCCCAATTTGCGAAAGCGCCATCATAGGTGTGGGTTGCGGATTATCCGTGAAACATATGAAAAGCATTATCGAAATGCAGTTTGCAGATTTTGTGACGAGCGGATTTAATCCCATCATTAATAACATGGCTAAAATGTATTACCGGTGGGGACAAAATATTGACAGTGTTATTCGAATGCCAACTGGAGCCGGCGTCGGTGCAGGACCTTTTCATAGTCAAAGTAATGAAGCCTGGTTTTTCCATACACCGGGTTTAAAAGTTGTATATCCAAGTTCCGTGTATGATGCAAAGGGTTTATTGCTGGCAGCTATTGAAGATCCGAATCCTGTTCTCTTTTTTGAACACAAAGCATTATACAGAAGCATAACAGCCGATATTCCGGATGATTATTATACCGTAGAAATTGGAAAAGCAACCTTAGCGCGCGAAGGAAACGATTTAAGTATTATTACCTATGGAATGGGCGTGCACTGGGCAAAAGCAGCCTGCGACGAGATGCAGCTGGATGCAGATATTCTCGATTTACGAACCTTATTGCCGTTCGACACCGAAGCTATTGAGAAAACCGTTCGCAAAACCGGAAAAGTTTTAGTGTTGCATGAAGACACGTTGACGGGTGGTATTGGTGGAGAAATCGCATCCTGGATTTCAGAACACGCATTTACCTATCTCGATGCACCTGTTATGCGCTGTGGCAGTTTGGACACGCCGGTGCCATTTAGTCTGGAATTAGAAAAGAATTTTTTAGCGAACGCCCGTTTGAAATTGGTGTTGACTCAATTAATTGACTATTAATTAAAGAACACAAAACCTACTATATATATTCACAAGCATGTTGGTCAATCCGCTTCGATATATCGTGCGTTTTATCCTGTTGCTTGCAGTCAATACAGTTTGCGCGCAGTCGTATGTGCCTGGTCAGTCATATTTTTCGGAGCATAATTATATTGAATACATTCCCGGCACTTTACCCATCATTATAAGTGTGCCACATGGCGGGTATCTCGAACCGACAAGTATTCCTGACCGCACTTGTGGTGATGCTGTGTATACCAATGATGCCAATACACAGGAATTATCCAGAGATATTATTGAATCGATATACGCCACCTTCGGATGTTATCCGCACGTAGTTATAAACCATTTACATCGATCCAAATTAGATGCCAATCGCAATTTGTTTGAGGGTGCCTGTGGCAATGATTCAGCAGTTCTGGCATGGACAGATTTTAATCGTTTTTTAGATACAGCTGTCGCTGAAGTTCTTGATGCATATGGAAGGGGATTTTATATTGATTTACATGGACATGGCCATACCATTCAGCGACTTGAACTCGGGTATTTATTATACACGGATGAATTGCAACTGGATGATGCAACATTAAATAATGACCCGTACTTATCCTATAGCAGCATTCAATTTCTTGCGTCTGATAATTCCGGTGATCTGACACACGCTGAATTATTGCGCGGGGCATTTGCATTTGGTACACTGATGGCAGAAAATGGATATCCTTCAGTACCCGCTCAAAATGATCCATACCCCGCTACAGATGACCCATATTTTTCCGGTGGATATAATACCGCTGAACGCAGCAGCTATAATGGCGGATTTATTGATGGTGTGCAGATAGAATGCAATATGAATGGCATACGCAATTCGGCAGACAATCGACAAAAATTCGCCGACACACTCGCCTCTGTGCTGAGACAATATTTATTGTTGCATATGTTTTCAGATGCCGAGTTGCCCGTTTGCACACCGGTTAGCCTGCAAGATCATGAACAGCTGAATAGCTTCCTGAGCATACTTACTCAGCCGGTACAAGAAACAGTATTAGTAAATTGTCAGGCAGATTTTCTTGTCATTCAATCACTCACCGGAGCCCGCATTGCTGCGGTACAACAGCCCCATGGGTTGGTATATATAAATATGCAGCATGCGCCTTCGGGTATGTATGTTGCACAAGCTACAGCCTGTGGTATCTCGCGCTCAATAACATTTGTTAAATTATAGTCAATTATGTGGGTAATATCCTGTATTTAAGTGGGAGATATCCAACTAAATCAGTCCTTATTGTAACTTTGCGGGTTGATGAGTATCCATCTGCAACATATTGAATCAGAAATTCCGGAAAAAACAAGATTACGCGGATATGATTACTACTGCGAAGGTCGTGTGAAATCTGTTTTTAATATCAATGGTTTAGAGTGGATGGCCGTTGTTCAGGGTTATGATGATCATGTAATTGAATTGCGCATGGTTAATGATACCGTTGTGCGTTATGCATGCAATTGCAATGATGAGGAAGACCCATGTAAGCACGTTGCCGCTGTATTATATTATATCCGGAATGAATCCGGAAAATTAAAACGCAACGATCCGGAAGGCTACGACGCCCTGAAAGAAGAACTAAGTTATTTACCGGCTCATGTGTTGCGCTATTTATTATTGAAATATGCTGCTCAAAGCAAAGATTTCCGCACCTTTCTGATCGATTATTTCAAAGTACCACCCCGGAAATAGTTTCTGCGCCGCATAATTTATCAAGCCCATTCGCCTTTCAAAGCCCTAAGCTTTTTACATATTGACAAAAGTCGCCATCCTGAGTGACAAACACCATACTGTACAAAGCCGGAATCTGTCAACTTTGATAGTATAAAATTATAAAGCCATGAACAATGAACAAGCAGTTTCAAAGCAACGCAAACATATAGGCGAATTGCATCCTGAAGTAAAAGACTGGATTAGCTATTGTATGTTTGTTAAAGATGAAGTAAAAACACTCAATTTGCGATTGGGTGAAATTATTGGAAAATATACCGACCACGGTGTGCAGGCACAGGTCGAGCATTTTCAAAACCAATTTATTCGCCAGAATGAAGCCAGCGACGAATTATTACATGATTTGCACGCTGCTGAACATATATTCAGCGAAATTGCGCAGGCCAATCCGGCAGCAGCACATGTGCTCTTTGACGACCATGTGGACTTGCGGGATAAAATGCAAACACATACACAGATTTTCGAATCGCTTCGTCATGAGTTTCAACTGTTCTTAGCGAAGTATATGTAACCAGCCCTAAAATATTACCTAAACAAACAACGGGTATCTACGCAGATACCCGTTGTTTGTTTTATGTTACAGAGGGTTGATTAGAGGTCATGTTTTCGACGCTGGTTGTTGCCGCATCAGCAATTCCAACCCGGCTAATAGTTGGAGTTGATTGGCAGGTTAAACAGGCTTAACAAATGCGAATTCTAAAAATTGTTGTATTTTAGATTTTCAGTACTACTTATGAGAAAAATACTCCTCAGCTGTTCCTTGCTCGCAGCTGCCTACATGTCGAACGCACAATCTACCTGGGAATCGGTTTATGCTGTTCTCCAAACCAATTGCGCCTCTTGCCATACACCAGGCCATGTAAGCGGATTGGACCTATCAGGACCCGCAGCTACCGTATATGATGCTTTGGTTGATGTGACACCCAGCAATGCAACCTCGGCCGACAAAGGTTTTAAGCGCATTTTTCCGGGCGACCCATACCGAAGCTTTGTCTTCAGCAAGATAAATAACAGCCTGGCCTTAGATGTACATCTGGATGCCGGTGAAGGAGCACCTTGCCCACAAGGTATGGCACCATTGGATAATAAAGACATTGAACTGGTTCGCCAATGGGTTTTATATGGGGCTCAGGAAGCCGATTATATGGTGGATATCCCGCTGATCGCCGACTTTTACGACAATGCAGGTATTCAAAGTATTTCCTCGCCCCCGGCACCACCTGCTCCGGGAGAAGGTTTTCAAATACATTTTGGTCCGTTCTTCTTATGGCCGGAAACAGAAAATGAATACTTCCTCAAATATCCTGTTCAACTGCCAACTGATATCGAAATTAAACGCCTGGACACTTACATGGGTCCATACTCCCACCACTTTATCACCTATAAATTTGTGAATCCTGATGTTGCCGAAAGCACTGACCCGGGATTACATGAAGGGCCTGATTTTTTTGGTGTAGATCTCGTAACAGCGCATCAGTATACGGATAGTATTATGCTTCCGGAAGGAACTGCATTTCAATGGCTAACCACTACCATACTGGATTTGAATTCTCATTACATTAATTATTCTGCAGATAAGGCTCTTGCTTGCGAAGCATATTTAAATGTATATACACAACCGAATGGTACTGCCATCCAAACAATGTACAGTGTGTTATTATCAAATCAAAGTTTTAATATTCCGGCTAATGGATTGCCATATACAGATGAATATGCAGCGTTTGAAACAGGTCATGGAGAAGACAAATTATTTCTCTGGGGAATTAGCTCGCATGCCCATAAGTTAAGTACCGATTTTGACATCTATTTACGCACAGAGGATGGCGACAGGGGCGAACATATTTTTGACGCTTCCTGCACCGCAACACTAGGTATGCCGGGATGTTTAGACGAAATTTATGATTATCAGCATCCTCCAATCCGCTATTGGGAAAGCTTTAAACCCATTAAGTGGAAAGAGGGCATTCTATATGAAACAGAATGGGTAAATGATACCGGCTCACCTGTTGATTTTGGTTTTGAATCGGATGATGAAATGAGTGTGGTGTTTTATTTTTATGTAGATGATACTGCAGGCTTAAATCTGCCACTCCCGGTTCAGGAAAATACAATAGCTTCAGAAGTGCACATCATGCCTAACCCGGTTCAGGATATGTTGTTTATCGAATTGCCGGAAAACATGGATAATGCTCAGGTAATCTTATTTAATGCGCAAGGACAACTTGTTCCGGCGCAAACAACATCAATGGGCCAGAACTGGTTGCAGGTAGATATGCATACCTTGCCAACTGGATTATATTTTGTTCAGGTAACAAATGCATCTGGCAACACATATGTTCAGCGTGTAGTTGTAGAACGGTAAAGGCAGCGCGTTATAAGAAAATTTACATTTAATATTTGGTGCAGTTGAGGTGAGTTTTCAAAATGTTTTGAACTTTGAAATCTCAAAACCTGATATTATGCGTACTCTGCTCGTGTTCATACTTTTATGCTCTGTGCACACAATCGTATCAGCACAAACTCAGCCAACCCCAACCGAAGGCAAACATTTAATATTTGGAGTAGGCATTTATGGTTCCGGAACTGAAACCGGTTTAGGATTTCGTTCGGGTAAAGACACCCGTTTTGCGGCCGACATTCGCGTTGCAAAAGCAAACATCTTCACCGAACCTAACACCGGTTCATTAATTAATGAGGTTTCCTGCATTTATAGATTAGCCTATTATGAAAGGACCCGGTTTTTCGTCGGTATTGGCGCCAGGTTCGACTGGGGCATTGGCGAATTCCAGGACGACCGTTATGGCGTAGTAATGCCAATTGGGGTTGAGGCCTACCCCTTCCCCTTTCAGAATGCCGGGCTCTTCTTTGAGGCGGCACCCTTCCTCACCACGGATGCAGGCGAGTCGTACAACTTCGGAATCCGGACGATAACAGGGTTCTCATTCTACTTTTACAGCAAAAAGTAAGGCTTTTCCTCCCCCAGAAAAAAAATTAAGTGCTTTGTGAACTAAATGATAGTAATACTGTTATCTTTGGTATTATTACTATCAAAATGGACACCTCTCAGGCATATTCTGCTGTAAAAAGCCCCTTTGCAAAGCTTTGGCTGCTGTTGAAGCCACATAAAAAGGACCTGGTAAGTATTTACATACTGGCCTTTTTTAACGGTTTGATCATGTTGTCGATACCGCTGGGTATTCAAACGATTACCAATTTTTTGATGACGGGTCAGGTAAGTACTTCCTGGGTGGTGATGGTAATTGTTGTGTTAATTGGCGTAGGATTGGCTTATTATATTCAGGTATTTCAAATCAAGTTTGTAGAAAGTCTGCGTCAAAAAATATTTCTGTTTTCCGTATTTGAAATTGGTTCTCTGATGCCGAAATGGAAAATGGAGTCAATAGATGGCCGGTATGCTCCTGAAATGGTAAACCGTTTTTTCGACATTTTAAATATTCAGGGAAAGCTCGCAAAAATTTTGATCGATTTTTCACTGGCACTTTTTCAGGTCGTTTTCGGATTGTTGTTGCTGACTTTATATAACGGTCAATTTGCTTTTATTACACTTTTATCGATTGTGTATTTCGGCGTTTTATTGCGCGCTACTTTCAAGAAAGGATTAATCACCAGTAAAGAAGAGTCGGAACATAAATATGCAACAGCTGCATGGATTGAAGAAGGCGCGCGTTCACTCGAAACCGTGAAACTGGCTTCAGGCAATCACATGTTCCTGCAAAAAATAAATGATATTACAACGCAATACCTCCAGGCACGAACCAGTCACTTTTCAGTATTGTTGCGTCAATACAATGGTTTAATCTGGTATAAAATTCTGGTTATTGCCATATTGTTGATTTTAGGTGGTTTATTGGTTATTAATCAGCAGATCAACATCGGTCAATTCGTGGCTGCTGAAATTACAATAATTACTATCATTTCATCACTTGAAAAAATCCTGTTATCCGTTGAGCATATTTATGATGTATTAGTTTCTGTGGATAAGGTAAGGGAGCTGACAACCATTGAACTCGAAACATCCGGCGATCGTGCAATTGAATCAGAAACAGGTCTCGAAATTGATATACGTGATTTGCGTTATAAATTTGAGGATAATGTGGATTTCACCTTAAATGGAATCGATTTACATATTCAACCTAACGAGAAAATTTGTATCACCGGCGATCAGAGCTCAGGTAAAAGTTTATTGCTTTACATTTTAGCCTCCTTTTATCAGGATTATGAAGGCACCGTTTCTGTCAACGGCATCTCCATGCGCCATATTCATTTGGATGCCCTCCGGGATATGATTGCTGAAAATATTTCTAAAGCTGAAGTGCTGGAACATACCCTCCGCGAAAATATCACCTTGGGCAAACCGTTTTCAGATGCAGCGCTGACGCGCATTTTGCAGCAGACCGGATTAGCAACATTTGCTGAGCAACTGCCGCAGGGTGTCGATACAGAATTGATGACCGAGGACAAGCGACTCACCAAAAGCGTGCGTATGAAAATTAAATTGGCGAGGTGTCTGGCAAAATCGCCCCGACTTATTTTGTTTGAAGATAGCCTTGGCCGCATTGATCAGCCGCAGCGTGATGCGATACGATCTTTGTTTTTGGAAAAATCTGCGCCCTGGACATTAATTGCTGTTTGCTCAAATCCGGATCACCTGCATCAATACGACCGGGTGATCTATATGCGCAACGGACGAATTGAAAAAATTGTAAAACAATCAGCCTGATCATATGAATATTAGCTCACACGAACATGAAGTTGAATGTGATGAAAAAAAGTATTCAGCATTCAACAAAGCAATAGATTATTCCAAATCGCATATTGTGCGATATCTGTGGATAGGCTTATTGTTAATGACCCTCATTGCGTTGTTTCTACCGTGGACTCAAACGGTGCGTGCACATGGTGAGGTAATCGGACGTAATCCTGCCGAACGCCCTATGGAGGTGCAAAGCCTGATTGCCGGTAAGGTGCAAAAATGGTATGTAAAAGAAGGGGATTATGTGCGCAAAGGCGACACGCTGGTTACACTAACGGAGGTGAAAGAAAAATACTTCGACCCGCAGTTACTTACTCGTACACGCGCACAAATGGAGGCAAAAATGCAGTCTGCACAAGCGTACGCCGATAAAGCAGGCGCACTTGAAAACCAGGAATTAACCCTCGCACAATTACGTGATTTAAAATTGTCACAGGCTGAAAACTATATTACGCAAACGCAATTAAAAGTACAAGCCGATAGCATCTCGCGGGTAGCCGCCCGCGTGCAGTTTGATATCGCAGAAGTGCAGTTTAATCGCGCCGATACTTTATATAAACAAGGTTTGGTATCCTTAACCAGTTGGGAAGATAAAAAACAAAAAATGCGCGATGCGGAAGCAAAAATGATTAGCGCAGAAAATAATTATCTCAGCAGCAGAGCGGCATTAATCAATGCGCGTATCGAAATGTCGGCTATCGATAATGAATATCAGGAAAAAATGCTCAAAACGCAATCCGAACAATTGGGAACAATGTCAGGATTTTATGACACTGATGCTACCATTACCAAATTGGAAAACGAATATACTAACCTCGAAATGCGCAATGGTCAGTATATCGTTCGTGCCGATCAGGATGGATATGTTACGCGCATTATGCAAGAAGGGGTTGGCGGTATTATCAAGGAAAATGATGTATTACTCACTTTGATGCCGGCAGTTTATACATTGGGTGTAGAATTATTTGTTTCTCCTGTTGATCTGCCTTTGTTGCAACGAGGACAAGAGGTGCAAATGTTTTTTGATGGAATTCCTTCTATTGTGTTTTCCGGTTGGCCGGATGCATCATATGGTGTCTTTACCGGTCAAATAATGGCCATCGACCAGTATCGCAGTGATAATGGTTTGTATCGGATAATTGTATTTCCAGATGAAACTGAAAAGAAATGGCCGGAGCAATTACGCATCGGTGCCGGTACTCAGGCTTTTGTATTGTTAAATGACGTGCCTGCCTGGTATGAATTGTGGCGACGATTCAATGGTTTCCCACCAAATTTTTATACTTCCGAAAAAGAAAAGGATAGCAAATGAGAGTGCTCTTGTTTATGCTGTGTTGTTTGTTTGTCAGAGTAACTATTGCTCAGGTTTTTACGCTGAAAGATTTCATGCAAACCATTGCGCAATATCACCCAGTGATGCAGCGAATTACCTTATTGGAAAATGAAGCTGACGCTAACCTGCAAATGACAAGGGGTGTTTTTGATCCTTATATTGAATCATCGCTTGCGCAAAAAGAGTATGCCGACAAGCTGTACTATCGCATGTGGAATTCTACACTCACGATACCGGTTTGGTCTGGTATCGATGTGTATGCGGGTCTTGCTCAAAATGATGGTATCTATATTGACCCAAGTAATACCATTCCGGATGTTGGATTGTATAAAGCGGGCATTAAAGCGGATGTGTTGCAGGGATTACTCACCAACCGCAGACAAACAGATGTGGCTCAGGCAAAAATTATGCAGGAGTCAAATGCAAACGAGCAGATGGTGATGCGTAATCGTGTATATGCAGAAGCATTAACGGATTATTTTAATTGGTCAAGGGCATATCAGGTACTCCAATTATATCAAACATTTGCTGAGCGCGCTCAGGTGCGGTATAACGGTGTAGTGGCTATGCACAGAGCTGGTGATATTCCGGCTGTAGATACGCTGGAAGCATTTATTCAATTGCAAGACCGCTTGACACTTTACAACGATGCATTTATTCAATATGTATATGCCCTGCAAACGGTGAACGGGTATTTATGGAATAGTAATACGCAACCGGTTCGCCTTCAGGAGGATCAGATTCCAGAGCAATTGGACAGTTTGCAACTCTTCCAAAATCTGCCAACCGTTACCGACTGGTTAGCACATCCGCTCGTGCGCGACTATCAATTTGCATTACAATCACTCGACCTAGAGGAGCGACTTAAAAAACAATATGTGTTGCCTAAATTGTCGCTTAACTATGGTGTGTTGATGCCGGTTGGATTTACTGAAAATGTGAATCCCGACCAGTATCAGTTTGGTATGTCGTTTCAATATCCCTTGTTTACCAGAAATGCAAGGGGCTCTCTCGAACTTACCCGCATTAAACAAAGGGAAACAGATTTGAAACGTGTAGAGAAGCTCAATGAACTTCAACTTAAATCGACCATTTTAGAACAAGAAGTTACACTTAAGCGCGAGCAGCTTTCATTGTATACCTCCATGCAGCGAAATGCCTTAACATTATTGCAAGCAGAAGAAACTAAATTTAGTGTTGGAGAAAGCAGTTTATTTTTAGTAAACGCCCGCGAACTGTCGTATCTCAACAGTGCTGTTAAACAGGTATATGCACAATTCACCTTGCAATGCACACTGGTTAAGCAACTGGATAATACAGGTAATGTGTATACGTTTATTACTTCCTTATATCAATAATCATTCTGCTTTATTCACGATGCTCTTCCTCGTCCTGATCAAAAATAGTAGCAGGCTGGGAGGAGGTGTTGCCACGGCCAAAATCTCCGCGAATTTCGCTGTGCCTGATTTCACCACCGGTTAATCCAACATAACTCATAAACCCGCTGCTCACTAAAGCAGCTACGAGTGTGATGATGACAAAAGTGTTGCCTGTTTTCTTATTTTTTGCAAAAACAAAAACACTCACGAGGGCGATAAAGCCTGCACCTAAAATAGTTAACAAACCATTTTTTGCTGCGTGTTCATGAATTTCAATGGCATCATGTGAAACGCCCTGAATCTCTTCAACCTGCTCCTCAGCGCCCTCTCCCGTGGCATTGGCCGGCAGGGCGGTTAATCCCGCTAAAACCACAATTAATAAGGCCGTACTTTTAATGGCATCTTTCTTAAATATCAATCCAACAGTAAGAAATAGAGAGCCAACAAGTATTAAAATAATCGGGAAGTGATTTACCAGCATATGCCAGTGGGCGGGACTAATTTGCATAGAAATAGATTTACTTAATGAACGAAATAATAGGGACTAAAGTGCCAAATATGGATGAATTAATATAGTCATACGGCTATTTATAATCAATCTAAGCATGGATGTCAAAGGGCAGGCTTTAAACCTGAAGGAGTCATTTTTAACTTATTTTGAAATAATTCAACATCGCGCAGGTCAGAAGTGTACTCATTTTTGTCGAGGTAGAAATCCAGTTTGTTGTCCAGATAAATGTATTTATCAGCAGGTACCCGTATCAACAATTCAATTTCCTGTTCTCTCCAAGGCTCATTTTTGCTCAGGGTTATCATGTCCGGAATTATCAAAACGCTGTCGCCCCGTTGGGTAAGTGTATAGGTAAATGATTCAGCATTCTTTTTAGCGTTTGAGCGATCATATCCTCGTGCTGTTTTCGTTACTAATACCACAAAGTTGGTATCCGGACTTTTTTCTATACTAACCGACACCTGACGAAACATGAGGCTGTCTTCATTGCTCCACTGAATGACATACTCATTATCTTTTTTAAAGGATTTTTGATACTTGCGTTCTGCTGTAAAAGGAAAATCCAGGTTTGTTGTTTGCAATTCCAGATACAATGTTCCTTGTGCTGGTTGCGTAATGGCATGACGTGCACTTACATTGCCTTCATATTGGAAATTTTTACCCACGGTAATCCCGATATAAATCACCACCAGCAGAGCGATGGTCCACATGATGCTCAACGTACCGCTAATCCAACGGGTTCTTTGTTTAATGCTGAGCAAATGTTTAACAGCAGAGATAATGATGCCCAATAATGGAATCACCACCAATGCCAGTGCTGCGGTAATCAGTATCCAGGCTTGTTGTGAACCTTCTGTGATATGATTACCTAAGAAATCAATATCCGCCCAGCTTCTGCCCCAGTTGCTGGCAAGTTCAACTGTGATGGCCACAATAATGACCAGACTCACAATCAATACAAAGAAAGAAAACGCTTTTGCAATCGTATTCAGTACCGGTTTAATGGTGGCTACCGAGCTTTCAATGAAATCGCCAGTGTTTCTTTTGGTTTTCTCCATGTTCTCTTTAGAGAAAGTTGTTTTTACTTCGTCTCCAAAAGTTTGCACGCGACTGGAAAATTGTTTTGCGCCATCACGTACAGTACGTTCGATGTTGTTGATGTCAACTTTTTCACCACGCATCTCTAACTTTTCAGCCGTGGTTTTTGCTTCCGGAATGATGATCCATAGAATGATATAGAGCAAGAATCCGGAACCGGCGAAGAAGAAGGCAACTAAAAACAATAAGCGAATCCAAAGCGCATCAATATCGAATTTGGCGGCTAATCCGGCACACACACCACCAAGTATATTGTTGTCTTTGTCGCGATAGAACTTGGTTGCCGTTTGTCGCTCATATGTTTGGTTCGACTGCTGCGTTTGCTGTTGATGTTGCTGGGCATCAAATGAAGCATCTTCATAATCTTCAGGGGCGCCCATCGTATTGATCATATCATCAACTGTAGTTTCTAATATCGCACCGCGTTCACCAACAGCTGAGGTAAATAATTCAGCAATGCGATTTTCAATGTCGTTGATAATTTCTTCACCTTCAGCAGAGGTGCCATACTTACGACGGATACTACTTAAGTATAATTCCAGCTTTTGGTACGCCTTCTCATCAATTTGAAAAACGATACCACCTATATTGACAAATAATAGCTTATTCATTGTTGCGGGAGGTTGAGGGTTTTAGTGTTAATGGCTACTGCATGCGATAACTCATGCCATGTTTTGTTGAGTTCGGTTAAAAATTGACGGCCTTTATCTGTTAATTGATAATACTTGCGGGGTGGACCCGAATTACTTTCCACCCATTTATAATTCAGGAGTTCTAAAGTCTTCAGTCTGTTAAGCAGCGGATATACGGTTCCTTCTGCTACCAGCATGTTGCTTTCCTTAAGCCGGTTGATTACATCAGTGGGGTAGATCTCCCCTTCACTGATGATGGCCAGGATACAATACTCCAGCACTCCTTTTCGCATTTGGGCCTGAGCATTTTCAATATTCATAAGGCAAAGGTATGGCATGAAATGGTATTATGCAATACATGGTAGCATGTTTTTACTGGTTCTATGTGTTAAAATTTGTCAAGATGCTGATAATCAATGAGTTACGTTTAAATATTTAACACTTTTTTAAATTTGGTATCCTTTTTGGAGTAAAATCTAAGTTGAAGGTTATACTATGCATAGCGGTAAGTACTTTCCATGCCATTACACCGGATTTGATTGCGCAAGGCTGAATCTGCGGTTTCAGGCAATTAAACCGCAAAAAAAAGCAGCCTTTCAAAAGGCTGCTCCAAGTAGTTGAGATGGGTGTATCACCACACCCGTATCGCATTTTCGGCTTATTGTATATCTCCCTCTTCAAAAGGACGATCAACAAAGGTTTCGTGCGTAAATACACCGATACAAATGGTACCGTATATCATTTGTCGAAATCCTTCAGGTCCGTCGCTGACACTTGTTTTGGCATATTTCCAGTTGCCTATACCATAATGTGCCCGATAACCAAGTCGCACACCAAAAAGAAATTTCTCATTTGACTCTAGTGTTGTTTCATCACCCATTAAGCTAAACAGACGGACAGAAACATCTGCAATCGCCTTGCCTTGTCTCAGATTGATCTCTCTACCCGGATCGGCAGCAATATTTGCCGCAGTTGTATTGTTATCGTTATACATATATATACGGTCGATACCGCCACCTAAACTGATTACAGGAGCCATAAAAAATTTGGGACGCATAATAGCGCCATAGCCAAGCTGTAATTTATATTCGAGTCCGGAGATGTGTACGTTGAAACTATCTAGCACATATTTCGGCTGCCAGTTGCCAGCGAAATCAAAACCGATAAGTCGCCGGTTGGTAATTTGAGATGATTCCACGTTAAATTCAAAGGCGTGATTTTCCAATGTTATTTCTGAGGAAGGAATGAAGCTTTCAAAGCTGCTTACATCGTAATTAGAGTAGCCAAACCCAAAGGCAACCACGGAAGATTCTCTGGTTTGCGCCTGCACGCAAACGGAAAGGATGCATAAACCTGAAAAGATGAAATGTTTAATCATAATGAAATTGCTTGTCATATTATTTAGTCTAAGGTAGTTAAACCCAATGTAATACCAAAACGGATAATCGGACCAAATCGCTCTGGCTTTCGATTTTGTAAAAGGGTATTGCTGAAATCAAATTCAGCCGGATCATAATCGGCATTTCCTACATCAAATGTACTGTAACTTCCGCCCACACCAATAAAATAATCGAACATAAAATGATTTTGTTCAACGTGTAAGCCAAAGTTCAGGTAGGCATTATAGGATAATTCTGTTGGATTAAAAACAGCACTGCCTACTGTTACTCCCGACGGTGTCATCACCATACTCGGAACAGGTGTGTATTTTTTATCGACAATTTCAAATAATGGACCATAAAACATATCGCCATCATATCCGCCCCGGTCTCCAAATTTAAATGCCACATGTGCGCGATAGCCATCCCATAAAATACGCTCCTCCGGATAATCAATTTCATTAAATGTTAAATCTTCCATCGTCACCACATTCCGGTTAATCAATTTATAACTGCCTTCCATGCTGAATTTGTGAAAACCAAATCCGACAACCCCACCATAATCCCGATAATTATTTTGCAGGGTCATTAATGGTATGGGATAAAATCCGGCGTAAACACTAAAATTGCGATCTTCACGACGCTGTCTTCTTTTTCTTTCTTTCTCTTCTTGTTGCGCAATGCGCTCAGCTTCTTTAAAGCAGTCATTGGCTTCTCTTTCCAATTGATTACCAGTAGCATCATCATTAAATTGTTTAAAATAAACAGCTAATGCGGCGCGACCAGCACAGTCATCCGCGCTGATTAAAGCCAACTCAGCATTACATGCCTTTAACCCTAAAGAGTTGTTAATCATGGTAGTGGCATGCGTATATATAGAGGGAAAAACACTTCGGTCCTGAATGCCTGCATCCAAAGCATAGCTATAACACTGACCGGTGTTTGTCATGTCACTTACTTCATATAAAGCAGCTGCTGCACGTAACCATAAAGCGGCATTGCTTTGAGCGGGTTTATTGCCGTAAACCTCTAATAAATAAGCATATCCGGTTTGGTTGGATGGATAATTATTTTCTTTTATCGTTTGCTTGTAACTGGCATTCAGGCTCGCATATATTTCCAATAACCGTACACCCATTTCCATTGCATTATCCGGATATACCGCGAATTGTTTAGATGCTTCAGCATATTTAATGAGTGCAATATATTTATTCCAGTTGCCAAAGTCAATATTATTGAGTTGAATGCTATAACATTTTTCAGCATACTTAAATACCTCGTTGTAGTTGCCTTTTATTCCATGTAACTCAGTCAGACTCACAAAATATTCTAATTGAACATCTGCGAAATTTTCGTAATTGATGGTATACGACTTGCCTTCGAACAGATATTTTTTTGGAAAGGTTTCAGCACTCTGACTGGAAAAGTAACCTGATATGGATGTCATGAGTTGATAGCCCGCGTCAATATTTCCCGCTACACCATATAAAAAACCCATGCGATGGATACTCAGATTATAAAAGTATGCCGACACATCATATTGCATGCCGGATGACACCCGCATAATACTTTCAAATTCTGATTTTATTGCAGTATACCTGCTCTCTGCTTCTTTAAGCTGACTATCAGTAATGGATTTAGATTCCAGGCTGCTACAGAAAGTACTGTATGCATTGTAATGATGCACGGCCGTGTCGATGCGAATATCAATGGAGTTGTATCGAACCTGAGCCTGCAGGCTATGTTGCGAATGGACAAGAAAAAGACCAATAGTCAGGATAAGTATCCGGGTAAGTCTACGATGGCTGAACATATGTACAAAGATATACACCCACGCTTCCTTTATGAACTTTATCACCCATATGGTATGTTTACAGCCTTATGATACGTATTGAAATTTGGTCGGATGTGGTATGTCCATTTTGCTATATCGGCAAACGTCGTCTCGAACAGGCATTAGCCGATTTTCCCCACCGGGATCAGGTAGAAATTGAATGGAAAAGTTTTCTGCTCAATCCGGAACAAGTCACAAACGCCGGCCAATCCATTACGGCCTATCTTGCTGAAAGAAAGGGCTGGACACTCGAATACGCACGTGAAATGAATAACTACGTTGCCGATATGGCGCAGACTGTTGGTTTGAACTATCAGTTTGATAAAGTAGTAGTGGCAAATTCGCTGCAGGCACATCGCTTATTACAATACGCCAAGCGCAAACAAACAGGCGATGCCATGAAGGAGGCCCTGCTGAAAGCGTATTTCATCGACGGCCGGAATATTGATGATAAACAAACGTTAGTTAATCTGGCAGCAGATGGTGGTTTGCCCAATGATGAAGTGCTTGAAGTACTTGCTGATGAGCTTAGTTTCCGCAAGCAGGTATTTGATGATGTGCGAGAGGCTTCTTCACTTGGTGTGAGGGGAGTGCCTTTTTTTGTATTTAATCGCACCTTTGGTATCAGCGGCGCACAACCTCTTGAACATTTTACGGCAGCGCTTACCAAAGCATATGATACCTTGTCACCTGCACCAATTTCTGACCCTACTGATGATGTGTGCACTACAGATGGTAATTGTTGATACACATTACCTGTCATGGTAACTTAAATCACTTCTCTGTTTGGTGACTTGCGATAGCTTTACGGTATTAAACGTGTAATATGAACAGCTATCTCGTTATTTACCAGACACAACAAGACGTTTCTTCCATCAGAGAAGGGTTATCGCATATGCGCATGACTGAACATATCAGTGACTATAGTTCAATTGTTTTAAGTTTCAGGGATGCGGATGATATCATTGAAGCAATAAAACCATTTAATCCAACAAACATTCCACTGGTTGTGATTAAATTAGATTCGGTGATTTATACAGCTCATATTCGGGCCGACTTCTTTGAACCAAATAGTTCGGAAAATCTCTGAATTTGAACATTACATTTGGCAAGCACAATGTAATAGTGTGGCATGCATAGGTTTGAATTAAAACAGCAAGCTTATTCAGTTAAGCTATAACGAGAATTCAGTCACGTTGTCAAACTTTAATAGAAGTTGAGATGTGGCAAATCGTTTCAGCAATTTATGCCCCAGTAAATTGAATTTAGCAATTAGCATTGGTGTGTCCGTGATGCATGCTGAAAAGAAAAATGATATTATTACATCTTCACAAAGCGCCCTGTAAACACCTCTGTGTTCGACTGACCTTCTATAAAGTAAATGCCTGATGGAAGTGAGGTAATATCCAGGCGGTAAGCCGATAATCCTTCCACCATAGTAGATAAAACAGGCGAGCCTGAGGCATTATACAAGGTAACAGAATGGATGAGTGGATATTCCGGAAGACGGATAAGAATTTCAGTAGAAGCCGGGTTCGGGTTGATTTGAATTGCATTTGAAGTATGCGTACCCGGACGGATGCTAATGGTGTTTGATGTGATTATATTTTGTGCTTCTGCATTAGCCCATCGAACAAAATAATATTGAGTGCCGGCACCCGGATTTTTATCGATAATGGAATAACTACCAGGCGTATTTTCCAATTCCGCGGTATTTATGAAATCAATTAAATGAAATTGACCTTCGTCAGACGAGCGCCATAATTCAACAGAAGAAAATGTGTGATTTTCATCTACCCATTCAATCACATTTCCATGTGATGAGGCGTATCCTGCAATTTCATTTTCCTCCAAATCTAAAATCAGCGCGCAATTATCTACATCATTTAAATCACTGTAGTTTAACACGCAATTTTGGATATTGCTGATAAAATATCCATTATTGATGGTGTTCGCCGCTCCGGGTGTTCCAGCTCCGGCGGTGGTGGTTACAAAGGATGCGCTGCTCCAGACGCTGCCGCAATCAAGCGCCAGGTTACCGGTGCCTTTATTAAAGCTGGTACCGCCACCGGCTCCGGTTGGCCAGGATGGAAAAGTTGTAGTTACATCTCCATAGGAGAATCCATGGAAAAAGCTGTAATCGGGTTTTCTGATTTGAGATACATCTCCCGAATTTGACATACCGGCTGCCCATGTAAGGGTAGGGGCAACATATGAACCCCCATAGGTGCAATTAGCCGGCGAAGAAACCGGAATTGAATAATTGGCCTCTAAACAGGAACTATTAGAGGGGATTACAAACACCAAATCACCATTTGCATCTGTGGGATCGGCGCTCGGCATTCCCGTATAAACATCTGCTGCATTGTAAATCACAAAAATAGAGCCCGGCAACACACTACTATAGCAAGAAGTAAAACGATAATGCCCGGTTGCAATACCTACACCTGTGCCACATGATTCGAAACTACCGTTATTATCATCGAAAACCCAGCCGGTTAAATTAACAGCGGCACATGGATTATCCGGATCACCTAAAACCACAAACTCAACAAATTCTTTTACACCGGATCCGCCTTGATTAATTTCATTCACATACATTCCGCCACCATCCGGCACCTGTGCAGAAGCACTTAAGGTTAGACCTGTAAGAAACAAGATAAAATGATATCGGAACTGTAGTTGCATGCGCTGAATGTGTGTGCGCTTTAACGCATGCAAAATTACTGGCCATACTAAACCTAACGATTAAAACCGGGTTAATAAGCGGTTAAACAATTGCGCATTAAGGCAACTGTGTACTAGTTATATTAAATAAGTCGGGAAAAATCTGATGATGCACAAATAAGGCTGAAAATGGCGGTGACAGCGCATTAGCGCCTTACGCTTCCTTATTGATCATGGTTTTAATCTCTTCACGCAATTTATTGGTGCATTCTTTGCGTTCGAGCTTTACGGAGAGAAAATCTTTAAACGTTTTTTCAATGCTGTAATGTTCCAGGCATCCTTTGCAACGCTGGATGTCGGCAATAAAAAGGTTGCGTTCTTCTTCCGGCAGTTCACCATCGAGAACGAGAAAAACCTTTTTTACGAAGTTGCGACAATCGTGTTTGGGTAGCTGTTGATCCATGCGTTAACGTTTTTCTTTATAGCCTTCCTGACGGGCGTATTCGCGTAATTTTTCCTTTAAAATATTGCGTGCCCTGTGCAGGCGTGAGCGAACGGTTCCAATTGGGATATCAATAATTTTGGCGATTTCTTCATAAGAGAACTCTTCGATATCACACAATAGAATAATCGTTTTAAAATCAACGGGCAGTTCACTCAAGGCCCTTGTCACTTCGTCGCCCAACATACCCTGAAACAACTCCTGCCTTAAGTCGACATATTCTACATGTCCCTCATCATCCGTATCGTGAAAGCTCACGATATCATCATAATCGACCCGGTTAGGTTGTTTACTTTTGCGACGGTAGTCGTTTATAAATCCGTTTTTCAGGATTTTAAACAACCAGGCCTTCGCATTGGTGCCCTGTTGGTACGAACTAATAAAGCGATATCCCTTCAAAAAAGTTTCCTGTACAAGGTCATTTGCATCATCTTCATCCGAAGTCAGATGGAACGCAAAGTTGTACAATGCGTCCATATGAGGTAAAAACTCCCGGTTGAAAATCCTGTCTTTCTCGGCCTTGCTCAGGTTTACTTTTTCCACAGGCATAAAATTAGGGCATTTAGGGCAGCGAGCCAATAGTGCACAGTGCCATACCCTAACTTATAGGGAAAATATTTACATTTGGTTCATTATTCACCCAAACCCATCCGCACAATCGGTAAGACAACTACCCATTTTTAATTTACATGCGGTCACTCTTAAGGGTTTTTCCCAACCAATTCTTCGCTGATTTGGCGATTTTAGGGCTTATCGTGGGTCTGGTTACCTCCAAAGTTGTGCTGAGCGTTGCCACCATTATGCTCATGTGCAATGCGTTTATCAATATTCGCGCAGGTCAAAACATGAAAACCTGGCTCCGCGATCCGGTCGCCATCTGGTGTTTGGCCGTTTTTGGCATCTACCTGATTTCGGGGTTTTGGTCGGATGATATCGGATACTGGGTGGACCGCTGCCGGATGAAATTGCCTTTTCTTGCCCTTCCATTGGGTTTTGTAGCGGTAAAGCAACTCAGTAAGGAAGCATTTCACCGCTGGTTGGCTATTTATGTGTGGGTTATTGCCTGTACATCCCTGATTATGCTGGTGAACTATCTGTTCCATTATCAGTCATTAAATGAGGCTTTAACATATGGGCATCCAATACCGGCACCCTTGCGCGACCATATCCGGTTTAGTTTAGAACTGGCCTTCGCCATTATTGTGGCCGGTTATTTATTTGTCCAAAAGGTAACCATCTATACAGCCAATAAACCGTATCTATATGCCATACTCTCCGGTTTTATGGCGATTTGCATTCATGTATTTGCCGTGCGAAGCGGAATCATCACCCTGTATATTGCCTTATGTATTGTATTAATTCATCTGGCATTTTTACACAAAAAATATGTTCAGGCAATTGCGGGACTCAGTTTGATCATTTGCATTGCCTGGGCAAGTGTGCATTTTATTCCTTCACTTTCAGCACGCATGGGATATTTTAAATATGAATTGGCACTCATCCGAAGCGGACAAATAAATCCGGAACATAGTGATGCCCAGCGATTGCTGAGTATGCAATATGGTTTGACGGTAGCCGACAAAGCGCTTGTTTTGGGTGTAGGTGCGGGAGATATTCGCGATAAAATGGTGGAGCAGTACGAAATGCATACCCAAAGCGACAAGGTGCAATCAAAGATGCCGCATAACCAGTATATTTATTTTCTGGCAGCAACAGGAATAGTGGGTTTAGTGATATTTATGGTATCTGCTATTTACCCCTGGATGAGTCGCGGCCGATATAAAAATCTCTTGTTTACCGTATTTCTAAGTATGATGATGGTTTCATTTATGGCTGAACATACCTTAGAAATACAATTGGGAACCGCCTATTATCTCTTATTTTTGCTGTTAATCAGAAAATTTATCGACGACAATCCGGAACCGGTTTATGCATAAAATAACCGCCATCATACCCACCTTTAATGAAGCGCATAATATTGATGCGGTACTTCGATCTGTTAGCTGGTGTGATGAAATTTTAGTTGTTGATTCTTTTAGCACAGATACCACTGTTGAGCAAGCCCGCACATTAGCCACGCGTGTGATTCAAAGTGAATATATAAATTCTGCCAGTCAGAAAAACCGGGCCATACCACAAGCTGCACATGAATGGATTTTACTGGTTGATGCGGATGAACGCGTAACGCCGGAATTACAACAGGAAATCCAACATTTGCTGCAACAGGATAGTATTCCGTGTGATGCGTACTGGATTTTTCGGAAAAATTATTTCATGGGCAAAGAGGTGCGCTTTAGCGGATGGAGGGGCGATAAAGTAATCCGTTTTTTTAAGCGCGACACTTGCCGCTATGAAGAAAAATCGGTGCACGCAGAAGTGGTTACTTCAGGCAAAGTGGGTACGTTGAAACATAAATTCATCCACAACACCTATAAAGATATGATGCATTATATGGTGAAGTGGGATCGCTATACTACCTGGAGTGCGCAGGATGCCTATCAAAAAGGCGTGAAGCCGGGGATGTTTCATTATGTGATCAAACCTGCTTTTCGTTTTTTCAAACATTATATCATTCAACTCGGCATATTGGATGGTAAAGTTGGATTTATAATTTCTTCGCTGAATGCCGGAAGTGTATTTATGCGCTATGTAAAATTGGACGGGATGCGGATTGAAGCAGAAAAAAAATCTGTTCAATAAGTACTACAACTTAAAAAATTTCAGCACGTATTCTTCCTGACGCTGGCTCACCCGCATAAAATAAATTCCTCTGGGTAATCCGGATACATCGACCGTATAATTCGCCACCGGTGGAAAAAAGTCAAGCTCTTCGTCAATAAGTGTTTGTCCGATAATATTGTAAATCTGCAAATCAATAGCACGAATACGTGTGCTGGTCATTTCCAGATAGATGATGTCTTCAACGGGATTTGGATACAGTTCTGTGATAACTAACTCACCCTCATTGGCAACAGCGCATTTAAATTTACCCAACACCCGATAAATACGTTTTGTTTGTAAATTGTTACACATGATGGATTTCATAAAGGTGCCGCCATAGGCTACTAATGTATCCGGATAGGCGGTATCATGCCCTGCACCTTCTCCCATATAAAACTGATAGGTGCGCCCCTGGGCTTCCAGCATGCCGGCCAATAAATAACTGCCTCTTAAATACGGATACACAAAAGGCTGAAAGCAATAAAAAGTTGGACCTTCAAAAAAAGGCACAATCGAATCGCAGGTGCCATGAAACATGAAATGCGGAATATCTTTCCGCAACATAAGTGTTGAATCTTCGATACCCAGCGCTTCGGTTATGATGCCCTTCGGATTAAATGTAAAATTGGTGATATCATTTACTGCAGTATCAATACTACCAAGCTCATCATAATATGCGGGATCAAAATCATCTTGTGTAGCGTATGCGGCATAAATTAATTGTCGGGAACCGGCACTATTTCCTTCGGCGAAAATATAATTCGTATCAATGCCGTAAAAAGTAGCGCGATCTTTAATAAATCGATAAGCTGCTTTTACATCCTGCAACGCGCGGTAAGTGGCACGGGTAAGATCAAGTGTATCGCCGCCGCATCCGGTTTCTTCATCGCCACTGTCCCAACCGGTTCGATAATCGATACTCACAAACACATAACCCATCCGTGCATATAAATAACCCATTTGTAAAGCACCATCGCTTTCTTTTGAGCCGCCTAATAATCCGCCACCATGCACGAAAAATATACAGGGTTTTTTGGCCAGTGGGTCTATGGTTGGAGAGGGAAAATACAAATCGAGATACAGGTTCTCCATATTGCCCAATTGATTTATGGCCTCACCGTATTCAACATTTCTGATTGTTTCAATGTCGAGCGAGTCAAAAATAAATTGATCGAAACGCTCCATGCTGCAATAATCCTGCGCATGAACGGTTTGAATCGACACCAGTGACATCAACACAAAGAGGAGCTTCCGCATAGTGCAAAGGTAGTGCATACTTCGTACCTGAAATCAGAACAAGCTATCTTCTGCCCATTTGCTGTGCTGCGGATAGTCGGAAGTGTAGTGTAAACCGCGGCTTTCGCGACGTATCGAGGCGCCTCTTGTTATGAGAAATCCTACGGTAATCAGATTGCGCAATTCACACAGTTGAGGAGAAAGTGTAGAAGTTTCGTACAATTGTTCCGTTTCTGTGTACAATAGATGCAGGCGGTTTAAGGCACGGGAAAGACGCTCATTACTGCGCACTATACCCACATAATTCGTCATAATTTCTTTCAGCTCACGGATGCTTTGGGTTATCATGACCATTTCTTTAGGGTCGGTGGTGCCTTCTGCATTCCAGTCGGGAATGTGCGACTGAAATTCGATGCCTTCAATTTCTTTAGCAGCATCTACAAAGATGCGATTCGCAAATACTAGTGCTTCCAGTAATGAATTACTGGCTAATCGGTTTGCGCCATGTAGTCCGGTTGAAGAACATTCGCCGCAGGCATATAAATGTTGAATCGAGCTTCTGCCAAATGCATCTGTTTGTATACCACCACACATATAATGCGCTGCAGGCACTACAGGAATATAATCTTTCAAAATATCTAACCCGATGCGTTTACATTGTTCGTAGATATTTGGAAAGTGATTGAGTAATTCTTCTTTTGGAATTGGCGTGCAGTCGAGATACACAAAATCATCGCCCCGCAATTTCATTTCATTATCGATTGCACGGGCAACAATATCACGCGGCGCCAGTGATTCTCGACTATCGTACCGTTGCATAAAAGTTGCTCCGTTACTGGTGCGCAAAATACCGCCTGCACCTCTGATTGCTTCCGTAATTAAAAAACTTGGCGACACACCGGGCTGATATAAAGATGTAGGATGGAATTGTACAAATTCCATATTAGAAACTCGTCCCTTTGCACGATACACCATAGCCATACCATCACCGGTTGCAATGAGTGGATTGGTCGTGTTTTTATATACCTGTCCCGCACCGCCACTGGCCATTACCGTAATTTTTGCCAATACGGTTTCAATGGTGTGATTTTTTTTATCGAGCACATAAACGCCATAACAATCGATATCAGGTGTATGTCGCGTAACAATTCTGCCTAAATGATGTTGTGTGATAATATCAATCACAAAATGATGTGTGAAGAAGGTAATATTTGGCAGTGATTGTGCTTCTTCTACCAGGGTTTTTTCAATTTCTTTTCCGGTTACATCTTTGTGATGCAACACGCGAAACTGTGAGTGTCCACCTTCTTTACCCAGTGCATATTCACCTTCTTTTGTTTTATCAAAATCGGCACCCCAGCGAATAATTTCTTTTACCCGTTCAGGTCCTTCTTTTACTACAATTTCAACAATATCGCGCTTACATAATCCATCGCCGGCAATGAGTGTGTCATCAATATGTTGTTCGTAACTATCTTTTTCAAAATCCCATACCGCTGCAATACCGCCTTGTGCATATTTGGTATTGGTTTCTTCTTCCTCAGCTTTGGTAATGATGAGTACGGAGCGCTCCGGAAATTTTTTGGCCATTTTCAACGCAAAAGTCAATCCCGCGATGCCTGAGCCAATAACAAGAAAATCTGCTTTATGCATATTGCAAAGGTAGTAAGAATGGAAAAAGCGGGTTTACCGGCCTGCGTACAAACCAATAGCGCTCCGAAG
>JAKQVC010000257.1 GCA_029571985.1 Bacteroidota bacterium | reverse complement strand
GTTTTTACGATAATGGATTCAATCACATTGGCAATATCCTCACAACGGTCGGTTGCGCTTTCCATTTTTGCGATGATGTCTTTGATTTTGATGATTTCAACAGGGTCTTTCTCATGCGCAAATAAATCAGTCATCGCCATTTCGAAAACAGCATCTGCCTGATTTTCTACATTATTGATATCAATGATGAGTTTTTTTAATTTGCCTAAGTTGCGCACATCTTTTAATTCTTTCATCGCTTTACGCACCTCTTCAGTTCCATGACATATTAAGTCAGACATCTTTATTATACCGGTAGGAAGTGATTGTGGTTTAAATAAGCGAATGCGAAGTGCTGCGTCTTTAACATGATCTGCAACATCGTCAATTGAAGTAGCCAGCGCATGTATATCTTCCCGGTCAAAAGGGGTAATAAATACCGTATTCAGGTTATTTAACACTTCGTGGGTAATTTCATCTCCCAAATGTTCAACGGCTTCTATCTCGCGAATCAATTCTTCGCGCTTTTGAATATCTGATTCACGAACAACTTTGCTTAATAAATCAGCAATATGCACGATGTTATCGGCAGCTTTTTCAAATAATGGAAAGAAGGTGGCATCTTTTGGCTGAAAAAATCTAAGTACACGATCAATAGACATGTTAATGGTTTTGCTGTGAAAGGGTAGGTTGTTTTAAGACGGTGTAAAATTAAGCTAAAGTTAAGATTATCAGTATGTTATTACCCCCGTTTAGCCCCATTTTCCTCGTTCGTTCATTAAGTAATTGTTTAAATGGCATTATCTTAATGGTAAGTTAACATACCGGTAACATTGGCAGATTAGCTTCGCACCATAATTTGATGCAATGAAAAAGCTCTCTATCCTATTATCCGTAGCCGCATTAACAGGCTTTAGTGCCTGCAATGGTGGCAAAAACGACGCTGGAACTGACGGTTTGTCTGGTTCCATTTCAATTGATGGCTCCAGTACGGTTTACCCTATCAGTGAGGCCGTAGCTGAAGAGTTCCGGTTTGGCCAGCCTGATGTTAACGTTGCGCTTGGTGAAAGCGGTACCGGTGGCGGTATGAAAATGTTCAGCAAAGGCGAAATTGACATTTGTAATGCCAGCCGCCCGATTAAGGAAAGCGAAATGGCTGCCTGCGACTCAGCCGGAATCAAATACCTGGAGTTGGAAATCGCATATGATGGTCTTGCCGTAATGGTGCACCCAAGCAACAATTGGGTAGATAAACTGACCGTTGCTGAATTGAAAATGATTTGGGAATCTGCTGCTCAGGGAAAAATTAAAACGTGGAACCAAATCAGACCTGAATGGCCAAATAAGGAAATTCACCTCTATGGTCCTGGAACAGCATCCGGAACCTATGAATACTTTACCGAAGTAATTTGTGGAAAGAAAGGAGACAGCCGTGGCGATTATAATGCCAACGAAGATGATAATACTTTAGTAAATGGTATTGCCGGTGATGAAGGTGCTTTAGGTTATTTTGGGATGGCTTACTATGAAAACAACACGGATAAACTGAAAATAGTACCGGTTGATAATAATAATGGTGGTGTTGTTCCCACTCAGGAAACGGTATTGTCAGGAACATATGCGCCCCTTTCTCGTCCACTATATATTTATATAAACGAAAAGGCCTTAAGCAGACCTGAAGTACTTGCCTTTGTACATTTCTATATTGATAATGTAGAAAAGTTATGTAAAGAAGTAGGCTATGTGCCTCTGAAATCTGAAGAATACACAGAAATGAAAGCAAAAGTAGCTGCTTACGACAAGGCAACTATGGAAAAGGAGTAACCTTGTATTTGAATGAAACGCAAAGAACGATTTGTAGAAGCTCTTCTTGCCTTTAGTGGTGGGTTAACCATACTCACCACTCTTGGTATTTTAATCGTTTTGTTAATAGAGTCTATTGCCTTCTTTAATGAAGTATCTATTGTAGAGTTTTTAACTGATACGCAATGGACGCCGTTATTTGCTGATAAGCATTATGGTATTTTGGCGCTTGTTTCCGGTACTATCCTTACCTCCTTCATCGCTATTTTAGTTGCACTCCCTATTGGCTTAAGCATAGCCGTATACCTCAACGAATATGCCCATCCGCGTATGCGACAAATTGTGAAACCGGTGTTGGAAATTTTGGCCGCTATTCCTACAGTTGTTTATGGATTTTTTGCACTCACGGTTGTAACACCTTTTTTACAGGGATTTATTCCGGGACTGTCTGGATTTAATTCCCTTTCACCGGGAATTGTTATGGGTATTATGATCATACCTTTCATTTCTTCAATGAGTGAGGATGCCTTGTATGCCGTTCCAAAAAGTTTGAGAGAGGCCAGTTATGGCATGGGCGCTACCCGATTTCAAACGGCTTTTCGCGTTTTAATTCCGGCTGCCTCATCGGGCATTATTGTTTCTGTGATTTTGGCCATTTCCCGCGCTATTGGTGAAACCATGATTGTTGCCGTTGCCGCAGGACAACAGCCAAGATTAACCTTAGATCCGCTTGTTCCGGTGCAAACCATTACTACCTATATTGTACAGGTAAGTATGGGAGATGTGGAACAAAATTCTATTGAGTTCAGGTCGATTTTTGCTGCGGGTATAACCTTGTTTGTGTTCACATTTGTCTTAAATACGATTTCAGCAAAAGTTAAACGCAAGTTTCAACATAAATACGAATAAGATGAGCAGCAGACGAAATCGAATAGCAGATCGGGTATTTAAACTTTGGGCAATAGGCTGTACACTGATTGGTATTATCATGCTGGGTATATTTCTGGTAAATATTGCCATTGACGGTTTAGGTCGTATCGATTGGGATTTTATTACCAGTCTGCCATCACGCAAAGCTGAAAAGGCCGGAATTTATGTAGCCTTATTAGGTACTGTCTGGATTTTAGTTTTAACAGCCATCATCGCTATACCGGTTGGAGTTGCTGCGGGCATTTACCTGGAGGAATATGGAAAAAAATCCAGATTTGCTTCCATATTGGAAATCAATATTACGAATCTGGCAGGTGTGCCTTCTATCATATATGGTATCCTCGGACTTGAAGTATTTGTGCGCACATTTGGCTTAGGAAAAAGTGTAATAGCGGGTGCTTTAACATTGTCGTTACTGATTTTACCTATTATTATCGTTGCTACACGTGAAGCCTTGAAAGCGGTGCCTAAAACATTACGGGAGGCCAGTTTTGCATTAGGCGCAACGAAATGGCAAACGGTAAGTAAACAGGTTCTACCTGCCGCAAGTGGTGGTATAGTAACCGGTGTTATCCTCGCCATTAGCAGGGCTATCGGCGAAACAGCTCCGCTCATATTAGTAGGTGCTATTGTGTATTTGAATAAACCTCCACAAACACCGCTCGACCAATACTCTGTATTGCCCATGCAAATTTTTAACTGGATCAGCAGACCTGAGCAGGAATTTTCCGTAAATGCTGCAGCTGCGATAATTATATTATTGTTGGTTACATTTGTTATGAATGGAATTGCCATCTATTTGAGATATCGTTGGCAACGGAAAGTAAAATGGTAATGAATTTGTATGAGTCATAAGCTTACAACTCAGGATGTGCATGTTTGGTATGGATCTTTTCATGCCTTGAAAGGTGTTACCCTTTCTGTAAAACCAAATACAGTTACTGCGTTTATAGGTCCCAGTGGTTGTGGTAAATCAACTTTCCTGCGTCTATTTAACCGCATGAATGACTACATTGAAGGTTTTCATATGGGAGGAGAGATTATTATTGACGGTCGCAATATCTATGGTAAACGTATTTTAGTGGAAGAGTTGAGGAAAGAAGTAGGTATGGTTTTTCAAAAACCTAATCCTTTCCCCAAATCGATTTACGATAATGTGGTGTATGGATTACAAATTCAGGGAATCAACGATAAACATGTGCTGGAAGAGGCCTGCGAAACATCATTGAAACAGGCGGCCTTGTGGAATGAAGTAAAGGATAACCTGAAAAAATCGGCGCTTGCTTTATCCGGTGGTCAGCAGCAGCGTTTGTGCATAGCGCGCACCCTCGCCGTGAAACCAACCATGATATTAATGGATGAACCGGCAAGTGCTTTGGATCCAATTTCCACCGCGAAAATTGAAGAATTAATTCTCGAACTCAAAAGTCAGTATACAATCGTTATTGTAACGCATAATATGCAACAGGCAGCGCGCATTAGCGATAGAACCGCATTCTTTTATTTAGGCGAGTTGATTGAGTACGATAAAACGGTTAACATTTTTACTAATCCAAAGGAAGAAAAAACGCAAAGCTATATTACCGGTCGTTTTGGATGATATAGCATAGTTTATTCCGTCATAACAAAAGTATAATGGTATGTCGCAAATAGATAACCCGGTTCACAATATTAAATCGGCACTTGATCAGATGTTTGATCTGGTTACGATGCAATTAACTAAATCTAAAGATGCCCTGGCAGGCTTTGATAAAGATTTGGCACGTGAAGTCATACAGATTGAAAAGCGTGTAAACGGTCAGGAATTACAGATTGATCGTGTTGCAGAGAACTTTATTGCCCTGTACTCACCCGTGGCTATTGATTTGCGTTTCGTATTAGCAGCGCTTAAAATCAATAACAACCTGGAGCGTATCGGCGACATTGCTGAGGGAATCAGCAAGTATATCAATGAGACAAACTCTCCGCTTGATGCCACTTTAATGGAAGAAAGTAATGTGATGCCGATGTATGAGGCGGCTTTGCGTATGCTCAAAGAAGTACATGAAGCCTATGAAAAGGAAGATACTTCTATTGCCCGCAAGATTTTTAAGAGTGATGATTACCTCGATCATATCAATGCCGAAGCAATTACCAATTTGACACATGCGGCAAACGGGGATGCTTCTAAACTCAGTGATGCACTTTATATTATCTCCATCATCCGAAAATTAGAGCGTATTGGCGATCAGCTTAAGAATATTGCTGAAGAAATCATCTTTTATATTGAGGCTAAGGTGCTGAAGCACGTGAAGCCTAAATAGCACCAACCTAATTAAGTAATAGCAGGGGTCGCATACGAAAATATGCGACCCCTGGTTTTTTATATGGAAAAAATATATTTTTTTGCGTATAAAAACCAACGGCACACATTCGGCGTAAATAGAGCAAATCAAAAAACAAACAATTATGAAACGCTCTAGAATTTTAACAACTATGTTTGGCTTGTTCATTGCTATAACCAGTGTACATGCACAAGTAACTACTGTAGGTGGTGAATCAATGTATCCGCAAAAAGACATCGTGTCAAATGCTGTAAACTCAAAGGATCATACCACATTAGTTGCTGCAGTTCAAGCCGCGGGTTTGGTAGAAACCTTGAAATCAACTGGCCCTTTTACTGTGTTTGCTCCGGTAAACGACGCTTTTGAAAACCTGCCTGCCGGAACTGTGGAAACACTGCTTAAGCCGGAAAATAAGCAGAAGCTTACTACTGTATTAACGTATCACGTGTTGAGCGGTGCTTATGATTACGACGCTATTGCCAAAATGATTAAAGATGGCAAAGGAAAGGCAACCTTAACAACTGTTGAAGGCAGCACCCTCACTGCCATGATGAATGGTAAGCACAATATCCAGTTGCAGGATGAAAGTGGCAATCTGATTAACATTACGGTTTATGATGTGTATCAAAGTAATGGGGTTATCCATGTGGTTGACAAAGTGGCTATGCCCAAATAAGTGAGTATTGTTAGGATGTTACAAGGAGGTCAGATTTGACCTCCTTTTTTTATTCAATCCGGCTATTTATATATTCAATAGCAAAAGGGTGAAAACTTTGTAAATGGTGATATTTATCATTCTGGCAGCACAATTCTGATGTATCTTTGCACCCGGATACATGCGTAAAGCACTGGTTACCATATTATTTGTTTGCTATTGGGCTGTAATGTTAGGTCCCTTTGTTACCTATGTCAGCTTTTATGCTAACCGGTCCTATATCTCGGCTAATCTCTGCGAGAATAGGGATAACCCGGTTTCGGAATGCCATGGTAGCTGTTATCTGACCAAGGAGCTGGCGAAGACCGTTGAAGTGAAAACAGACGAGCAACAGAAAACGCCAGAATCATTGGTAGTTTTGCATGCTTTTTCGCCGCATACGGCATTTGAAACCATCCAATTTTCTTCTCCGACATTTACCGCTGTTTGTTTTGAAGAACAGCAGGATATACCCGAATCAATTCCTTATTTCAATACCATTCTTGACCCTCCACGTGTTTAAGATCGCGTACTAGTTTATCCCGTTTATTTGTTTGTGCGTATTTATTAGATCTTAAAACATAATGGTATTATGAAAAATGCATTTTTATTGACTGCTCTGTGCGGAATGATTTTGTCTGCTTGTAATGATGATCCAGAACCAGAACCAATTGGATATGATGTAACCTTTACGGTAATTGAACCTGAAGCTGATTCACATGCGATGATTGGCACAGAGTTGCACATGGAAGTAGATTTGGAAGGAACCAAGGCAATTGGTAATATTGAATTACTCTTTATAAATGCAGCCGGCGATACAGTTGTCAATTATCAAACGTCTACAACTGAAACATTCTTCAATGTGCATGAACACTATGATATCGAAGCATCTGATGCAGGTGATTGTCATATGCAGATTTCAGCTTGGGAAACAAACTATGCTGAAAAAATAACTGAAGAAGTTCACGTTCACGTAATGTAACTTGTATGAAAAGGATGCTGACGGTGCTGATGGTGTCAATGATGACCATTAGCACCGGTAAGGCCTGCGATATTTGTGGATGCTCCGGTGCCGGTGTATTCAATGTGCCAAGCTCGTATGCCTTATACAACTTTATCTTATTGAGGCCGCATTATGCCGCTTTCCAGGCCACTGGTGATGCGCATGCCGATATTCTGTATTCGGGTGTGGATGCAGGCTTTGGAATAGGTTTAAATCGTTGGTGGCATGTTACTGCTTATATACCTTATAAGTATAATTCTATTTATCACGAAGGTGTTCAAACGAATTTGTCGGGCCTGGGTGATGCGGGGGTTATGAATACATTCAAAGTATACTCGAATGTCGATAGTATGATGGTTAAACATAAATGGACTATTTATACAAAAGCCGGAATCGAGTTGCCAACAGGAAAATTCAGCGAAAATTTTCGTGCCGATCATCTTCCTGCAGGTGTCTCGCTTGGTTCTGGTAGTTTCGATATATTAGCGGGCGCCCGAGTGTCGTACGCTATGAATAAACATACCGTTACACTTGATTATACAGGCAAATACAATACAGTTAATGCATCTGCTTATCAATTTGGCTTTCAGCAAACGAGCACCGGTTTATATAGTTATACAATCCGAAAACCGGCTTTTACATTTCTGCCAAATGCAGGTCTGTTAGTTGAAACAAATACTGGTGATACTTACCACCAATTAGTAGAATCTGAAACAAAAGGCACCTCTGCCTATGCGATGTTGGGTTGTGAAGTAGGTAAGGGTTCATGGGTGGGTGGCTTACAGGTTGATTTACCTGTGGCCGACTCATTTGATGGCGAAGTTACATACCGCCCAAGAGGCACTATTCGGATTTTATATCTCTGGCAATAGGTTTATTGATCCATACAAAAGCAAAGCCCCGATTTCGGTCGGGGCTTTTGCCATTTATTTAGGATATGCGTTTTATTTCGCAAATGATATCGCGCGTTTTTCGCGGATGACTGTTACCTTAATGTGTCCCGGGTATTGCATTTCATCCTGAATTTTTTGTGCGATGCTGAAAGAGAGCTCTTCTGCCCGCTTATCATCGACCTTTTCAGATTCTACTATCACACGCAATTCACGACCAGCCTGAATGGCATATGCTTTTTCTACACCATCATGTGCCAGAGCAAGTCCTTCCATTTCTTTTATGCGTTTCAGATAGCTTTCAAGAATTTCTCGTCGAGCTCCAGGACGCGCACCACTTATGGCATCACAAGCCTGTACAATTGGTGAAATAACATACTGCATTTCAATTTCGTCGTGGTGTGCACCAACAGCATTCACAATAGCCGCATGTTCACCATATTTTTCGCACAATTTTGCACCTAACAGGGCGTGACTTAATTCACTTTCTTCTTCAGGTACTTTTCCTATGTCGTGTAATAAGCCGGCACGCTTAGCCAGTTTTGGATTTAATCCGAGCTCTGCTGCCATTATTGCGCATAAATTGGCAACCTCTCTTGAGTGCTGCAATAAATTCTGTCCATAGGACGATCTGAACCGCATACGTCCTACCATGCGAATTAATTCAGCATGTAAACCAGTTACACCTAATTCAATAACTGTGCGTTCACCAATTTCCATGATGTGTTCTTCCATCTGTTTTTTGGTTTTCGCAACAACCTCTTCGATTCGGGCCGGGTGTATACGCCCATCAGTTACAAGTCGCTGTAAACTCAAACGGGCTACTTCCCGACGAACGGGGTCAAATCCGCTGATGATAATGGTTTCCGGCGTGTCATCTACAATAAATTCGACACCGGTGGCAGCTTCTAGAGCGCGAATATTTCTACCCTCGCGACCGATAATCTGGCCTTTTTGATCATCACTGTCCAGATTAAATACAGAAACTGAATTTTCAATTGCCTGCTCGGCAGCTGTTCTTTGAATGGTTTGTAAGATAATTTTCTTGGCTTCCTTATTGGCTTTGAGTTTTGCCTCTTCCACTATCTCTTTGATATGTGCCATAGCCTTGTTGCGGGCTTCATCTTTTAAGGCTTCCATCAATTCATTTCTGGCCTGTTCTGCACTCAGCTTGGCAACATCTTCTAATTTGCTGATATGCGTTTCATAAGCCTTATCTACCTCTGCTTTTTTGATGTTAACAGCTTCAAGTTGCTTATTGAGGGTTTCGCGCTGGTTGTTTACTTCTGCTTCTTTTTTGGAAAGTTGCTGCTGTTGTTGACCAAGTTGTGATTCACGTTGCTTTAACCGCATTTCGTGCTCTTCAACTTTCCCAACTTTTTGCTGTCGTTCGCGCTCTACCTCGGCTTTCTGTTGAATCATCTGATCCTTTAATTCGAGAGAGCGTTCTTTTTTATAGGCGTCTGCTTCTGTTTTGCTCTTGGCAATAATAAGTTCGGCATCTTTTTTGGCCAATGCCACGATTTCTTCGGCTTCTTTTTGTGCTAATGCTTGTTGGTTTTTGCTGGGGGCGAAGATCAAACGACCTGCGATAATACCAACCACCAGGGCTACTACGCCAATGATGGCATACATGACGGTTTCGTTCATAGTTATGAATTTATGATGACAGACGAGACCGTGGCCAATAAATCGCGAAGGAATTGAGTTCAGTGGGAGGCTGTTAAACCTGCAGTGCTTCTTGAAGCTGCTTGTTTAGTGCATCTAAAGCGCTGTCAAATTCGCTTGTTGCAGATGCACTTGTTTCTTTATGTGCTCCCGGTTGCTCCACCATGGTTGTCAGTAACAGCATCGCCAGGTAATCCTGCTTATCGCTGCCGGCAAACTGGTTTTGCAACTCCTTTATTTTCTCGGCAATGGTTCTGGCCGCCTTGCGCACGTTTTCCTCCTCCTCCGGCCGCACCTTGAGCCTATAGGGCCTGTCGCAAATCGTAACATGTATATTCAACAACTTGCTTTCCTCAGATTCCATCAGGGTTTATTGCAAACGGTTTTAGTCCAATAGGGCTAAAGTTAAGTAAAGATTATGAAAATAGAGATGTGAGAGCCCGGCGGGGATTATTCATTCAACAAGGCGATACAGCTGTCAACCTCCTTTATCAGCTCGTTGATACGCTTTTTAACCTCCTCCTTGTCCCCTAAACCGTCCTGTAGCTGTGGAATAGAGGCTATTGAGCTGGCAGTTCGCTGGATGTTTAACTGGTCCTCCAGGCTTTCGATTTTTTTATTGCGCTCCTGCACAGATTTCCTTACAGCCTCTATTTGCTCCTTTAACATGTCGTTTTCACGCTGAATAGCCTGGTAACTCCGAAGCAGACGCTCCAGATTGGCCTTTAGTAATGCAAATTTTTCGGAAGTGGATGGCAATGGCTCCATAACAACTTGAGTGAACGAATGTAGCACTTTTTACTTACGAATTATAGCACCTAATTCTTTTTCATATCGCTGCATCATCTTCTGCATCACAGGCTCTATTTCGACATCGGTTAGTGTTTTTGTTGCATCACTAAATGTAAGACCAATAGCATAACTTTTTTTACCGGCTAATTGCTCTCCTTCAAAAACGTCAAACAACCTGATATCGCGCAGCAACTGTTTGCCTTCCTGACGCGCAATCCGCTCCACTGCCTGATAGGTTGTTTGCCTGTCAATCACCAGTGCTAAGTCGCGACGCACTTCAGGATATTTTTGTATTTCGCGGAATACCACCGACCGGTTTCCTGCACGATCAATTAATGAAGCCCAATCAATTTCTGCATAGTAAACTGGTGTTCGAATACCAAAAGCAGCGCACACTTCCTGCTTAATGGTGCCGGCTATACCAAAAGTTTTTTGTCCCTCAGTTAAACAAACAGCGCTTGAAAATATACCATTTATCGGATGCTCCTGCACCTGCCAATCAATCTGCAAGCCCATGCGATTGCATACAGATTGCACCTGTTCCTGCAAATCAAAAATGTCGATTTTGCGCTGTGGTATGCGCCAGGTTTCATCGTAAGCATTTCCGGTCATATACATGGCCAAAACATCATTTTCGATGTAAGCACCTTGTTGCACACGATAAGTTCTGCCAAACTCAAATAAACGTAAATCCGTTTGCTTATGGCTATGATTATAGGCAATAACCTCTAATCCAGTAAAAGCAAGCGTGAGGCGCATGCTGTCCAGTTCGATATTTAATGAGTTTAACAACGAAACCTGCTGTTCAGCTAATTGTGGTAAAAATTGCTGATTGAATTTCGATTTACCAATTGCATTCGTTGCAATTTCATAGGCACCCTGAGCGGATAAATATCGAATCATATTCATTTTAATAAGCTCGCGATCCGGTTTAGGGGTTACCAGATAGGGTGTACGAACACTATTAGGTATCGGGATTTTATTAAAACCATATAAGCGTAAAATTTCTTCAATTAAATCAATTTCACGCACAACATCATTTTTATAGGTTGGCACTGCCGTTTGCAATACGCCATCCGTATAACTGGTAATATGAATGCCTAATGATTGTAATATCTGCTTAACGGTTTCAACCGGCATATCAATGGAGCTAATTGCACGCAAACGTGACAAACGCAATTGAACGCTAAATGGAGCCATGGGCGCAGGATAAAAATCGGAGATGTCGCCTTTTACTACCCCGCCACAAATATCTACAATGAGTGCAGTAGCTAATTGCAGGGCGGCAACCGTAATTTCAATATCCGTACCTTTTGCGAAACGTGCAGATGCATCTGTTTTTAATCCATGTAAGGATTCAGTGCGTCTGATATGTGCCGGATCAAACCAGGCGCTTTCTAAAAAAATACGGGTTGTCTGCTCGGTTACACCACTGGATAATCCACCATAAACACCTGCAATACACAAACCCGCCTCTGCATCACAAATCATTAAGTCGTTAGCTGACAGTTTGTGTGTTTTATTATCCAGGGTAACAAATGGTGTGCCCGCAGTTAGCTTTTTTACAATTACCCGGTTGTCTTTAATCTTGTCTGCATCAAAGGCATGTAAGGGTTGTCCGTAAGTATGTAATACGTAATTGGTAATATCTACAACTGCATTAATTGGGCGCATACCTACAGCCCGTAATTTGTTTTGCAACCACTTCGGACTTTCTGTAATGCGAACTTGTTCGATATATATCCCTGAATACCTTTTACATGCATCATCTTCAACAGCAACTGTGATTACAGGTGTATGTTGATTAACAGTAATATTTTTAACCTTCGGATATTGCAATGCATTTACGATACCCTGGCGCACTTCAAGAGCTGCCTTGAGTTCGCGGGCAGTACCAATATGGCTGTTGGCATCTGCATGATTTGCCGTTAAACCAATTTCAATAATATGATCAGTGTAAACATCAAACAGATTCTTTACCGGAATACCAATTGGCGTTTCTGCTGGCAGGATATGTAAACCTGCATGCGATTCGCCTAATCCAATTTCATCATCTGCACATAACATACCGGCACTTTCCTGTCCGCGGATTTTGGCTTTTTTAATGGTAAATGGTTCAGCGTTTACGGGATAAATGGTTGTGCCAATTGTTGCAACAATCACCATTTGTCCTGCCTCTACATTGGGCGCTCCACACACAATTGGCAATAAGGTTCCGGTGCCAATATCCACTGTGGTGAGTTTGAGTTTATCAGCATCAGGATGCTTTTCGCAGGTCATTACCTTGCCGGTTACCAAACCTTCAAGTCCACCTCGGATACTTGCATAGGCAGATACTGATTCAACCTCAAGACCAATATCCGTTAGTAATTCGGCAGCTGCATCAACAGAAAGTTGTACAGGTAAAATTTCCTGTAACCAGTTCCACGAAATTTTCATAGACTGCAAATTTACACATAAGCAGTCTAACAGAATAGGCCGGTATTACTCAGGAAAAATAAGGCTTGTCTTCAGCGATTTCGCTTACTTTCTGCTGCCAATAGGCCGGACTTACTATTTTACCGGAAGGTGTGCGCAACAGCCTGCCAAACAGAGCGTTGGTAGGGTTAAATGTAACGTCGGTTACACCAATTGTAAAAGAAGTGGGCGGCGGAGGTGTTTCTCCTTCGGGCACAGGTGCAGCGCCTTTAGCGGGCGGTGATGGCACTACCACAACCGTATATCCATTGAATTCAAGCAGAGGTTTGAGAAAGTCGATACGGCTCTGCGAAGCATTTTTCTCAACAATAGCGCATTTAACGCCATCCAGATCATCAAAGGTATGATTTTGATTAATGGCCATAGTTAATGTGTTGACACGATTGAAATAATGTATTCAAATGCACCTCCAATGATACCGGAAAGCAAAATGCCTGCAGTGCAAACTATATAAGCTGTTACAGGCATCCAGCCTGGTTTTAGTTTTTCGATAGGTTGTGCGTTGCTATCCATAAACATGGCTTTTACCACGCGTAAATAATAATACAGCGACACAATCATATTCAGTGCAGCAATAATAATGAGCGTATTATTATCTGCTGCAGCACCGGACATCAATAAAAAGAATTTTCCAAAAAAACCTGCAGTTGGTGGAATGCCTGCTAAAGAAAATAATGCAATAGTAAGCACCCAGGCTAATAGCGGATTGGTTGAATAGAATCCTTTATAATCATCAATATTTTCCTTACCTGTAACATCGCTTACTAATGAGATAATGCCAAATGCAGCAAGGTTGCTGAAAATATAGACCATGATAAAATATACAGCCGATGCAACAGCTGCATCGCTGTGTCCGCTAATACCTATTAATATAAATCCTACCTGTGCAATTGAACTGAAGGCGAGGAATCGTTTTAAATTTTGTTGTCTGATAGCAAATAGATTGCCAATAATCATCGTAGCTATACTGATAACAAATAGCATCTGATACCAGGATTCTGCAACATTGGCAAACACGCGGAACAGCGCTGTAATAAATACAAATACCATAGCACCTTTGCTGATTACACTTAAATAAGATGTAACGGCAACTGGAGCACCTTCGTATACATCTGCTGTCCACAGATGAAAAGGCACGGCTGATAATTTAAAGGCAAAGCCGGCGAAGAGGCAAATAAAACCAAATAATAATAATGGTTCACCTGTCATATTTAAACTTATGGCATCAAAGGATAAAGTACCTAAGGCACCATAAATTAGGGAAATACCCATCAGTAAAATACCACTCGAGAACGCACTGCTTATGATATACTTGATTGCGGCTTCTCCACTCACTCTTTTCTGTAAATCAAAATTCGCGAGGGCAGCTAATGGAATGGCAGATAACTCTAAACTCAAATACAACATAAAGAGGTTGTTCGAACTCAACATGAAAAACATCCCGGTTAGGGATGACAACAATATCATGTAAAATTCAGAGGCGTGGTGATGTTTAGAAAGCCAGTGAAAAGATTGTAAGGATATAATCAGCACACCCAGATTTAATAAGGATTTTTCAAAACGGATCAGACTGTCTGAAACAAACATGGTTCCGAACAGTGTGCCATCTTCGTGTGCAAAGAATCCGGAAATAAAATTAATGAGCAAAAGGCCATTAACGATATACAATAAAGATGTGTTTGATATCACCTTTTTACCAATACGCAGGAACAGCACGATAAAAAGCAGTATCAGCGCTGACCATTCGAATTGCATTATTGACAGGAAGCTAAAGGGCATGTTGCTGATTATTTTAATAATTCAAATGTTGAAATACTGCCTTCTGTAATGCGTTGCATCATGTCGGCAGTTCCGGGGTAAATGATATTGGTTAATACAAAGGGGGCAAGACCCATTATAAAAATGCCGGCCAGCAATAAAAAGGCAGCTCCCCGTTCATTCCACCCAGCGTCTTTAAACAAAGAATATTCTGAATGGAGAATGGGTCCCATCATTGTTTTGCCTGCAGCTCTTAAAATATAAACAGCCGTTACAACAATACTGGCACATGCTAATATTGTTGCAAATTGATAAAGCGCATCTCCAGCCTGCCAGCCACCCATAAACACGGTCATTTCTGCAACAAATCCACTCATGCCCGGAAGACCTAAGGAGCATAAACCGGCCAAAATAAATACGGTTCCAATAAACGGCGTTGCTTTTAGCATACCGGAAATATCCTTTACCATGCGTGTATGTGTGCGCTCGTAAACCATGCCTATTGCGGCGAAAAATAGAGCGGTCATTAATCCATGTGAAACCATTTGTAATACAGCGCCATTAATTGCTGTTTCATTGAGCATGCCAATACCAAGTAACACAAATCCACAATGCGAAACAGATGAATAGGCGTTGATGTACTTTAAATCTGTTTGCATCAAGGTTGCAAAAGCGCCATATATAATAGCAATGGCTGCGACCGTTATAATCGCACCCTGATAAGCATGTGCGGCTTCAGGCATAAGAAAAACAGCAGCACGCAAACATCCGTAGCCACCTAACTTCATACTAATACCGGCAAGAAACATACTAGCTGCCGTTGGAGCACTCGAGTGACCATCGGGCACCCAAGTATGAAATGGGAACATGGCGGTGAAAATGCCAAATCCTGCAAACAGGAATGGAAAAAATATCATTTGCTTATCAACCGGCATTTGAATGGTATCTGCTGCCTGCATGTCGAAAGAATACCCACCCCAAAAATAGGTGCCAATCAGCCCAACAAATACCAATGCGCTTCCACCCATCAGCATCAAGGCGAGTTTCATAGCAGCATACTCTTTCTTTCCGCTACCCCAAATACCAATTAACAGGAATTTCGGAATTACAGCTACCTCCAGGAAGAAGAATAGTGTAAATAAATCGGTTGCAATAAAATATCCATAAGCACCGGCACTTAATAAAGTGAGTAAGAGGAAAAATTCTTTAGACCATTTTTCCTGCTTCCAGCTTACTAATACACCTGCTAGTACGACAAAGGCAGTCAATAAAATCATTGCTACTGAAATGCCATCAACACCTACCTGGTAATGAATGCCTAAGGTTGGAAACCAATCATATTGTTGCGTAAATACATATTGGTCTGTGTTGCCTTTGTGTTGTTCCGCCTGGTAAGCAAAAAACAGGAACACGCTCAGTATTAACTGTATACATGCACCGGTAAATGCTACTATGCGTGTCCGCGATAATCCCTTCACTGCAATTAAACCAAAAGCAGTCAGGATAGGAATCGCAACTAAAATATTCAGATTCATCATTTCATTTCATTTTCAATTGACAGCAATGCTGTTTTTATAACCAGATATATAAACACAATAAACCTAAACCAATAACACCTGCAAAGAAATACATGGCATAGCCCTGCACCTTACCAGATTGCATTCCCTTCACACTATCCGAAATCTCCGTAGTCATCAGTGCAATGAGATTCATTGTACCATCTACAATGGTGCGGTCAATCCAGGCGGCAGGTCGTCCGATTAAGTTGAATATTACTTTTTTAGTGATGAAGATGTATAATTCATCAATATAAAATTTATGATATGCCCAGCGATACACACTTTTGCCGGCAGAAGCAACACGATCGGGCAATGCATTCGCTGATTTATACATAATCATCGCAATACCAATACCGGTGAGGCCCATTAGCACCGGCGCTATACTAAACATAATATCAGTTTCAGCCAGGTGTGGTATGCCATCAGCTGTTATATATTCTGCAAAGGGAACAAATCCTGTTATAACACTTAAAGTGCCCAGCATAATCAACGGTAATTTCATACTCCATCCGGCCTCGCCATGAAAGTGGTGAAGATGGATTTCCTTTTGCCCCCAGAATATGCTGAAATACAATCGAAACATATAAAATGCGGTTAACCCGCTGGTAATTAAAGCCAGGTAAAATATGTCTGGATGAGTAGCATATGCTGCATGCAGAATACTTTCTTTGCTAAAGAACCCTGCAAACGGCGGCACACCGGCAATAGCTAAACAGCCAATTAAAAATGTAAGATGGGTAACGGGCAAATATTTCCGCAAAGCACCCATATCCCGCATATCATTACTGTGCACGGCATGAATCACCACACCGGCGCCAAGAAATAATAAAGATTTGAAGAAAGCATGCGTGAACAAATGAAACATACTTGCTGTAAATCCATCTGTATGATGCATATTGCTTACACCTAAAGCAAACATCATATAACCTATCTGACTCATGGTTGAATAAGCCAATACGCGTTTGATGTCTGTTTGTGTGCAGGCAATTACTGCGGCAAAGAGAGCTGAAAAAATACCGATATAGGCTACGATTTCAATAGCGCCACTTCCGGTAAGGATGAATACCGGAAATAATCGTGCAACCAGATACACCCCTGCAACTACCATCGTGGCTGCATGGATTAAGGCAGAAACAGGTGTTGGTCCTTCCATGGCATCTGGCAGCCAGATATGTAAAGGAAACATGGCAGATTTACCCGCACCGCCTATAAATATGAGTGTTAGTGCCCATGTAATAATGGAAACGCCCAGGAAAGTGGCAGATAATTTACCTGCGCCTTCAGGTGATGTCAGGTTAATAATAATGGTGTTGAAATCAAAACTATCTCCTGTTACCCCCACTATTAAAATACCAATCAGGAAAAATAAATCTGCAAAGCGCGTAACGATAAAGGCCTTTTTACTGGCAGCCACTGCACTTGGTTTATCAAAATAAAATCCAATTAACAGAAAGGATGAAACACCTACCAGCTCCCAGAAAATGTAAATCTGAAACAGGTTGCTGGACAGCACTAAACCCAACATGGAGAAGGTAAATAATTGCAGGTAAGCAAAAAAGGTGGCATACCTTTTTTCGCCATGCATATATCCAGTCGAATACAAATGCACCATTAAGGATACAAAGGTTACAACAACCAGCATCATCACCGAAATGGGATCCAGCATTACACCCATATTAATCGACAAAGAGTCAGTAAACTGCAGCCAAGGGATATTGATAATTTCCTGTGCAATATAATGCCCGTCAGAAGGAGCTGACAAAAAGAAATAGTCGATGGCTACATATATAGATAATGCAGCAGCCACACCCATGAAAAGCGTTGCCAGCCAACCGCTGATAGATGGAAAATATTTTTTCCCTATAAGTCCGATTAACAGAAAACCGGCAAAGGGTAAAATAGGAATCCAGATACTTAAATCAAATGCGTTCATGATTAATATTTCATTTCCTCTGTATCAGCCACATCAATTGAGTTGTGGTTGCGATAAATATTTATAATAATAGCAATGGCAACAGCAGCTTCTGCGGCAGCTATGGCTATTATGAATATGCTGAAAAACACACCATCCAGATTTCCAGGCCATAGATACTTATTGAAAGCCACGAAATTGATGTTTACACTGTTCAGGATGAGCTCAATGGCCATCAGCATGGTAATCATATTTCTCCGTGTAAATAAGCCGTACATGCCAATAAAAAAGAGGGCAGTGCTGATAAACAGGATGTGGTTTAGACTAATGGGACTCATGCTTCTTGGGCTTTAGATTTTAACGCAATGACAATGCTGCCAATCATGGCCGCAAGTAAAAGAATACTGATTACTTCAAAAGGCAAGGCATATCCTGATTGCTCTGTATCCAGCATCTGCTCGCCAATTCGCTGCGGTGAAACGTCGAATTGATTGTTTCCGTCACCTATGAAACCGTGGTTCCGGATGAGCATATAGGTAAACCCTGCACCAAAAAGCACAGCTAATGCACTAAACAGCATGCGCATTTTATTTGGCTTCGGCATATCCTGACCGGTTTGTTGTGTCAGGAATATGGAGAAAATAATTAAAACAACAATACCTCCTACATATACAATAATCTGAACGGCTGCAACAAATTCAACGTGCATCCAGAAATAGAGTCCGGCTACACCAATCAGTGAGAATAAAAGAAATATGGCTGCGCGAAAAATCTTGCGATTCGTCATAGCCAAAATGCCATTCACAAGTATGAAGGCACCTAGCAGATAAAAAATAATATCATTCGCGTTCATGCGTAGTCAGGAATTCAAATATTAATAAAATCAATTGCACACAGTATTACCTGTGTGGTATTATCTCAAACAAGTACTACTCAACACCTTCCCTGATTTTGCTTCCGGGTTTATTCAAAACCTTGGTCAGCTCATTTCGGTTAAGTACTGAATGCTCGAAATTCGGAGCCATGGTAATAGCGCCTGTCGGACAGGCTTCCACACATAAATTACACATGGTGCAGAGTTCGAGGTGATATACAAATTTGTCGATAGCTTTCTTTTTCTTGCCTTCCGGAGTCAAATCAAATTTGGTAACAATTTTGATGGTGGCGTTCGGACAGGCCAACTCACAGGCTGTACAACCTGTACAGGCATGTTCATTATTGTCGTCGTGCAGCATAACCACTTCTCCTCTGAACCGTTCAGCCAAAACAGGCTTTTCATTTGGGTACTGCTGCGTGATGATATTTTTATGATGGGTGAAATAATACCCGGTTCTGCGCATACCTGTGAGTAAGGATCTTAGGCCACCAAAAACTTCAGATAAATATTTCGTGATGAACATGTTTGATTGAATTTCTGTTGTGGTATGTTGTGTTTTTTATATTTTTATAAATACCAGCCTTGAATGGCGATAAATGTTGCTAATAACAAGTTAAACATGGATATAGGCAACAGGTATTTCCATTCCAGATTGAGTAATTGATCGATACGCAACCTTGGAAAAGTCCACCTGAACCACATAATGACAAATATCAGGAAGAACGTTTTGCCAAAGAACCATACCGATGATGGAATATAATCCATAATCCGGTTAAAGTCTGCCCAATTTCCAATATGTAATGGCATCCAACCGCCTAAAAACAAAGTGGCGCCTACAGCACAAACAATGAAAATATTGACATACTCAGCTAAAAAAAACAATGCGAATTTCATTCCGGAATATTCAGTATGAAAACCGGCAGTTAATTCAGATTCGGCTTCGGCTAGGTCGAATGGAGCTCTGTTTGTTTCAGCCGTCACCGCGATGAGGAAAATAATGAAAGATATGATTACCGGAATATGCCCTTTCCAAATCCACCATCCATCAGCTTGCGAAGCTACAATTTGCCCCATGCTCATGTCTTGTGTAAAAATGACAATGGTTAGAATGCTTAAACCGGCGCTCAATTCATAACTCACAATTTGTGCTCCACTCCGCATAGCGCCAAGCAATGAATATTTATTATTTGATGCCCAACCGGCCATTAAAATCCCAATGACACCAATAGAGGAAATAGCGCTGATATATAATACACCAATATTAATATCCCATATCACAAAATCTTTGGCAAATCCAATGGGTGCTAAAACCAACATGGCGGCAATCATCACAATAAAGGGAGCCAGATTGAACAGAAATTTGTCGGCACCATTAGGGGTAAGTCCCTCTTTCACCAATAATTTAAGCGTGTCGGCCAGTGTTTGAAACATACCCTTAGGTCCTACACGATTCGGCCCTAAACGCAATTGCATATATGCGGAAACTTTTCGTTCCATCATAATTAATACAAGTCCTAATACAGCGAACAGAGCGATGCATAACAGTCCGACAATCACAAATTCAATTGTGAGCGCCAACCACGATGCGCAGTTCGCATGTAACCAGGTGTCAACCTGATTTGCTATTGCAGATAAACTGAATTCCACGATATATATTTTTCCTGCATCCTCTTATGTGATGCGTGTTATTTTGATTGATCTATACCGTCTCCCTTATCGGTCAATATCCGGAATCACTAAATCTAAAGTCCCCATAATGGCAACTAAATCACCAATTTTTTGCCCGCGAGCCATATGGTCTAATGCCGACAAATTAGAAAAACCTGGTGAACGGAATTTGATTCGATAAGGTGTGAGTCCGCCTTCACTTACAATATATACACCTAATTCACCTCTGGCGGTTTCAACACGACTGTAAAATTCTCCTTTAGGTAATTTCAACACGGCTTTTGTTTTAGCCTGAAATTCGCCTTCCGGAATATTATCAATTAATTGTTCTACAATATGTAATGATTGACGCATCTCCTCCATACGCACTAAATATCTTGCCCAACAATCGCCACCGGTTTCCAGTGGTTCGGTAAATTGGAGTTTGTCATAAAGTTCATATGGGTGATGCTTACGGATATCGCAGGAAACACCGCTGCCGCGTAAAGTTGGGCCGGTGCATCCATAAGAAACAGCATCTTCTGCTGATATAAATCCTACCTGCTTCATACGATTCTGGAAAATCACATTTCCGGTAACCAATTCATCGTATTCAGGTAATTTAGATTTAAATAAGGTGATGAAATCTTTCACCCTGCTTTGGAAATTAGGATGTAAGTCGAACATAACCCCACCGGGTACCATATAATTCATGGTTAATCGTGCACCGCACGTTTCTTCCATAATATCATTCAGCACTTCACGCTCGCGAAAAGCATGGAAAAAAGGTGTTATCGCGCCCACGTCCATAGCCAATGCTCCCCACCATAACTGATGTGATGCCAGTCGCGTTAACTCATCCATTAATACACGAATAACCTGCGCACGCTCCGGAATTTCTATCTGTAATCCTTTTTCAACGGCAAGGGCACATGCGTGATTATTAATATGTGCAGATAAATAATCCATGCGGGAAGTAGAGTAAATAAACTGCCTGTAACTCAAACTTTCGCACATTTTTTCAATGGAGCGATGGATATACCCTAAATGTGGCTCAACCTTTTTGATTGTTTCTCCATTTAGTGTAATCACAAGGTGCAATACACCATGTGTGCTGGGGTGTTGAGGCCCAACATTGATCACCAGATCGCCGGTTTCTTTTTGTGCTACTTCCTGTAACATGGTTTTCACATTAACTGCATTGTCGGTATCAAACGACGCTGCTTATACCCGTTAGGGCGTTTTATTTTTTAATAACTGCCACCGGGGGCACAGATTTATAACTTAATCATATTTATCGGGTCTTCATAATCCTTGCGCAATGGATAACCTTCCCAATCATCCGTCAACAATAACCTGCGCAAATCCGAATGATGTATAAACCGAACACCAAATAAATCATATACTTCCCGCTCCAGAAATTCAGCAGTGCGCCAAATATCAGAAAGCGTCTCTATTTCAGGATTTTCTCTGTCAAGCTTCGATTTAATGACAACCGCATGTGCATGTTTACGCGATTCTAAATGATACACCATAGTTAGATGCGTCTTCCAATCAACACAGGTCAAGCAGAACATATAGTCCATCTCGAAAGCCGGCAAATTGTGCAGGGCTTGCATGATATCGCGACAAGCATCTGCCGGAATGTTAGCTGTCAGATATTCTCCGCCTTCTTCAAAGGTGATATCGGCGTTAAGCGCGGTGATGGCTGATTGTAATTCTTCCCTGTTCATGGCAGATTAGTTGGAGTCGACAAATTTTTCAATCACAATTTTTTCCCGCTTATCTCCGGCCTTGATTTTAGCTTGCAGGGTAATTAAAGCATGTAACAGCGCTTCCGGTCTGGGCGGGCAGCCGGCAACATAAACATCTACCGGAATAACATGGTCTGCTCCCTTAACTACACTATAGGTATTATAAAAGAAAGGACCGCCGCTGGTTGCACAGGCACCCATGGCGATGACATATTTTGGATCTGCCATCTGATCGTATAAGCGCTTTAAAACAGGCGCCATTTTATTTACAATCGTACCGGCAATGATAATCACATCCGCCTGCCTGGGTGTGGCACGTGCCACTTCAAAACCAAACCGACTCCAGTCATACTTGGCACTCGCGGTGCTCATCATCTCAATTGCACAGCAACTGGTGCCGAAAACCAACGGCCACAAGCTGTTTGACCGGGCCCAGTTAATGACATCGTCTAATTTGCTAACCAATATGCCACCGGATGCCGTTGGATGCACATCGCCCGGAAAGGCATGCTGCTGATTGTCTTTTACATCCATTTCAAAGCGCCTTTTTTGTGGGCATATAAAAAGCCCATGAATAAAATAAACAGGAATATCAGTGCTTCATAAAAGGCAAACATGCCCAGTTTTTGCACGGTAACCGCCCACGGATATAAAAAGATAAGCTCTACATCAAAAATCAGAAAGATCAACGCAAACAGGTAATACCCCACATTGAACTGTATCCAGCTCTTACCAATCGTGGGTACCCCGCACTCATAAGTCTCTCCTTTTACAGGGTTATGACTTGCTTTCAACACGAGCTTGCTCAGAAGTATGGCCGCCGTCGCAAAGGCTACAGCCGCCAAAATCAATACCAGTAAAGATGCCGGTCCCATATAGTGCGGCTAAAATACGCTGCACAGGCTGAAACTTCAAATTTGGTCAGGTGCAAAAGAATCAGTCTGCCAAATGATTTCTGTCATACGTTTATGCATTGGCTTTTTACTAAAAATGCCCGTTTCACAGTTCGAAACGGGCTACATCAGCATTTAAGGGGGAATTTTATGCTCTGAGTGGCTCCTGGCCGGGTTTTAGGGTAACAACCGCAGACGCCGGTGCTTTTACTGCAGGGGCCTTCCGTAGGAAATAGATACCTGAGCCAAATGCTACAGATGCCGCTCGAACTAGGTCTAGCGTCCAACTCATGATTAAAGCTCGAATGGTAAACCAAATGCCTTCCCGGATGCATAATATCACAAAGCTTCCACGGCTATAGATATAACCAGCCACCAAAAGTGGCATAAACAAAATTAACCATGGAACCAGGGATGCAGCAGGAATCAGTATCAGCATCAAACAAGCCAACGCCACTGCCAGCTGGTCTGATTTTTTTGCATGTCGGTTTTCACTAAGCGGTGTTTTACGCTGCAGCGCTAAAACGACAGTGCGTGTGCCTTTGATAAAATCATTTTCGACCAATGAAGAAAAAGTAAAGGTTTTCAAATGACTACCTTGGGCAGTTGCCACTGCATAAATACGAAAACCGGAATTGGTGATGCGCATACCAATTTCCGTATCCTCGCCACCTTTAAATGCAAAAGTGGTAGAAAATGCGCCTACTGCATGAAATACATTGCCATGAATAGCCGCAATTGCGGTCCAGAATTCATTCGTTATAAATCCCTCGCGTGCGTAGGCTTGGTGGATATACAACTTTTTATACTTTTGATAAAATGCGTTGCCGTATACATCAGTTGCGTAATTCCCAACAGTAGCATCCGCAATTCCTTGTCGGATGGGTGCAGTCAATGCAACAAATGTGTCAGCATGCACCAATACATCTGCGTCAACGAAAAGTAATATTCGATTACCGCAATCTTGTGCACCAACATTACGCGCCTCTCCCGCATTTAATGGTTTAGCAGAATCAATAATGTGTAATCGGTCATCAGAAAAGTTACATATCGTTGTTTTATGGGTAACTACAAATACCTCTGCATCTGCAAATGAGGTGAGGGCCTTAAAAATGTGCTGCAGACAAATTTGAATAGTAGCATTTGCTTTGTAAGCGGGCACAATTACACGAACTGGAAATGGAATTAATGGTTGTGTCATAGGGAGAAATTTAATTTTGACATTACTCAATTAGGCAGTAACTGCTTCAGGTTGCCATTTTTGCCGTTTGTTATTTCTGTATACCGAAATGGCTGATTGCATCACCTTTGGCCATAAAGCGGGTGTTCTGAAAACGGTAGGGCTTAAAAAACAATGGTGATAACATCCTTGACAAGCTTCTGCTTTGCCGGTGGTTGCTCTGAAGGCATCACCTGCGGCGCCTAACCAGATTTTTTTGAAATCGTATGCAACATCGCGCACATTGCCTAATACATCATCACGCAATTCACATCCTGCCACATTTCCGTCTGGATAAATGACTGCTGTTTCACGTCCGCCTGCACAGGTATGACGCGCCATTTTAGTCATCGCAATTTGTGAGATTAAATCACGCTGAATATTTTCTTTAGTGGCAATGATATAATCCATCGGTGTTTGTAAACCCCCTCTCGAACCGTTCATCCATTGCCGGTCACGATCAATTACATCAATATATGTTTCAACACAGATGTCTTTTTTCGATTCTGCATTTAATGGATTGCCTCGAACTAAAATTGGTTTCAATAAATCAATAGGTAAATGTGTGCGCGCCCATAATGCGGTATCTGCTACAGTCTGATAGTTTAATCCTTGTACTACAGTGCCAACAGCCAATCGCAAATTCTTATGGTGCTTTTTCATTTTTCCTAAATGGGCAAAGGTTTCTAACACGCGATCAAAGCAGCCATCCAGTCTGCGGAGTTTGTCGTGCTCCTCGCCAATCCCATCAAGCGAAATGGCAACAGTAAAGCGTTGATTGGGCATTTTACGCAATATTTTTTCCATATGCTGCACGATTCGGTTTGTGCTATGCCCGAGCATGCAAAAAGTAATGTTAGCTGGCTTGCATATGCTGGAATATATTTCCGTAATTTCCGGAAGATCAGTGCGCAATTCAGGACTACCTCCTGTTAACGTAACCTGCAGCATCGGCCCAAGACTCCTGGCGATTTTTTCATACTCTGGTAATTGTAATTCGTTTTTGACCTTCTCATTTAATTCGCGCCAGTAAAAACAATGATCACAGGCTGCATTGCATCGGTTGGTTACAAATTGCAACAAGTAAACTGGCATTTTCTTTTCAGGCGTAAATAAACGAGTGCAAGCTACGCCTCTCTGATAGAGTGTATTAAGTGTTTTCATAAAGCAGATTTAATTCGCAACAGATTGGGTGCTGTTGGTTTTATAAAAGTCAGAATTCCCAATTGTTCCCACAACCCACTTTGTGTGAAGTGACTAAAATATTATGTGAAATGCATACATGAATGTAGGAGATATATATAACCGTTCAATAGACAAATACTCGCTAAAATATTTGTTTAAAAATGCTTGCAAATACATACAATTTCAGTTTACCTTAGCATGAGGTGATGCCCCACATCATCTATTTAAACCATGAAAACATGTTAATAGACAAAGTTTCTGTATTTGGATTGGATTTTATTTCTGCTAAATCAATTGCGGATGTTGCAGATACTATTTTAGCCTACCAACCAGTCATCACCGATACACATTTACCCCTGGTAATTACACCGAATGTGGATGATGTTGTGCAATTCAGCAAGCGCAAAAACGCAGCCATCGCCCGGCACATGCCACATGCTGCTTTTATCTTGCCTGATGGTCAATTTATAGTGTGGGCCAGCCGCTTGATTGGTAAGCCTATTAAAAACAGATTACCCGGTAGCGATTTGTTTCCGGTGCTCTGGAAGAAAGCCATCGCGCAGCATAAACGTATTTTATTGATTGCCCCATCCCTCCAGGTGGCGCAACCATTGCAAAAGGAATACCCGGATTTGCAGTATTACGTACCTCCGTTTTTTGAGGTGGATAATCATATACAATTTCAGGAGATACTCGAGGCGGCTATGAGGCAAGTTGCGTTAGTTCAACCTGAGTTGGTATTAATCGGCATCCGATTTCCTAAACAACATATGTTGGCTCTGGAGATGATTAACAGATGCCATACTACAAACAAGACAAAAGGAGATCAGACAACTTCCCCACTTTTCCTCTTATTAGGTGCCTCCTATGAATTTTATGTTGGCATAAAAAAACGCGCTCCGGTTCTCATGCAGAAAACTGGCACAGAATGGTTTCACAGATTTATACAAGAACCACGACGCCTCTTTAAGCGATTCTTTATTGAAGACCTTGCATTCTTCCCAATGGTCGTGAGAGAATATTTCAGGTCGCGCATCCATACTTAAGGCATGCTAAATTGACTTTAATCACCATTTTTTGTGACACAGGTCATGATGCTTGGTATGATTTATCAGGAAGTTTACCCTGAATTTCAGGTGCATATTCCTGGTACTTTAATTACGTAATTATGGCACAGCAATTAATGGTTGATACCACCAGCTCCCCACAAGAAAAAAAACAATTTACTTGGAAACGTGATGTCATGGATGGCAATGAAGCGGCCGCCATGATTGCGTTTAAAACAAACGAGGTATGTGCCATTTATCCGATAACGCCCTCGAGTCCAATGGGCGAATGGGCTGATGAATGGTCGTCGAAAGGAATTATCAATATTTTCGGGCAAGTACCAACCGTTATTGAAATGCAGAGTGAAGCCGGCGCTGCCGGAGCTATTCACGGTGCATTAGCTGCCGGCGCATTGAGCACCACCTTTACCTGCTCGCAAGGATTGTTATTAATGATTCCGAATATGTTCAAAATTGCAGGTGAACTTACACCTGCTGTTTTCCATATTGCCGCTCGCGCCGTAGCCACTCATGCATTGAGTATTTTCGGCGATCATAGCGATGTTATGGCAGCCAGATCAACTGGATTTGCAATGTTGTTTGGTAATAATGCTCAAGAGGTAATGGATATGGCGCTCATCGCTCAGGCATCCACATTGAATGCGAGAGTGCCATTCATGAATATTTTTGATGGTTTCAGAACATCACATGAATTAACAGAAGTTGATATCATTCCAGATGAAATTATTAAAGCCATGATTGATCCTACAGATGTCATGGCACACAGAAGTCGCGCTATGAATCCTGCAAATCCATTTATTAAGGGTACCGCGCAAAATCCGGATGTGTTTTTTCAAGGTCGTGAAGCCTCTAATACGTATTATAGTCAGGTGCCCGGTATAGTTTCAGCAAAAATGCAAGCCTTTGCTGCTTTAACAGGACGTAAGTATTCACTTGTTGAATATTATGGTGATCCTGAGGCATCAAGAGTTGTTGTAATCATGGGTTCAGGTGCAGGGCCTGTTCAGGAAATAATTGATTATCTCAATGCACAAGGCGAAAAAACCGGCGCGATTATTATACGCTTGTACAGACCATTTCCTGCTCAGGCATTTATGGATGCATTGCCACTTTCCGCCCGTCATATCTGTGTGCTCGACCGTTGCAAAGAACCCGGCAGTATAGGTGAGCCATTATATATGGATATATGCAACACCCTGATGGAACATCAGCGAAAAAACATGCCAACTATTGTAGGTGGCCGATATGGTTTAGGGTCAAAGGAATTTAATACGGGTATGGTAAAAGCCGTGTTCGATAATTTATTATCCTCACATCCTAAAAATCACTTTACGATTGGTATTGAAGATGATATATCACATACAAGCCTCGATTTTGATCCGGATTTTACGCTTGAAGATCAACATGCATTCCGCGGTTTGTTTTATGGTTTGGGCGCCGATGGAACAGTAAGTGCAAACAAAAATTCCATCAAAATTATGGGCGATCAAACCGGTGATTTTGTGCAGGGATACTTTGTATATGATAGCAAAAAATCGGGCTCACTTACCGTTTCACACTTGCGTGCAGGAAAGAACCCAATCAAATCAACCTATTTAATCCGCTCCGCAAACTTTGTCGCTTGCCATCATTTTAATTATTTGCGCAAATACGATGTGCTGCGCTTTGCCGAACCGGGGGCGCTGTTCTTATTAAATGCACCGTACGGTCCGGATGAAGTTTGGGATCAGTTACCTCACAAAATACAAGAAGAAATTATAGAGAAGCAACTGCAATTCTACTCAATAAACGCTAATGCAGTTGCCCGCGAAACCGGTATGGGTTCACGCATTAATACGATTTTGCAAACGTGTTTTTTCGCCATTAGTAATGTCATGCCAAAGGAGGTTGCTATCGCCGAAATTAAACAGGCTATCCATGATACCTATATCAAGAAGGGAGCTCAGGTGGTCGAGAAAAATTACGTGGCTGTCGATCAGGCATTGGCGCATTTATATAAAATAGATTACAGCAATAAGCTTCCCGGAACTTTAGAAGGGGATGCCTTGATTTCTGGAAATGCGCCTGATTTCGTGCAAAAGGTATTGAGCAAAATTATGGCAGGTGATGGCGATGACTTACCGGTAAGTGCATTTCCGGTAGATGGCCGCTACCCAAGCGGAACTACTCAATACGAAAAACGCAATATCGCCGAGCAAGTGCCGGTTTGGGATGCAGATATCTGCTCGCAGTGTGGAAAGTGTTTTATGATATGCCCGCACGCAGCTATCCGCCCAAAAGTATATGAAAAGGAAATGCTTGCAGAGGCTCCGCTTACGTTTAAACATACTGCACCAATCGGAAAAGAATTTAACAAGGAAGCGGAAGCCTATACACTGCAGGTGAGTGTGGAAGATTGCACCGGATGTAATTTGTGTGTAGCATACTGCCCGGTTGAAAGCAAAACAAATCCTGGCCATAAAGCGATCAATATGGTCGATAAAATGGAGTTGGAAATTCCGGAAAGAGATAATTGGGATTTCTTCCTCGCATTACCTGACATCGACCGTGAACGCGTGAATAAAAATACCGTAAAAGGCACGCAGTTCTTACAGCCATTATTTGAATTTAGTGGCGCCTGCGCCGGTTGTGGTGAAACTCCTTATTTGAAATTACTGACTCAGTTATTTGGAGATAGAATGGTAGTGGCAAACGCAACCGGATGCTCATCCATTTTTGGCGGAAATTTACCAACAACTCCATGGACAGTTAACCATGAAGGTCAGGGCCCTGCCTGGGCTAATTCGCTTTTTGAGGATAATGCTGAATTTGGACTGGGTATTAAACTGGCTACAGATAAAAAGCGTGATATTGCTTTTCATTTACTTCGAGAATTAAAAGAAGAAGTGGGCAGCGAATTGTATCAGTCAATTCTGCATAATACCGGCACTACTGAAGCGGATTTGCGGAAACAAAAACAATATATAGCAAGCCTGCGCAAACGCATTCGCAGCCTCGATCATCCAAACGCACAAATGCTGTTGCATTTCGCCGATTATCTGATTGAGAAATCTGTTTGGATTATAGGTGGCGATGGTTGGGCTTATGATATCGGATTTAGCGGACTTGATCACGTTTTGTCTACAGGAGAGAACGTAAATATATTTGTGTTGGATACAGAAGTGTATTCCAATACCGGCGGACAAAAATCAAAAGCTTCTCCTTTAGGTGCAAGTGCCAAGTTTTCGATTAACGGAAAAAAATCTGGTAAAAAGGATTTGGCCCTGCAGGCGATTGCGCATGGAAAAGCCTATGTCGCACAAATCGCTATGGCCGCAAATGATATGCATACTGTAAGAGTTATTCAGGAGGCTGAAGCCTACCCGGGTCCTTCCTTAATAATTGCCTATAGTCACTGCATTGCGCACGGTTATGATATGTGTCACGGTAGCGATCAACAGAAAAATGCTGTTAACTCAGGGTACTGGCCATTGTTCAGGTTTAATCCGATGAAACCAAAAGGGGAGAGGTTCCTGCTCGATTCTAAAGACCCTTCAATTCCGTTAAGCGAATTCTTGTATCATGAAAACCGATTTGCCTCCATACGTGCAAAAGACCCTGCTCTTGCTGATGCCTTCCTTAAAATGGCAGAAGAAGACCTGAAGTCAAAATATGAAAGACTGCACCTGCTGCAAGGCATGTAATCAGGACTGCCTTATTGTCGCAAAAAATGTGAATTATTCTGTTACATGTGCTTCAGCCGCCTGAAGAACAACTTTATCTTCTGGTGCAATATTGTGTACAAAAGCAACAACGGCCATGTTATCTGCATTCCAGTTAGCAGGAATTGTATAGGAATAATTAAAAATATACCAGCGACCAGCAATATTTTCTTCAGGTAAGGAAGTGCCCGAAAAATTTGTCAGCATTTTACGCAAAACATGATTGTGCTCATAGTCTTCTACCTCGCCTCCTACATTGTCATCTACCTGAGCAGCTATAATGCCACTTTCAATAAGCGAAATACTTAAATTATTTGCATCAGTAACCGTGCTGGTATAATCTATGCGTATTTCTACATCTAATTGACGCGTTGCTTCATCAAAAGTATTGGTAATGGAAATGTTACATGGTGGTGTAATTGCCGTCTGATCACCAACATACGGAACAACGTTTGCCGGTAATTCAGGTAAATAATTATTATCGGTAAAATCTGTGCGGTCAATAATAGAAGCAGGCCAGCCAATCGCAGGTCCTAAATAATCATTTAATAAGAGCGCCTCATTTGTAATCATATTTTGTTCGATATACAACGGGTCAGCGAAATAATTGTATTCTGCAATGGCGACTACCTGACCGGGGTAAGCCGCGTAAGCATCTTCAATCGCAATATGGGCATCAGGACAGTTCGGACAAGCGGCGCCGGTGAAATCTTCAATTAATACCACCTTCGTATCAGGCGCCTCTGGAGTGCCTACACCGGTTTCATAAAGACTTTCGGTCATGTCAATCGGCGGCTTCACTTCTTCACAGCCTGTAAAAATGCTGCCAAGTGTAATGACACTTGCAAGACTTGAAAGAATGAATATGTTTCTCATAATCTGTTATTAGAATGAAGTTGTAAATCCTGCTTTAATACCGCTAAATGCCGGTTCAAATCGGCAAACACCACCTGTACACACAATACCGGCAATCTGTTTCACATAGTTTAACGTAAACCGGCTGGCATTATTGGTATAAGCAGCAAAAACACTGTAATAATGTAAATCGTCTTCCGTGCGTAAAGGTTCATAATTCCACATATCACTCACAGAAAAACTCCAGTGTGGGGCTATCGTAAATTCGGCCAACCCATATACCCAACTGCCGAAATCCTGCTCGCAATGCTGGTACTGCAACTCCATGCGAATGGACTTCTTACGGTCGATTTTGTATAAAAACTCCGCAAAAGGTGTAATGGCAACCACCATCGGTCTGTCAGGCTCATTCTCGTAAATGGCCTGATTGTAATGGATAACCTGTCCGCCAACTAATATTTTATATGTCTTTTTGCGCATTTCGAAATCAAAAAATATCTCCTGAAATAAATCCAGACTATCATTCGTAACCTGCGCAAAATTCGCATTAATCGTATATCCCTTTTTAGGTGTAAAGGTGCCGTTTACCTGATAGGCAAATTCACCCAATTCCTGCGCAACAGCCTGATAACGTGCAGTTAATCGCAACGAATTCTGACGGGTAAGTGATGGTAAATAGTTGATAATCCCATCCAGTAAAGTTTCATTTGGAGAAGTGCGCATCACCCAATCATTAATGATACGTACCTGTCCGGTTAACCCAAAACCATCTCCAATTTTACTGGTTGAATAGGTTAAAGAGCTATATAAAACATCTCCATCCGTGTCAACCAGTTTGCCTGTAATATCGCGCACGGCTTCAGATGATTTGCGCGCATATTCTGCATACCAGGTTACATTTTTAATAGTTAAGGTATTAAAGAATGAAGCCGCATAAACATTGTACTTTGGATAAAACCGGTCCTCCAGCTCATAGGTGTTAATCTGTGAGATGATAATTTCCATATTGTCCTGGTCAATTGTACGGTTCACAAAACTTGCTCCCGGTGCCAGAATGATATTTTCATTCTTCATGGGCACATTGCCTTCAAGCGTAGCCCCTTTTATAACCGGATTAAATCGGGTAAATAAATCCTTTTGCTGTCCGGCAATGATTTTAGCTTTCAGATTCTCTGAAAAATCATAGGCAATTGAAATACCGAAAAGGGCATTGTCAATTCCTAAGGGTCTTTCTTCATACGACCTGAATGTTAAACCACTCCCAAACTGATCATAAATATGTCCGCCCGTAATCCGCAGGTTGTCAATGCGCTTACTTATGTAATATCTGCCTAAGCCGGTACCGGTATAAGGAATACCAGGGTTATGCAGGTTGCTGTTCAGGAACAAATCGACCCGAACGCCGGCTTCCAAACCCCAGGCATCGTTCCGGTAGTTCGTATTCACCCAGGTATTAGTGCCGCTTAATAGATTGTCGTAATGCGGTGTGCCGGATGCCCCTATCAGACTGTCGCGCTGGTAAAATTCAGCATTCATCATCACGTCGCCGCTTAACGCGCCTTGTGCATTTAGCCGTGTAACAAACACAACGGCTAAGGCACAAATCAGTAATTTTTTCATGTACAGGTAATGGTTTCAGGGCACTAAGTTAAAATTACCACGGTAATTATCCATGCCGGCTACCGGTATCTGACCTTCCGCCGACCCGCTAAAGCCTTGACCTGCACATGCATCCGACTTTGTCTGAATTGTGTCAAAATACCTCTTCTCCCCGGGTGAGCGACTACCCTAAATACGGAACTTGGCACACTACTTGCTCTTCAAACCGTATCTTTGAAAGCTTAAACCTCTGTTACAGATGAAGAAAACGCTGATTTTAACACTTGGCATCTTAATGGGCTCAGCCGTATTTGCTCAGGATAAATTGCCTGATCTGGAATTGTCTGATGTAAACGGCAATAAAATAAATGTGTCTTCCTATTCCAATGATAGCACCATTCAGGTGTTCAGTTTTTGGGCAACCTGGTGCGTGCCATGTAAAGAAGAACTCAATAACATCGCCGAAATCTATGAAGACTGGCAAAAAGACTATAACGTCGAAATTATTGCTGTTTCCGTAGATGATGCCAAAACCCGCGCTCAAGCTAAATCATATGCCGAAGGTCAGGGCTGGAAATATACCGTTCTGCTCGATAGTAATAAAGATCTGCAGCGCCTGCTCGGTGGTCAGTCAGTTCCATTCACCGTAATTACAGATAAAGCCGGAAATATTGTAGATAAACATACCGGATATATTGAAGGTGATGAATATGAACTCGAAGAAAAAATTGCCAAACTGGCTAAGTAAGCCTGAACCAAATAACATAAAACATTTGAAGCCGGATGCATGTAGCATTCGGCTTTTTTATGCAATATCAAAAAATAAGGATGCAATAATACTATCTGCAATAAACCAATAACTCCGTGGAATATGTAAATGCCCCTCATGTTCTTCAAGCTGACCCGAATGCATCAGTGTTGCACTAACTGCCCGTAATTGCTGCAAGGCTTCCTCTCCGAATTGCGCACCAAATTTGTTTAATGACAATCCCCATTGTGTTCGCAGACTAATCATAATACTTTCATGCATGCGCATCGATTCAGTTAAAATCTCCTGCTCAAATACAGGAGTACCTTCCTGAAGTCCTTTAATATAGGCAGCATTTTGCGCAATATTCCATTGCCTGCTCTCGCCATTATAACTATGTGCTGATGCGCCTAAACCTAAATACATCATCCCCCTCCAGTAACCACTGTTGTGCACCGCAAAATAGCCTTCCTTTCCAAAATTGGAAATTTCATAATGTTTAAATCCCTGCTCCTGTAAATATCCCCTTAAGTAATGGAATTGACGCTCAGTTGCTGCATCACTCAAAGGCTTTTCTTTGCCAGTTGCCACAAAATACGCAAGCGCTGTTTTAGGCTCAATGGTTAATGCATAAGAACTGATATGCTGCACACCCATCGAAACTAAAGTATGTATATTCATCGTCCACGCATCATCATCTAAATCAGGTAAGCCATACATTAAATCAGCTGAAATATTGCTCAACCCGAAATCCTGTGCCATAGCAATTGCACCTGTAGCCTCTGCACTGGTATGGGCGCGATTCATGCGACGTAAATCTGTATCACGAAACGATTGAACACCTATACTCAAACGATTGATGCCATTTTTTTTCCAGAACGAAAGCGTTTCCTCTTTAATATCATCCGGATTAGCCTCAAGCGTTACCTCCGCACCCGATGCAATCACAAACCTGCTGTGTAAAGCCGACATGATGCGGTCTAACTCTTCGCCGCTTAACAAACTGGGCGTGCCCCCACCAAAATAAATAGAACCTACCTCTCTGTCAGTAAGATAGGATGCTCGCATATCGATTTCCTGTATAAGTGCATCCACATAGGCCGACTTTTGAGCCATACTCGTACTGAAGTGAAAATTGCAGTAATGACAGGCCTTTCGGCAAAATGGAATGTGGATATATATCCCCGCACTCTTTTCGTTATACTGCATAATACCGCAAATGTATCGGTAAATTTGCTGTTTGTAATGCATCCTTCCTTTCTGTGTCATCGCCTGTTCACGATGTGTGCCATAATTGGCATACTGCAAATGTGCCCACTGCATGCACAGGATACAGTACGTGTTTCCATCACCGGAGCCGCCCCCGAAAAACTATCTCCCTTACCTGACCACACCCTCGTTTTTCAGGATGTTACCGCCGCAAATCAATTTGCTCGGTCAATATTGCAGGAATGGCATTTAAATGGATATTTGTTGGCTTTTAGTGAGTTACAACCACTCACAGATTCAACAGCCAATATCTATTTTGAACACGGCCCCCAATTACAATGGGCCGAATTAAAAATTGCTCCTGAAGATTTACCATTTGCTCAAATTGCCGGTTTATCAAAAGAATTTACAGAAGGCCGGAAATTTAATTATACAGATTATACACGCGCACTCCGCTCATTAGTGCAGGCATTGAATAATAAAGGCTACCCGTTTGCTTACGTATCCTGCCAATCATGGCAACTGCAGGAAAACACGCTAACGGCTGAATTGCATATTGACCGTAACACATTTTTCACCTTCGATTCTGTAATTCTGGTGGGTAATTTAAATATCAGTCAGAATTATCTCAACGCATACACCGGCATCAAACCGGGTGAACCTTATAATCAATCAATCATCGATGCATTGCCGGTGCGACTGCGGCAACTCGGTTTCGCCCAAATGGTAAAAGAACCGGTTGTTGAATTTGTTGGTAATCAGGCAAGGGTAATCATCTTCGCTGAAACAAGAAAAACAAGCAGGTTCGATTTTATTCTGGGAGTACTTCCGGATAATGCCATTACCGGTCGTCTTGTTATTACCGGCGACATTCAATTGCAATTGCAAAATACATTTGGCCAAGGTGAGTCCCTGCAATTTCAATACACCAAATTAGAAAGCTCAACTAAATCACTCTTAGCAAAAGCAGCTTATCCGTTTTTACCTGGTTTGCCATTTGGTCCGGAAGGTATGTTTTATTTATACCTTAAAGACTCTACGTTCTTAGAACGAAAATCTGATTTCGGATTGGTGTACCAATTATCAGGCACAGATAAACTTAAAGGTCTCGTGCGTTTCGCGCAGTCATCCGTGTTGCGTCCGGATACCACCTTCGCACTCAATAATTTTGAACTGCCTGCCATGCTGGATGTAAAAGAAACAACTTATGGATTCGAATGGAGCAGCCAGCGTGTAAACGATATATTTAATCCCAAAAAAGGCTGGATCTGGAATGTGAGTGCATCCGCCGGAACACGCACCATTCTCGAAAATGCCAGCATCGCCGGTTTAACTAATCCAGAATTCCCGGATTACAATTACGCAAGCCTCTACGATAGTATCGATACGAAAACATTTAGCGGCAGGTATCAGCTGGATATACAGTACTTTCAACCACTGGGTAAAAACAGCACCCTCCTGTTTCAACTGCGCGGAGCTGCATTGCTGCAACCGGAACCTGTTGCGAACGAATTAATGCGCATAGGTGGCGCTAATTTGTTGCGCGGTTTTGACGAACAAAGCCTGCCCGTTGCTAATTATCATATGGGCACTTTGGAATATCGCTATCTGCTCGGTGCCAGAAGTTTTATGTCGGTTTTCTCAGATGTCGGATATGTGCAAAATCCTACCATACTCACCAGCGAATTTTGGGTATACGGATTTGGCGCCGGTATACGGTTTGAATCAAAAGCAGGTATCTTTGGACTCACTTATGCATTAGGCGGTACCTCGGAAGCCCCCGTGCAATTCCGAAATACAAAAGTGCATTTTGGCTATATCAATTATTTTTAAGTGAAGAATATCTGCACCCTGTTTTGTGTGTTACTGGTTTGCCTGCCGCTGATGGCACAGGAAAATGCTGCAGATACGGCTACGGCCACACCGGAAGTTATTTATTATCCGTTCGATACAGCTGCCTTGCAAAAACAATTGAATTTCAAACCATTTGTTTACGATAGTATTATCGCAGAAAAAGAAGAAAAAGTACAGATGGCAAACCCGGCAACTTTTCATCTGCAACATAAAGATTTAGTGTTGCCCATCGTAGGCCTGATTATGCTGCTGTATGTTACCTGGATTCGATACACCTTTCATCGCGAATTAAAGGAAAATATTACCGTTGTCTGGAATAGTAATCTTGGACAGCAAATTTATCGCGACAGAGAATTTTCAGCGAATATTTTCAAATTCGTTACCTTCCTCAATTTCGCTATCGGTATCGGCGTACTCCTGTTTTTGGTCATGCGACATTTTCAATGGCCCATGCCGTTTAAGGCTTCCGGATATACCATTCTCGCCTGTGTAGTTGGCTTTAGTTTACTCTATGTAATCAGAGGCTGGGTGTATCGCATTATTGGCGCCGTATTTCGCATCGGCAATGCTTTGCAATTCTTCAGATTCAACGCGCTGGTCGTTTACCACCTGCTCGGTATCATCCTCTTACCCTTCCTCTTATTGGCTGCTTTTGCCGACCCGCCGGTTAACACGTATGCGCTTTATAGTGCACTCGTTCTCGTGGCAATTGCCCTGCTTATCCGCATCCTAAAGGGTTTGGTAGCCGTCGGTTTGACAGGCAGATTGCATATCCTCTACTTTTTGCTGTATATTTGCGCCCTCGAAGTGGCCCCTCTGCTGATCACAATCAGGTTGTTCAACATGTGGGCCGGCGCGTAGCCTAAAAAACACCCAATGACCAAACCGCAGCCCACGAGCATCAAACCGGTTAAATCCATCCTCATTTCTCAGCCTAAACCACCTGAGGTGCCCAAATCACCCTACCAGGATCTTGCTGAAAAATATAAGGTCAATATTGAGTTTCGTCAATTCATTCAGGTACGCGGACTCGCAGCAAAAGAATTTCGTAAACAACGTATCATTATCCTCGATTATACCGCTGTCATTTTTACCAGCCGGAATGCCATCGATCATTTCTTCCGTATCTGCGATGAACTGCGCATCCGCATGCCGGAAATGACAAAATATTTCTGCGTGTCAGAAGCTATCGCTGTTTACCTGCAGAAATATATTCAATACAGAAAACGTAAAGTGTTTTACGGTTCAGGAAAAGATACCGATATGTTCGATTTATTTAAAAAACATATCGCCGAAAAATTCATCTTCCCATGCACCGTTAATCATAAAGATATTTATACCGAATACCTCAAATCCATTAATGCGGATTTTAGTGAGGCTTTCATGTACGAAACAGTTCCTTCTGATTTATCTGATTTAAAAGGTAAATTAAAATGCGATATGGTTATTCTGTTTACACCTACCGGAGTGGCCAGTCTCTTCCAAAATTTTCCCGATTTTGTTCAAGGAGATATTCGCATCGGTGGTATGGGTGCCGCAACACTTAAAGCCATGGAGGAATATAAACTGCGTATCGATATCATGGCACCATCGCCGGAGTCTCCCTCCATCATCATGGCGCTGGATAAATATCTTGCCATCGCAAATAAGAAAAAATAATTTTTATTCGTGTGCATACTTGCAGTTAAATAGTTAACTGTATGCCATAGCGTGCTTATTTGGCACAATTAATCATATTCGTGCACAGGGAGTCCTTTGATGTTCGCGTTCCAAAAAAAGTATGCTGCAGTAACCAAATGGTTCACATAAACATGCTGAAATGCAAGCGGGCAAGATGGCATATCGGTGTCAGCAGCAGGCCCTACCGCTGCCGTGTACGCTGTTTTGACGCGCACAACGCAGCAGTTGTTATTTCAGCCGTATCGGGGTACGCATGGTTTGTTTTCCCTGATTTGTTGCGTACTTTTCCGCCATGAACCGTCTTTCACATGAGTCTTCTCCCTATTTATTACAACATCAGCATAACCCTGTGCATTGGTTTCCGTGGTGCGAAGAAGCATTTGAAATAGCACAACGGGAAGATAAACCCATACTCGTTAGCATTGGCTATGCGGCCTGCCACTGGTGCCATGTAATGGAACGCGAAAGTTTTGAAGATCAGTCAACCGCCGATGTAATGAACACGCATTTCATCAACATAAAAGTCGACCGCGAAGAACGCCCCGATATTGATCACATTTTTATGAATGCCTGTCAGATATTAACCGGAGCCGGCGGCTGGCCTTTACACGTATTTCTCACACCCGAACGCAAACCATTTAGTGCAGGTACTTATTTCCCACCCAAACCAGGTTATGGAAAACCGGCGTGGACACAAGTGCTGAATTATATGCACACCATTTTTAAAAATGAAAGAGATAAAGTAGAAGAACAGGCCGAACGTCTGGCACACCATATTGTACAGGTTGATCAGTCCTTTATTCACAACATGCAGATTCCGGAAACGGAACCTTTATTTAGTGAAAAAGAATTGTTCCAGGCAGTTGCAGGCATGCAGGCACAATTTGATTTGGAACAGGGTGGCTTCGGACAAGCGCCTAAATTTCCGGGCAGTATGTCGTTGCGTTTTTTATTCCGGTATGCCTGGTTTACCGGAAATGAAAAGTGTTTGCAACATGTACATCTGTCATTACAAAAAATGCGCAATGGAGGTATTTACGATCATGTAGGCGGCGGCTTTTCCAGATATGCGGTGGATAGAAATTGGATGATTCCCCATTTCGAAAAAATGCTATACGATAATGCACTGCTGATACAAGTATACGCTGAAGTTTATCGCGCAACACAAGAAAAAATTTATGCTGAAACACTACATGAAATCATCCGGTTTATAGAAAACGAAATGTTGTTGCCGGAAAAATTATGTATCGCTTCCTATGATGCCGACAGCGAAGGTGTGGAAGGAAAATTTTATACATTCACTTATGATGAATGCAAAGAGGCACTCGGCGATGATGCTGAATGGGCCGCAGCTTACTGGCAAATAACACCTGAAGGAAATTGGGAGCATACCAATATTCTGCATACAACAACAGATGTGTATGACTATGCCAGGCAACATAAATTGCATCCGGAAGAATTTGCTGCACAAGTACAAAAAGCGAAAGAAAAATTATATCAATTTCGGAAAAAAAGAATTCCGCCATTAGCAGACCACAAATGTATTTTATCGTGGAATGCACTCATGTGCTCTGCCATCGCTGAAGCCTTTAAAGCTACCGCGCATGAACCGTATCGAACACTGGCTGATGACATGCTGCAGGCTATGTTGCACTATTTTGCTATTCCGGACTCAAACGGAAAAATGTGGCATACAGTTACTTCAGGTGCCGGAAAAGTGGATGCCGTATTAGATGATTATGCTGGTGTTATTCAGGCATTATTAGATGTGCATGATATCACCGGCAAAATACAGTATGTGCAAAAAGCAGAAGAGATACTGCAACATGTCAATCAGCATTTTGCCGGACCTGATGCTATGTATTTTTTCACTGCAGGATATCAAACAGATATTCCATTAAGAGCCATGGAATTTTATGATAATGCAACCCCCTCCGGAAATAGCATCATGGTGCATAATGCGCAACGATTATTTTATATAACCGAAAATGCAGGCTACAAACAACAGGCCGATCAGATGCTGGCCAATATGAAAAAAAGTATGTTGCAATACGGCACTTCATTTGGTAATTGGTTAATGGCCGCTTTAACAGAATGGATGCCTTACCATGAAATCGTAATCACAGGCAATCAGGCAAACGAATTTCGAGATGCTATTTTCAGGCAGTATTTTCCTCATGCCGTTTATGTAACTGACGTTGATGGTTCAGCGCATTTTCCCATCACCCATAACCGGTTTGTCACCGGCCAGACCACTATTTATCATTGCCGGAATTTCACTTGTCAGCAGCCTGTCACCTCAGTGCAAGATTTTGTTAATCAGGTCACAGACCTTTGATGGCATGATTGAATAAAGTACCTTTATCTCCACAACACTTGATTGATTATTGCGTTTATGTTGCTGATGCGAAAACTAATACTACTTATAACGGGTTTTGGAAGTGCGTTGGTGGCGATGTCACAAACGAGTAGTTTAGTGTCATATGGCCAGCAAGACCCCCAATTTTCGCAGTATGCCTTGTCGCCCGCCATGTTCAATCCTGCCGCAACCGGGGTAGGAGAGGCTTGGGTGAGTAGCTTGTTAATCAGGAGTCAGTGGGTCGGACTGCCCGGTGCGCCTGTTTCTCAGGACCTCACCAGTCACGTACCTGTGTATAAGTTAAACAGCGGCGCAGGTATCCACGTCACAAATATCACTGCTGGCGAACAAAGATTAACAACCGTTTCAGCAGCTTGGTCATACCACAAGCGATTTGGAGGTGCAACCCTTAGTGCAGGCTTATCCGGTGGCATGTTACAATACTCCCTGAACGGCGATAAACTGATAACACCAACA
>JAKQVC010000169.1 GCA_029571985.1 Bacteroidota bacterium | reverse complement strand
CATAAACAAATGCTTTGCTTTGAGCTGTGTGGAAGTTCAGGTTGTTCATGTTCAGGATCAGATCCAATGAACCGTGACCAATCTGTGTTTTGTAGTTTGGAACCCAAACGTTAAGTGAGTAATCCGCACCAGTTGAATAATAGTTGGCAGGATCTGCGCCATCGGCAATTGCGCCGGAGAATGCACCATTCAATGTCTTGTTGAAGGCAAATGAACCTTGAACAATCTCCATACCGTAAGTTTGAGCATACATACCGTGTAAACGGAGAGATACTAAGTATCCGAGGCTCTTACGAACATTCAAACCAACACCAAATGCAGGTGAGTGGTTACCACCAAACGGTTCAGGACGGATATCACCCTCGAGCATTGGAAGCCCAAGATGTAATCCAATCTGCCACTGGTTGGCTGGCTTAGGAGGGAATGGCGAAGTTTGCGCGAATGTAGCAAAGGTGCTTACAAGCATCAAGGCTACAATTGTGAGTTTTCGACTAATCATGACGTATAAATTAAGGTTGTTTAAATGCTGATACTAAATAATATAAATTCACATATATGGCCGCAAAGCTATAAGGCATATCATTCATATGCAAGGACTTAGGAGGCTTTTTTTTGAAAATATCAATATATTTTTTGCCTGCTCAGACCAGCTTAACGGTATTCCGGTAATGTTATCGGTTCACCGTTTAAGCGCATATCCTTACGCCATATGCTTTTCAGCACATACTCAACAAAAGTATGCCTTTACTTGTACAAACCAAAAAAAAAGTAAAAAAAATTTTGGATTCCATGCAACCTGACCCAAACCGACCTCGTCATAATGGGTTTCGGGAAAGTTTTACCTCAATAAGGTGATCGTTCCGGTCTTTAAAATAGGGGTATTCAGGGTAGTAGTACTCTTAATAACATAGGTATATACGCCAATTTCCTGCGGTTTCCCGTTTACCATGCCATCCCAGCCGATATTGATGTCGGTCGACTCAAATAAAAGCTCGCCCCAGCGGTTGTAAACCTGGAGGTTATAGGTTATCAATACATCCGTGCTCACCGTAAAAATATCGTTCAACCCATCGCCATTTGGGGTAAAGGCATTGGGCACATGAAAATCCAGATCAACCCAAACATGTACGGAGTCAGTGGCCATGCAACCGTCTGCATCCGTAATCGTAATATAATAGGTGGTATTAAAGGCCGGTGACGCTGTTGGCTGCAGGCAGTCGGTACAGGTCAGGAAATCAGGCGGTATCCAGCTTATCGTTACAATGCCAGGCGTGCCACTGGAAGCTTCCAGCACCACAGAACTGCCATAGGCAATCGTTTGGTCAGGACCCGCATCTACTTCGATGGCAGGCGGTTCGCTGATCACTACCCCGGTAATTTCTGTCTGGCATCCGAAAGCATCTTTCACCAATAGGGTATACACCCCGGCCGATACCGTCGCAAAAACTGAATCTGTTTGCCAGGTTACGCCATCCAAACTAAATATATAAGGCTCAACGCCACCTTCAGGATTTAACTCAATATACCCGTCGTTTCCACCAAAACAGGTCACATCTATTGTATATAAAGTATCCAGAGTAAGCACAGGTGGTTCAGTAATAATAATATCCTCCGTATACGAACATCCATCTTCCTCCTCAACCGTAATCGTATAAGTGCCCGGCCCTAACCCGCCTATGCTGTCGGTCAGGTCGCCGGTCGACCAGGTGTAACTTACCGGATTGGTATTGCCGGTTACATCTATATCTATCCAGCCATTACTGGCACCATTACATACAATTTGCTGCACATCAATGGTAACATCATAAGGCGTGGTGATGGTTACCGTTACCTCATCGCTTACCACCGTGCCATCGCACAAGGTGATTTCCGCGGTATACGTTGTTGTTTCCGTAGGATTTACGGTTAATGAATCGCCGGTGCCAATTTCTGTTCCGGTGGCTGTTTCATACCAGGTAATCGCATCCGGCAGCCAAACCCAGCTCTCATCATCAGCCGACCAGTCAGTTGCATTTCTGCCCGCCACTGCATACCCTTCAGAACCAGTTTCATTCTGGATGCCCTGCACGGCGATGCCTAAATCCCAGCCCGGACACACATCTACATGTGTCAGGTGGTTTTCAATTTTATTGGTGGTTTCGTATAAAACAAACTGAAATACGCCTTCAAAACCCGTACAGGAAAAAAGAGGCACTTCATCAAAGGTCACAATGAGTTTTCGGTTAGGGGCAACACCTACCGTTTCTCTGAAGATACAATTCGTGCAAAGGCCCGTGTGCCAATCGGTCCAGGGACCAAAAATAGCCGCCCTCGGCACATCAGCCGATGCATCCGGAATTGGCCCGTCAGGTGTCCAGTTTACGTCCATGGCACCGGTTGGATTCACAAAGCTGATCCAGCCATTTGAGGCGATATAAAAATGGGTATAAACCTCTCCAAAAAAACAAAAGTCAAATCCGATAGGAAATGGTCCTGAGTGGGTGTCATCCACCATATTCACTACGGTTCCGCCTACCGGCTCGGGGGCAAATGGAATGCTGGCATAGGTATACGCCTCTGTGCCGTAGGTGCCATCAACTTCAGCATATAATACCACCGGCTCGCCCGAACACAATATCGTATCCGGATGTGCCGTAATACTTTGGCCAAACTGGTAATGCACTGCATGCAAACAGCATAAAAGGAGTACAAATTTTTTCATATTGGTTGTGCCTGCCCATACCGTTTTTCTGCTTCCTGACGGCTAAAATCAATCACCGGCGCGGTTCAGGAAGGCTACAAATGGATGAGCAACCTTACATGTGTTAACGACTGTTTTGACAAAATCGTTGGCCAAAACTTCTTTATCTGTGAAATTGCGGGTTACCACAAAACTTTTATGCTTTAAATAAGGCACAGCCGGATTTTCAGGATCATAGCCTTTCGGGGCATTACGCAGCACTTCAATTTCATCCAGTCCGCCAAACATTTTCTTGAAGGCCGATTGCTTTAAAATACTTTCGAAAGCCTTTAAATTATAATCTATTTCCTGACGCATAGCAGCAAGCGCTTCAGGCTCAGGCATATAAGCACCGGCAGCCGCAAACGACTGGTTGCCCGGCATAATCTGCACATAATAACCCGCAGTAGTGGCTCCTTTGCCAATGCCAAGATTGGCGCCAAAATTTACTTTATACGGACGTTTATCCTTCGAAAAACGCACATCCCGATAAATCCTGAACACAGATTTCTTCGGATCCACCCCTCCAAATTCAGGAGCAAAATCAGTTATTTTTTTAATGAGCTCCGCATTCATGCTGATAAAATTCTGTCGCGCAGCTTCATAAACGGCCTTATTGGCTTCAAACCAGGGTTTATTGTTGTTCGCAGCCAACTGTTTCAGAAATTGCAGCGTGCTTTTTTCAATCTGTACCGGCATAACCTAATTTCAATAAGTAAGGATGTGCAAGTTACTGGTTTTCTGAAAACTGCCATATATATAATAGCTGAAATTACCACAAATCAAGCCCGCTATCAACCCGGATCCTGATCGCTAACGGTATCGCCTGCATGTCAGAAATGGGCCTGTTTGGTAGCAGTTTTGGGGGAAATGACCATGTGAAGCCCCTAATGTTATGGCCCGCAACCCTGTTATTTCCGCCAGCAGGCCGATTGCTGCATACAGCTGAAAAAATAAGAATTTCCGAAAAAACCGCCCGCTACCTTGAAAATTTGGCCTTTTACCCATAACTTCATACTTGTAAACTGCAGAACAATCGTGAACCTCTGTAGTATTACAACTGTATGAACAGGCCGTACTTAATACTCATGTTGGGTCTAATTAGTGTTTTACCTGTTTCAGGTATTGCTCAAATTATTTACGGAAACGAAACGGTTAAGATTAATAATTTCAACACTTTTAATGCTCCGGTAAAAGAAGTGTATGCCGGTTGGTCTGCATTAACACCTGATTCTTTAAAATCACATCCTGAATACGGTGAACTACCTTATAATGCACCATGTACAGATTGTGTCGAATTACTTGCAGAAAGAACTGCCAATACACGTCGGTTTATTCAGGACCGCGGAGAAAGTAATCGTTTTTTATCTACTTCGAGTTATCTCGATTTACATTACAAAGACGCTTCCGGTAGATGGATAAGTTACGATCCGCGTTTAATGCCAACAGACCTTGCAGGTGTATATCAATCGCGCCGACAACCAAATACAACAGTATTTAATGCAATTGAAGGATTTAGCAGTATTCAAATGATAGATGGTACCACATTTAAGTTCAACCATCAGATGCGTGCTTATTATGAAAATGCATTAGGCGCACCGGTCATGCCTGAAAATATTAATCGTTCTGAGTATACAGTTGGCGATGATGGTGTAGAAATAAAAAATGCTTTTACCGGAATTGATCAGCAATTAATATATGGACGATCAAAAATAAAATCCGATTATATTATCCATCATGCCGAAAGTATTTCACCTATTTATAATCGATTTGTTATCGAAGATGTTTTTACTGTTCCGGATGGATATGTGTTAGTACCTGATATTTACGAAGGCATGCAAACACCTTCCGGCTGGTGGTACGGTGAATTAATTTTAGAAAATGCCTCTGGTTTGGAAATGGGAAGAATGGGGAGACCTATTTTGCATGACAGCGACACCAGTGGAACCGCTGATATTTACAGCCAACCGGAAATTATTGGCTATGCGGTAAATCAGGTCGGCAATGTCGTAACCTTAAAACTCATTGTAAATGCAAGCTGGTTGCGCGCGCCTGATCGCGTATTCCCTATTCATATTGACCCAACGGTATTCGGCACAACGGCCACATGGACAGGAACAAATGGCGCCGATGATTCACCAAACTGGTGTCTCATTACACTTGCTGTTCCTACACCTGCAAACGCTACATTAACCGGCTCATCTTGTTATCTGGAATTTGCTGCAACAGGCGCCAACTGCCCGCCATCCTGTCGGCTCAACGATCTTCAATTACGCGTTTACACGGCATGTGATTATAGTCCGACCCCTGCAGGGGTATGGGTATGTCCGGGCGCACCATGCAATACCGCCGGTGTTTGGATGCCTACTATAGATGATGCAACTACAGCTGATTTAGTCACTTGTTATACCCCACAATGTGCATCATTTAATATTGACTTCACACTTCAATATAATCAGTTTAACTGCGTAACGCCGGGTGCATGTGTAACCACTTGTGCTTTCGTACAGGAATTTGCAGTTACCATAGAAGGTGAAACCGTCACCGCAACAGGATTAGCTGAAGGCGCTGCTGCTTATCTGGTAGTTGATTGCACTGATCAATCGGGATGGCTCTCTGCTTCAACGCCGAATTATGGTGTACCACCATATACATATGTATGGACGCCGGGTGGATATACCTTTAGTCCTGTTTACGTAACCTTTCCATTAGGTGTTACCAATTACACGCTTACGATGACCGATGCCTGTGGTCAGGTAGTTACAGATGTTGTAACAGTAACCAACAATTGTTTGGTTTTACCTATTGATATCCTCAGCTTTACCGGTGTGCATGCAAACGGTGTAAATGTGTTGCAGTGGAATACCGCTCCGGAAACACCCAATAAAACATATTATGTTGAACGGAGTATGAATGGTCGTAATTTTACACCTATCGGAAAAATAGATGAAACCGGAACCATACAAACACAATTTACTTTTACGGATGACCAGGTAAATTTTCCGGTTTTATATTACCGGCTTATGCAACAGGACGACGACTCCACCATTAAACATTCTGATGTCATCGCCTTGCAGGCAGATATACAAACCGATGCCATGGTAATCAATCAGTACAACCCTGAAACCGGTGATGCACAGTTGAGTATTTTCACACAACATGCAGGCGCCGCTTCTTTAACCCTGGTTGATGTGCAGGGTAAAACCATTGCCCGGTATCCGCTCAACTTACAGGCAGGGGGCAACATGGTACAAATAGATTTACCGGAGCTGGCATCCGGCACTTACATACTCACTGCCAATGGCGAACAGTTACAGGCATCTGCCCGTTTAATCAGATAAGGCTTCTGAATTCCTTACCTTTGCAGCATGATTGCTGTGCAGAATCTCTCCATACACTTTGGAGGTATATTTTTATTTGAGGATGTGTCATTTACGTTAAAGGAAACCGACCGTGTTGGTCTGGTTGGTAAAAACGGTGCGGGTAAATCTACCTTAATGCGCATTTTGAGCGGATTGCAAAAACCCGATACCGGCCAGGTAATCCTGCCGAAAGACAGTTTAATTGGCTTCCTGCATCAGGACCTTGCAAAAATGAAAGGCAAAACGGTGATGGAAGAAGCTCGCACTGCTTTTGATGAGGCTTTGTCGCTCGACCGCCGTTTGCACGAAATTGAGCATGATTTAACCGTAAGAACAGATTACGAAAGCGACAGCTACCATAACCTCATTGAGGAAATGAATGAAATTGTGCATCGACTGGAAATTATTGATGTCGGGTCGATTGACAAACAGATGGAATTGGTACTAATGGGTCTGGGATTTGTGCGCGAAGATTTTGACAAGCCGGTTGAAACCTTCAGCGGTGGATGGCAAATGCGCATAGAATTAGCAAAAATCCTGTTAAGTAAACCCGAATTGGTATTACTGGATGAGCCTACCAACCACCTGGATATTGAAAGTATTCAATGGCTGGAAACGTATTTAGAAACGTATCCGGGAGCCATTATGATTGTATCGCACGACAGAACATTTTTAGATAATGTTACGCGCCGCACTATTGAAATAGTAAGTCAGAAAGTGTATGATTACAATGCCCCCTATTCCAAATTCATGGAATTGCGTAAAGAGCGCATTGATCAGCAAAAAGCAGCGCAAAAAAACCAGGAACGATATATTGATCAAACAGAGCGCCTGATTGAAAAATTCCGTGCGAAAGCCAACAAGGCAAAATTTGCACAATCGCTCATTAAAAAATTAGATAAGCTCGAAGAGGTTGAAGTGGATGATGAAGAAACCGCCACTATCCACTTTTATTTCCCAAAACCACAACGCAGCGGAAAATTGGTAGTAGAAGGCGTTAAGGTGTCGAAATGGTACGATGAAAAGGAAGTATTGAGAGATTTAGATTTTGAAATTCATCGCGGTGATAAAGTTGCTTTTGTCGGTAAAAACGGAGAAGGAAAATCAACCTTATCCAAAATCATTGCCGGCATCGAAAAATATCAAGGGGAGCTTACCTTAGGACATAACGTGCACATGGGTTATTACGCCCAAAATCAGGCTGAAACACTCAGTGGTGAGGATACAGTTTTCGACACCATCGATAAAGTAGCCGCCGGCGAAATACGTTCGCATATTCGTACTTTATTAGGTGCCTTTTTATTTGGTGGGGAAGCTTCCTTTAAAAAAGTGAAAGTATTGTCGGGAGGTGAAAAGTCGCGACTTGCGATGTGTAAATTATTATTGGAACCATACAACCTGCTGGTGTTAGATGAGCCTACTAACCACCTCGACATGCGCAGCAAAGATGTACTCAAAAACGCCATCACCAATTTCGATGGAACAGTGATTGTAGTATCGCATGATCGTGATTTTTTAAAAGGTGTAACGAATCGCGTTTTTGAATTTAAAGACAAAAAGATAAAAGAATATATCGGCGATATTTATGATTATCTCGGCGCAAAAAAAATAAACTCACTAGCCGAACTGGAAATTGCTGAAAAACCTGTTAAAAAAGAAAAGCCGGAGCCTGTAGCCGCCGAACCAAAAGCACCTCAACAGGATAAAAAACAACGCGATAAAGAAGTGTCGCGCATTAAACGCGGCATTGAAAAAGCAGAACAGGAAATTGCCTCTCTGGAATCGGATATTCAGCAATGCGAAACGCAGATGAATGCACCGGATTTTTACACCCAATCGCAAACTGCAGATTTCTTTGCACGCTATAATGCCTTAAAAGAATCGCATCAGCAAAAAATGCAGGACTGGGAAAAGCTGCAGGAGGAATTAGAGAAGATGTCGGCCATTTCTTAAGCGCCACAACTTATGGACACCGGCGACCTGATACAAATTGGTTTACTCATTTTGGCCTTTTTGGTTGTGGTTGGCATAGTGTATTTATTCCTGACACAGCCACTTTGGATTGGGCTTGTAGCCAGCTGCGCGATGGCTATACTGCTGTACCTGGCAAGCCGGTATATTTTATAGATACATACGGCCGCGCCGAAGCCCGCGTACATCTCCCCCCCTAAAAAAACTTCCCAATCTCCTTATCTTTGTGACATGAAATCGATGTATATCTATCTCCTTCTGGCTACCATTTTCGCAGGCAGCGCTGCGTGTAAAAACACATCAGAGGATGCTATAAAAGCGAAACGCAAGGAAGAGATGACGAATAAGGAAAACCGTGTGAGTCCTGCGGCGACGGCTTCAGCAACCATTGGCGGCAATACTGTTACTGTTAATTACAGCTCACCTGCTGTTAAGGGCCGGCCAATCTGGGGTGCATTGGTGCCTTATGATCAGGTATGGCGCACCGGTGCAAATGAGGCGACTATGGTAACCTTTACGCAGGATGTAACCATTATGGGTCAGGCGCTCAATAAACGCACGTATGCTTTATTTACCATTCCGACTGCTGATGTGTGGACAGTTATTTTCAATTACAAAGAAACACAGTGGGGTGCATTTAAATATGATGCGGCTGAAGATGCATTGCGCGTATCTATAAAACCGGAAATGTTGGAAGAATCTGTTGAGTCATTAACTTTTCAGGTAATCAGCAATGACACAAATAACGGCGGTGTCATCAGATTGCGTTGGGAGAAATTACAATTGGATATTCCGTTTAATACCGTTCCGGAAAGTAAATAATCCGAATTACATTTTTCCGGTATTTAAAAATACAACTCGACAAATGAGGTGGTGCCATACGGTGTACTTACAGAGTCGATAACCGTACCTAAACCGGGATGTGTGCATTTAATGTAATAATAATCTTCACTCAGTCCGTTAATTTCCGCATGGCCAAGTGAATCGGTTATGCGGGAAGCATCCGGATAATAATCAAGCACCAAATCTTCATATACTGAATAGATTTTGATACTCGCTTCAGGCACGAGGCTATCGCTTATGGGTGTGAAGTCGTATACATGATAAACATCAAATTTAATGGTACGATTCAGGTTATCGCTGCCATTAAAGGTTGGATCATCAACCGGTTCATCGTTGCATGCACTTTGTAAAATAGCTGACATGCAGGCAATAATCAACACATAAATCGTATGTGGTATCCGGACGCTCATCTCAGGAGTGTAACTGAACCTTTTAAAGAAAATTTGGTGCCGGGTTGATTTGCTTTTTCATACGTAACCATCCAGATATACATACCTATTTCCTGCGGTTTTCCGTCATAGGTGCCATCCCATCCTCTGGTGACATCGCTGGTTGCAAAAACCTGTTGCCCCCAACGATTATAAATTTCAAAAGAAAATATCGGATAAAATATCGGGTTAAGGATATTAAACATATCATTTAATCCATCACCATTAGGCGTAAAGGCATTTGGAATAATGAGTTCTGATTCTGTCATAACAACTATAATACTATCCGGTGCGCTGATGCAGCCATGTTCTTCGCCAACCACATAAAATACATTTTCTTCACCAACACTATAGGCAAGTGTAGTGGCACATGTCGGGCAATTCACATTATCCGGTGGCGACCACAGGTATTGTACATCATCACCAATAATAGTTTCCACTTCCAGCAGAGCGAGTGCACCATCATTTACAAAAACGGTATCAGGAAATGCATTAATTACGGGCGCCTCATACACAAATGCCTGAATAGGATCGCTGGTACCGGAACAACCATTATCATCAACAACAGTTACATAATAAATGCCGGTGCTGTCAACGGTTAAGGTGTTTGTGCCAGTAGCCAGTACGCTGTCAGTCGCATCCGTCCATACATAAGCACTATACCCTGAAGGAACGGTCATGGTGGTCAGGTAACAACCTTCAAAAGGACCCACCTGAATTACAGGAGCAGGATTAACGGTTACTACTTGTGTTACGGTATCCGTCATATCGCAGGCATCATGAATTACAGAAGTATACGTTGATGTAGTTGTTGGCGCAACCAAATGCGTGGGTTCAAAAACACCTCCGGGCAGCCATTCATATTGATAAGGTGGAACGCCCCAAATTCCTGAGGCAAATAAATCGATGGTATCACCTTCACAAATAACAAAATCGGGATAATCTGTTGACTGAATCGGATTTTCTTCTACGGTTTTTCCTTCTATGGTAATCACCCAACTTCCGGAAGGCATAAAATGACAAAGAATACTGCAGGGTGGTTGCGTACAAGAACAGTGATAGGTGCGCATTTCGAAAGTAAATTCATAATCGTCGCATTGCGGAGGAATACAGGCAATGGTATTAAACATATCCAGATCTTCTCCATAACAAGTACCTGCGCTATCGCCAACCGGAGGCAGGCAAGTCCAGAATGAACCTGGTGCCGGAGAATCATCACAAATACCTAAAATGCGAAAAGCAGCTTCACTCATCAGGCAATCTGTTACAAAAAAACATCCGAAGTTTTGAGAATAATAGGTGCCATCAAAGTAGGCAGCGGTTAAAGTTGTTTTTCCGGGAACAGTAATATCTAAAGTATAATCGCAATAATCTGTTTCACTCCAGCAGGTATTATCAAATTCGAATCCGATATCACCGCCGGTATAAATTGCTTCACCAATTAAAGTAGGGTCTATTACCACAGGAAATTGTCGTTCTGCATCAAGAAGCCATTTCATGCTTACGCGTATGCGCAGAATATAACCCGTTTCGGTTGGAATAATCTGATAACCAATTGCATCCACCTGATCGCGGCTATGTGTTTTATTTTTATTTTGATCGAGTATCACCGGACGTTCCATACGCACCATGCGCAGGCCGAATTGATTTTTAACGACTACATCTCCTTTCCAATCGCCATTTGAGAGATAATACCCATCTGCATCATCTGCTTCCAGTGTATATCCGACTGGTAATTCAATTACATCATCAATAATCAGATAATCAGCATCCGCATGCAGCGTTTCCCGATTGTATACTATAAAATTGGTTTTGATTGCATTCTTGCGCACAGCAATTTCACCATCTACGCCCGTAAACATATTATTAATCCATACGCCATCTCTGCCTGCAGTATGATTATCGAGTGTATACCGTTGCGGGGCAGAATACTGCTTACCTGTTTGATAATACAACTGCATATTGTGATTGTATCGAAAATCCAGGTCTTTTACATGCATGGTGGTAGCACCATTTATTAAGTCAATTTCTGTTGGTGCCGGTTGCAGGGGTGCCTGATAAATACCTTTTATGTGCGAAGGGCGCAGCCAATAATCAATTGCGCGAATGTATCCGTTGGCATCAATATAATTGATGGGACCATAGGCCTGTTGAATAAAATATTCACTGCCATTTGTACCATTTTTAATAAAGTATCTCGAATCGAGTGTGCGGTATTGTAAAAGTTCAACAGCGTCGGGCGGTGCATTCACGGCAGCCACACCAAAATCAGGATGGCGTTGTAATGCTTCCGGTGTATGGTCAATTAATTCTTGTGTGATATGTGCAGTCGGAATAGTGGTAATGCCATTCGTTATAGAAACATAATCGTTCTTTTTCACCTGCATACTTTGCTGTGCACTCAGGCGCAGACAAACGAGGAGCATAACTAAGATCGCTACGTTTCTTTTCATAATCGCACAACTCACCAAACGTTTGCTGCAGGCAATGTTTAGCGTACCAAAGTAATATTACCCTGCAAACCGATTGTTTGTCCGTTTCCGCCGGTTGCACTTACATAATATACGTAGGTGCCCATTTCCAATGGCTGACCTTTATAGTTGCCATCCCAGCCCATGCCCGGATTATTTAAAATATTCAGATCGTCAGAATAATAAATTAATTCGCCCCAACGGTTATATACCTGCACTTCTAAATCAATTACAGCTGCCCCATAAATATTCAGGAAGTCGTTTATACCATCGCCATTAGGTGAAAATGCACTTGGAATATTGACGATAGGTGCACAGTTATCAATCACTTCATTTACCAGAATATTTTTGGTAATAGAACATGCTTCCTCCGGCAGGTCAATCACCACTGTATAGGTGCCGAAAGCGCCTACTTCTATGGTTTGTGTTGTTGCGCCGGTATTCCATAAATAGGATGCGTTTTCGTAACCTGCATCAATGTTGACCGTGCCACCTATACAATATTCAGCGGTATCAAACTCAGTAACCGGATATTCAACAAATACCATTACGGTATCATAACTATTACATCCTTCATCATCCTCTGCTGTCAACAGATAGGTTGCTGTAGAATCAGGCGTGACCGTGACAATAAAATCATCTGAAATGATAGTGCCTGATGGCACTTCCGTCCATTCATAATACGGTACACCCGGTGTAAGCACACTGAATGTTGCCGATTCGCCTGAACAAATTGTTTGGTCTGGAGATTGTTCAACCGGCACTGTTTCGATTACGGTGATGGTTTTACTTCCGTTACCTGAACCACATTCATTTAATGCGAAAATATTGAGTGTATATACACCGGCTTCATCCCAAATAATAGCTACTTCATTATTTGAAGTATCTACAATACTTCCACCAGAAATAGACCAATCGTAATAGGTTGTCAGGAAATATGGAACTGAATACCAAACAGTATCGCCGGTGCAAGCTTTTGGCGGACCGCTGATGGTAACGATTGGTACATCGATAATATGGAAGGTAATATATTCGCTCCAAGGGCCGGGGCAGTTGTAATTAATTTCCCGCACACGCAAAGTTACATCGCCGGTTGCGCCCGTGAAGTCGATAAATATCGGATTAAAAGGCCAGATAAATGGCGTGCCCGCACCAAACTGGAATTGATAATTTGAATTCGGGTTATATGGAATCACCGTTGCATTACCAATAGCACCTTCACACAATAAAGTATCAGAAGGAATAAGCACAGGTGGGTCGTCAGCCGGTGCGCCTATGGTAAGATGTACGAGAGTACCCAGTGTATTTTCAGAAGGTGTTCCGCAATTCGCATTCACACGCATATACCATACGCCTGCATCTAAACCCATGGCAACCAAATCAAAATATCCCGGGATTTCCAAATCAATAGTACCATCATCGGTATCTACAGTAAAACCGAGACCACAAATATTTGCCTGTGTAAAGAACATGGCATCCAGCACTTCCACACAGAAAGTATTCGTATCACAATAGGTTTCTATATCATCAAAAACATTTACATCATAAGAGATGGTGATGGTAACTCCTGTTTCTTCGGTGATACAGGCATACACATCTTCAATATCATTTGTTTCGATATCACATTCCTGAATACAAATAGGCCCATAAGCGGAACCTTCGGCTACAGGCGCGCTGCTGACGACGCGGATAAAATAATTACATCCCGGAGGCACAACGGGTACTATACCGCTCACTGTACCCGGAGGCGAACCTAACATCGGATCATAGGTGGCGTTACTAGTAAAAGTACCAATCACAGAATACGTGTCGAAGCTTCCGGTACTATCACTTAATTGTGCCGTATAAATATTGCCGGGTGTATACACACCTGTAGAAAAAAACGGCACATCAATCACACTATTTACACAAACCGCATTACTATCGAACGTAACAGCAGGTGCCAGAGTCGTAATAATATTCGGACAACTTTCTACGGTAAAACACACGCTGGCTTCACCGGTTATTTCTGGTAATGGAGAGGTTCGGTTGATGCGCACTTTATAGCAATCGCCATCCGGAATAGGACCCGGAATAACGGCTGCAATTGCGCCAACTGTATCTTCAGCAAAGATGGTAAATACACCCAATGAGGTAGGTGCAGCAAAAACACCGGCAGCATTTGATAATTCAATTTCATAAATACCGTCGCACAATGGATCAGACAATGACCATCCAACAATCAATGTACTGAGTTTACATACAGGATCAGGAAAAACGAAATCAATATTAATATCAACCGGATGAATGGCTTCGTCGTAAGTACCAACTGCAATAATATCATCAATGGCAAACGACATAGTTGAAGTGCCACCGCTATTATCATTTACCCAACGAAATCCAAATCTTAAATTGGCTACTTCTTCAAAAGCCGGTTCAGAAATCACTTCATATTTCCATAAATCCTGGTCAGCATAAAGTGCCATGCCGCATGGTGTCCACGGACCGCCATCTGCACTGTAATACACTTGTCCATAATCACCGGGGCCACCCTGACCCAGCCAGAAAAAGGTAAATTCAATATCAATGAGACCGAGTGTACAAAACCCGCCGGTCATTTCTGTGAAATTATCAGAAGGATCAGTCGGATCATAGCTGGCACAGCTGATAACCGGAGCGCCTTCTTCATCGTAAATATGCAGATACGGACTCATTGGAGCGCCGCCGATGGTTCCTGATTCAGTCAAATCCTGTGTTGTGGTATTCGGATATCCAAAGCCACCGGTATAGCTGTCGTTAATTATCCATTTATTGGTACCGAGCGGTGCTCCGCCGGGTCCGGGGGTATTTAATGTAAACGAGCCTCCACCGGTATTAAAATCTTCGGTGAACAATTGGAAAGTTTGGCCTGTAGCAGACAGGGCGCAGATAAGGCAGATCAGGAGTGTGTAAAGTCGCATCATAAACGGTCAGGGACTACTAAGATACATATTCCGGGGTGATTAGTCAACCCCCGGAACCTATAACAGCCACAACCCTTCTGTGGTTAACAGACCTATGCGTTTATGGAATCCGGTATACTTTTTGCATTAGATCAGCTAAAATACCGTGAAAACCGGGTGCAGATTGGGTTTGTACAGTACCCGGCCTAAAAACTGACAGCCGATTTACCAGGCTTTTAGCCGGTATTCAGGTGTATACCTTACCATACGATTTAATAGACACCGCCGTCCATACATGGCAATTTTGTAGAAATACAGATGGGGATTGTTGCTCCGGTTCACCTTACCTTCGCCCTATGCGTCAGCTGAAAAGTTTAGTTACCCAAACAGCCATTTATGGCATGAGCACGATTTTGGTGCGGGTACTCAACTATCTGCTGGCACCGCTGCATACGCGTGTTTTTACTGATCAGGCCGACTACGGGATTATTTCTGAAATGTATGCCTATGTTACCTTCATCAATGTCATTTGTATGTTCGGCATGGAAACGGCATTTTTCAGGTTTGCGGCAAAATCAGAAGGGCATCCGATTGCACGTGTATTTGGTTCGGCGCAGGTGTTTTTATTTTTTACTACGGCTGTTATTACCGGAGCTCTATTATTTAATGCTTCCGACATTGCAAGCGGTTTAGGGTATGCCGGAAAATCATCCTATGTGATGTATTTTGCGCTCATCATTGCCTTTGATACGTTGGTGAATATTCCTTTCGCCCGATTGAGGCTGGAGGGCAGACCCTGGCGATATTTTTTTATTAAGCTGACCAATATCGGCATCAATATACTATGTAATGCCTTTTTTCTATTGCCTGCTTTACTGAAAAAGCCGGACATGTTCAGCGCTATAGGATTCACCTATCAACCCGAACATGGCATAGCGTATGTTTTTATTGCCAATGTTATTGCGAGCGCTGTTACATTTTGTTTGTTTCTTCCATCTATGGTTCGCCTGACATTCGACAGGCAGATATTTACGCAAATGCTCAGGTATGGTGCGCCTTTAATTATTATCGGACTGGCCGGTATGATTAATGAAACACTCGACCGTGTATTAATTAAATATTGGGGTTCAGGCAGTGTGACTGAAAACTTGAAGCAGGTTGGTATCTACAGCGCCGTTTACAAGTTAGCTATCTTTATGACCCTTGCCGTACAAGGTTTTCGGATGGGTGCTGAACCTTTCTTTTTCAGTCAGTCGACCGACAAAAACGCACCATCCTTATACGCCATAATCATGAAATACTTTGTGATTGTTTGTTGTATTATTTTTTTAGGTGTTGGATTATTTCCGGATATTTTTAAAATTATTATTGGCGAAGAATATCATAGTGGTTTAGGCATCGTACCTGTTTTATTATTAGCTCAATTATTTTTAGGCATTTATTACAACCAGAGTGTCTGGTATAAACTTACTGACAAAACAACCTTTGCCACACTCATTCCCATTTCAGGTGCGGTTATCACTTTAGGATTAAATTATTTACTTATACCGGCATATGGTTATGCAGGTGCTGCCTGGGCAACCTGTGCATGTTATTTCGGGATGGTGGTGATGAGTTATTACATCGGGCAACATCACTATCATGTGCCCTACCCTATGCGTAAAATTCTGAGTTATCTGGTGATGGCTATTGTGTTATGTCTGGTGGGTTTGCAAATAGCGAACAGCCTGACAAACTTTTGGATGAGCTTTTCGGTACGAATAGTTTTATTGTTTCTATTTATTGGGTTTGCCTGGTGGCTTGACATCGGCAAACTTTGGTCATCGCGCAGCAAACCTGTAGCCCGCTCATAAACGAACATTGTATGCAAATTAAAATTATCAATACAAGCACAAACCCTGACCCGGCATATGCGACACCACATGCTGCCGGTATGGATCTTCGCGCATTTTTGCCGGAGCCGATTACACTTTTACCGATGCAACGCGTGTTAATCCCCACCGGATTGTTTATTGAATTGCCAGAAGGATATGAAGCTCAGATCCGGCCACGCAGCGGATTGGCCATAAATAGTGGCATCAGCATGGTGAATACACCCGGAACAATTGATGCTGATTACCGCGGAGAAATTCGTGTCATTATGATTAATTTCGGTGATAAGCCATTTACCGTAAGCTCCGGAGATAAAATCGCACAAATGGTGATTGCCCCGTATACCAAAGCCGAGTGGGTAAGAACCGATACGCTGAGTGATTCCGAAAGAGGTGCCGGCGGATTCGGGCATACAGGCATCTGAGCGGAAATTATCACCAGCGTATACCTGCTCCTTCATTATCTTTACATCCAATATCATTTGTAGTAGCCAATGAACATCATTATTCCAATGGCCGGCATGGGAAAACGCATGCGGCCTCATACACTTACCGTTCCAAAACCATTAATTCCGGTTGCCGGAAAACCTATTGTACAGCGCCTGGTTGAAGATATTGCCCAAACCACGGATGAACCAATCGACAATATTGCATTTGTAGTAGGTCGTTTTGGAAAAGCGGTTGAAGATATGCTGGTTGGCATTGCCGCTTCATTAGGTGCAAAGGGACATATCTGTTATCAGGATGAACCACTAGGCACTGCGCATGCGATTATGTGTGCGAAAGATTTTGTGCAGGGACCAACGATTATCGCATTTGCCGACACGTTATTCAAAACGAATTTGAAAATAGATACCAGTACCGAAGGAATTATTTGGGTGAATAAGGTGGAAAACTGGAAGATGTTCGGTGTGGTTGAATTAAATAAAGATGGTCACATCACCAATTTCGTAGAAAAACCCGACCAGTTTGTTTCTGATTTAGCCATCATCGGCGTGTATTACATTAAAAATGGTGATATGCTGCGGGATGAAATGCAATATTTACTGGACAATAATATTCGTGAAAAAGGCGAATACCAGCTTACCAATGCACTCGAAGCCATGAAGCAAAAGGGATATCGGTTTAGTCCCGGACGTGTAGATGAATGGCTTGATTGCGGCAACAAAGATGCAACGGTGTATACCAATCAGCGCGTATTAGAATTAAAGAAAGACGCTGAACAACTGGTAGCCGGTGATGTGGTACTCCGGAACAGTGTCATCGTAGAACCCTGCTATATTGGTTCAGGTGTTGTATTAGAGAATGCTGTTGTTGGTCCACATGTATCCATTGGAAAAAACAGTACTGTTAAAAATGCGTTAATACGCAATTCTATTATTCAGGAATCAGTTACCATAAGTGACAAGCTGATTGCAAACTCAATGATTGGCAGCCATGCTATTGTGCAAGGCACGCCAGATGATTTGAGTGTGAGCGATTACAGCACCATGGCATGAGAAAAACCGTATTGTATATCTGGATTCTGACCGGAATCGTAAGTCTTTCAGCCTGCGGGTCAGGTTCGTCGGCACAAAAAAGCGCAGGCACAACTCCTGCATTCAGCACGGGTGCAAAAAATAACCGGGGTGTAGATTCAGTTGAAGTAGCGCGATTATATATTGATGCCTGTAAATTTCTGGCATTGGAAGATTATAATACGGCGGTGCAAACCTTTGAACAGGTTTTGCAAATGGATCCTAATAATGCGCCAACCTATTATCAGCTTGCCAAAATTTATATCGATCATGGCCAGGTAGGTGATGCCTTAACGTATAGTGATCGCGCAGCAAATCTCGCACCTCAAAACAAGGATTTCGCCATTTTGCAAGCAGGAATTCTGAATTACAGCGGACAATTTCTAAAGGCCGCAGATGTGTATTTGTCGCTCATTGCAAAGGGACTGTCTGATATAAATACCTATTACCAACTCGCCGCCTGTTACGAAAAAGCCAACAATAAGCAAAAAGCGATTAACACCCTGCTTGACTTACACAAGCAGTTTGGTATTGAGGAAGATTTAGCATTTGAATTGCAAAGACTTTATGCTGCTGTTGAAGATTATGATGAAGCCATTTATTGGTTGAACATACTGATTAACCTCAACCCGGATAATACGATTTACCTGAGGTATTTGAGTGATTATTACGAAAGGAATGGAGAGCCTGCAAAAGCAAAAGAAACCTTTGACAAATTAATTACAACAGATCCGGGCAATACCGATTTACTCTTCAAAAAGGCGGATATGCAAAAGAAGAGTGGAGATATTGCCGGTTACGTAAGTACGATGCAGGCTGCCTTTGCAAATCCGGATGGTGACATTGATACTAAAATTTTCTATCTCGTATTATTTGTTGATTCGATAGGTCGCCCCAATTTCACCGACCGTGATATGGTTTTTGAATGGACGGAATTATTAGTGCAGGCACATCCTGAAGATGCAAAATCATTTGCGATGCGGGGTGATTTTTTGTATTACGACAATCAGTTACAGGCAGCTGCAGATGTATATAACCAATCGCTCAAATTGCGCAACGATGTATTTGATGTGTGGTTAAAAATGTTTTACATATATGCCGACCTAAAGAAATATGACAGCTTGTATCAATATGCAACCACAGCGGTTGAATTATATCCAAACCAGGCTGTGAGTTATTATTTTGGAGGTGTGGCGGCTAACCAGCAGGATATGTATACTGATGGCATTCAATTGTTGCGACGTGGGCTTCCGCTTGCTGTAAGCAATACGGAATTACGTGCCGGAATGTTGAGCCTCATGGGCGATGCTTATCACGCATTAGGTGATCATACTGCCTCAGATGATGCCTATGAAAAAAGTATTCAGTTGTCTCCTCAGGATGTATTTACATTAAATAATTACGCCTATTATTTATCACTTAGGAAGGAAAAATTAGACAGAGCAGCTGAACTTGCATTAAGTGCAAACAAATTAAATCCGGGCAATGCTTCGCTGCAGGATACTTATGCCTGGGTATTATATCAGCAGAGTAATTATGCGGAAGCAAGAATATGGGTTGAGAAGGCGCTTTCTACTGGTGGCGAAAAGAGTGGTGTTATTCATGAACACTATGGCGATATTTTGTATCGTTTAGGTGAAACGGAACAGGCGTTAGAACAATGGAAAAAAGCCCGTCAACTGGGAGAAACCTCTGAGCAGATAGAACAAAAAATTGCCAGCGGTAAATTAACCGACTGATAAATCAAAAAGATGGCATATCTTTTGACCCGCATATGAAAATGATGCCCCGAAATACATTTACCCGATTTGGACTGCTGATTGGCATGATTGCGTTGTTGAGCGCCTGCAAAACAACCGGTCCGATTTTTGGGGGCAAGATTAAACCATTAACCACCGAAGAAATCCGCACGTCGGCGCAGGAAAGGGAAATCATGTTTGAAACCTTTAGCGGCAGGGCAAAAGTAGATTTAAGCGCACCCGGTTTAAGCAATAGTTTCATTGCCTCTATTGATATGCGCAAGGACTCGCTGATTGGCATTTCGCTGCGGGTTTTGGGCGTTGAAGGTGCCCGTGTGCGCATTACACCCGATAGTATTGAAATTCTGGACCGGTTAAATCAGCAGTATATTCCCCGTGATTATAGCTTTTTAAGGGATAGCTTCAACCTTAACCTCGGCTTTCAGGAGTTGCAGGCTTTAATCGTTGGAAATCCGTTTTTATACGACAGTGCCACCTTGACCCGTCAGGAAAGTGAAGAATATTATATACTCATTGCCAGTAAAGATGTGTATAAAAACACCCTAACCTTGTCTCCGGACTTTGACTTACTGCGTATGTTTATCGTGGATTTGTATGCCAATCGGAATCTTACCCTTCAATATGGAGGTTATGAGAAAATAGACGGGCGTCATTTTGCGTTAAACAGAAACATTTTACTGAATGCCAAGGAAAACCTCGAAGCCGAAATTGAATTTTCAGATATTGAATTCGACAAACCATTTGAATTCAGCTTCAGTATTAATCCGAAATACACGCGGATGGATTAAATGCGCCATCCTGCTGGCGGGCATGCTCATGCTCAACAGCACACCGGCATTTGCGCAATCAAGTGACAAAACAGCACTCCAAAACAAATACGACAAACTTCAGGATGAGATAAAGGATGCTGAAGATTTATTGAATTCAACCAAAAAGAAGAAGGAGAATTCAATGAATGAGCTCAAACTCCTCAACCGCAAGATTGATATGCGGGAAGAAGTAATTACCACCATTGCACAACAGGTAACCAGTGTAAATACTGAACTCACCCAAACCAACCGCGCCATCCAGGCCATGCAGGATGATATATCCGAGTTAAAGAAGCAATATGCGCAGATGGTGTATTACACCTATGTGCATGATCAAGATTACAAGCCACTGCATTTTATTTTTTCGGCCGAGAGCATTAATGATGCCTTTCAACGCGTGCAGTATATACGCTCCTTTCACGGATTCAGAAAAGACCAGATTACGGCAATTGAAGATATCAGTGAAGATTTACAGGCCAAAATTGCGCATATTGAAAATGAAAAAGTAGAAAAAGAATCACTGTTGGCGAAGGAAGAAAAAGAAAAGAAAAAATTAGACGATGAAAAGTCGAAAAAAGATTCTGCGCTAAAAAAATTATCGACGCAGGAAAAAGATTTGAAGAAGCAGATAGATAAAAAGAAAAAAGATGCGGTTTCGCTGAAGAATAAAATTCAGGCCATTATCGCAGAAGAAATAAAAAAGGAAAAACAACGCGCTGCTGAAGAAGCTGCAAAAAAGGAAGCGGAGGCTAAAAAGGCAGCAGAAAAAGCAAATACCACTACCGGTACTACCACTACACCGCAAACACCGGTTCAAACAAAGGAAAAGCCGGCCGAGCAGATAAATCTCGGGCTCACACCGGAAATGCAGCTCATTAGCAAAAACTTTTCCGGCAACAAGGGCAAGTTACCGTGGCCGGTTGAGCGGGGCACGATTACAGAACGTTTTGGAACACATCCGCATCCGGTGTTAAAAGATGTCATGGTCGAAAACAATGGCATTGACATCGCAACAGCAGATGGCTCACTGGTGCGCAGTATTTTTGATGGAGAAGTCGTGAATGTGATATTCAATCCATCATTCCAAAAGGGGGTAATTATTAAGCACGGTGAATACTATTCTGTATATACGAACTTAAGTGATGTTACCGTAAAAGCCGGCGACAAGGTTACTACTAAACAAAAAATAGGTACGGCCTGGGAAGACCCTGAGGAAGGTAAAACAGAAGTACACCTGGAAATCTGGAAAGGAACGGTGATACTTGATCCGGCTCTATGGATTTCTAAGTAATTGCAGCGTAAGGCGGAGGGAGTAGTAATTCAAAGCTAATCTTTGATTTCTTCAGCAAACAGTGGATGTAGCAAAATCGCTCAATACCCCATTTAATCGGTATCCAATTGCATTAAAGGAAGGCAATACTGCTTGTGGGTAACTGCATCTTCAATCAGCACGAAATACATACCATCTTCCAATTGCACATCGCAGGTAAATGGCTGGTCGGGCGACAGATTAAGGTAACGAACCAATTGTGCTCCTCTTGCCGACATAATAGTTACGGAATAGGCGTTTTTAATCGCGTATTGGTCAACGCATTTAATCACAAAGCTGCCATAAGCCGGATTTGGAAAAACGGTAAAAGGCATTTCTTCAATAACGACAGGACCACAAGTATCTACGATATGTATCTTTTCAGAACGTGTTATGCAAAAAGATTCGGAGGTAACTTCCGCGTAGTACTCTCCAGCCGAAAAACATAACAGCGTCGTATCCGTTGCAAATGGTATCGGATTGCCATCTTTAAACCATTGAATAGCAGCACCTGATTGATAAGGAGTATATAGATGCACGGTATCACCGGCGCAAATCACGGTATCATCTTCAGCGAATATTTCTGCAACGCCATCACATTTTACCTTTACTACTAAGCCATCACTAGATCCGAGAGGGAAAGAAATATCGCCATCAATAGATTCGGTGCTACCTACAAGGATAAATCCGCCCATTTTATCACTGATGATATCGAAACCTCCGCCACTACTTTCTATATCAGTACCGCCGTAACAATACTGCCAGAGGAGGTCGCCGTTTGCATTCGTTTTTACCACATAAAAATCCAATTCGCCAAACCAGTGGAAACCAGGCAGGGCAGCAGAATACGAAACACCACCTATAAAAAAACCATTTACATCCTGTTCGAGTTTCCACGGTCCATCATAACCCACGCCACCATACTTTTTTTGCCACAGTACAATACCATCGTCATTTACCTTACATAGTTGATAATCATGACAATAAGCATCAAAGCAGTCGCCACCCAAAAGTCCTGTAGTTATTGCATAATACCCATCATCAGGAGCAGGCAAGATATCGCCATAGGCTTGATACATTAAGTCGCCGGTGCAATAAGAGGTAATGATATTTCCGGCAGAATCGGTTTTTAAGAACCAGGCATCCGCATCACCAAAGTAGGTATGATTTACTACATCACCATCATCAGACTGTGCGCCACCTGCTAGAATAATGTCATAATTTGCATCGACATATCCCGACTGCAAACTTTCGAACGCAGAACCCCCATAAGATTTTCGCCAAAATTCATTCCCATTTGGATCAATTTTAATCACCAGGAACTGGTCTTGAAACCCATAAGGAAATGCAGTTGGATCGGTTACCGTCGAGTTGCCGAGCAATAGATAATTACCATCGCCTGCAGGGATAATTTCGACCAAATAATCGACTGATGCATCGCCATAAGATTTTTGCCAGAGCAATTCGCCATTTTCATCTACTTCTATCACCCAGAAATCTGCGCTTCCGAAATGCTCGGTTACATCGCCGGTGGCTTCCAGTGCGGCACCGCCTGCTAACAGGTGACCGCCGGGTTTAGGCAGTACCGAAACAAACTGATCGTCGAAATAACTGCCATAACATCGAGACCAGATAACTTCGCCTTCAGGTGAAAGCTTGGTAAGCCAGGCATCTTCATAATCATGGTAACCGGGTGTTTCCTCGGACCACGACTTACCAGCCACAATGATATTTTCATCTGAATCCAAACACACAGCAGTAGGTATTTCAGGATCTGAAGACCCGATATTTACGCTCCACTCAGTGGTGTATTGGCCAGATAAGCTGGGGACGCCAAATACAACATACAGGGTTAATGTGAAAAGTGTAATCCTGGCTCTCATAGTATTTACTCGATAAATCTACATAAAATGTATGTAAACTCCAATCCAGAATACCATACAAGGCTTTGCCTACTTAACAAATCTGCGTTTGCATCAGGTTTTAACCCTCGTTTGGCTTTGGTAACTTTGCAGCATGATAGCGAATGATGCTGAAAAGTTTAAGAAGGTAGTGAGCCATGCCAAGGAGTATGGTTTTATATTTCAGTCCAGTGAAATTTATGACGGTTTAAGTGCCGTATATGATTACGGTCCGTATGGCGCCTTACTTAAAAACAATATCAAGGAATACTGGTGGAAGGCTATGGTGCAGATGCACGATAACATTGTGGGTTTAGACGCCGCCATTTTGATGCATCCGACCACCTGGAAAGCATCAGGTCACGTGGATGCCTTCAGTGATCCGTTGATTGATAATAAGGACAGCAAAAAAAGATATCGTGCCGATAATTTAATTGAAGATTATCTTGCCAAACAGGACGATAAGATCAATAAAGAAGTTGAGAAGGCGCGAAAACGTTTTGAGCAATTTGATGAGGCGATGTTCCGCAGCACGAATAATCGTGTTTTAGAAATAGCTGCCAAAAGAGATGCTGTGCATGCCCGTTTTGTAAAAGCGATGCAGGATGGCAATCTCGAAGAAATGAAACAAATCATTCTCGATTGCGAAATCGCCGACCCGGAAACCGGTAGCAGAAACTGGACAGATGTGCGTCAATTTAATTTGATGTTCAGTACCAAATTAGGTTCGGTTGCTGATGATGCAGATACAATATATATGCGCCCGGAAACAGCACAGGGTATTTTTGTGAATTTTCTGAATGTGCAGCGCACTACCCGACAAAAAATTCCATTCGGTATTGCACAGATTGGAAAAGCGTTTCGAAATGAGATTGTTGCAAGACAGTTTATTTTCCGCATGCGCGAATTTGAGCAAATGGAAATGCAATTTTTTGTACGTCCGGGTGAAGAATTAAATTTCTACAGTTATTGGAAAGCCATGCGTATGCGTTGGCATCAGGCTTTAGGCACTGACGCAGGCATGTTGCGTTTTCACGACCACGATAAATTAGCGCATTACGCAAATGCGGCTGTTGATATTGAATTTAATTTTCCTTTTGGTTTTAAGGAGTTAGAAGGCATTCACAGCAGAACAGATTACGACTTGAGCAGGCATACAGAATTCAGCGGTAAGAAAATGCAATATTTCGACAGCGAATTAAACGAAAGCTATGTGCCGTATGTAGTAGAAACCAGCATTGGTTGCGATCGTATGTTTTTGGCGATGCTGTGTAACGCGTATGATGAAGAACCTGTAAATGATGACACGCGCACAGTTTTGCGTTTACCAGCCGTGCTGGCTCCCGTTAAAGTAGCTGTTTTACCATTAATGAAAAAAGATGGTTTACCGGAAAAGGCGATGGAAATATTCAATGATTTGAAATATCGCCATCAGTGTTATTATGAGGAAAAAGACAGTATCGGAAAACGCTATCGCAGGATGGATGCGATTGGTACTCCATATTGTATCACCATCGATCATCAGACCTTAACGGATAATACAGTTACTATTCGTGAGCGGGATTCGATGCAACAAGAGCGTGTTTCCATTGCCGATATTGCACGTATTGTTGATGAGCGTGTAGATATGAATTTAGTATTACGCACGCTTGCTCAATAAAATTTACATACATAAAGAAGGCTGCCTACTATATTCGGGCAGCCTTTTTTATCACTTACCTCATGTGCTTACCCAGCACACCATACCCATTCGTTTATGACAGAACAGGCCGCCATTTTTCAGTCGATTGTAGAACAGCGCAGAAGTATGCGCATTTACGATGCTTCAGCACCTTTTGATACTGAAGCTGTAAAGCGCAGTATTGAACGCGCCGCATTAGCACCCAACAGCAGTAATATGCAAATGTGGGAATTCTACCATATCCGTGATGCCAAAATGATTGCGGATATTGCGGTTTTCTGCATGTCGCAAAATGCGGCCAAAACGGCGCGCGAATTAGTCATCATTGCCGTGCCAAAAGCAAAATACAAGGCAAGGGCACAGGCTAATTTTCAATTTCATCATGCTCGCTATGGTGGTGTGCCGGTATCGCAGTTAGATAAGCGATCACAAAGAAAACTCAGGTATTTTTCTCATTTAATGCGCCTGTATTATTTCCAGGATTGGTTTGGCATTTCAGGATACATACGCAAATGTATAGTTGGCATTTCATCTTTATGGCGACCGGTAGTATGGCAGGTAAGCAAACAGGATTTACGTGTCGTTTGTCACAAGTCCGCTGCCCTCGCCGCACAAACCTTTATGCTCAGCATGACAGCTGAAGGCTATGCTACTTGTCCGATGGAAGGTTTCGACAGCAAAAAACTCAGAAAATATTTAGGCCTTCCCCGCAGCACAGAATTCAACATGATCATCAGCTGCGGCCCCGGCACAAAAGAAGGCATCTATCACGAAAGATTTCGAGTACCTTTTGAGGAAATTTATTTCGTAAGGTGAGCGGTGAGTGCCTGCTATGAAGTGAATATTTGCGCAGCGCAGCGGAGAAAAGATTCTACTTCATAGGTGAGTGCCTGCTATGAAGTGAATTTTTGCGCAGCGAAGCGGAGAAAAGATTCTACTTCATAGGTGAGTGCCTGCTATGAAGTGAATTTTTGCGCAGCGAAGCGGAGAAAAGATTCTACTTCATAGGTGAGTGCCTGCTATGAAGTGAATTTTTGCGCAGCGCAGCGGAGAAAAGA
>JAKQVC010000242.1 GCA_029571985.1 Bacteroidota bacterium | reverse complement strand
CCCTTTCACTGGTAGCTATGACCTGAACTTCAATGTATTTAATGTCGACTTCGTTTACGCCTGGCAGTTTGCTCCCGGCAGCTTTCTGAACGTGATCTGGAAGGATAATGTATTTCAGTCAGACGGCATTCGTGCCGACGATTATGCGAGCAATTTCACCAAAACAATGCAGACGCCACACACTAACGGCCTGTCGCTCAAGGTAATATACTATTTGGATTATTTGTATTTACAGAAAAAATCATGACATCGTAAAATCAGCGTGGTGGGCGGTTAAGCAGGATTTTTCACTGTAATTGTGACGATTCCGCTTTGTGGATTGTATAAATCCTCCTATCTTTCCGAACATCATGAGACCCATTATTACCCTTACAGCAGTCAGTATTTCTGCTCTCTTCTTATGGTCGTGCAATGCCTACTCCACCTGGGAAAAAACAGTAAGCAATGAAAGCACGCATACCCTTATATTATATATCACGGATGGTAGCGGTGGCTTTACGTTTACAGACTCCCTGATTTTAAACCCGGGCACTTCCGAGGTAATCTACTCCTTCGGCGACGAATTAAACGACGCTAACGCTGAATGCGAGCAATATATCAACCGATTATCATTGGTTGCAGAACCCGGTTTCGATGTCACCAAGGATATTGCCGACAGTAACAATTGGACCTCTGCTTCTCAGGAAGGTGACGATGGCTTTGACCATACCTGTTCCTTTTCCATTTCCGACAGCGATATTGATTAAACACCAACCCGACCATGACTGCCCCGGCTAAACCTACATTTAGAGAGGCTTTGGCATTCTGGTTTAAACTTGGATGGATAAGTTTCGGCGGACCGGCTGGACAAATTGCCATCATGCATAGCTATCTCGTCGATAAAAAGAGATGGATCAGCGACCGTAAATTTCTCCACGCACTCAATTATTGTATGCTGCTGCCCGGGCCGGAAGCACAACAACTAGCTACCTATACCGGCTGGCTGCTACATGGCACACGCGGTGGATTGGCAGCAGGTATCCTGTTTGTGCTGCCATCTGCATGTATTCTGTTGATACTCAGCCTTTTATATGTTACCGTTGGCGATATCCCCTGGGTGCAAAGCTTGTTTACCGGGTTAAAACCGGCTGTCGTAGCCATCGTTTTACTCGCCATGATTAAAATTGGCAAACGATCGCTAACCGATTGGATGCACTACCTGCTGGCAATCGGCAGTTTTATTGCCATTTTTTTCTTCAAAATCTCCTTTATTTGGATACTTGCCGCATCTTTCGCAATTGCCTTCATCAGCATATACCTGAACAAAAAGCGTAAAAGCACAGGTAATCATGCAGCCAAAGACACCAGAACAGACGAGGAGGGCTATTTTTTAACTACAACCTCCCCACTTCCACATACCCGTTTTCAGGTGTCAAAGCTTCTGCGGCAAATAGGCATTTTCTCTGCGCTATGGCTTATTCCTTATCTGTTTGCCATTAGCGGTGCGTATGCCTCGTTCTGGCATGACCTGATTACCTTTTTCACACAAGCTGCCTTTGTCACTTTCGGTGGGGCCTATGCGGTATTGCCTTATGTGGCCCAGGAAGCAGTGTATCACTATGAATGGCTGAACAGCATGCACATGATCGACGGTTTGGCATTAGGCGAAACCACACCCGGGCCCTTAATTATGGTGTTGGCTTTTGTTGGCTTTATGGGCGGTTATACCACTGGCGGAAACTCCCTGCTCTTGGGCACTTTGGGGCTATTTACCACCACCTATTATACCTTTCTGCCCTGCTTTCTATTCATTTTTGCAGGAGGACCACTTATTGAGCGCACACAGGATAATCCGCATGTGAAACAAGCCCTTACTTTTGTAACCGCCGCGATTACAGGGGTGATACTTAACCTCACTGTTTACTTTGCAGAGGCTGTTTTATTTGGCAAACACCACCAACAGTTTGCCGAAATAGATTTTCAAACCCTGAATATAACAGCTTTGATATGGATAGGCGTTTCTATTATTGCCTTACATAAGTACAAGGTGAGTATGCCTCTTTGGATAGGCATTAGTGCCGCCATGGGGTTGATGATGTGGATAGTTGGCTGAGAGGAATTCGTTAACTTTAGGCGATTTTGAATTATGCGGTATTTTAAGATTTTTCTGTTATTTCTGATCCCGGTTGCCCTGATATTCATTTTGGATACAGGCATCGCTGGTTTGCCACCTTTAGGCAAACTCATGGATCCAGTGCGTGGCTTCATGGCCAACGCTGAAACTGAACAAGCTTTTTCAGATGTGGAGGTGCCAGTTATTAAGCCCAATGTAGGTGGTTCAGTGTACTTCGACGAACGTCTGGTGCCACACATTTTTGCAGAAGATGATCAATCGCTGTATTTCATGCAAGGGTATGTAACTGCCAAATACCGCCTCTGGCAGATGGATATCCAAAGCCGTGCAGCCGGTGGCCGACTCAGTGAAATTTTTGGAGATCGTTTTGTGGCTTACGACCTTGAACAGCGCCGAATGGGTATGGTTTACGCTGCTGAACGCAATGTAGAATTATGGAAAGCCGATAGCGCTCTATTTGGATGCCTGACTTCTTATGCGGATGGCGTTAATGCATACATCGATGAAATATTAAACGATGGTTATGAAGAATTGCCGATTGAGTTTAAATTACTGAATTACAAACCGGAACCATGGACGGTTTTAAACTCAGCTTTGTTATTACAATACATGAGCAGCACGCTCACCGGTTACGATGATGACATGGAGTATTCCAATTTGCGCAAATTATTATCAAAAGAAGATTTCGAATTATTATTTCCTGACAGGCCTGCCGGAATTGACCCGATCATTCCAAAGGAAAAAACATATGACTTTGCAGCTGTTTCAAATGACACCTTACAACAGGCTATCAGAGGTGGATATTTCAGAAAAGTCCTGGAAATTTTTGAAACAGAACATGGACGTAATCAGGTAGGTAGCAATAACTGGGCAATTGACAGTTCGAAAAGTAAATCCGGAAAACCCATTCTGGCAAACGATCCGCACCTGCAATTAAATCTGCCTTCTTTATGGTTTGAGATTCAATTGCAAACACCAAACAGCAATTGCTATGGTGTAAGTTTACCCGGCGCACCTGCTATCGTAATTGGCTATAATGAACATATAGCCTGGGGTGTAACAAACGCGGGAATTGATGTGCGCGACTGGTATACGGTTGAATTTCAGGATGATACGGAAACGAATTATAAGTTTGGTAAAAAATGGTTACCTACTGAAAAACGTGTAGAAACCATTGTGGTGCGAGATGGCGATCCTGTAATCGATACGGTTTTATATACGCAATTCGGTCCGATTGTTTACAACGATGAAATGATTAATCGCGAACCGGATGCTACGCCATTTAAAAAACAACGCGTGCATCTGGCCATGCGCTGGGCAGCACTTGAACCCGGAGAACCTATTAAAACGTTTTATTTACTGAACAGGGCAACCGATTTTAATGATTATCGACACGCCATCAGTTATTTTAATTGTCCTGCACAAAATTTTGTTTTCGCTGCGCAGGATGGTGATATTGCCATTACCCAGCAAGGACGTTTGCCATTGAAAAAACAGGATCAGGGCAGATTTATTTTAGATGGCAGTAATCCGGATGATTATTATACAGGATTTATTCCTTACGATCACAACCCCTATATTTTAAATCCGGAGCGCGGATTTGTTTCTTCAGCGAATCAACATGGCACCGACGAAACCTATCCGTATTATTATACAGGATTTGATTTTGAATTTTACCGAAACCGCATCATCAACAGATCGCTGGAAAAAACACAGGATGCTACTATAGAAACCATGCAGCAATTGCAGCAGAACAATTTTAATCTGCATGCAAATGAAGCATTGCCCGTTATGTTCGGACATTTATCAGAACCTTGTAAAAAAGGTACTGGCAACAGTGCATGCGAAGTGTATACGGCACTTCAGGAGTGGAAATTTATGAATGACCCTGATATTGAAGCACCAACCTATTTCCAGGTTTGGTGGGATACTTTATATCAAATGTTATGGGACGAAATGCGCGACTCTGTTATTGCCTATGTTCAACCGAATATTTATAATACTGTAAACGCAATGCAGGTTTGGCCTGTTGATTATGCGTTATATGATGTAAAGGCAACCACCGATCAAAAAGAAACACTGGATGATATAATTGAATTAAGTTTCTTGGCCATGGTGCAAATTGTTGATTCACTGCGGAAGGAAGATAAATCGTTGCTCACTTGGTACAAGCATAAAAACACGCAGATAATGCACCTGAGCCAGATTCCGGCATTTAGCAAAACAGGTGTACATACAGGAGGTTATCGCAATATCGTAAATGCGACCAGCGAACGCAACGGACCAAGTTGGCGCATGATCGTTGAATTAACAGAACCTGTGCAGGCTGTGGGTGTTTATCCGGGCGGACAAAGTGGTAATCCGGGTAGTAAATATTACGACAACTTTATTGATAGCTGGGCTACAGGAAAATATTACATACTACATATGTATTCCAACGAAGAAGAAGCAGCTAAAGACGCAAAATTCTCGATTCGATTTAATTGATATGAAGTATTTAGGCAGTATCATCACCGGTTTTGCGCTGTGTATGGCGGGACAAACGTTCCTGCCATGGTGGTGGATATTTGCCCCGCTTACCTTCCTCATTTCTTTTATCGTCAACTATCAATCTGCCTGGCGCGCATTTTTTGCAGGCATGCTGATTGTATTTATTACCTGGATGGTTGCTTATATCTTTAAAGACTTAGCAAACGATTCAATTATGTCCGGTAAAATGGCAAACCTGTTCAATTTTAAAAACGGGTACACTTTATTCTTTATCGTCGCAATTGCAATGGGTATTATCGGTGGGTTGACTTCAACAGCTGCCTATTTTACCCGAAATAACAAATAACATGTCACATCGCGATATCGTTTTGGTTACTGAGGATCGCTATGTAAATCCACAGCATACCAACGACTATATTGATAATATCCTGCGTGATGATGCCTTGCTGATAGATGCATTTGCACAACACGGATTATCTGCTGAGCGCATTTCATGGAGTGACCCTGCATTTGATTGGTCCTCACCTACATGTATCATTTTCAGAACGATGTGGGATTATTTTAATCGCTTTGCTGCATTTACACAATGGCTGAATCACATCGCTGATAAAACGATTTGTATCAATGCCATCGAAACTGTTCGGTGGAATATGGACAAACATTATCTGGCAGATTTACAACAAGCCGGTGTACCAATTGTGGAAACACAATTTATTGAGAAAGGCAGCTCACTTACCCTTGAAAATATTTTAGGAAACGTAAACAGAGGTATCATTAAACCAGCTGTCTCCGGTGCAGCGCGACATACCTATGTGGTGGAGGCTGATACCATTAAACAGATTCAACCGATATTCAGCGAATTAATTGCACAGGAAGCGATGTTGTTTCAACCCTTTCAGGAGGCAATACTTTCTTTCGGTGAAGTTTCCTGTATGCTGATGGGTGGACAATTCACGCATGCCGTTTTAAAACGCGCAAAAAGTGGCGACTTTCGGGTTCAGGATGATTTTGGAGGAACGGTGCATCCATATACACCCACAGCAGAAGAAATTACTTTTGCAGAGCTGGCCATTGCCTCATGCCCTACTCTGCCTGCTTATGCTCGTGTTGATTTTACACGCGATATACATGGCTCTCCCTTGTTAATGGAATTGGAATTAATTGAGCCGGAATTGTGGTTTAGAAAACACCCGGATGCTGCCTCTAAACTTGCTCAATTTATTTCCCAAAATTATTTCTAACATGCGATTAATCCTCCTTTCTCTCTGCCTCATTTGCTCACTGTTTGTTCAGGCACAGCTCACTTCCGATTATGCTGTTCTTATTTCAGCTGAAGTAAGTCCATCCGCCATCACGCTACATTGGCCTGCACATGCAAATGCTACTGAATATCGTATATATAAAAAAGGCCGCGAAGAAGTTTCTTGGGGAACACCCGTTGCCACTTATGATGGCACTGCCGTAACCTATACCGATACGGATGTTGAACCAGGCATTTATTATAATTATAAAGTGGCAAGAGATATTTCCAGCGGCATAACCGGCGAGGGATATGTATTAAGCGGAATTGAAATAGGTATAACAGATTATAGAGGCACCTGTTTATTGGTAGTAGATACAACCATCATAGCAACAATCGAAAATGAACTCTATCGCTTTAAGGAAGATATTTCAGGCGATGGGTGGGGTGTTCGTCAATTGTCAGTGGCACGCGATATGACACCGATAGCTGTGCATGAAATGATTAATACAGAAGCCAATTTAGATACAACTATTCACGCCATTGTTTTATTCGGAAGAGTACCTGTTTTATACAGTGGAAATATGTATCCGGATGGTCACCCTGAACACCAGGGCGCATGGCCAGCAGATGGCATTTATGGTGATATCGATGCCGATTATACCGATGAAACAATAAATAATACAATTGCAGGACGAACAGAAAATTGGAATGTGCCCGGTGATGGAAAATACGATCAGAATGTGTTTAAATCGAGAGTGGATTTACAAGTTGGTCGTATCGATATGTTTAATCTGCCTGTTTTCGGTGTTGATGAAGCGGTCTTGTTGAAAAGATATCTGGATAACAATCATCAGTATCGAAACGGCATAACCCGTTTTACGCAACGTGCACTTATCGATGATAATTTTGGCGCCTTTGCAGGTGAAGCATTCGCAGCATCCGGTTGGAGAAATTTCGGACCGCTGATTGGAAATGATCACATTGCAGAACTTGATTTTTTTCCAACGATGCGTGATTCCAGCTATGTGTGGAGCTATGGTTGCGGTGGCGGATGGTTTCAAGGCGCAAGCGGCGTTGGCACTTCTACCGATTTTGCTGCTGATACCACTAAAACCGTATTCAGCTTTTTATTTGGCAGCTATTTCGGTGACTGGGATTCACCCGATAATTTTTTGCGTGCATCTCTGGCTGGTGGCACAACCTTAACAAACGCATGGGCTGGTCGCCCGCATTGGCAAACACATGAAATGGGTATGGGTGCAACAATTGGTGAGGCGGCCAGATTGACGCAAAATAATAATTCAACCTACATCAGTAATTTATTTCCAAAATGGACGCATATCAGTTTACTTGGTGATCCTACCCTTAGGATGTATCCTGTGTCACCCGTTGAAGAGGTAATGGCCACGCTTTCGGATGGCACTAACAATCAGATGGATGTCGATATTGTTGCAGGAGATGAAACAGGTGTTTTAGGTTATCATATTTTTCTTGCACAGGAAAGGTTTGGCATTTACACACGCGTAACAGAAACACCTGTTACGTTTCCACAACATATTTATGCCGTTATTGATGGTGAAGCATATCCGTATGTTATGGTACGCCCGGTTACATTGGAAATTACACCTTCGGGAAGCTTTTATAATATGGGCACAGGAATTGTTGATTCAGCAGATGTAGTTGCAGATATCAATCATCTCTTACAACCTGCATTGCAATTATTTCCGAACCCGGCAAGCAGCGATATATATGTTTACTTGCAAACTGATTTTCAAAATAAATCATGGTCAATCACTTCAATTACGGGTGAACGTGTAGCTGAAGGCGTATGCACACAATCAAAATTACATATTGCATTACCTGATCTTGCCCCGGGTGTTTATACATTTACGGTGGACAATTTGCACAGGCAATTTGTTGTGGTTCGTGAGTAAATGGTATCAGGAAGTTTGTTCTTCAAATTCTTCAATTAAGATGCCCATTTTACCCATTTGATAATCGCGCATAGCTTGCAATATCTCGGTTTGATTACGCATAACGAAGGGTCCATATTGCACAATCGGTTCATTTAAAGGCTCAGCAGCTAAAATTAAAAACGTTGTTGCCTGATTAGTGGATAATTGAATGGCCTCTCCGTCATCCTGAAATTCAAGCATATGCAAAGCCTGCACCGGACCATATTTTTCTACATGTATTTGGCCTTTTACTACATACAATAGTGTATGAAAGTGTGTCGGAATTTCGAAGGTATGTTGCGCATCAGCAGAAAAATCAGCACGCAACATGAGCAATTGCAGTTTCGTGCGGGCCGGACCCGTAATACCTGCATACCTGCCTGCCACCACCTGAATAGTTCCTTCGCCCTTATCTGCCTGCACCACCGGAATATCTTCCTTCTGCAGAGCCTGGTAATTGGGTTGATCCATTTTATGTGCTGCCGGGGTATTTACCCATAACTGAACAATTTCCTGTTCCCCACCTGACTTGGCTAGTGCTGCGGATGGACGCTCACTATGCATAACACCCATGCCGGCATCCATCCATTGCACACCACCTGCTGCCACCACAGCGCTATTGCCCCTGCTGTCCCGATGATGCACATCCCCCTTAAAAATAAAGGTTACAGGACTAAACCCTCTGTGTGGATGCGGCCCTACCCCAACCTCCCGTGGATGTCGGCCGGCTTGCACCTTTCCCTGATGATGGTGTAACAGCAGGAATGGGTCGGCATGTTCAATGGTGGCTGATGGCAATGGCTGACGCACAGGCATACCGCCCATGTCCATCATATCGGCATATTGCAGCGCTTTTACGCTTCTGAGTTTCATATTGGGTAAAGGATTTTCAAATATAAATAGTTCATTATATGTGTACACATATATATGCACTCCCATCCAAATTTCCTAATTTTGCCCCACATGCGTGCTATTGGGTTTTATTTGTTGCTGCCGTTTCTCTATTTCTTTTCTGTGCTGCCGATGTTTGTGTTGCGTGGAATCAGCAATGTGTTGCGCTTTTTTCTGAAAAATGTCGGAGGCTATCGAAAGGAAGTAGTATACCGGAATTTACATAATGCCTTTCCCTATAAAACAGCTGCTGAAATCAAAGTGATTGCAGATGATTTCTATGTGTATTTATGCGATACACTGATGGAAACCATAAAATCCTTTACAATTAGTGATAAAAAGCTTGCCCGTTGGTGCCGCATTACCAATTTTGATATCGTACAGGAGCAAATTGATAAAGGCCGGAATGTTATGTTCGTTTTAGGCCATTATGGGAATTGGGAATGGGGAGGAGGTGCGCTCGCAAAACGAACCCCCATGCCGTTGAAGGCAGCGTATAAACCCTTGTCAAATCCCTATTTTGAACGGCTGATGTATAAAAGCAGAACGCGTCTGAGTATTTTTTTAATACCCAAACGCAAACTGCTTTCGCACTTACTTGATCATCAGCAGGGACAAACTTTATTGGTGATGATAGCCGATCAATCGCCAAATCCAAAGGAACATCACTGGGTGAAGTTTGTGCGTCAGGACACCGCTGTGGTGACCGGCATGGAAAAAATAGCCCGGCAATATGATTATGTGGTTGTTTACAGTACTATTCACCGCATAAAACGCAATCAGTATGAAATTCGCTTCCGCATGTTGGAAGAAAACCCGCAGCGTTTGCAACCGGTCGAACTTACCCAACGATTTATGCGCATGCTGGAAGAAGATATTGATCAGGATCCAGCCCCTTATTTATGGTCGCACCGTCGTTGGAAACTCAAAATGCCGGCCGTTTAATCAAAGAGTTTGTATCCCACAGTAAATTGGAATAAGCTCTTACGGGTATCTACTGTAATCAGACCATTTTCTGTTTCTACGTATTCTTTCACTTTTGCCAGATTACCTTCATATCTTGCATCAAAGCTGAGTTTCTGCACATCAAAACCAATACCAGCCTGATAACCCAGTGTCATATCGCTTAAACTGAATAGCGGATCCTCACCTGAAGCGCGCACATGTGTAAATACCGGTCCACCCATCAGTCGAATCGTACTAAAAGCCTGATAACCAATAATAAGCGGCACATCTACTTTATCTACAGAAAGTGTAAACAAATCTTCGAGCTCCATGTTTTCTACATCAACATCATCCAGGCTGACCAATGATTTATTTTCGCTAAATAAAATTTCAGGCTGAAAAATCCATTTGTCACCCGTGAATCGCATAAATCCACCATACACTAATGCAGAACCCTTTTCCGACTCAAGATCATCCACATCTACGCCGGAAGTGCCCACTACATCCAGAATTACAGATTGCGCATAATTGACACCACCTTTAATCCCCATATCAAAATCTTGTGCAAAAACGCTTGTCGCAGAGAAGCAAGCACCCAATATCCATAATCTTTTCATAACCTGTATTTTTATATATCTATTCGAAAACTGTGCCACAGTTTCAATAGGCAAGGGAAAGAACTATTTTTGACTTCTAAATCAGCAAGCATTATGATCATGGACCCGGAATGGAACATCAGGCTGGAACCTAAGCAGGGAAAGTATTTGAGCGGCCCAAGAAAGCGTTGGGAGGAATTGAGTTTTGCTTTCAGTGTGCTATGGGAATTTATTAAAGGTTTTCGCGCCTTACACTTTATTGGTCCCTGTATTACGGTATTCGGCTCGGCAAGATTTAAGGAAGATCACCATTATTACAAACAGGCTTATGACCTAAGTAAACGCATCAGTGCTCTAGGATTAACGGTTATGACAGGTGGCGGTCCCGGCATTATGGAAGCGGCAAACAGAGGCGCCTATGAAAACGGAGGACGTTCAGTGGGTTGTAATATTCAATTGCCTCATGAGCAAAAACCAAATCCATATATGCATAAATGGGTTACAATTCGATATTTCTTTGTGCGTAAGGTACTTCTGGTTAAATATTCTTATGGTTTTGTAGTTATGCCGGGTGGTGTTGGAACCATGGATGAGTTTTATGAAACACTCACACTCATTCAAACGGCTACCATCAGTAATTTCCCGATTGTAATGATTGGCAGAGATTATTACAAAGATGTTTGGGAGATGCTGCAGAAAATGGTTGCAGCAAAAACCGTATCACCGGAAGATTTAAACCTGGTATTATTTACGGATGATTTACAAGAAGCCGTAAACCATATTTCGTTCTATCTGAAGCAACATTATCGCCTGACAAAAGTTAAACCGCGCAAACTTCTTTTGGAACGATTTGTTTAAGAATTACCTTTGTAAGCTGATGTCGTTCAGAATTCCGGATAAAACCAAAATATACCTCAAACGCATAGGTTGGGCCGGTTTCTTCTTTTTTCTCATTAAAGGCATCCTCTGGTTGGTGGCCGGTGCGGCTATTATCGACTGGTTTAAACGCACCTTTTGATTAAAATACCCGGTTCATCGCGTAATTTTACCTGTTCGTCGTATTAATCTTTTGCAGCAGCCCCAGGTGTGTTTGTTTTGCTGCAGAAATTACAAGCTATGCATCGATTTATTCTCCTATTAACCCTGAGTCTGGTGGCAGTATCTGCCCGGGCTCAACAACTCACCCAAACCATTCGTGGTCAGGTAGTAGATAACCAGTCAAAAGCCACCCTGCCAGGTGTAAACCTGCTGGTAGTTGGCTCCAGTCCGCTTTTAGCAGCCTCAACTGATGAGAACGGCTATTATGTAATTAACGATGTGCCCATTGGCCGTATTAGTCTGCAAGCCAGCTATATCGGTTATGAGCCATTTGTGGTAAACAATCTGGAACTTACCTCCGGAAAAGAATTAGTGGTAAACCTGGAACTCGCCGAGCAAATTGTGAGCATGGATGCTGTTGTGGTGCATAGCCGCGAAAATAAAATGGAAACCAATAATGAAATGTCGACAGTAAGCACGCGACAATTTACGATTGAAGAAAGTATGCGGTATGCGGGCGCACGAAATGATGTAAGCAGGATGGCGCAAAATTTTGCCGGTGTGCGCGGCGCCAATGATGCGGTAAATGATATTATTATCAGAGGAAATTCTCCGGTTGGATTATTGTGGAGATTGGAAGGAATTGATATTCCAAACCCAAATCACTTTGGCGATTTAGGCAACACGGGCGGTCCTGTTTCCATGTTAAATAATAACGTGCTTACGAACAGCGATTTTATGACCGGTGCTTTTCCGGCTGAATATGGAAATGGCTTAAGTGGGGTTTTCGATCTGCGCATGCGCAATGGAAATTACAAGAAACACGAATTTATTGGACAGGTTGGTTTAAATGGATTTGAATTAGGCGCAGAAGGACCTCTGAGTAAATCATCAAAAGCTTCTTATCTGGTTAATTACCGATACTCCACCCTGGGCATTATGAGTGCCATCGGTATTAATTTCGGAACCGGAACAGCTATCCCCTACTATCAGGATATAACCTGGAGACTGAATGTTCCAACCGACAAAGCAGGCACTTTCGCGTTCTTTGGCATGGCCGGGGTGAGTTCTATTGACCTCATTTCGAGTACATCTGAAGATAGTGTAGATAATATTTATAATAACGACCTGGATATTTACGACAGAAGTAAAGTAGGACTGGCAGGATTTACTCACCAGTATCTGATCAACGATAAATCATATACCCGACTTACCTTGTCCGCTTCCGCTACCGTAAATAGTGATATTGTTGATTCCATTTCAAGTGAAACTTTCGAACCGGTTGATTTCTACCGACAAGACTTCACACAATACAGATTATCTGCCAATTTTATGTATAAATTGAAACTTAATGCGCGACATAATATTCAGGCAGGCGTTCGTGGAGATATGTTTGTGATTGATCTGGTGGATAGCATGTACCGTGCGCAACTTGATCGCTATGTTACGCTAACAGCCTTCGACGGCAATACGACACTTCTGCAGGCTTATGTTCAATATCAATATCGTATAAGCGAACAACTGGCCTTTACGGTTGGTCTGCATGATCAATACCTCACACTCAACGGCAGCAATGCGATTGAACCTCGTGCAGGATTAAAGTATGCTATTAATGATGTAAACAGCGTTTCATTCGGATATGGTTTGCACAGCATGATGGCGCCTATTTCTACTTATTTCAAAACAGAGGAAGTGATGCCGGGTGTATATATTACGCCTAACGACTCCCTTGATTTTATTAAGGCGCATCATATTGTGTTGGGTTACGACCGACAGCTTTCTCCAACCATGCGATTCAGGTCAGAAGTATATTATCAGCAGCTGTTTGATGTATTGATTGATCGCGACAGCAGTTCTTATTCTATTTTAAATACAGGTAGTTTAACATTTGGCTCACCTGACTTTCTTGTCAATCAAGGAACAGGTAAAAATTACGGAGCTGAAGTAACACTCGAAAAATTCCTTGATAAAGGCCTATACTTCTTATTTACCGGTTCATTGTATCAGTCTGCTTATATTGCCAGCGATGATATTGAACGACAAACAGCTTTTTCCGGTAATTACGTAGTAAATTTTGTAGGCGGAAAAGAGTTTACATTATTTGCTGATCGCACGGGACAAAAGACGAAAAAGTCAATCGTTTTCGATACCAAATTAACTTTGGCCGGCGGACAACGCTATACCCCAATCGATTTAGAAGCTTCAATTCTGGCAGGTGAAACAGAGTACGACTGGGATCGTGCCTTTGAAGAGCAATTTAAAGACTATTTTCGCTGGGACATGCGTCTCGCTTTTAAAATGGATGGAAAACACACTTCACAGGAATGGGCTTTTGATGTGCAAAATATTACCAACCGTCAAAACCCACTTTACCAGCGCTACAATCCGGTTAATCAGCAGGTAAATACCATTTACCAATTAGGTGTATTTCCTGTTCCTCAATATCGCATTACATTTTGACGAACAACAAAACCATACCATTCAAACATATACTGACAGGCACCGGCATCGTTTCGCTGGTGCCTCCGGTATTTCAAATCATCAGCTACTTTGTACTGGATATTCCGAATTGCGATATTGGTCCGTTCTGGCAGGGATTAATCAGCACATGGATTTTTTCTGTACTCATCACCTTTGCGCTTTTCTTTGTGAATATTTATATACATATAAAAGGGCATACCTACTTTGGACAGTCTAACGAATCGAGAAGAATAATCTTAAGTGTACTCGTTTCATTAATTGCTTCCAATATTATCATCTATGTATTTTGGATAGCATTTGATGGTTGGATATTGCATTTACCGGTTGAAGGCAGAACATCTCGTATATTTTCTAACCAGGTTCTTGCAACCGTATTGGTGATCATTGTGGATTTGGTTATGGAAATCAATCAGTACATCAGCAAACTCAAACTCAGCATTGCTGCGCGCGAACAATTAGAAAAGGAAATGATGCGCGCCCAACTGGAAGGCCTTAAAACACAAATTAGTCCGCATTTTTTATTTAATAGTTTTAATGCTCTGCAATCGCTTGTCGACCAGTCACCAGTCCAGGCCAAAGCCTTTATTCAGGAACTGGCACGTGTTTATCGATATGTGCTCGATAAAAAAGATGCAATGGTTGTGCCCTGTGGCGATGAAATTACCTTCATCAAAAGTTTTTTATACCTGAATCATATTCGTTTTGGCGATAGTTTGCAGGCTTCCATCGAGTTGGATAATTGCACCGGATACCTGCCACCCTTAACGCTGCAGCTGCTGGTTGAAAATGCCATTAAACATAATGTCATCAGTAAATCAAAACCACTGCATATTCGAATCTATCAGGAAGGTAATGCCATTGTAGTGAGTAATAATTTACAGTTACGGGAGGATACGCCGCCAGAATCAGGCATTGGTCACCAAAACCTCTTGGCCCGATATGCTTTGCTATCAGCAACGGCACCGCAATTTTATGTGCGCGATCAAAATTATGTAGCCAATGTTCCTATCATTGAACAGGAAATGTAAAAATGACACGTGTTGTAATTATAGAGGATGAACATTTAGCTGCCGAATGGCTGCGCAGTCAGGTTGAATCGATTGACGCAGATATGCAGGTAGTTGCCATCATCGACAGTGTAGAGCAAGCCGTTCTGCAACTGCCGAAAGAAAATGCCGATGTCATTTTTTGCGATATCCATTTGGCTGATGGTATCAGTTTCAGCATATTTGAACGCATACAGGTTTTAACACCGGTTATTTTCACAACGGCTTATGATCAGTATGCTATTAAAGCCTTTCAGGTAAACAGTATTGATTATTTACTGAAGCCGATAGAATCTGAAGCACTTGCAGCTGCTATTCATAAATTCAGACAGCGCACCAGTCCATATCCGGATTTACAACAGGCCTTGCGGATGTTGACATCAAAACCAAAATACCAGGAACGATATCTGGTGAGTACAGGTCAAAAACTAAAATCCGTTCCGGTTGAAACAATTGCCTATTTTTTTGCCGATAATAAACTGAATTTTCTGTGTGATACGGAAGGTCGGCAATACCTCATTGATCAATCCCTGGATAAGTTGGAAGCACAATTAGACCCCGATATATTTTTCCGAATCAACAGGCAATATATTGTGTGTTTTTCCGCTATTCGAGATATGGTACACTACTCAAAATCACGGGTAAAAATTACGCTCCACCCTACTCCATCCGGCGATACCATTGTTTCTGCAGAGCGTTCTGCAGCCTTCAAAGCCTGGTTAAACCGCTAAGGAACACTCCGGCAATTCTGCTACCTTTGCATTATGCGCCATCTCATAATATTCGTGGTAAGTGTAGCACTGGTAAGCTGCACAGCCTCCTCTGAATCAGAATTTACACCTCAGGATACCTGGCCAGATATGTCGACACTCCGAGATAATTTTCGCCAGGAAGATACGGCCATTGTCGTGTATGCAAAAGAAGATTATGCAATTGCCGATGTATTAGTGAACGGCATGGCCGCCATGAAACAACCTTCAGAGCGATTTAAAGTAGTACTGCGACGCGACGATGAATTAACAGAATATGAAGTGCAACATTTCCCCTTATACATCATTGGCACACGAGAGCATTTAACCATGCGCAGACTCAGCGGTAATATACCGGTAGAATTTGCAACCGGTTCGTTTACTTTTAATAACACGACTTATAATGCACCTAACGACCTGATTAAATTATCGTTTTATCCAAATGTATTTAATCCGCAAATGCCGCTCACAGTCATTTTTGGCAATCATGAGGAAGTAGTTGTTGAATTCATTCAACAGGAATTACAGGGCGAATGGGGCTATTTTTTTTGGGATAACTGGGGATATCAGGTATTTCATAATGGCCATAGAAGTATCGTAGGCAATTTCAGTCAGGATGAACCTAACAGATGGCAGGTGTCAGAAGACCAACTTTGGGCATTTGATTACACAGGTAAAGAAGTTGCGAAATCAGGACTTGTACATTACTATGCCCATAATGGATTAGAAAGCGCTCAATTAACTGCTTATGATGCGCAAATCCAGAATAATTTACGCGCAGTTGAAGCGTTTTGCAACAAAGCACTTCCAACTGATATCACCATACACCTGTTCCCGGATGCGGAAACTAAAACCATGCAATTGGATAATGCCGATCAAACTATTATTGATTATAAAGAGCATACACTTTATACGGTAATTGACGAAGAATACACAGGATGGTATGATGAAAAACCTGCCATGCTGGCGTTATCCATGATTTGGGGCCCTGCTAAAATAAATGCAATCCAGGAAGGCCTGGCTGTGAACTTAACAGAAAACTGGATGCAGGCTAACGTGGCATCCATGGCCGGGAAACTTCTGGAAGCTGATGCCATGCCATCTTTATCTACACTGCTGAATAATGATGCTTTCTTAGGCGAATCCGATTATCTCATGCATATTGCTGCAGCCAGTTTTGTGCAATACCTGGTTAAAAATAACGAGCCTCAACTTATTCAGGATTGGTATACTGGAAAAGGAAACACCGATCAACTATTAAATATGCAACAAGCGTGGTATCGCTTTGCCGAAAATCAGGCACAATCCATTGTAGCAACACCAAAACAAAAAGCTGCATTACCTGAACGACTTTATGGATTCAATTTTGCGCATGAAGGATATCAGGTATTTAACGGATATATGGGTTCGGAAGCAGATAAATCCATCGCGAAGCTCAAATCATTAGGATGTAATACACTGGCGGTTATTCCTTATAGTACTTTTCGCTCCATGAATAAACCCGGGCGCTTCCATTACACAGAAGGTGCCGGTATGGAAAATGATTTTGCTGTATGGCATAGCTGTTATGAGGCGAAACAAAATGGTATGGTCACCATGGTTAAACCACAATTGTGGTCATGGCTCGGCTGGACAGGCGATATCTCCATGCAAAATGAAGCAGATTGGAATGCCTTCTTCGAATATTATGAAGAATGGATAATGCACTATGCCTTGTTTGCAGAGATCTATGGAATTGATATCTTATGCGTAGGCAACGAGTTTCAGGCTGCTTCTTTAAGTCAACATGCACAATGGGAAAGCATATTTAAAAAAGTACGCACCATTTACTCCGGTTATATTACCTATGCTGCGAATTGGGGAAAAGAATTTGAACAAGTGGATTTTTGGGAATCGCTCGACTTTGTTTCCGTAAATTGCTATTACCCAATCGCCGATCATCAGGATCCTACAGATGCTGAATTACGTGCACAATTTGAGGCAAATCTGGATAAAATAGAATCTGTAACCAAGCAGTATAAAAAACCGGTATTGTTTACGGAAATTGGCTTTAAAAGCATCGCACAACCCTGGCTCGAGCCACACAAAGATGCCGATGAATATGCGTATAGCGAAGAAGCACAGCAACGCTGTTACCAAATTATGCAGGCATCCATAGCTGACGAAACCTGGATTAATGGCGTTTACATCTGGAAATGGCCGAGTTATATGGGCTATGCCGGCGACTATCAAAAAGATTTCAATCCCTGCGGAAAGCTTGCAGAAGAAACAGTAAAGGCCTGGTTCAGTGCTAAGTAATTTTGGTGAATGCGGGCATCATAGCGATGTTGCATTTTAAACCGCTCTAAAAAATAATTTAGGCTGAATATAAATTATTCGGCACAACTTGATTTATATAAAATCATATAATCTACCACCGATTGTATAGCAGCTGTTTTAATATCGCGTTTAAGTGTGGTGTCATTTAAAACTTCGCGGGTATATTTCCAAACAGCGCACCAGTCGTAGTCCATCGCTTTTTGTGCCTCTGTGATTGCCAGTACTAAGGCAATGGTATAACTTGTTGTATTTTTTTCTGCAGCCAGTGTTAAGGCTGTAATGGCAGCATCTACATTAAAATAATCATCCAATGCTAATAAATATCCATAGCAAAACAATTCATGCGCATTTAAACTACTCATGGTAAGTGTTTGCGAAGTAAGTCCATGCTTGGTTGCCAGATAATCCCAAAATTGCGAGGCATTACTTGTGCTTTCATAATTCCAGCCAATCGCATTAATCACTGCCGCTTTAACATCTAACAGATTGTTGTCGTCTGCCAGATAAGCCATGATGGCTGCGTTTAATCCTCTTGATGTTTCAGCCTGACCTACAATCGGATATTCGTAATAATACGTAGCAAAATAAGTTGAGGTTAAAGGTGAATCGGCCTTAGCCTGTTGCACACCTGCACACATCAAAATAGCAATCAGCAGTATAATTCGGTTATTTTTCATTGCTTACAGTTTGCATGTCTAAAATTTCCGGATGTTGTTGTATATAATAAGCCAAAGGAAGTGTAATTGCTAATGCAATAATTAAAGGCACCAGCACTTTTCGGTGCATATACGGTACACCCTTTCCGATAAATCGATTCCATACCAGTTCTGACAGAATAAATCCGGCAGCAATCGGCACCAGAATCAACATAAAATTATCCTGAGGTATAAACCAGTTTGCCAAACCCACAGCCATCGTGAGCGCTACACTGATAGCAACAACCTGCCAGGTTAAAGATTTTTTTACGCGATTGACATTCATGGCCAGTAGAATACCTCCAAACAAAGGCGTAAAGAAAATGGTAAAGGCCAAAATTGCTGTTTGAGAATAAAGTACCGGCAACTCTTCCATCACCACTTCCTCAACCAAAGGCTCAGGTTCAGGCTCAGGGATTGCACGTGCCTGAATCTCAGCTCTGAGTGCCGAGGCATCAGGAAATGGCAGCTGGCGTTTTTCAACAGCGTCCAGCAATGCCAGGAGCATTTCATCAACATACTTTTCCTGCTGACGAAGTGCGTCTAACACATCCTCATCGCTCATTCTGGCTACTACCAGTGGGTAAATTACGTCAGCCATGATTATAAATACCTAAATTTGTATACATGTTCAATTCTGTAAAGGTATCTCTATTTATCTGCTTTTTATACGTATTTGACTCGAATGGTCAATCCCCATATGAAACGCAGGGTAAATTCGCCTTCCGCGACACACTTACCATCCCTGCGCAGTATGAAATAGGTCCGGGACAGCTCAATAAAAACGGCTCTGCCTATCTGGTCGGACTCATTTCCGGCAACCTGGAAGATCAGGTAGATTTAAAGTCTGACTTATACCATATTTACCTGAACAGGCATACTCAAACATCACCGCCTGAAGAGCTGCATTTACCAAATCCGCCTGATTCTCTACGCATCTTTCAGGCAACTGCTTCTGATAACGAAGAACAACTTGTTTTTGTTGTAAATGCCTACAGCGGATGGAATGATAATGAGTTAGCTATTGCGGTTAAAGATGGCAATAATCACTATGGTAAAATTCAACCTCTATCCGGCCTCAACGACCCTATTCAGAGTGATGCCTATCCCTGGATATCCGGTGATGGACTGCGGTTGTATTTTACACGTAATTATACCCTGATGTATAGTGAACGAACATCAACCGAAAATCTATTTGTATCTCCGGCTCCGGTTGTTTTTACAGGTTCCGTACAATTGGAAATTGTGAGTGTCTGGCTATCACCAAATGAAAAAACACTTTTCCTGATTGGCGACAACCGCATATACAAAGCAACCCGTTCATCACGCAGTAAACCCTTTTCATTGCCCGAATTATTTACGGATGAGTTCAAAGATTTTTATTTTGTCAGTGGCTTAAGTTTTAGTCCGGATAAAAAAAATATGTACATTTATCATACCGACGGAGAAACACATCGCATTTTGCATTATATACTTAAAAAAGGAAAAGCCTGGTAACACGCTACTTATTATACAGTATACTGGCAGGTTTATTATTTACAGCCTGTCAACAGGAAACCAGAACACCTGATTACGATGGTTTTGTGCATGTGGTAAAGAAAGGCCAGTTTGAATTGTATATCCCCCCCTGGCTGTATGCCGATCGCCACTTAAATCCGCGAGCTGCTATTGCTTACACCGATAGTTTAAATAACAGCAATTTTATTATTTACAGAGAGTTTATTCCGGATACGGAGGACGACAGTATTACCATTACAACGGCCGAGTATGCCACCTATGCCAGTCAGGCTGTTTTACGCACCTTGCAAAATGCAGAAATACGTCAAACGGACACCACACAATTTCATGGGCACGAAGCTATAACCATGCGTTTTACCGGCCAATTTGATACGCTGGATATCTGGTATTGTCTCACGGTTGTGCGTACGGAGGAATACTTCTTTCAATTAGTCGGGTACACCTTAAAACAATACGCAGATACAAAAGGCGCTCAGATGTATGATGCCATGCGTTCGTTTTATCCCTACATTTAAGGTATCCTGCTTCGGTATCCGGCACTATTCTGTTCAATAGACCTATCTTTACAGGATGTTAAGAATATTCGCCATTACAACATTGCTTTTTTGTTTGAGCACAGGGTGTAAACATGAAAACAGTACAGAAACTGAAACACCGCCTGAATCAGCTGTTGCTAAGGAAATTTTTTACGGAAAAATAGTCGTGCAGGCTTCATTTGTTGCCGGTGATTCTGTGTTGGCCGCCACCCTTGCCACTTTCAGCCCAGAATTCGTTGAAATGTATTTTAAACCGGATAGTATGCGATTAATTGAACATGGCGGATTATCGAATGGCAACATCTTATTATATCCGAAACTTAAGGAGGCCTGGCAATTAGATACGATTAAAAAAATAGCCTATCTCGGCGAATATTCTGATTTAGGTGATCCGAGTGCCGCATTAAAAGATTTAATGCCCGATCATTTTGCGCCAACCGTTTCTGCTATGCCAGGTGAAGAATTAATTGCGGGGCATCCCTGCACAAAATACCGGGTTTTACGCAGTGGGATTATTCCGGATAAAGACACTGCCTATATTTGGGTTGCGCAGGATATCAATTTCCCTGCATTACGTTACGATATTCAAACTGAAATTAATCAGGTTGCTGTTCCGCCAAACTTATTAATCGGGTATGCCACAGGTGCGGTATTGCGCCTGGAAGTAAAAAATCCAAGATATACCCGACTGTTTGAGGTGATTGAAATGTCAGAACATACATATCCTGAAAAGATATTTGAGATTCCTGCAGATTATCAAAAAAAATGAAAACACTAATTTTTTCGGGTGTATGGCTACTTGCCGTGTTATCGGTACAAGCCCAGCAGTATAATTTGAAAACGAAAACATTACCAGTTGAAAGCAGCATTCGGGGAATGTGTGTTGTGGATTATTCAACCGTATGGTTTAGTGGTAGTAATGGCTATATCGGTTACACTCAAAATGCCGGTGATTCTATCCGGATGTGGCAAATTCCAGGTTATGAAAATGCAGAGCTTCGCGATATCGAGGTGTTTGACGATGGTGTTATCCTGATTATGAGCGCAACGGAACCAGCTGCTATTTTGCGCTCAGTAGATTCCGGTAAAACATGGGAAACAACCTTTCGGCAAGATAGTAGTATTTGGTTTTTAGATGGTATGGATTTCTACAAAAACGCTGGCATCTGCATAGGCGACCCGATAAACGGTCATTTTGTATTGTTGCAAACACGCAATCAGGGAAAGGATTGGGAGGTCAGCTATGTGAAAGAACAAACTGACAGTCTTGCTGCTTTTGCTGCAAGTGGTTCATCCATACAATATGTGGATGCAAAAAATATCGTTTTTGGAACAGGGGGCGCACAGGCAAAATTGTTTAGAAGTCATAATCGTGGCAAAACATTTACATCCTTCGAAACACCCATCCTGTCAGGCTCTCCGGCTTCCGGTATTTTCTGTTTAGCGACGGGTCCGAATAAATTACTATTGGCAGGAGGTGGTGATTACACCGGTGCTACAACTGGTATTTCACTTTGGCAATGGCAGTATAGTAAGCGTGCAATTCCTGAGCCTTTTGAAACGGTTATTTTATTTCAAACCAGAGATTGTTTAACTTATGTGAGCAGCATAGCCTTATTAAATGACGATGAGGCAGTTATTTGTGGAACCGGAGGTACGCAGCTTTATCATTTAATGGATGGATGCAAACAAACTTGGGAAAACGGCTTTAATGTTTGTCAATCTACGCCTGAGGGACTGTCCGTTTATTTTGCCGGTAATAACACCTTTGGTCGCATGTCTATATTGCGTCCGGATAAATAAAGGAAATGCTGGTGATTAAAATCAGACACTAAACAAAACATACAGCGAATAAAAAGAGGCTGCTACGCCTACAATACCCATAACCAAATAATTGATTACGGCTATTTTCTCGCCTTTATATTTCTTAGGTTCATCTTTAAGTTTACGCCACCCGATAGCGGTTAACCACGCACCGGCTGCAAAAAACAATAAGGCTATTCCAATCAGAATAGGTGCGCCAAAAACACCGGCAATGCCTAAACCTGTGCCCACTGCAATCGCACCCGAACCGGCGAGTATCAGTGGCTGAATAACCGGTTCTTCTTCTTTTACCGTATCTTCTTTTACTGCAGGCTGTATGGAGGTTAATGGTGCATGAACAGTATGTATTGCAGGACTTCCCAACATGCCTTTTACAACGACATCAGGTGCAGCCTGCAATCCAATAGAACTCGTGTCTAATCCGGTAGGCTGATAGGCAACAGGATTTTCAGCAAACACCTGCATGGCCATTACAAGGGCCAAACAAAACAAGACATAACGCATACCGTGCATAACGCTCAAAATTAAACAATATTATTGGGTAGAAAGATGGGGTAAGTGTAACAGTTATAAGCTGGATGATTGTAGTTGTACCGATACAACCTGTCAAACAAACTCCTCAGACAAGACTTGAACTTTGAGTTATGCAATGTACCGCTACGTATTTAGCATCCAGGGACAAATCATCTGAAGTGATGCCATTTGTTAGAAATGATCCTAAAATCAAACCTTTAATCTCTAACATCGCATCTGAAACAGGTCATTTAATTACATCCGATGTGTAATCATACCAAATAATACCACTCTACATCCTATGCGGAAGTGGGTGAAAAAAAGTATCAAAAAAAACCCCGACAATCAATGCCGGGGTCCTTTTCATACATGTCCAATCTACTATCGTCTTGTCAAATACTGATTTAATTCATCAACGCTGCTGCTAAACCAGAACACATCATTTACCATAAAATATACTTGTGGATCCACTACTCTGGTATAAGCCTCTTTAGCCAACGCCAACTTGGTTTCCTCAAACCAAAACCTTTCCATCATATCAACCACCTGAGCAGTTGTGAAATAGTTAGCAGACAAAGCCTGCTGCGCCACCTGCAACTTGCCACTTTCAAACCACTGGTTGTCGATAACCGTGAGTAACTGATTAAAGGCCTGACTTTGCATCGGCATGGGTCCTGGCACTGCACAGGCGGGATAGGCAGGAAACTGCGGATATGCAGGATAAGGTTCATAGACCGGAGATGTATAAGCAGGTAAATATTTCACAGACTTCACATAAAACCTTCCCATCTGATCCACCACCGCTGTAACTAACGCCCCTGCTTCAATCTGCACATCGCCGGCATAGATGCGTTGTCTGTTTATCTGATAGCCTTGTCGCACTTCTGTAAATAATTCAATCCGATGCATACCAGGCTGAATAGAAGCCAGAGAAAAATGTTTTACCGGATTCGGGTACATCCTGCCATCTACTGAAACACTGAAATAAAGCGAACCCTGGGATTTAATTTCTAAAGTAGATAATGCCTGAACACTTCCGGTAGGCCATGCTGCCGGAGGATACGCTGCCTTTAACGGATATATCAATCCTGCAACGAAAAAAACTGAGAGTAAGATAGTTTTCATAATTTCCTCCTTTTTATTGTATTATATTCCACAATCGTGCCAAAGTTTTACACTATATGCAATGAATGGCTGTTTTCGTTAAATACAAGGCTTAACCGTACATTTGCAGGGTGATAACCAAAGAAACGATTGACCGCATAATGGATGCCGCCCGTATCGACGAGGTGGTTGGAGATTTTGTCCGGTTAAAAAAGCGTGGGGTCAATTTAATCGGGTTATGCCCTTTTCATGATGAAAAGACACCCTCCTTCAACGTATCTGTTGCGAGAGGCATTTACAAGTGCTTTGGTTGTGGTAAAGGCGGAAATTCGGTTTCGTTCGTTATGGAACACGAGCACTTTACCTACCGCGAAGCTTTGGTTTACCTCGCCAATAAATACAACATTGAAGTTGAGGAAACTGAGCGTACAGACGAAGAATTACAGGAGGAAACGCGCAAAGAAAGCTTATACATTATCAATGCCTTTGCTCAACAATTTTTTCAGGAGCAGTTATTGCAAACTGAAGAAGGCACTTCAATAGGTCTCTCCTATTTTGAAGAACGAGGACTCACCCGCGACACAATTGATAAATTTAAATTAGGTTATTGTCCGGCAGAAGGTGAAGTATTTACACAAACAGCTATTCAGGCCGGGTATAAGCTGGAGTTATTGCAACAACTTGGGTTAAGCAATCAATATGGCAAAGATTTTTTCCGTGGTCGCGTATTATTTACCATTCATAACGTCAGCGGAAAAGTACTCGGCTTTGGCGGTCGCACACTGAGTGCCGATAAAAAAATTCCGAAGTATGTAAACAGTCCTGAAACAGAAATTTATTTCAAAAGCAAAATTGTTTACGGCATACACCAGGCCAGAAAAGCAATTGTGCAACAGGACAGTTGTTTTTTGGTGGAAGGATATATGGATGTTATCTCCCTGCATCAGGGTGGTATCGAAAATGTGGTCGCTTCTTCCGGTACAGCACTCACGCAGGAGCAGGTTCGACTGATTAAACGCTATACCCAACATGTGGTTATTCTGTACGACGGCGATGCAGCAGGTGTTAAGGCAGCACTTCGCGGATTGGATATTGCACTTGAAGAAGGCTTAAATGTAAAAGTAGTTCTGTTACCGGCTGAAGATGATCCGGACACATTAGTGCAAAAATTAGGTGGAGAAGGATTCCGGAAATATGTTGAAGAGAATCGCAAAGATTTAATCCATCTGAAAACAGATTTATTTCTGTCGGAAGCAAAAGGCGACCCGGTTAAAATTGCCGCTATAATCAAAGATATTGTAGCCAGTATTGCAAAAATTCCCGACAGCATTACACGTAGTCTATACGTAAAGCAAACGGCTAAAATGCTGGAGGTGGAAGAACAGTTGCTGATTTCTGAAACCAATAAAATTCTGCGCAAAGGGGCAATGGATAAGTTGCCTCCGCAAGATAAAGCCAGCGCTGAAACATCAGATACACCAGTCATTCAGCGCGAACAAAACAATTTCACGTTTCATTTTGACGAACCACAGGAACGCGATATTATCCGATTGCTGTTAGACAATAGCGCTTACGAAGTGGAAGGTGAAAATGCAATTGCGAGAATTTTACGCAACTTGTCGGATGTGGAAATTGACCACCCGGTGTATGCACGTATGGTTGAAGCCTATAAAACCGGATTTGAACAGGGCATTTTTTTACCGCAGTCGCATTTCATGCATCATGATGATATTGAACTCAGACAACTCGCCATTGATTTATTACAAACACCTTATGAATTGAGCGATAATTGGGGCAAGATGCACGATGTACCGATTACCGACAAGCAGTTTTTAGTAAGAAAAGATATTGTGAAATCTATCTCCTTACTTAAATTAAAAAAAATCCTGCGCATGAAATCAGATGTGGAAGCGCGAATGAAGGAATTACAAGATGCAAACGACCCTTCAACCCTCGATGAAATCATCATGTGTATAAAAGAAAGCATGCAATTACAGCAGTTTATTCAAAAATTATCTGCTGATACGGGAACGATTGTGTTACCTGTAATCCGTTAAGATTCCATCGCTTCAGCGCGCATGCGTTCACTTAATTCTTTGCCTAAATACTTATCGATAATGGTATGCACCCAATACAACACCGGTGTTAACACAATGGCTGCCAGTAATTTATAACAATAGTTGACGGTAGCTACAGCAAACCATAATCCTATACTCCAGTCGGGTGGCCCCAACACAAACGCAATATATAATACAACCACACTATCAATGAGTTGCGATACCGCCGTTGAGCCCGTAGCGCGCATCCAAATACTTTTTTCTCCGGTAAATTTCTTGATGCGGTGAAATACAAAAACATCTACCAATTGGCCGATTAAAAATGCGACAACACTTCCTGCTATAATCCACATACCCTGCCCGAAAATAGCTGCATACGCTTTTTGCATATCCGGAACGCCCTGATCGCTGTAAGAACCCGGCCAAAATCCGGCGGGAGCTAATTGAATAGCAACATACACAATTCCAAAGGCATACAGAATAAATAATATGGCGAGATAACTTAATCGTTTCACACCTTTCATACCGAAATATTCATTGATAATATCCGTGAGTATAAACACAAAAGGCCAGAGAATTACGCCGACTGTAAAATTGAGTGAACCTGTTTCTCCAAATAAATTCCAGTTGAATGGTTTTAATCCAAAGCTTTCTTCCAATGCAAATATTTTCACACCGATAAACTCGGCAATCAAAGCATTGGTTACAAAAAAAACACCTAAGATTAACAGCAGTTGAGCTGGCTTATTGGTAAATGGATTATGATGTTGCGTATCCATACAATATTATTTCAATTTTGGAAAAAACTTACCTGTCTCCTGCATATACACAGGATATTCCGGAAAAAAGGCTGACAACCGTTTTTCTTCATAATTGGATTTCACATAGAACAAAGCATTTAGCATTACGCCTAATCCCATCATTACCCAGGAACCGGCCAGCCAGGCGCCACCGAATGCAATCAATAAAATGCCGGAATAAATCGGATGTCTGACGCGGGCAAAAGCCCCGGTTGTTATAAGCTGTGCATGATCTTTCGGTGTTGGAAACATGGTAATATGATGCCTGATTTGCCAAACAGCCCATCCTGTAAACAAGATGCCGGAAATGATGAGCAACCAGCCCGCCTGATTAAATGGCCATGTTTGCGGGTGTTGCACAAAAAAAGCACAAAACCCATAAACGGCCCCGATTATCAATTGGATGCCAACAAACAGATAGTCCTGTGCCTTGAGCGCTGCCATATATCCTGCAACAATACTACATTTTACCCATTTAATGAACCCCAACGCTCTGCCCGCCAATTGGTATCTTTGCACCCGTTTTAGTAATATGCGCATTGAATCAGAAATACAACGTAGGCGAACATTTGCCATTATCAGTCACCCGGATGCCGGAAAAACAACCCTGACTGAGAAATTCCTTTTATATGGTGGAGCGATACAGGTGGCAGGTGCTGTAAAAAGCAATAAGATAAAAAAATCGGCTACGAGCGACTTCATGGAAATTGAACGTCAGCGTGGTATCTCTGTGGCGACTTCAGTAATGAGTTTTGTGTATGAAGGCATCATGGTGAATTTGTTAGATACACCCGGTCACAAGGACTTTGCTGAAGATACCTATAGAACTTTAACCGCAGTTGACTCCGTTATTCTGGTTATCGATTGCGTAAAGGGTGTTGAGGAGCAAACAGAGCGATTGATGGAAGTGTGTCGTATGCGGAATACACCGGTTATCATCTTCATCAACAAAATGGACCGCGATGGAAAAGATCCTTTTGATTTATTGGATGAACTCGAAGAGAAATTAAAAATTAAAGTGCGGCCATTATCCTGGCCAATAAATACCGGCACGTATTTCAAAGGTGTTTATTCCTTATATCACAAAAAACTCAATCTCTTCAGACCAGGTTCACAGCGGGTTGAAGATGATGTGTTTACCATAGAAAATATTCAGGACACTGCTTTAGATGCACAAGTAGGTCAACGGGATGCCGATACCTTGCGACATGATGTTGAGTTAATTGAAGGTGTTTACGATACATTTGATGTGAACCGCTATTTAAAAGCAGAAGTTGCGCCTGTATTTTTCGGAAGCGCCATTAATAATTTTGGTGTTCAGGAATTGCTGGAAACCTTTATTCAGATCGCACCATTGCCTCAAGGCAGAGATACGGATAAACGCCATGTTGAAGCTGATGAACCAAAATTCACCGGTTTTATTTTCAAAATACACGCCAATATCGACCCGCGCCACCGAGACCGAATAGCGTTTCTGCGCGTTTGTTCCGGACATTTTGAACGCAATAATTTTTATCATCACGTTCGTCTTGATAAAAATTTACGCTTCAATAATCCATACGCATTTTTAGCCTCAAGTAAAGATGTGGTAGACGAAGCATTTCCGGGAGATGTTATTGGTTTATACGATACCGGTAATTTTAAAATTGGAGATACACTCACAGAAGGTGAAGACGTGATGTTCAGAGGAATTCCAAGTTTCTCGCCGGAGATTTTCAAGGAGCTCATCAACATGGATCCAATGAAAACCAAACAATTGGAGAAAGGTATTGAACAATTAACGGATGAAGGGGTAGCGCAATTATTTTTACATAATAACGGACACAAAAAAGTAGTAGGCACCGTTGGTGAACTTCAGTTTGAGGTAATCCAGTACCGTCTCGAACATGAATATGGCGCAAAATGTCGTTTTCAACCGATAAGCATGAATAAGGCTTGCTGGTTAACGACAACCGATAAAAAGCAACTCGACGAATTTATGCGCTTAAAAACAGATTATATTTATTTTGATAAGGACAACAATCCGGTTTATATGGCAGAAACTGCCTGGGCGTTAAATGTGGCCATCCAAAACCATCCCCACATCTCCTTCCACACAACCAGCGAGTTTAAAACGGAAGCCGTATAGCCTTCTCGTAGACAAGCATGATTTGACATTGCAGGCGGAGAGTATCAAGGGGCTCTTCCCTACCCTTTTATGTCACAAAATTGCCTGTATATACACAAGATTAACGCAGATTTCCTGTGTTTACATAGTGCAATCAGGTGCATCAGCACTTGTTGAAGGACCTTTTGCATGTCACAAAAGCCTGGTAAAATATGACTGTTTTATCGGTTGATAATCAGGCAATTAGCTAACTTTCGAAAGCAGAATAGCGACTCTGCAGCTAATCAAAACACTTACATATGAGAACTTTACCCTTATTTCTGATTCCTGCCGCGCTGGTCATTTCCTGTTCGCCGGTGGATGTGGAAGATGTACTCACGGAATCTGCTGAAACCAGTGCATCCTACAAAATTACCCGTTATATAACCGGCGACCCAGCTGATGTAACCACCACGACACAATCAGGCACTGTACTGATGGGTGGCAGTACGGATGTAGATGCCGCATTTCAATGGATGATCAGCAGAAGTGGTGGCGGCGATTTCGTTGTCATTCGCGCAACAGGTGCTGATGGATATAATCCGTATATTTTTTCTGAATTGGGCGGCGTTAATTCAGTCGAATCCATAGTGATAAAAGGTAAAAAAGATGCCAGTGATATAGGCGTGTATAATACGATTATCCAGGCAGAAGCTTTATTTATTGCAGGTGGTGATCAAAATGATTATGTCAGCAATTGGAAAAATACCATTCTGGAAGATGCGATTAATTATTTAATCAACGTAAAACATGTTCCGGTTGGTGGAACCAGCGCCGGTCTTGCCATTTTAGGAGATGCTTATTTTGACGCGGCAAAAGGAACCGTATTATCTGATGATGCCCTAGATAACCCTTACAGCAACAAAGTAAGCATCGGTTATAATGATTTTATTGACCACCCATATTTAGTCAATACCATAACAGATTCACATTATAACAGTCCCGATCGCAAGGGTCGTCATTTAACTTTCATGGCGAGATTGGTAAAGGATTATGGTATTGATGTGAAAGGTATAGGGGTTGAGGAAGAAACAGCCGTATGCGTGGATGAAAACGGCATTGGATATGTTTACGGAATAAATAATGTTTACTTCTGCAAGAAAAACACCTTAGGTCCTGAAACATGTGTAAGCGGCACGCCATTAACCTGGAACAGAAGTAATCAAGCCGTACGTGTATATAAAGTACCTGCCACTGTTACCGGAACCAATACTTTTAATTTAATTACCTGGGCCTCAGGTACCGGTGGAAGCTGGTGGTATTTCTGGGCTGAAAACGGAACCTTTTTTGAAGCTCAATAATCCTCAAAACTGATAGTTACGGCGTAAATTGAATTGCAGCTTTAACGCGCATTTTGATTGAGAAGATTTTTTCATGTCTTACCGTCCCGGCCTTTGTGCCGGGATTTTTTTTGTATGCCTATTAAGCGATGCATCGCAGAAATGCGTAATTTCGTGACATGCGACTGTTGTTAACAATGTACTGTTTAATCCTGATGCATGGTTTGCAGGCGCAAGACCACCTTACTTTGTATCTCATACCGGGACAGGGTTCTGACCATCGCATTTTTAGTCACCTGCAATTTCCCACATACGTTGATACCGTTCACTTGCATTTTATTATGCCGGAAGAAAATGAAGACATGACATCCTATGCCAAACGTATGTCGGCATATATTGACACTACCAAGCCTTTTGCCATTGCGGGCGTGTCGTTAGGTGGTATGGTGGCTACAGAAATGACCCGCTTTATTCATCCTGAAATGGTTATTTTATTATCCAGTGCCAGTTCATCTGAAGAAATTCCGGAAGATTATGCGCGATATCGTGAGCATCCTGTTTATAAATGGATTCCATCCGGATTATTCAAATATTCCACCTTTGTTTTGCAACCCTTATATGAACCGGATAGAAAATTAGAGAGAAGTACTTGCAATGCGATGATTGCTGACAAGTCGGCACTTTTTATGAAACGCGCCGTACATTTAATTGTAAGCTGGAATAGAACAGAGGCCGACAATACTAATATCCGCATCTATCAAATTCACGGCACTGCCGATCATACATTACCTGCTGCACAAATTAAAGCAGATACCCTTATCCTGAATGGTTCACATATGATGACTTTGACGCAGCCCGGTGATGTATCGGATGCGATTCAGAAGGCACTGTCTACTCTTCAGATGTAGAACTGCGTCTTGTAGATTTTCGAACTGCCTGTTTTCGTTTCTCTTCTAAACGTTTTTCATTTGCAGCCTTCGTTTTTTTCGTAGGAACGCGTTTCTTTTTTGGGGTGAGCGCTTTTGTAATCAGCGCAATCATTTTCTGGGTAGCCTTTTTCTTATTTTCAGCCTGAGAGCGCGCTTCTTCACAGGTAATGCGCAGGTTGCCATCAGCATGAATGATATCCTTTAAAACAGAAAGTAAGATTGCTTTCTGGTCGTCACTCAGCAAGGTTGAATCAGCAATAGAAAAATACACTTCAACCTTTGTCGCCGTTTTATTGACGTGTTGACCACCCTTACCACTGCTGCGAACAGCGTAATAAGTAAATTCTTTTGCAATATCCGGGAGAGAAAACATACAACGGCATTAACCGCGCATTTTATCCAAAAGTTCGTTCATTGTTTTAGCTTCCTGTTTAGACAGGGAGCCCACCATATTATCCAGATTGCCGATTTCTTTATCAATCTGCTCAAGTAATTTCATACCTTTTTTGGTGATGGCCACATCCACCTGACGTTTATCGGCGGCACATTTTCTGCGCTCAACGAGGCCTTTAGCGTCAAGTTTATCAACGAGGCGAGAGGCATTGCTCATCTTGTCCAACATGCGTTCAATCAGCAAATTGACACTTGCCGGGTTCGGATACTGACCTCTAAGAATGCGTAAAATATTAAACTGTTGTGGAGAAAGATCGTATTGCTTAAAAAACTGTATCTGACGAATGTTTAACCACCCGGCTGTATACAATAGATTTAAAAACAACTTATGATATTCATCATTAAATCTATCCTGTTTAATGGCCTGTTCTATCTTCATGTGTTATGGTGTGTGCTGCAGATTTACAAATATACAACCTCATATCCAAGTATAAAACTACCCGGATACCGGTTTCGCACATCTGCAGCACACACTGGTAATCGCTTATTGCCTGGTGCCTTCCCGTTATAGCTTATTGCTTAATAAACTGCTTCGACAGCTTATTATTAGCACCCTGAGCGATGACAAAGTAATTTCCGGCAGGTAAATCAGCCACCTCATTAATAACGATGACGGTATTTGACTGCTCTATCACATACTGGTGGTTATATACAATATTACCATTCAGATCCATAATGGAAATAGTTACAGGGCCTGTTGTAGTACCCAAAGCCACGTGTACGGATTGAGAAGCCAATGTTGGATATACATCCATATTGGTTAACACGCCTTCCTTATGCATAGGTGTATAGAAATCAAGTACGAGTGATTTATCTGTCCAACCGGCATCACACAATGCTGTAACATAAGCTTTGTAGTGAGCGCCTGGAACCAAACCGCCAATAGTCATCACGCTATCCTCAGTAGGAATAGAATAAGCCGGAGCTGGTCCATCCAATCGCTTCATATAGAACTTATATTTTTTAGCACCATACAACCAATCCCAACCAATAGTAACTGAGTTTGGAGTGATAAAATAGATGCTTGGGTGTGTAGGCGGATTACATTGTTGAGGCTGACCATAGAACGCGTATACAATACCTTCACGGTCCAAATCACCAGAATATTCATTACCTGTAACGATGATGTCCATATAGCCATCGCCGTTGATATCGCCACCAGAACAAAGGTTGTTACCAACAGTAGAAGCAAAGCCTGAACCAATGAAGGTCCATGTCGGATTTCGTTGTGGTCCTTTTGGCCCTCCTAAGAATAACTCAGCTTTACCGGCATTGGTATCTGTTGGTGTATCGTAATATTTTGAACCAACAAGTAAATCATCATAACCATCATGATTTACATCACCGGCGTCATTTACGTTAAAGGCCCAACGTTCGTCATATTGCGTTCCAGAATGTGTCCATCCAATCGCAGGATCC
>JAKQVC010000233.1 GCA_029571985.1 Bacteroidota bacterium | reverse complement strand
GGTCGCGTCGTTTCCATTCCTGTCCATTCCTCCAATGGTGACAACCTGCCAGCTTGGCATGCCTTCGAACACTCTTGTGAGATTCTGCGAAAATACCGGTATGGTCTCACAAAGCTTGATACTGAAAGCAGCGAGCAACTCGCGTGCTTGTTCAGGAGTGATTCGTTCAGCTTCACGGTCGTGCCGATAGTAAGGATAAAGCAGTTGATCTATGCGACCGGGACATATTGTTTCACCCATGCTTTCCTGAAAAATGGCGACGTGCAAAAAGAAAAGACTCTGGAGAGCTTCTCGAAAATTTTTTGCACCATGCCGCGGAACATTGCGGCAGACAGCGGCAATGTCAAGGAGCTCGGAACGACGCGCTTTATCGCTCTCAGCGGTGGCAAGTGATTCCGCGCAATCAGCATACCGCTCACCGAAAAGGGCAAGTGCCTCGAGGGATATGAGCGCAGCTTGATAGAAAGCATCTTTCTCCTTATCAGTATTTAGTATTCTTAAATTCTCAATTTCTTTTTTGATTCCATTGGTGCCGACTGCTATGAGCTTAGCGTGATCAGGGGTTAAATGCGCGATGCCCCCCACCTCATTTATGAAGTAATTTTTCGCCTGCAATTGTTCCAGGGAATATCGAATTCGGTCAAACAGCTTAGGAAAAGCTTTGGCTACAATAAAACGATTTTGCCAAAAAGGCATAATCATCGCCAGCTTCAGTTGTTCTTTCCGAGTAATACGGAGAGGATTTACACGGCGCTTGGCAAATTTCAATAAATCCAACAGCACCACCAAACCATGAGATTCAGGATAAATGATTCCACCTACCCTCTTTGATGTGTAATTCCCTACAATCAATTCATCAGGATAGATGATGACGCTCTTATTCATCAGGACATGACACAACGCTTCAGCCATCTGAATGATTACCGGTTTTTTCCTGTTTGCTTTATTTTTAAAATATTCTGTCCACAACAGTGCCCGTTCAGCGCATATACCCCTTTCATATTCCTGTACCGCCCGCTTCAGACGATTTACGCGTTCACTGTTGCTAGTTTTATCCGATGATTCCTGCATAAATTTACTCTATGAAATAAGCTATATCTAAATTGGTATTACCAATTACACTATATTACAGTATTTTGTCAATAATTATTTTGATTATTATAATAATCTGTGTTATTGGTATTACCACATTGAGGCAAAAGGTTAATAACATTAATCGGCGAGAGAACGATATTTAAGATAAAATCTCCATGATGAAGTTATTGTGTAGTGCTGAATGATAATTTAATTTTTATCCCCTGTTTAGATATGGTAATAGTGGCTATGGATAAAAAACTTTCCAATAAAATAGTTCGCGATATTAAACAGAAAATTTTATCAGGTGCGTTGCGCACTGGTGATCGCCTTCCTGCGGAGCGGGACTTGGCCGAAAAATACAAGGTAAGCAGAATAACCGTGCGTCACGCTATTTCCAGATTAGTTTATCTTGGTTTCTTGCAGACTTTACCACAGAGCGGCACCTTTATCGCTGACTTCAGAAAAAACGCATCATTGGAACTTCTGGTCGATATCATCTCCAGCGATGAGGAAGTCGACAAATCCATCCTCATTGAGCTTATGGAAATCAGACGTATATTCGAAAGTTATTGTGCCGGTCGCGCAGTAATCAAGATGGATGAATATTGATAAATTGATAAGAACTTGCTTTTCGTTGGAGGCAGTATAGGGACCGTTCACTTGTGTGTCAAGAATATTTTGGCCACAAGATGTGGGGTGCTGCATGGATGCCTCTTTGAAAGGCATATTCCGACACCAGTATTT
>JAKQVC010000230.1 GCA_029571985.1 Bacteroidota bacterium | reverse complement strand
GATATTGGCCCCCGATGGCACGACGCATGTCTATGGCACAGAGGCAGATTATGGCATAACTTCTACAATTGAGACTGCGCATATTATGTCGGCGATAATTGATAGATTGCGTGTTGGGGATCTCGTGATATCGGGGCTTTTAAGCTCACCAATTATGGATACTATCGATAAACAAACAGGCGAGACGATAAGTGCACCGACAGCAAGTTATTTTAAGGGCGATGATTTCCTCACTTACTTTTCGACGCTCGGCTATGGGCTTACGGCTGTTGATGCAGCATCGACGCTGGGCGGCGTATCCGTTAGTGGTGTGTATAAGGGCGACGATACAAATACTTATTATTACCAATCAGATGAAACTAACTATCTAACAAATAGCACATCATGGACTACGCTCACAACATTGACGTCTGTTGTTAATGGCAGTGCCAAAATTTATGTGGATGTTCATAGTGATAGTATATTTTATAATGCATATTTCCGCATCCTAATCAACGGCTCATTAGTTTACAGTATAACCGAGGGGGGTCTTATAGATCATGTATATAATTGCGGAACTTATTCCTTAAGCGTTGGTGATACTATTGCTATACAAGCACATACTGAAAATAATAATTATTACGCATTACTTTATTATGCGAGAGTCTCACCCGCATCTAACACACTGGGCGTCAAGTATTCAACCGGCAATTTCCAGGTTATTGAGAGTGGCAAATATTACAATTTATCAGGCAACGTAGACTTAACAGGCTTTGCAGATTGGAAGACTTCGGCACAAACACTCTATTGGATCGGCTCTAGTTTTATGAATTTATTCGCTGGCAAGGTTCCGCTCTACAAAACAATCGATTTAGGCGGCGGAACATTTAACTCCAAAACGTGCTCTTCAATTTATATCAACGGGACAATTAGTTTAACGCTCTATTTCACTGATTTGACAGATACGACCATCAATGCAACTGGTTATTATGCGTATACGGGCAGTGTTATTCTTGACGATATTGAGGGCATGATACTTTTAGGCGATCCTAGCAATGAGGGACAGTATGAGCTTTGGTCGCACAATATCCCTGGGTCAACGGATAACATTATTACATTTCGCAATAGAAAATCAGGCAAAATATTTTCAATCCTAGAGGCACGCGCACCTGATAATTTGGCGGGGACTGGAACTATAAAGTCAACCTTTAGCCTGCATAATGTGTACGGCTCTGGAGATTATGTGCGAGACATCTCAATGCATAATTATTCTGGCACAATGAAAGCTGTCGACGTGTTTTCGAATTTTGGCAGTGCTGGGGCCCTGGGCGCGTGGGAATGGTGGAAAAAACTTTATTCCGATGCATCGGCGACAAAGGTGGCATCGCTTGACCCCAATACAGGGGATTTTGAGGTTGTGGGAGCACTTAAGGGAAGTGCGGCGACTATTAGCGGCAATGCTTCTATTACTGGTGCGGAGGGTGTTCGGACAGCGGGTACTAGGAGCTACGCAAGTTTTGTCGGTGGGGATACTACGTCAGATTCATATGTTCAGGTTGGGACAACTTATAAATTCAAGCGCAGTGGTACATTTACCTTTTATTTTGGGTTAAAGATAAGTTTATCAGGGCAAACGGCATATGCGCGAATCTATAAAAATGGTGTGGCATATGGCACTGAACGATCAACTAAAGATACTGCCTACGTTTATTATTCTGAAAATTTAACTGTTATAAGCGGTGATATTTTCTCTATTAGGATTCATTCTAATAATGATGCCTACACCACAACAGTCACAAGTGTGCAAATAAAGCAAAATGAGGAGGGCGAAGTATAATGGCAGGCAAATGGCGAACTGGAGGCGATGTATATATCGGCGATCCAATGGGAAATGCTGTTGCGCTTACTGATGCAGAATACGATGCACTTGTACACGAACGCGCAATAAAGGAGAAAAGGCAAGAGCGCGATGAATTACTGCGTAAGGTTGTGGATGCAATGAACCCAATGCGATGGGAGGCGCTATCTGCCGCAGAACAACAGGCGTATAGAGATTATAGGCAAGCGTTATTAGATGTCCCACAGCAAGAAGGTTTCCCTGAAAATATTATATGGCCTGAAGAGCCGTGAATGAAATTAAGGAGGTCACTATGCCAATAAGCTACACCAAGCGGGGCTGGACAAATAACTCGCCGCCCGCGATTAACGCGGCGAATCTCGGCGCGATGGATGATGCGCTAAAAAATGCCATCGACGCGCTCAATAACGCGGCCAACCTTGACAACATCGCCGATGGCACGTCGTACAAGCGCGTTACCGCTGCAGAGAAAGGTGCACTCGCTGCAGGGTACCCACACTTACAACAGCTTGCAGACGCTGAAGCGGCGACTGCGCTTTGGGATTATAAAGCCGCAGCAAAAATGCCGCC
>JAKQVC010000220.1 GCA_029571985.1 Bacteroidota bacterium | reverse complement strand
GTCATTAATTCACTGTCGATCAGCACCATGCGTTTTGCTCGGAACAGATCGGCCCGGCGGAGATCAGCGTAAAATGGGTCAATCCGATACGGTGTGTAAATAATACCGACCTCATCGTCGATGGCATAGGTTGTCGCAGGGTATGTAACATCCAGCGTCCCGTATTGTGAAAACGCTCCAATGGATTGAATGGACTCAAAATCAGTTGTGCCGCTAACGATGGATTTTAGGTTATTGATGGTGGTTTCAAAACCTTCTCGTGCGCCAAGCAGACTGTAGGCCGGCGTTGATTTGGTGGAGCTGTTCCACGGCATCTCGAATATCCTGGAATGCACGAGGGCTTTTGGGGAATAATCCGGCTGTTGCCATGGATCCACGCTGGGCTTAATGGAGCCGAATTCTGAGTCGAAGATGGTTTCCACAACCTGTTCGGCTGCGTATTCCACTTCAAGCGAATTGTCTTCACCAACGATTACGTTATTAACGCGGAAACTCGCATTGGAGATCGCATAATCGGCATGATTGATACTGACGATCGCTCCCGCGAAGATCGGGTAGGACTTGGTTTCGTTGAGCTTGAATTTGATTTTTAATATAGGATAGCTCAGTTGCTTCAACAGCTCCCACGCGCGCCTGGATACGGTCGGGACGTCATTGAAGCAAGACAGATCGACGGTAGCCTGGTTCGGCACGCCTTGTGCGGCAAAATTGGCGTTATCGAACATGCCGATAGTCTTACTGACGTAATCACAATTGGCGTCGATATATTTGACTCTTATGTCGTTGTAGGTCGTGGCCCAACTCTGCCGCTCGATAGAAAATTCAATAAAATCATCTTCCGTCAAAGATGTCACCGCTACGTCGGCATCGCTGTACGCGTAAATGCAAAATTTCCCATCGTTGTCGATAAAGAACGACCCACCGACCCAAGTCAGAATCTGCTCGATGATGGCCTGCGCTTCGTTCTTTTGATCCAGGACGAAATTCAATCCGTAGCCCTTGTTATACCACACAGCCGCGGCGGCATTGAATGCAGCGAGGTTGATTTCGTTTGGATTCATGCCGATGCCATAGGTTGTGTTGGTCATGATATCGTAAATCACGGCAGCCGGGTTGGCTCCATTGGTCATGTTTGCGTAATCGACGGTTGTCGGCAGTGTGCGCTTTACGACAAAAGTGACATTCGGGATATTGAATACATTGGTGCCGAGCGCCCATTGTTCCCATGCGATATGAGCCAGTCCGGGCAACGGGGACGCACCAAATGGTGCATTTGGGTCGGAGCCGGTATAGCATTCAAATGTACTATTTATGGCGTCATACCCCAACGTCACAACGCCGGAAGCATAATTAATGGATGCGCCTGGCATCGGATAACCGGATGAATTGACCATGCCTCCGTTTCCGTCATCATGGATATTCATTTGAAATACTCCGTGATTAAGCAAAACGCCCCATCCAGCGCCTGCGGAAAAAGTACCCGGTATAATATTGGAGTATCCAGTCGCGTAGGTCATCGAGACAAAACTGCCTTCCCATGGCGTCGTCGGTTGCAATATTCCAGTGCGTTTCTCGGCGTTAATCCAACTCGGATAAGCGCCGTTTGTCCCATCATTGAAGATCGTTGTTGCGGCGGTAATCCCCTTGTTTTTGTCATCGCCTACATAGGTTTGCAGGATCTCGATCGGCCCCATACAAATACCCTGCCATACATTGATGCCATAGTCATAGCCGGTCTGCTGCGAGCTTGATCCACCACCACCACCACCCTTGCCTCCGCTACTTTGCGTCTCTTCGTAATGGGGTGTTGCCGTGATTCCACCGTAATACAAGATATTGCCTGCCAGCCGCACAGTTCCATAGGGCACCTGGCACACAATACCTTCCGATGTCTGCGTAACCATGAGATCGGTACGGGGGTCTGCGACTTTTTGCTGTGGCGTCTTTATATTAGATGAAACGCTGTAGGCATAAATCGCGGAAGCAACCATTATTATGGCTGTTATTGCGTAGAAGGCGGCCAGGAAATAACCCATATCTAATTCTCCATCATGATTCTGGCAGTAATTTTAATATGCCTTTTCCACCAATTGGTGATTGTTGAAATCTGGACGCCGCGTGGCTGGATGCAATGAATCATGGATTTCTCGTTAAGACATACCGCCGAATGGTGAATGATACCGGATGGTACAAGAGAGATGAGGAATATATCGCCGCGCATGTATTCATCGCACCCGTCCATCGTGATGAAATGCAACCCCTTGATGAGTTTCTTGGAACCTGAAAGATACGATTCAAGGACAATGCTTTGATTTTGATGCAAATGCCAGTCACGGGAGTATTCCCTGAATGGAACTTCTTCGAGAAATCCGGTGTTTTTCATCGCATTGCCGATAAACAGCGCACAGTCTGCGCCGCGTTTCTTGATGTTCGTCATGTGGCGGTAGGGCGTGCCGATCCAGTCCATCAATTCATTGCGATATGCATCCCAGTTGTTGTCATTCTGGAAATAAGGGATCATCTGAACCCCCACAGCAACGCATTGCGCGTTGGAATATTGGGCATGCCCATAAAGTTATCTTGATTATTAAAAGAGGCGCAGGCTGTTGGTGATCCGTCGCAGCCGGGGTATAGATGAACCGTATCACCGACTGCGATATTCGGAAATTGCACCAGCAGCGTAACATTCGAGCCGGAATGGTTGGTTAATAGTCTTTCCTCGAGGCCAAAAGCAATGATTCCACCCTGGTATTTTTTGTCCGCCACTGTGCTAAAATCGTTCAAAGTTAGGACATTTTCGTCAATAGCGTTTACGGTTGTTGTGTGCTTATAAAGCGATTTTTGTATTCCGCACTGCTCGCTAAAGAGCGACCAGTTGCAATTGGATTGGTAGGTGACACGGGGGACCTTGCGCGACAGTAGGCCGTTTGCGGATTTGAATAATGCCGATGCAACACCGTTTTTCACTGATACAGTGTACACGAGTCCCGAGAAAATGAGCTTATTGAGAGTGTCTGGGTCGGATAGAAATACCTTGGTGATATTCACGATTGTCCGGGCATACGGAGACGCGGCCAGATATTCACCAAGTGCGACATTGACCGGAATTGAGATAGTGACGTCAACAGTTTTCATTGATTTTTCGATAGAAAAACCGGTGCGCTTAAGTGGCCTTGCGAGATAGACGTGGCCATTGTAGGCGACGTTTTCGCCGTAAGACGTAAAACGCAATACATCGTCACCGATCGTCAGGTCATACAATTCAGCGCTCAAGGGCTGTTCGATTTTCTCAAGTTCTGTGCGATACGTCATGGATATTCCCTTATTAATTCATAAACATTAAACTCCACATCTGAGACGCTGTCGGTCGTATAAGAAAATTGCAAGTTATCTTTTTCAAAACGTACCAGTAAAAATAAACAACATAGGGCGATATCAGTGGTCGCAATAATCCGATCTACAGATGTTGTGAGAGTAATGTTTTCTTGATCGGCGCTTATGAAAGTTGCCGCAGAAATCTTACGGACAATGATGTCTCCCGATGTCAGAATAAATGCGATGCGCTCATAACCCTTGCACACAGAACTGAATGCATTGTTTTTGACATTAATTACAGTATCCGACGCGGCAATGTCGTTGATTACAACAAAATCCGTCATCCATGTCGGCATCCAGAAGCAACCATGACGGCCTAACCGTGCTTCAAAAAAATCCAATAATGCTTTTTCTTCGGCTTTCGTGGCATTTCGGTATTGATATTGAATCCGTCTTGGAGCGTCGTAATTGTTAACCCATAGAGCACCAACTGAACCTGCGCATTGAATGAGATCATAGCTTGGGATAAAGTTGCTTTGAATCTCGCCACTCCAATCGGGTTCAACCAGCCACATATTATTCAGAGTTCCAAGAGTTTGAATATCATCAGACATACTATCGGAACTCCTTTGCGGTAATGGAGATTTCATCAACTTGATCCGTGATGCTGTCAATCCTGTTATTAGTCAAAATGCTGATCATGATGGGGTAAATTACAACGTGTGCAGCATTCCATGTGTTAAGGATTGGTTGGTGCAAAACAAGACTGGTGGTGTAACTGTCCAGTTCGCATATTTCCGTTTCTTCTGTTGCCGTATTCCACAGGACAACGTGGTCGGAGTGCGCCAGGTTCCAAAAATCACTGATGGTTTCATTGATGGGCAAGGTAGTCAGTCCGGTCAATGCACCACTCAGGTTGATGGTCATCGCTTCCGTGACGATGGGCAGGGCGATTATATGATTGAGGTATGCTTTCAGGTAATTTTTGATTTTGATGCCTGATGCAAAAAGGTCCGATGCCGCGATTTCACGTCTGAGCGTGGCGAATAATGGGCGCCGTTGTTCACATAATTTGGTCGTCGTGGAAATGACTGTTTCGGCGTTGTATTTAATCCGGTAAGTTCCTTCCCAGTTGTGACGGAAAGGCAAAAATAATATTCTTATTCCGGTAATATCCAGACGATTATCAACACCGGGAGAATCGTTGACGAATAAATAATAACAACCAAGTGTCGGAGATCCATTGATGGTAACAGTCAGGATGTAAGATCCTTCGGCGGTTGGGGTATAGGTATCGGGAAGATCGACATCATGGATCGATGTACCGGTGCAATCCAGATATCCGGTAATGGCACTGAGGATCACCGATCTGTCCTTGTAGGCATTCCAGAAATTAATGGTTCGTATTTGTTCGGATAAAAACATTCCAAATGCTTCGAGGTTCGGCGTGATCCAGGTGCGTTCATAAATAAATTCTTCACCGAAGTCTTTGGGATTGATTCCATGGCGATTGGTTTGAACGGACGCATTGTTGTGATGTCCAAAACTAATATTCTCCATTTCGAATGCATGAGGTTGTGCGTTGGCAACATTTTGTGTCGTCCATGTGGGCGCCATGAATGTTGAACCGGATGCGTAACCAGGAAATGCTATTGGAGAATCAGTGCCTATCATTTATGCAATCCTGTAAGCAATTCCATAAGTATTCGGATAAGTAGTTGAATATACCGGCCAGACTTGATATTGCTCGTTGCCGTAGGTCAGTATTTGTCCGGGTGTCAGGTTTTCTGTATTCAGAACTCCATACCACATACGTCCCACCGGGCAGACTAATCCAGATAATTGAGTATAGACTGTCGGTGTGTGGATAACCCGTTTACCTGACCATGTGTTTTGTAATATAATGTTGTCGTAGTAATCTCCGTAAACACTATTGGTGGGACCACCAGCAAATGGACGCAAAACTCCTGTATTTAATCTCGCAAGGTGCGTTCCTGCTTCCACCATTGAATAAACTCCATTTGCAAGAATTATTGGGTTTTCTAATCCGTCTGCTTTTGTAATATAATTTGTCCAATGGCCATCACATCCACCATAATATTGCCATGGTCCTCTTGTTATTGTTTTTTGGTGGAAGATACCGTCTGATAATGAAGAATCAAATAAATCCAAAACACCGAAAATGGCATGATCCAAGAATACATTATTTATATTTACGATATTATGTATAAATTTCGTACCGTAACAAACAACCCATTGTTTAATACAAGCAGTTATCGGAAATGTTGAGTGGCGATAATACGAATTATTATTTAATAATTGACCATATGCGGACCTAACTTGCACGGGATATAATTTAGTATTTTGAACCGCAGGATTATCTGCGTGATCGGATACATAGGATTGTTGTGTGGGCCATCCATATGAAATCACATTAGTAGCGCCATAATTTGGCGAATAAGATTCATTTCCATAACCGGTCTTAAAATAACATCTGTAATTATCAACAGTAAATCCATAAAATCGCCATCTGTTCTGTGCGCCTTGATTTCCAAAACCATTACTTTGCAATTGTAAAAAACTTCCAAGACTTCCTAAGCAGGCCGGTCCGCCCAAAGTAGATGTGGTCACATCGTATTCCTGTGAATGTGATCCACTTGCCCATCCTACCCCACTGTCCCATACTTCATTGGATGCTCTATATTCTTCAATCGTCCAACCGGCCGCAAGTGCCGATGTGCGAATGTTCGCGATGATTGCACGATGATCTGCGGGAGCATTATATTCATCTACTGTGCATATTTCCATGATACGTCTCCACTCTATGCTGCGGTTGTTGTCGTTGTTGTAACTTCCGTATTAATTGCCATGAAATCATACATGGTGATGCGATGATTATTTTGCGCGACGAACCATTTCTTGCCATTTGCTGTGAAAATATCTTCTGCCTGTAAATCCGGATCGACGACATGCCGTACTCCATCGAATGTCAAA
>JAKQVC010000203.1 GCA_029571985.1 Bacteroidota bacterium | reverse complement strand
TGCTTGCGGTGAGTATGCACGTGTCCAGTTTGGATTCGGTTCAAAGGAATAAGAATATAAATTTGATTTTACATCACAAGCTGCACCAGGATAGGTATTGTCGCGCCAGGTGCCGCCTACATCATTGGCTTTTTCTACAATAGTAAAATTATGAATGCCGGCTTTTTTCAACTGGATGCCTACACAAATACCTGAAAAACCGGTGCCGGTAATCAGGATAGAAAAATCTTTATTCGTTGCCATAAGGACTGTTTAAGTGAAGTAAAGTTAGTTGTTAATATCGTTCATTAGCTGTACAAAAGCTAATTTGTTAGCGGTAAATGATAAGTAGCCATTAATTAATATCTTTGTAACATGCTTACTCAGCGACAACTTTTTCTGCAACACGTAGCGCAAACCAGCGATGCTCCATTAGGATTGGAAATCGAAAAGGCTGAAGGTGTTTATTTATATGATGTTGCAGGAAAGAAATATATCGATCTGATTTCCGGCATCGGTGTGAGTGCGCTTGGGCATTGTCATCCGAACGTGGTGCAAGCGGTACAAGAGCAGGCTGCCAAATACATGCATACCATGGTATACGGCGAGTATGTGCAAAGTCCGCAGGTGCAGCTGGCAAAATACCTTTGTGATGTATTGCCATCAACCCTGAACGCTGTGTATTTCACCAATTCCGGAACAGAAGCCACAGAAGGTGCGATGAAGTTAGCAAAACGCTTTACTGGTAAATCAGAAATTATATCTTGTTACAATTCGTATCACGGCAGCACGCAAGGTGCACTGAGTTTGAACGGCGATGAATATTTCAAATCTGCTTACAGACCTTTATTGCCGGATGTTCGTCAAATTCGATATAATAATTTTGAGGACATTTACTTAATTACCAATAAAACGGCAGCTATATTTTTAGAACCAATTCAGGCAGAAGCTGGTGTCATTGTACCTGACAAAGGATATCTGGAAGCCGTGCGAAAACGATGTGATGAAACAGGCACACTTTTAGTATTTGATGAAATACAAACCGGTTGCGGCAGAACGGGAAACCTCTTTCGCTTCCAAATGGAAAATGTTGTTCCGGATATTTTACTGGTTGGAAAAGCCTTTGGTGGAGGCTTGCCTTTAGCAGCTTTTATTGCAGATATAGAAATAATGCAGGTGTTGCAAAATAATCCGGTGCTTGGTCACATCACCACCTTTGGCGGAAATGCGGTTTGCTGTGCGGCAGGTCTGGCTTCTCTGCAAATAATTTCGGAGCAAAAATTATATGAGCAAGTAGCACAAAAATCGCAGTTATTTATTCAGTTACTGAACCATACTGCAATACAGAAAATTCATCACTGCGGATTGATGATGGCTTTGTATTTAGACAACTTTGACAATCTGAGAAAAGTAATAAATGAATGTCTGGAAAATGGATTAGTAACCGATTGGTTTCTGTTTGCCAATAATTGTATGCGTATCGCACCACCTTTAATTATTACGGAAGAAGAAATTCAGATAGCATGCAATATCATTATTAAAGCTTTAGATAAAGTATATACAAAATGAGCTCGAAGCAGCTAAATACAAACAGTATATTCAAACAATGGATGCTTGGTATTCTATTGCTGTCGCTAAATATTATTTCTTTTGCAAAAGATTCACTAGCTGTAAAATTACCACAGTCTGTTTTTTTGCAGCTGATAAATACAA
>JAKQVC010000198.1 GCA_029571985.1 Bacteroidota bacterium | reverse complement strand
CATATGGTAACCAGCGTGTGGTAACGCCTTTGTTGGTAGCTGCCGGAAATTGCACACCACTTTCTGTTTTAGCGACAACGAAATCATCCACTTTTGCCAGTGTTGAATCAGGGAAGAAAATAATATCCTTTGATTCAGATTTAGAGGCCATAAAATTAATCGTGCCCGATCCGCGGAAACCCTGATTACTTAAATACAAGTTACCCTGATAATTTCCCATTTTACCATAAGTTGGAAATCCACCTGCCGGTGTAATCGTCTTAAAACCCAGTGACCTGTCTTCCTGTAGCTTTAATCCTTCTCTGAAATCGGGGAATATACCGGCCGAAATCATCGTGCCCTCAAATTCTACTTTTCGATAATCCAGCGAGTCACTACTTTCCAACGTGAAGGGGTCTAGCTTAAAATAAAAGGCCTCCTTATCATATACATTATTGAAAATGTCAGGTTTTTCATAGTCGGCAACGGAATAGTCGTAGGTGGTAAAAATTGAATATTCCGGATAACGCTTCATGCTCGATTTGTTATTGGTCTTGTCAATTTGTAGCCTTCCGCTGGTTACACTGATATTCGTATTTACCGGTAAATACAAAGGATTTCCAAGGTCGTCAATTTCAGTGGATTCAACATATAAAATCATACTATCCACGTTATTCATTTTAATGCTGAACGTGTCATAGCTGAAATAAAAATTATTACCCTTGAAATCGATGTTTCCCGATACAATCGTGCCATCGAATAACATGTCGCGGTTTTTCTTCATGATGATTTGATCCCGTGCAGGATAAATCAACACGAATTGTGAATCACTCAGGTAAAACTGTTGAATACCATGAATGGTCATATCAAAGGTGCGCAGGTTTAATTCTGCATTGGCCTCTTTACTTACAGATGGGATATTGATGATATCATAATCCTGCTTCATCGCAGAAGCCAATACATAGTTGAAGGTTTTATCCTTAACATATACCAGTTCATTTTCTTTATCGTAGTAAATAAATCCTTCTTCCACCAGTTGGAGTAGTAAACTCTGTACACCATCAACAGTAAGTGAAGGGTTTAATTCGCGTGCCAGCGCCAGGGTAGGGATGACTCTGGTTTTATAGGTTTCGCAGTAACGCTTTATTTTAACCAAGGGTTGATAACTGGCAACACCTCTTACACGATCAAATAATTTTACACTAAATAAATCCTGACTTTCAAACCAGCTCATTTTGTTTCCTGCACCCTGAATGTTTTTCATATTAATGATTGTGTCACCCAGCGTCCAGTTCAGGTTGTCGACTTTAGCATCTATTTTATGATAGCTGCTGTAATACATTAGGCTGGAAAAACCTTCACCCTGACGAACGATATTTAAAGTACCCATGATGGCATCATATCGCACCGAAACATCGTGGTGATAAATTGAATCTTCCTTGCCCACCCGAATGATAGCCTCCGCATCCTTTGAATAAATGGACGTTTCAGGTTCTATCAAAAATGTTTGTGACCGGGTAATGAGTGCTAGTTTGCCATTTGGTTCGCGGAAGCGCATTTCTGCCGGTATGCTGTCATTTCCACTTCCGATAATCTGACGACCTTTCAATAAAAATCCGCCCTTGTAATCAACGTTGGTTACTATATCTTTTACCTGGAGATTAACATCATAAGATTTAAACTGCGGGTAAGCACTTTTTTCCGGTTCGTTATTGGTGATGAGTTTGTCTGTTAGACGCCCGATGAGTGGCTTGCCAAATAAGCCTCCAAAATTTAATGTGGCAGAGTCGGCATTATATTCACTGGATTCTGTATTAATCACATAGTTCTTAAGTTTGGCATAGGCAATGCTGCTGTCAAGACCTGTTCTTGCCCAGGTTACATATCCATTTTTGCCTTTCCATTCTTTTTCCATAGGATAATAAATACCAGCAGTTTCACTGATGCTGATGGTATCGCCCTTAGTGTAGGCATAAATTTGAGTAGATGGAAAATGAATTTCAGGTACTTCGCCGTTTAATACAAATTGATAGTCAAAGGCGCTGTAACACCAGGTTTTTGTTGGTGTATCATTTAGCGCATTCTTTTCAAAAAATCCTGCCGAAAATTCCAGAAATCGGTTAAAGGTTACGTAACTGCCTTTTTTCGAATTGTCGAGAATGGTGTTGGTTATGTGCATCCATTCATCATATCGGGCAGGCATTTGTCCGGATTTTGTAAATGCAACGGTGGCATCCAAAATTGAAGTGAACTGCGGTGTTGGTTTTAATTTTCGCTCCTGCATTTTTTTGCAGAGCTCAATAACCATATCCAATTGTTCGGCAGTAATATTGGTTGCTTCAACTTCTTTGGCAAAACGATTATAGCTGTCTTTGCCCACTTCATTATTGTTTGCTTTCATGAAATCATCGAGTTCTTTCATGAACTGCACCGGGTCGGAGGAGAAGGGTGTTACCTGTGCCTGAAGCGTTGTTGCACCTAAAACAAAGAGTAATAAAATGAATCCGTATTTCATGCCGTTAAATTAGGGTAAATGCGTTAGACCTTCCGCAGGAAAAACGGCTGAAAATGTTGGCAAGTATTTTATTAACACAAATTAAACCGTGCCCGTTATACGTTCTGGAAAATGGCGCAAACCCATTCATTTTTCTCAGATGAGCTCATCACCTGAAAGAAATACCTGCCTGCCTCCTGTTCAACATCCGGCAAATCGCGTGTAAACATGCCTGAAATCAACAATAAGCCACCCGGTTGCAAACACCTGAAAAACAAGGGGATATGTTGCAAAATGATATGTTTGTTGATATTGGCGAGAATAATATCAAATTGTCGGCCCTCCATCAATTCCAATCCGCCCAATGCGGTTTCAATGCCATCGAAAATACCATTCATGGCAATATTATCATTGGCATTGTGATAGGCCCATTCTTCATTGTCGACCGCAAATACATCCTGAGCACCGCATTTAGCCGCCAAAATGGCTAAAATGCCCGTTCCGGTGCCGGCATCGCATACCTTTTTGTTGTGGAAATCTATGCTGAGCATTTCGTTGGCCATCAACCAGGTTGTTTCATGGTGTCCAGTACCAAAACTCATACGCGGCTCAATCAGAATATCGTATTGCACTTCAGGGTCGGCAGGGTGAAAGGGCGCACGTATTAAGCATTTCTGCCCAATTTTAATGGGCGTGAAATTTTTCTCCCATTCTGCATTCCAGTTTTTTTGTTCGACCTGTTCTTGTTTAAAGGTAAATACAAACTGGTCCTGTAAGCCGTTGAGAAAATGATCAATGGCAGCACCGGTATATAATGCTTCTGTAATATATGCGCTTAATTGATTGTCGTTGTGCTCGAACGTGTCAAATCCTTTTTCGGCCAATAAGGCCATCAGAATTTCTGCTGTTTGTTCGTCGGCTGCCGTAATATGATATACGAGATAAGGGCTCATATTATCCGGCAGCTATAATCGACAGAAAATCTGAAGCCACTAAACTGGCACCACCCACTAATGCGCCATCTATATCGGGCTGCGCAAATAAGGTGGCTGCATTATTTGGTTTAACACTGCCTCCATAAAGTATCGATAACTGTGCTGCTAACGCAGTATCGAATTGTTGTTCAATTAAGCTGCGGATAAAGGCATGCATTTCTTGCGCCTGCTCAGGTGATGCGGTTACGCCTGTACCAATAGCCCACACCGGTTCATAGGCAATCACTATTTTTTCAAAGGCTAAGGCCGGTAAATGAAATAAGGCCTCTGATACTTGCGCACGCACAATATCGAAATGGCGGCCTGTATTGCGCTCATCCAATGTTTCACCGCAGCAATAAACAGCAGTTATGCCGTTGCGTAAAGCAGCATCAATTTTCAGGGCAATCTGGATATCTGTTTCCTGGTGATAGGCGCGACGTTCACTATGACCAACTAAAACAAATCGGGCATGTAAACTATGTAACATGCTTGCTGAAATTTCACCGGTATAGGCACCTTCATCGTGAGCACTGCAATCCTGTGCACCAAAAGCGAGTCCTGAGTTGCCAAACTGACTGATTAATTTAGCCACATACAAAAACGGAGGTGCAATCCACACTTCAGCTGTTGGGGGTTGATGGCTGATTCCTTCGGCAATAGCAGCTGTTAATGCAATAGCTTCTGATTGCGATTTATACATTTTCCAGTTTCCGGCAATAATTTTTTTTCTCGACATAAATAGGTAATAAAAAGGCGTGTAGCACACCCGTCTGATTCAATTGTTGTTTAAAGCGTTACTATGGTTATTTGTGTAAGAAAATTAATTGTCCTTTTCTGTATTTCTCACTTAATTCATAAATCGTAGTCAATATTTTTTTATCCTGCACATCTAAAGTGAGGTTTCTTCTCGACATCACGGCTGTAGTGGTTTGAAAGGCATCTGATAATTTATAGGTTACAAAACCATTAGCGCCTCCCCAACTAAAGCTCGGAATGAAATTGCGCGGAAAACCGTCGCCAAAAATATTAGCATGCACACCCACAACTGTTCCGGTATTAAACATCGTATTGATGCCACATTTGCTGTGATCACCCATGATTAAACCGCAAAATTGCAATCCGGTATTGATGAATTTTTGGGTTTGATAATCCCAAAGTTTGACGATGGCATAATTATTTTTCAAATTAGAGCAATTAGTGTCTGCACCTAAATTGCACCATTCGCCGATGACACTATTCCCAATAAATCCATCATGTGCTTTATTGGAATTTGCCTGAAATACTGTGTTATTGATTTCACCACCCACTTTACATCCTGGACCTATTGTGGTGGGACCATAAATTTTTGCGCCCATTTTTACTACTGCATGTTCGCCGAGTGCAAACGGTCCACGGATAATACTGCCTTCCATAATTTCAGCATGTTTGCCGATATAAACGGGACCTGATGTGGTGTTGATGATGCTGGCGTGTATCTGAGCGCCTTCTTCGATAAAAATATCGTGACCAATTAATTGGTTGCCGGCCTGTAATTGCGTACCCGGGCGATGTGCGGTGATGCGTTCATAATCCTGTCGCAATACCTGATCGTTGTATTGAAAAATATGCCATGGGCGTGTAATGATGATGCAGTTTGCCGTGTAGTCAATTGTCGTAAACCTCGCCAAATCTTCACACAAAGCCATGCCACTGAAATAGGCTTCCTTCGTTCTGAAAGCGATAGGTTCTCCTTCAACCAGCAGGGCCTCGCCTTGTTTAAGATTGGAAATGGCTGACCTTAAACCTGAATCCGGAATTACACCACCGTAAATATAAACATGGTCGGTTCCGTACTGAACAGGAAATTTTTCGGCCAGGTATGGCTCCGTCAGGTGTGAAACGGGTTGGCCAAAGGCTTGTTGCCATTTTTCAGTAATGGTGTCGATACCGATGCGCAGGTCAGCAACCGGACGTGTAAAGGTGAGGGGCAATAATTGTTGCCAGCGCTTATCATCAAATAGAATTACATGCATACCCGACAAAAATAAAAGAAAAACCCCTTCCGCACAGTATAGGCGAAAGGGGTTATAAAAAAGGTAACCTTTGGTTTAGTTCTTTTTGTATTTCTTGTTGAATTTCTCGATACGACCAGCTGTATCCAGGAATTTCACTTTACCTGTAAAGAAAGGGTGGCTCACGTTGCTCACCTCTAATTTGATCAGAGGGTATTCTTTACCATCTTCCCAAATGATCGTTTCTTTAGTATTAGCGGTTGATTTACCAACCCATGAAATATCTACGCTGAAATCCTTGAATACTACTTCTCGGTAGCTGCTAGGATGAATGTCTTTTTTCATAACGAATGTGAATTGAAGGTGCAAAATTAATACATTTTTTACTTCCAGGGAAATTTTCTCAACCTGAAAATGTGTAAACTTGTGTATGCAAAGCCTCGAAAACATGACATGGCGCACTTTCAGTAGCCGGGAAATTACCGGATCCATACTGGATGAGGTGCGCACAACCATCGAAAAAGAAACCGCTAATGGCAGCAAACTCAAGGTGTGCATCGGCTCCGATTCGCAGGTGTATGGCTCTGTGATTGAGTTTGGGACGGTTATTGTCTTCCTTCGGGAGGGCAGGGGAGGCTTTATGTTTATCGCAAACGAGCGGTCGACACAACGCATGACACTCAAGGAAAGGCTGCTTTACGAGGTTTCGAGGTCAATTACAGTAGCCTATGCACTTTGTCCTATTTTAGATGCCTATCAGCTTGATTTGGAGGTGCATGCCGACATCAATACGAATCCGAATTTCCAGTCAAATACGGCTTTACAGGAGGCAATGGGCTATATTTTGAGTATGGGCTTTGTTTTCAGGGCTAAACCTGATTCATTTGCTTCATCCAGCTGCGCGAATAAGGTGGTATAACTCACAATCCGGCTAAAATGGTATCCAGGTAGCCTAATACCTCATCCCTGCCAATGCGTTTGGTGGCGGAGGTTGTAAACATGGGTGGAAGGGTTTCCCATTGCTTCAACATTTCCTGTTGATAGGCTTCCACATTGCCTTTCGGGCCTTTTGGCCGTTTATCGGCTTTGGTGAAAATAATCGCAAAAGGAATGCCATTTTCTCCCAGCCAGTTACTGAAATCCAAATCCAGGGTTTGCGGTGGTATACCGGCATCAACCAGTTGAAAAACACAAATAATCTGCTCCCTATTCGTCAGAAAATGCGAAATCATCGCCTCCCATTTCCCCCTTTGCTCCCTCGACACGCGGGCATACCCATATCCGGGCAGGTCAACCAGATACCATTGCTCATTGATGTGAAAATAATTGATGGTCTGCGTTTTACCGGGTTTAGCACTGGTAAGCGCAAGTTCTTTCCGGCCAGTTAGCAGATTGATGAGCGACGATTTACCCACATTTGAACGCCCGATAAAGGCAAATTCGGGAGCCTTGCCCTGCGGACATTTATCGAGCTCGACAAAACTTCCTACGTAATTGGCTGTTTTAATAATCACGGCGCAAAGGTACGGTTTACACAGCGATATCGTGCGGATGCGCCTGAATCACCTTACCTTTGCGCCAGATGTCGGAACCGGTAACTCCTTATAAAACCAGTGCTTCCAAAAAGGAGGAAGTGCGCTCGATGTTTGATAACATCGCCGGAAAGTATGATTTTCTGAACCGGATTTTATCCCTGCGTATCGACGTAGCCTGGCGAAACCGGGCTGTGCGCATTCTGAAGACTTACAAACCGGTTCACGTGCTGGATGTGGCCTGCGGAACGGGCGATTTTAGTATTGCCGCACTCAAATCTGGTGCAAAGCAAGTAACCGGGGTTGATATTTCTGAGAATATGCTTGCCTCCGGCCGGAAAAAACTGGCTGCAAAAGGCCTGACCGACAAAATACAACTGCTCACCGGCGATTCAGAGCAACTTCAATTTGAAAATGACCGGTTTGATGCCGCCACGGTAGCTTTTGGTGTGCGAAATTTTGAACATCTCGACAAGGGGTTACAAGAAATGTACCGTGTGCTAAAACCGGGTGCACCGATTGTGGTTTTGGAGTTTTCTAAACCTAAATCATTTCCGGTAAAGCAATTGTATCACGTGTATTTTAGTACAATACTTCCCGCTATTGGTCGTTTAATATCCGGTGACCCTCGCGCATACACATATTTGTTTGAATCCGTATCGGCTTTTCCGGAAGGGGAGCAATTTCTCCAACATTTGCGGAATGCCGGTTTCAAATCATGCAAAGTAAATCGATTAACGTTCGGAATATGTTCGCTGTACAGTGCAGAAAAATAATCATAGGGCTTTGTATGCTCTTGCCTTTGTCCGTTGTCGGCCAATTGCACGTGCAGGAATATGAAAACCGGTTTGCCACTAAACCGTACCATTTCGGAATTAGCTTATCGTATAACAGCTCCGATTTTAAAGTCTCCTTTTCGGATGCTTTTATCGGTCACGATTCTGTTATGCAGGTTACATCTTCCACCGGCCCGGGATTTAATCTGGGCATCATTTCTAACCTGAGCATGGGTAAGTATTTTGATTTGCGATTTGTGCCCAGTTTAAGTTTTGCTGAGAAAAACCTCGATTATACATACCGAAACGAATCTGTATCAACACAAACTATTGAGTCGCTTTACCTGCTGATGCCTTTTGATGTGAAATTTAAAAGTGCCGCATATAAGGACATGAAAGTGTTTGTAGTTGGCGGTGTTCAATATACGTACGATTTTAGTTCAAATGCCGAAGCGAGAAACGCCGATGGTTTGGTTAAAATTCTTCCGACAGATATCGCAGTTAATTGTGGCTTCGGCTTCGAGTTTTATTTCCCGTATTTTATTCTTGCACCTGAAATTAAATTGTCGAATGGCATCCTGAATATTCATGCCACAGATCCCACCCTGCAGGAAAGCTATGTGATGGACCGCCTATTTAGCAGAACCCTGCTTTTCTGTATTAATATTGAAGGATAAGTCGCCATTTAATGGCAGACGGCATGTGAAAACCCACTTTCACAGGGCTTAACAACCTTTAGCATTCGGGAATCGCATCCTGCAGCAGTTTTTTCTACCTTTGACCAGTAATGACCTATACTATGAGAAGATTTAGCACAATACTCTTATTTCTGGTGACCGCCTGCGTCTACGGACAGACCACCATTTCTGTTGAAGACCTTTGGGCAACCTATCGATTCTATCCTAATGGCATAGATGACCTCCGCAGTATGCAGGATGGTGAGCATTATACTTTAAATGAAAATGGTGAATCCATTGGCCAATACAGTTATGTAGATGGTAAAAAAGTGGGTGATATCATGCAGATTAAAGAAACAAACGGCGCTATCACCCAAATTGCCGACTATCATTTTAATGCTGATGAAACGGCCGTGATGATTACCACCGCATCCGAACCCAGATACCGCTGGGCAACCTATGATGATAATTATGTTTTCGATTTGAAAACAAAAAAGACGACAAAATTATCTGACAAAGGATTGCAGATGTATGCTGATTTTGCACCAAAAGGCAATCGGGTAGCCTATGTGGTAGATAATAATCTGTATTACAAAGACCTGAATACAAATGCAGAATTTAGCATTACCACCGACGGAAAATGGAATGAAATTATCAATGGTGGAACTGATTGGGTATATGAAGAAGAATTTACTTTAGTTCGCGCATTTGCGTGGAGCCCGGATGGGAGCAAAATAGCCTACTACAAGTTTAACGAATCGCAGGTGCCGCAGTTTGATATGATGACCTACAAGGGTGAATTATATCCTGTAAACTATTCCTTCAAATATCCTAAAGTTGGCGAGCCAAACAGCAAGGTAGATATTTATATCTACGACCTGCCAACCGGAAAAACAACTAAAGCAGAAATTACTAAACCATACGAGTATATCCCGCGCATCAAATGGACAAATGATGGTTCTGCCTTATGTATATTTACCATGAACCGTCTGCAAAATGATCTGGAGCTGTTTTTAGCAGACCCTGCAACAGGCAAAACGCGCAGTATGTTTCATGAAACAGCAACCTATTATTTAGAAATAAATGACGACCTCACTTTTTTACAGGATAATAAATCATTCATCTGGAAAAGTGAACGCGATGGCTGGTATCATGTATATCGATATGATATGCAGGGCAATCTCATTAATCAAATAACTTCCGGAAATTATGAAGTAACTGAAGTGTTGGGTGTTGATGAGAAAAATGGTTTGCTGTATTATATGAGTACAGAAGAATCACCATTTGAACGCCATTTGTATTCCGTGCAACTGGATGGAAAAAAGAAGAAAAAAATTACCACTCGTCCGGGCAATAACCATGTGGATTTTAGTGAAGGATATACCTACTTCATCAATTCAAATTCCACATTTATGCAACCGGATTATATTACCCTGTGTAATAACAGCGGTAAAGAAATCCGTGTGCTGGAGGACAATAAGGCTTTACAGAATGATGTAAATCAATTACACATCAAAGCACCTGAGTTTATCACCATACCAACCGAAACCGGCGGCGATTTATTTGCCTACATGATTAAACCGTATGATTTTGACCCATCAAAGAAATATCCGGTATTTATGACCGTGTATGGTGGACCAGGTTCTCAGGAAGTGATACAGGGATTTGATGGATTTAATATGATGTGGCATCAGATGCTTGCTCAGAAAGGATACATCATTGTTTGTGTCGATAATCGTGGAACCGGCGCAAGAGGTCGCGATTTTCGTCAGGTAACATATGGCCAGCTTGGAAAATATGAAGTGGATGATCAAATCGCATCGGCCAAATGGCTTGCGAAACAAAGTTATGTAGATGGCAGCCGCATTGGTATTTGGGGCTGGAGTTATGGCGGTTACATGTCGGGATTATGTATAACACGCGGTTCCGATGTATTTAAAACAGCTATATCCGTAGCTCCGGTTACAAACTGGAAATATTATGATAATATTTATACCGAACGGTATATGGGCACCTTAGAAACAAATCCTACCGGCTTTGATGCCAATGCACCAATGGCTTATGCCAATATGCTGAAAGGTAATTTATTGCTGGTGCATGGAACAGGCGATGATAATGTGCATTTCCAGAATAGTGTTGAATTCATCAACGCCCTGGTGAAAAATAATAAGCAATTCGATTTAAAGGTATATCCTGACCGTAATCATGGTATTTATGGCGGGAAAACACGATTGCATCTGTACACATTGATGACGAATTATATTGTGGACAATCTGTAATCAACATACATGAACTAAAAAACCCGCAGCTTTTAAAACTGCGGGTTTTTTATTGTTTTACTTATGGCTTTCAGATAACGCATTATTCTATTCGCAATACCGGATACCGTTTATAGGTTGGTTCTATATATATACTGTGTTCGTAAACAAACTGCAGTTGCAGCGAGGCACTGTTTGCTAGTTCCGGATCGTTGGATTTTGCCTGTTCCAGTTGTTCGCGGAGGGATGGATTGTTTTTGAGTATCTCTGCTGCCAGGTCTTCAAACACATATTCGCTAAACCATTCTTTCTGCATCAAAATAGCATCAAAAAATCCCCATGCAAAAAAACCATCAGGCGATTGTGGTTCGAGTGCGGTTGTCAGATATTG
>JAKQVC010000193.1 GCA_029571985.1 Bacteroidota bacterium | reverse complement strand
TTGTCAACCTTGTTTTCGAGTTGCTGAATCCGGTAATTCGTCAGCCTTGCCGATACGAGTATTCCTCCGCCCGTACCTAAAAACATTCCGACAAGTGATGCTATTGCGGTTATCCATTCCATTGTTAGCCTCCGATGATGATGTAATTGAAGTACGCAGTAATAAAGCCAACGAGGTCACCCATCTGTCTTACGAAGAACAGAAGATATGCAAACATAATTACGCCACTCCCCCTTAATTCATCTACGGTATTACAAATGGTAAAACCCTTTCCGTCTTTGCCGCCATCTCCCGGGTCGCCCTTTAATACCGGCCACTCATACTTTACGCCGTTAATATTAAAATAAAGATTAGGCATAATTTTCTCATTACGGCGTCGGGTCTGTTATTGTCGTCACGCCAAATCCAGCACCAGGCTGTTGCATATACAGCGTTGTTTTCCCGTGTATATCATACAAACAACGATACTCTGAAAATCTCTCCGTGTCCAAAGCCGCCACAAAAGAGGCCCAAGCGGCTTCCCACCCAGCTTCCATTGGAGCGATAGCATAAGCCGGGTTGAGTGTGCTGGCTTGCGTTGCTTTTATTCTGCTACCGCGGAGGCAAATACAGAAGTTCTGAAAAATACAGTCATAGAATGTTATACGAAGATTTGTGAGTGACATAGAGTCCGTGCCGCCGCTGTTGTAAACACAAACGACGCTATTTGTCATTGTTTCCTCTCCGACAACTACAAGGTTTTTAAAGTTGCAGGAAATAAACTTGAAATTATTAAGAAGGTTTGTTTGCCCGAGAAAGAAAACAAATAATACTCCATCCGTTCTCCAAGTGCTATCTTCATCTACTTTAATATAATCAAGTATTTCAAAATCACAATTACTAAACACCATTTCACGATGGTCGCTCATAATCATAAACGGAGCGCCGCTGAGAGCCCCGCATCCAGCTCTACGAATAATAAACCTACAACCGTTGAATTGTATATTGTCAAGAAATTTGTTTGTTGCTGTAATCGCGCAAATCCTGCCAGTCTTATACATCATTCGCCTGTCAAAATTAAAGATACAGTTTGATATTACCCCTGTATTTCCGTATGTATCTCCAAACATCACCGCGCTGTCTAAATTGCTAAAATCCTCAAAGTCTTTCCCCTCAAAAACGCAGTTGCTGATAGCAAAATCTATTGCCTTTGAGAGGTAGAATGCACAACGAATGTTGGTAGCTGTGACATTAGACACCGATAAACCTTGCGTCCAACCGAACACAGCAAAACCGCGGCAGTCATCAACGGCAATATTATTAAATTGAATATTCTCATTTTGATAAAGCGCATTATTGTCTTGGCGCTTAACAGCCCAACCGCCGCCCGCTCCTCTAAGGACAAGATTGTTATAGATGTAGTTCTTACAAAGACCACCGGCATAGATGCAATGATTGGTATGATAAACGCCGCCGCTGTAAACCAGTTGGTTCCAACGACTGTCGATGGTCGTGTTACTGATAACACCATCCATACCGTGACTGAAGTATATACCGGCTCGCGTCCTTGAAATAATGCAGTTGTCGATAAGCAAGTTATTGCAATCCACAGGAACGCCGTCTGTAAGCGTACCTTGTGTTTTAATGCTTTCTCCCCAGCTATCGTGGAAAGTACATCCTTTTATAGCAGCATTGTTGCTGTGGAATATATATAGGCTGTTAGTATAGCATCCAATACGGCAAACCGAATTGATAATAGTCATATTTTCGATGGTTACATTATCCGCTCTGTTAATAACAATAACAGATTTTTCTCCGCTTGTACTGGTATCTATAACGGATTTAATTGTACCGCCAGATAGAATCTTTTCGCCTGTAATATTGATTGAATCGGTTGTTGCGTACACTTTATCGGAGAAGTTTATCTTTCTGACAAGCGGATTATCGACTGCCGCTTGAATAATTGCCGTATCGTCCGTATGTTCCGCCGCTACAATAGCCGCATTGTATGCAATAATATCTTCCCAGCTCTCATCCTCGCCCCAATAAGAGAAGGAGCCGAGGTCTACATCTCCCTTTGCGCCAAGCTGGTCTACGCAAACCTCGTTGTTCTCAATGATAATCGATAGCATAAGGTCATTGTTGATTTTGTAGGAGAAGATTTCATCAGGCGCGTTATTGGCCTTGATTTCATATAAAGCGCCGCCGTTATCTCCGGCCACATAGTAGCCGCGTGTCTGAACGGCGGAGCCTATGATATAGCCGTCGCCTGTATAGGCAAGGGCTTCCGCAAGCGTGTCAAAGATGAAGTTAGGGCGGTTGAAGTACAGCTCGGCGTTGGCAATCATATCTTCGATGGTGGAATAAATATCCTGAACATCTGCGATAAGGCCTTGCAGAAGGCCGGTGAACTCTGTTTCAAGTTCCGTGGTCGATTCGGGCGATGCGGTGAAGATACAGCGAACCATCGCGCTTTTT
>JAKQVC010000184.1 GCA_029571985.1 Bacteroidota bacterium | reverse complement strand
CATATTTTAATGTTGACAAGCCGGTATATTCCAAAACAAACTCCAAGTTATTCAGAAACCGGACATTTATTAAAGCCAAAGACGGACTTAAGCTACAAAGAGTTGAAATTACCGGTGGTTGTCCATTGGGCTCCTATGACTTAACCATCACCAAAAATGGAAAAAAAGCAAAAATTTCTAAAGCTTTAAGAGGTAGCCTGGCAACTGAAGTACGCATTACCGCAATAGATAAAGACTCCACATTAATTACCGGCTTCCGTTCTGTGCGTTCTTTGGCAAAAACACCAAAAAATCCAAACGAAGCACCAAAACCACAAAAAAAATATACGGTTTATAAACGCCACTTCATCCAAAACAAGGGTATAGATAATGTGCGGTTTTAACGGCACACAGTGTTATTTTTAGGACATGCATTACATGCGTAGGCTGCTACTTCATAAAATAAGCACAATACCATAAATCACCGCAACTTCCAGTCTTCCAGTCTTCCCGGCCTCGAAAAAAATCTGATTTAATCGAAAAAGCTATTTCAAGAGCAAACACCTGCATTAAATCTGCGAGATCTGCGTAAATCTGCGGGAGAAAATGGGTTATGATTATTGCAATTATTGATGTTGTTGGCGAACCTCACCCCCGACCCCTCTCCATGAATGGAAGAGGGGCAATTCATTTACGTTAAAATTAAAACACTTCTTAACGAAACTTACCGTATCCAGCCTCCCAGCCTCGAAAATTTCAGTATCCATATGCGCGGCTTCACTCAATTACACTCCAATTTCACAAAGTCAAACCCGCATTTCGCTCAAACCGGGTATGTTAATATTCTGTAGAATAATACCTTTGGATTATCAATTCATCAACCACACCCTTACCCACTATGAACAAGCACAAAAAGAACGCAAGCCGTTTATTGCAATATGCAGCAGCATCCGCAGGTGTATTAGCCATCAATAACGCTGATGCACAAATGGTATATACCGATATTGACCCGGATATTGTTTTAGAATTTGACGGGATAGACACCTACATGCTGGATTTAAATAATGACGGCACAGATGATTTTTCTATTCAGGCAATTACAACTTTATCATCATTTACAACTTCAAGCGGCGTGAGTTCAACCACTGTGTATGCAGTGAAAATCGAACCGCTGGGTGATAACGAAATTCAAATAACCGATACAGATAGCCCCTTTATTGCTGCACCTGGTAATTGGATAGATGGTATTCTTTCTGCATATAGCACTTTCACTACAGAAGAAGCAGTTACCCTCGATTTACACTATATCATACCTGAATATTTAGCCTTGCGTTTGCATGTTGATGGCAATGAACATTATGGTTGGTTGCGTTTGTATATGACAAACACGGGAGAAGTAATCCTGAAAGATTATGCTTTCGAAAACACACCCGACACCCCTATCTATACACAAATTCCTGAAGGTCCAATCGGTGTTACCAATATTGTATTGAGTGATATTTCCGATACACATACAGCTGCTGATTTACAAATTTCTTTTGAAGTATCAGCAGATGAATCCAATATTGCATCGTATCGCATTTTTGCCGGAACATTTAGTTATAACGCCGTACAGGCAGCTGAAGCCACCTCCGACTATTATACCGAAGTATTCCCCACCGGTGAAAATCAATCAGTTACATTAAATGCTGATCAATTAGATTTATTTGGTGAAGTCATTCAAGAATTTGATTTACTCTATGTCCCTGTATACTGTGTCGGATTTACAGATGTTTATGATAATGTACAAGTCAAAAAACTAGAACCAATTGTATTAGGTCATGATGTGGAGGCACCTCCTGTAGTCATCGCCAGCGTAACACCTGACGAAATTCCTTGGGCAGGCATTACCATTGCTTTTGAATGCCCGGCCAATTTAGAAGGCATTGCTAATTTCTTTTCATATATCATTCCGGAAGCCGATTTTCCGGTTATGGATACAACCGCCCTATGTTCAAATATAAACCACAGAGTACTCTCAAGCTGGGATGTTCCTGGCGACGCATTTGATCCGGGTGAAACATACACAATCGCCGCTTCTTCTACCGATATTAATAGCAATACATTAGTCTACGGAGAAACTTATGCAGCCTGCGTGCAATCCCATACCGTTTGGGATTATTATTCGGGTTGTCAATTTGAACAAATGACCTGCAGTAGTTTATTTACATTAACGGAACCTGTTTCCATAGAAAATACATTTGCAGATAACTTACAGGTATTTGTTGCTCCGAACGGCATTCAGGTAATCAGCCAGCAACATCCCGACCTGATTCGCGTTTATGATATCAGCGGTCGCTGCATCTATCAAACACAAGCAACCGAAAACACCACCATTTTACCGTTACCAGAAATAGCCGGCTACTATATAATCGCCTGCACACATCAACAGGAAACAATTTCGAGAAAAGTTTTTTTGAAGGAATGAGGAATAAGGAAAAAGGAATAAGGAATAAGTAATGAGGAATGAGAAAAGAGGATTTAGGCTTTAAGCAAACAACATCCTTCTGCATTCTTGCATTGTCTCACTACTCACTACCCACTACTCACTACCTTTTTAAAGGAATAAGGAATGACTTACCGTCTTACAGTCTTACCGGCCTCGTGTATTAAACGATAATCTAAATTCCCTACCTTTACCCACATGAAAAAATGGGTAATACTCTTATGCACGCTGTTTGCTTTCCCAATGATGGCTTTTGCATCCGGCGGAACAGATGGATATCATATTGCAGGTATTCCACTCGAATTTATTTTCTTTGGATTAACGCTGATAGGTATCGCCATCTTTCATCATCATACCTTAAGAGTTGCGCTTATCGGTTTGGTCGTAACAAGTGTCTACAAAATTGTAACACAAGATTTTAATATCGGACACCACTTTGATGAAGAATCTACCATCATCATCAATTTATTAGGATTATTAATGGGCTTCGAAATTCTGGCGCATTTATTTGAATCCACACATATACCTCGCATCATCCCCAAATTTTTACCGCATAATTGGATAGGGCCGTTTTTATTATTAGTCATAATTTTTCTGTTAAGTGCATTCCTCGATAATATCGCAGCCGCTTTAATAGGCGGTAGTATTGCTCACGTAGTTTTCAGGGGAAAAGTACATATCGGTTATTTAGCTGCTATCGTTGCTGCCAGTAACGGCGGAGGTTCCGGATCTGTGCTGGGTGATACAACAACCACCATGATGTGGATTGATGGTGTTGCGTGGTACGACGTATTGCACGCTTATGCTGCTGCAATCCCCGGATTTTTAGTTTACGGTATCATCGGCGCCATCATTCAGCATCGATATCACCCTATGTTAAAAGGCAGTTATGATATGCC
>JAKQVC010000182.1 GCA_029571985.1 Bacteroidota bacterium | reverse complement strand
TGTTGATGTTTATGAATACGCTGCACACCATGCAAGCGCAATCAGATATTTATTTATTCATAGATTCTACCACAATAATCGGGAAAATTTCGGACAAACACTTATACACCGGGCCTGCTGATATTGGTTACACGATATCCGGCAACATGATTTATACAGGTGATACCGCCACAAAAACAACAAGCGTTTTTGCTATCGATGCCAAAGATATTTTGGGCAATAAAACAGGTGTTGTATTTCAACCGGATGGAAAAACTGTGCAATACATTATCATGAAAGGCAGCTTCTTTCTCGGTGACTATCCCATAAAAAAAGAAGATGATATTTTATTGACACTTGTGCCGGAAAATGACAGCCTGGTTCGCGTATTCCATGGTTATTTTCCGGATAGTCTTATAGGCACCATTGAGGGGGCCATGTTGCAGCAAGCGCAAATTGTGGCTGCAGCGCATATGTACATTAAACATTACCAATTAGATGAAGGTGTGCGGGCACATTGGCAACAACTCATTGACATTTCATCGAATAGTGTTGGCGGACTCATACACCCCACCTACGATCGCGGACCTTATTACGAATGGGTGTGGGATGGCAAAACCCTCAAACCTTATTGGGGATTCAGGCCAGAAGACGAATGGGTATTTGATGGAAAATACCTGAAACCCGCCTGGTCGGCCGATGTACAAAGTGAGTGGGTTTGGGATGGCACCATATTAAAACCATTTTGGGATCAGGGTGTAGAGCACCAGTGGATTTGGCAAGACGGCCGGCTGAAGCCATTTTGGAACCCCAATCCAGATCTGGAATGGGTGCTTGAAGACGGCACAGCCAGGCCTATGTGGCGGTTTAATACTGCCGAGGAATGGACCATTGAAGGCGATATTCCGCTACCGGTAATAGCGCTTGTTTTACTGGGTGTTGCCGACCGTTGATTTGCGCCATTTGGTTAATTAATTATCTTTGGCACTCAATTTGTAAAACAACCAGTATGAAACAACTTCGAATATTCTTGTTGCTTGCGGCTATTGCTACATCCTTGAGCATGGAAGCACAACAAACCAAAATCGCGTATATCAATTCTCAGGAATTATTGGAAAAAATGCCTGAAGCACTGGCAGCTAATGATAAATATATCGCCTTTGCCCGCGAATTAGACAGCATTGGTAGTGTATATGTAAATGAATACCAAAAACTGGTTAATCAGATTCAGGGAGACCCCAGCCTGAGCGAATTTGCGCGTGAAGCAAAGATTCAGGATGCCCTTGCACTGGAGCAACGTATTCAAAAATATGATGCAGATATGCAAGTGAAACTGGAAGCCAAAAAACAAGAATTATATGACCCGATTATCAAAAGTGCAACTGAAATCGTAAAGCAGGTTGCTAAAGAAAACGGTTATACGCACGTTATTGATAATTCACTCGGCGTATTGATTATGGCACCGGAAGGTGATGATATTTTACCTTTGGTAAAAAAGAAAATGAACATTCAATAATTAAAACATACTTGTTAAAAAGCCGTGCAGATAGCACGGTTTTTTTTTGCATTTATGAGTAGTTGAAAGCGAATAAATTGCTCTCAGGAGTTACCTCAAAATAATCTCCCTTACTTCCCTCTTGTCTTTAGGATATATTCGAAAATTGCTGCTTTCCATCAGGCACAAAAAAGCCCCTCAAGTTATTTTTGAGAGGCTTTGATGTAAAGTAACTGTTATGCCTTATTCTTGAGAAATAGTTGGTTCCCCGCTCAGATATCCGAGTTGAGTCAGGAACACATCAGATTTATATAAGGTTTCTCTGTAATATTTTCCCCCTTTGAATTTCACAGCAGTAAAGCCATGTTTTTGGTCTTTGTAAGAAATTAAATCACATTGATTTCCGGCAGCCACGTACTCTTTATGATATTGCTCAACAAAATTAAATCCTGAAATTTTATCCGCAGTCCCGTGAAACATAATCATAGGTGGCATACCAGCCGTAATATGTGTTAGCGGGTCAACTTCTTTCGCATGGCTAGCATCCAGTGAGTCTGTTGCATTATCCTTAAATTTTTCAATACGGAATTTATGCTCCATTGCATTCACAACCGGATTTAATAAAATCATGGCATTCGGCTTGCAGCTTATTGATGTGTTATCCGTTGCATCTTGCCATTTTGGATCATCGATAGCACAGGTTAACGCCAGGAATGCCCCGGCAGAACCTCCGCTCACAATAATTTTATTCGGGTCTACATTCAATTCAGCGGCGTGCTCACGCACATACCGCACCGCACTTTTCGCATCATAAATACAGTTGAGTGCGTTGCCACCATTTCGTTTGATTACGCGATAATCGGCAGCAATAGCCACAATACCTCGGGAGGCAAAATATTGACAATGCGGTTCAAATTGTGCCGGACTTCCCGTTAAAAAAGCGCCGCTGAAGAAATAAATAATGGCCGGTTTTGCATCACCCTTTTTTATGCCCTGCGGGAAATAAATGGACAAATGCAATTCAGTTGTGTCGTTAATCTTTTTAAACACAGGTGTTGCATTGGCAGAAGCAAGTGTAGGCGTGTAATTTTCTTTAGCCTGATCATTATCTTCCTGCATCTCCTGCAGTGATTTGTCTTTTTTCTCCAGTTTGGATTTACAAGAGGTGAAAACCAGGGTTAACACCAAGAGGCTCAATACAATACGATTCATAGGTAATATATATATGTTCTGCAAAGGTAGCCATATTATTGAAGCCCGAATAGCTTCAAGCAGATAACCGGTCAAATTGCCTTATCTTTGAAAAAAATTGACTATGAAAAACATACTACTTGCAGGTTTATTTGCAATCACCTGCATTTCAGTTCAGGCACAAGATTTCGACCTGAATTGGGGAACGGTTGCAAAGGGAACCAGCGCCGATGCCCTATATGCCCCATTAGGCTGGGTAAATGGAAACTATTACACCCTGAAAGTTGACGGTGGTGATGGTTTTTTAGTAAAATTCAACAAAGAACTTTCATTGGTTTCACAACCTGAACTGTTCACCAACGAAAAATCTTTTGAAGCCGAATTTGCCAAAGTTTTCAATGGTAAACTACTCGTGATGAACTCTGAATACGACAAAGCACTCAGCGCAACTGTCGTAAAAGCATGGATTTATACTCTAGATGGAAAGCCAACGGCTACCAAAGGTAAAGTTGTATCAAAATTCCCTGTCGATAAATCACGTGAATCTGAAGAGGTAAACTACCGTGTATCCGGCGACTCTTCCAAGATTTTAATGACCATGGATCATAACATGCCAAATAAAGAGGGTGCTAAATTTTCTGTAACCGTATTAAACTCTTCTGATCTCACGGAAGATTGGTCAACACAAACTACAGTTGACTATCTTGATACTGATTTCGGATTATTATCCTCTGCGGTAGATAACAATGGAAACGTAGTTACTTTAGCCGTTGTTATCGGTGAAGAAGGTAAAAAATTAGCTGCTTACAGCACACGTGCTATTGTATTTCAGGGCACAAGCGGAAAATTTGAAGACCGCGAAGTAAAAATTGAAGGAAAATATATCTCCAGTGCGTTTATTCGGTTTGGAAAGGATAACAAACTGATGATTTCCGGCTTCTATAATACCCTTACTGAGAAAGGAAAAAGCAAAGGCATCGAAGGTGCTTTTATAGCATCAACCAGCGTTGATGACCTCGTGAGCCTCAATATGGAGCTTATTGAAGTTACACCTACTTTAAGAGCATCTATTACCCATAAAGGCTGGTTATCAACCGATGACATCAATGCTTATCATATCCGCGATATCCATATGCGCCCTGACGGATCTGGCTATGTGATTGCCGAACAACGTGCCATTTACCGCAATGTTGATGGCAATGCGGAAACCAGAACATATAGTTTTAATCATATGATGGTATATGGTTTCGACAGCAACCTGCACATTCAATATTTAACCGCAGTACCAAAACTGCAATCAACCACCATGTCATCACCAATTATTGGTGTCGGACCTGTTTCTATCTATACATGGACGAATGCTAAAACCCGTATGGCATATAAGTATAACAGCTATCAGGATGTCGACATCAACGGCACTGTGTATTTGTTGTACAACGACCATCGCGATAACGGAAATGCACTCTCCAATGATGAATGCAAAAACATGACCAATAAGAAAAATGCCAACGCTGTAGTTGTAGCTGTTGGACCTGATGGTAAATGGGAAAAAACAACCCTGTTTGCCGGTAAGGAAGTAGATGTTATCCTCGAAAGCTCCAGCTGTTTGCCTGTACCGAACGAAGGTTTCATCATTTCTGCCGAAAAAGGCAAAGAAATCCAATTGGGTCGTCTGACCTTCAAATAAGAACCAAAGCACATTTTGAAGAACCGGCATTGTTAATAACAGTGCCGGTTTTTTGTTGGGTGCTGCAATAGTTTACCTTTGCGCCATCCATGCAGTCAGAAAGATTACCATTCAGAGGGCAAATGCTCTACGTAGCCGGCGTTTTCGGTTGGAGTATAGTCGTCAATCTGCATGCAGGCCTCATCGTATACTTCTACCAGCCGGTGGGCGATGCAGAGCTTACCAACCTGATTCCACGCATAACGATTTTCGGTTTTATTAACGCTTTATCGCTTATTGTTTTGAGTGCCCGCTTAGTTGATGCACTCATAGATCCTGTTATTGCGCACCTGAGCGATGGCAGTAATAACAAGCGGGGCCGCCGTATTCCTATTATGACGCTGTCGCTCATACCGATTTTGATTACCGGTATTTTACTCTGGATTCCAGCCTCACGAGGGGATAGTATGGTGAATATCTGGTGGCTTACCATCATCCAGATTTTATACAATATCGCCGTTTCCTTTTATGTAATTCCTTACAACGCCCTGTTGCCGGAATTTGGATATAATGCCGAAACAAAATTGCGTTTATCTACCTTTCAATCCATCGCGTATACACTCGGTCTGGTTGCCGCCAGCGCATCCAATGCATTGGTGAATTTCTATCAGGATGTGATGCATGTGGAGGATAAATTCAGAGCTTTCCAGTATGCCATTTGGACAATTTTTATTCTCGGATGGATTTTTCTTTTATTACCTGTATTTATTAGAGAGTATAAATACATCACCCCAAACCGGGTTACTAAAAGCATCAATGAAAATTTCAGAACCGTGTTGAGCAATCGCAATGTCGTTATTTATCTCATTGCGGATTTCACGTATTTTATTTCACTTACTATCATCGGCACTGGTGCGCTATATTATGTGAAAGCATTGTTGCACATTGAAGAAAAACACGGCACCGGAATGGTTGCCACTGCAGTGGGTTTAGCCATGCTTTGGTCGCCTATCATTTATTATCTCGCACGACGCGTACGCAAAAAAATACTGATATTAATTTCTCTAATTTTATTATCCTTCGTTTTCGGGTCAATCAAATGGCTGGGGCATTTCGGAATGGATAATGTTACCGAAGCGTATGTGCTGGCAGCGGTTTTGAGTGTGCCTTTTGCCGTATTAGGTATCCTGCCGCCAGTGGTTCTGGCAGAGCTAACACAGTATGATGCCCGCAAAACAAATGAAAATCGCGAAGCCACCTTTTTCGCGATACGCAGTGTATTTATTCAAATCGGACAAACACTGGGCATTGTCATTTTTACCATTCTGATTGGCATGGATCCGGATAAAGGCATAGGCCATTATTTTGCCGGTGTATTCGACAAAATTCCTTTCGAAGAATTAGGCATTCGCTTGTCGGGTGTATTTGGTTTTGGATTGGGTTTATTAGCTGCCCTTATTTTCTTTTTCTTCGACGATAAAAAATTAAATAAGTCGATGGCAGAAATGGAAGATGAAATGCAGGCACAGGATACCGAATCACTTTCCTGATGACAATTTCTTTGCTTTAGCTTCAACCTGTTTGCGCATTTCCTGTTTGTAAGCAATCATAGCATCGCGTAAATCGGCATCTGCCGTACTCAAAATTTGCACAGCCAATAACCCTGCATTTTTAGCAGCATTTAACGCAACAGTTGCAACAGGCACGCCGTTAGGCATCTGCACGATGGATAATAAAGAATCCCACCCGTCTATTGAGTTCGATGATTTCACTGGCACGCCAATTACCGGCAGCGGTGTTATAGAGGCCACCATACCGGGCAGATGCGCTGCACCTCCGGCTCCGGCAATGATAACCCGGATTCCACGCACATGCGCCTGTTCTGCAAAACGCATCATTCGCTGTGGTGTGCGGTGAGCAGAAACAATAGTTATTTCATACGCAATGCCAAATTCCTCCATCACCCTGGCAGCATCCTGCATAACAGGCAAATCACTGTCGCTGCCCATAATAATGCTGACTTGCGGCGCTGTTTTGCCGGATTTTGATGTTGTAGTGCGTTTTGCCATACAGCAAAGGTAAGAAACTGGACTATGTCAGGCGATAACCCGCAGGTTGTCTTTTATAAAAGCAGCCTTTTCTCTGATTACCTGCTCATTTTGACCGATGATCGTAACATGCCCCATTTTTCTAAACGGTTTCGTCATTTTTTTACCATACAAGTGCACATATACACCTTCTACCGCCAAACACTCCGGTAATCCGGCATATCTGGCCTCACCGGCATATCCTTCGGCACCTAACACATTCACCATAACGGCATGTGCCCGGGCTGCCGTACTGCCTAAAGGTAAATCCAATATGCAACGCAACAATTGCTGATATTGAGAAGTGTAATTGGCCTCTATCGTATGATGTCCGCTATTGTGTGGTCTTGGTGCAACTTCATTGATCAAAATTTCACCCGAACGCGTCAGAAATAATTCAACTGCCAAAATACCCTGCATATCAAAAGCTTCAATGCAACGCACAGCAATATCAATGGCAGCCTGCTCTTGTTGTGCGGTAATGTGTGCGGGCGACAATAAAAATTCTACCAGATTGGCCGTAGGATGAAACTCCATCTCAACCACCGGAAAACAAGCTGTTGCACCTTTCGCATTACGCGCTACAATTACCGATAATTCTTTTTCAATATCTACTAAATCTTCAATAATACTCTCACCATCCAAAAGCTTATCTAAATCTGCCTTACTGCGTATAACAGCCACGCCTTTCCCATCATATCCGGCAGCACATGTTTTTTGAACAAACGGAAAGGATAATTTATCCTCTTCAATCAATTTAATTAATTCTTCTTTTGAATCAATAAATTGAAATGCAGAGGTAGGCAAGTCATTATCTTCATAAAACATTTTTTGTTTGCCTTTATCCTGAATCACAGCTAGCACACCCGGTTGCGGATAAATGCGTTTTCCTTCCTGCTCCAATTGCATTAATGCACCAACATGCACGTGTTCAATTTCTAACGTAATTTGATCCAGCTGTTTTCCAAATTGATATACTGTGTCATAATCTTTGAAACTGCCACACACAAACGTATGGGCCAGATGCGCACAACTCGCCTCAGGATCCGGATCTAATACATGGCACCTCACATTCCAGTCGCTCCCCGCCTCTATCAGCATTTTACCTAATTGTCCGCCACCCAGAATGCCGAGTTCTAATTTGCTGTTATCCAGTGTTTGCATAGCGCAAAGGTACTCATGTAATTTGGTTCACCACAACTTATAGGGATTTCACAAAATGCGTACTACCTTTGTACGCTATGCATGCCTTGTATCCATATCTGCTGGCCACCCATATCATTTTTGTTGTAACCTGGTTTGCAGCGCTGTTTTACATCGTGCGTTTATATATTTATCATCGGGAGGCACTGGATACTGCCGAACCCGGACACACCATCCTGCATCAGCAATTCAGCATAATGGAAACGCGGCTCATGCAGATTATTGGAACACCATCTATGGTGCTGGTAGTAATTACCGGTTCCTCATTATTACATATTCAATCCCAATATCTGCAGGAAACATGGATGTGGGCTAAATTATTTTTCATTGTATGCCTCATTGTCTATCATTTTTTTTGTCTGCGCATTCAAAAAAAATTACAGCAACAGATTCCCGTATTTTCATCAACCACCTTACGTATGCTGAACGAACTGGCCACTATTTTTTTAGTTGCCATTGTCTTTTTAATTGAAATGCGCAGTTTAATCGATATGGTGTATGGCATACTGGGATTATTGGGGTTAGCCATCATCATGTTAGTGGCTATTAAATGGTATAAATCGAAACGAAAGGCATAAAAAAAGGCATCATGGTAAAACACGATGCCAAATTATTATTCAAAAGGTTGCAATCAGAACACATACCGGATACCCAAAGCCGGATCCAGATAAATGTCGTCGTAATTATTCACTACCGATAACATCGGCAATACGTCAATTGAAAGTTGTAGCGGTAAATCCTCAAAGGTGTATTCAATACCTACCTGACCGCCAACCGACACAAAAAAACCATTATCACCTTTGCCGTTATAGTTATCACCAATACTCACCGAGCCGGTTGAAACCCCCGGGCCTGCATAAAATCCAAAACCGCGGTCCATATCAAAAAACCACTGATAAATACCGGTAAGTCGGAGAGTGCTATATGAACTACCCAATAAAAACTGACCGTTAAATTCACCGCGCGTCGTTTTGCTGAATTTATGCTGGTAGCTGATACCGCCACCATAACCAAAGCGCAAACCCAGCGCATGATCATTAATTTGGGCCGAAGCCAGTTGCAAACTTAGTCCGAGGACAGCCAGCAGGATAATTTTTTTCATATGTGCTTTTATGCAAAATAATGGAAATTCCCGTTGCTTACCAATTTTCGGGGTTTGGGGGAGATGTATGTATTGGTCGCCAGAGCCGCAATCCCTTTAAGGGAGGGCATTCCGCAGCACGGGAGGCCTTTTTGCTGCTAATCCCCGTTTATGGTAGGTATCAAAGGCAAAAGCTCCGCTGTGGCTTACATGTTGAAAATCAGGGCATTACTGTCACATTCTTGTAAAAGACAACCTACCCCATACCACCAAGTTCAAAAAGGGTGTTTATACTTGCATAATATTTAACCAAACTGGCATTTGGGGCGGATTTAACAAAAAAATAACAAGTTAAGGGCGGCTACAGCCGAGGCCTGAACTGTGTTTTTGAAAATTCGCCTATATTTGCCAACACTTAAAACAATCCAGGAAATTAAATTAAACCAATTATGGCTCAATCAGCAGCAAAATCAACGAAGAAGTCCTTTGAAGGACTTGGCATCCTTGTTTTGGTAATCAATCTCATCATCGGTATCCTGTTTTTCACATTTGTTTGTGGCGCCGATGGCAACTTCAAAGAGAACGGTGACCCTAAACCAGGTAACTTCCTCGGTATCATTTACAAAGGCGGTTTTATCGTGCCTGTGCTTTTCGCACTTTTCCTTACTGTATTAGTATTTGCAGTTGAAAGGTTTATGACCATCAACAAAGCAAAAGGAAACGGTTCAATTCAAACATTCTTGCAAAAAGTGAAGTATCACTTGTCAAACAGAGACATTGATGCTGCTTTGAAAGAATGCGATCGCCAAAAAGGTTCAGTAGCTAATGTGGTGCAGGCAGGTTTACACAAGTATGCCGAAATGCGCACGGATAAAGATGCTACCACCGAACAAAAGGTATTGAATATTTCGAAAGAAATCGAAGAAGCTACTGCATTAGAAATGCCGGCTTTGGAAAAACACCTGCCAATCCTCGCTACGATTGCGTCTATTGGTACCTTGATTGCCCTTCTCGGAACGGTATTAGGTATGATTCGCGCCTTCGCAGCACTTGCTACAGAAGGTACGCCTGACCCATCAGCGTTATCTGCCGGTATCTCTGAAGCACTCGTTAATACCGCTATCGGTATCGGAACATCTGCGTTTGCGATTATTTTCTACAACGTATTTACCGGTATGATCGATAAGCTTACTTACGGTATCGACGAAATGGGCTTCAGCATTACCCAAACATTCTCTGCACAAGAGAATTAATTAGAGAACGGTTACGTTTTAAAAAAACAACATGCCAAAAGTTAAAATAAAACGACAGAGCACCATAGTGGATATGACCGCCATGACTGACGTGTCATTCCTGCTTCTGACGTTCTTTATCCTAACTGCGAAGTTCCGCCCGGCTCAGCCTGTTATCATTGACATGCCGAGTTCTGAATCGGAAAAAATCGTTCCGGAAAACCTCTTGGTGATTTCGGTGGATAAAGAAGGTCTGGTGTATTATACTATTGATAATCCGAAAGTACGGGTTGCAACGCTTCAACAGTTAATACAGCGTTATGGCGACAATTATCCGGTGCTCAAAACCCTTACAGATAAGCAAATTGCGAATTTCGCCAATGTGCAGATGTGGGGTAATGATATCGCCATGCTCCCTCAGATTCTGAACAAGGAGCCGGATGAGGTCAATGCCAGTGGCACTTTCAAGGGCGTACCGATTGATTCGGCCAATAATCAGCTCCGCGACTGGATACAGGCAGGGCGTTGGGCCGACCAGATCGACCGCCAGGAAACAGGAGCCGACCGTCCGGATGTGCGTGTGGCTATCAAGGGTGATAAAACTTCCAGTATCAAAACGATACAGGATGTCATTAAAATCCTGACTGCCGAACCGGTAAACATCCATACTTTCAACCTTATTACTACACTTGAAGGATCCACATCTGCCTCGAAAGAAGTTGAGGTTGGCGCAGATCCGGCTAAAACTGAATAAGCACTATGGCTGATATTCAAACCCCGGAGAAAGGGAGTCACAGTAAACACGGTAAAGGCAAAGTCCGGTCCAAAAAGATGTCTACTCGCGTAGACTTCACACCCATGGTAGACTTAGCCTTCCTGCTCATCTCCTTCTTCATGTTAACCACTACCATGGCTAAACCCGTGGCAATGGAATTAAACATGCCTAAAAAGGATGACGTTGAGAAATCAGACGTGAAAGAGTCGCAGGTACTCAATGTGATATTAGACAAAGATGATGTGGTTTGGTGTTACGATGGACGTACAGTCTATGATATGCGAAAAACCAACTTCGCTGCTGAAGGTGTTCGCGAACAGATTTATACCAAACAAAAAGAGGTGGGCAAACAATTCGGTGACCCCACTAAAACCATCGTTATCATCAAAATGACAGATGGTGCTACCTACAAAAACATGGTAGACATCCTCGATGAAATGGATATCACAGATACCAAGTATTACGCTATTCAGGACGTAGCCGACCTCGAACTGGAGGCTATAGCCAATGGCGGAAAGCTTGATGTAGTTCCTGACGAACTCCAATAAAATAATTTTTACCATGCTTGTGGAATGTTCGCATTCCCGGCATCATAAAGGAAACGCTCCAACTATGGAAGACAACAAAAAATATCTCAATCAAAGCATGGATGAGATTGTCTTCGACAATCGAAATAAGGCCTACGGCGCCTATTTTCTGCGTCAGCTGACCCGTCGCAACACCTTTCGTGCGATGGTAGTCATGACCGGAATGAGTGCCCTGCTTACCGGATTTACCTTTGTAGATTTCGGTTCCCTGCTCAACAAAGATGATGAGGAGACCGTCGAAATTGTGGCTAACTTAACAGAACCGCCACCACTGGACGAGGCTGCTCCGCCACCACCTCCACCTCCGCCGCCACCACCACCGGTGCGTCCTACCACTCGTTTCGTTGAAATGATTGTGAAAAAGGATGAAGAAGTGGCTGATGAGGAAGAACTGGTAGCACAGGATGAAATTAAATCCGATATCTCTACTCAAACTCAGGAAGGCGACGATGATGCAGATATCATTATCGAAACCGCACCGGTAGTAACACAGGCGCCTGTGGTTGAGAAGAAAAAGGTGTACGATTTCATCGAACAGATGCCGGAATATCCAGGCGGTATCAAGAAATTATACGAATACCTCGGCGCAAATATTCAATATCCGCGTATGGCTAACGAAAACGGTGTTGAAGGCACTGTGTATCTGAAGTTCATCGTTGATGAGAAAGGTGAAGTAAGTGATGTTCAGGTATTACGTGGTATTGGTGCCGGTTGCGACGAAGAAGCTGTTCGCGTGGTACGTAACATGCCAAACTGGACGCCAGGTAAGCAAAATGGTGCCCCTGCTGCGGTATGGTATAAATTACCGGTTAAATTCGAACTCGATAACTAAACTTTAATTAACTCAATTTGATAAAACCATCTGCGGCATATGTCCAAAGATGGTTTTATTTTTGGCGGAATATGCGAAATACCCTTTTTGGTCATCCGGTCATCCTACTGAAGTTTTTTGCCTCAGTGATGTACATCCTGATGGGTGTTCTCATCGGCTCCATGCCGGAAGCCTTTGGCGATATGCTTTCAGGTATACCTTCAGCTTTGGTACTGGCATTTTCGGCATTATTGATTATTTATGGGGGCTCCCGTTTTTACAGAGCCTTAAAAGAATATCGAGCAACACAGTCAACCAACCCCGACAATGAATAAATACTATCTTCCATATCTGGGTTTAGCCTGTTTGGCCGTCATGAGCCTGGTGGCTTGTAAGGACAAATCATTTGATAGCCGCACCGAAAATATGAATAAGGGCACTATCACCATATATGCCGAATCAGAATACCGGGTTCTGGTGGAAGAACTCATACAATCCTATGAAAATGTGTATCCTGAATCAGATATACAACCCGTATTTGCTTCTGACGCCGAAGTGATGCAAGCGCTCCTGCAGGATAAAACACGCATGGCCTTTTTGGGGCATGGACTTACAGAAAACCAGATGAAGGCCATGGAAAAAATGCAGGAAATTGAACCGGAACAATTCCTGATAGGCCGTGAAGCTATTGCTATCATTGCATCCTATGATTATCCAGACTCCGTATTTTATTTTGATGCATTTTTGCAGGGCAATTCCGGAGATGCCGGCAGCACAACGTTTACGCCCCAATATGTGTTCAATGCTGAAAACAGCAACATGATTACACAATTGCTGGGTGGCAATCTGGTGCACGATGGGATGTTTTCCCTGGCAAATGCCGATACTGTAATCGGATATGTAGCCAGAAATCCGAAAGCGGTAGGATTTATCTCTTTTGCTGCTATCAGCGATTTTGATGATCCGGCGGTTAAGGAAATGCTGGGCAAAGTGCAGGTTTTACAGGTGGCACATCGCGATAGCACCGGAAAAGAGATTGTAACACCATTGTCACAATCAACCATAGCTACACGCGAATACCCTTTCCAGCGTTATGTTACAGTGGTTAAAGGGAATACACCCGAATTATTAGGCACGGGTTTTGTAAACTTCTTATATAGGAGCAAAGCCAGCCGGATTATGTTAAAGGCAGGACTCGTTCCTGAAAAAATGCCCGAAAGGCAAGTTAAAATAGTTGAATAACAATCAATACCAACCTAAAATGAAGATGATGAAAGCGCTTTTGGTGTGTCTGTTGATACCCGGAGCACTCGCAGCCCAAACAATTGCTGACGCGAAACATGCAATTGAATCAGAATTTTATTTCAAGGCAAAAACCATGCTTTTGAAAATGAATGCTACTGCTCCTTCTCCCGAAGTGCAGTTTTACCTTGGCGAAGTGTATTTCACTGTAGGTAAGCCTGATTCAGCTAAATATTACTATCAAAAAGCCGCCTCGGTAGAGGATACCAAAAATGCCATGCGTTATCTCGCCGCCGGTAAATATGATTTATTAAATAAAAATGGTACTTCAGCCAAAACAAACTTTGATGCTGCATTAAAAGTGTCTAAAAATAAGAATGCAGAAATCATGTATCTGATTGGGGATGCTTACAATGATGCCGGCGATCAGGCCACAGCTACTACTTACTTTGATATGGCCTATACCACCGATCCTGCCCTGGTTATCAACCTGTTGGCGTATGGCGACTTATACTTATCAAAAGACGTCCCTGATCAGGCGATGACTAAATATGAGCAGGCCAAAGCATTAGATCCGAATATTGCGGTTACACATTTGCGTATTGCACGTATGTTTTCCAAAACTGGAAAACATAAAGAGGCCATTGATGCCTATAAAGAAGCTGTTCGTTTAGATCCAAACCTAGCTATTGCCTGGAAAGAATTAGGTGAAGAACATTACCTGAATGGTGATTTCGACCAGGTAAAACCCTGCTTTGATAAATATGTGAGTTTGAACGCCGACGACAAAGAGGCACGCATTGTGCCTGCTGTTACCTGTTATCAGATTGGCAACTTCCCATGTGCCATTGAGGAGGCTACCAAAATTGTTGCCGATGATCCTCAAAACTTTGTTGGATGGAGAATTATTTATTTCGCCAATTATGAATTAGGCGATACTATCCGCAAAACGGATCCCGCAGGTGCCGCTGAATATTTCAAAGCCGGATACGAAGCCGCTCAGAAATTCTGGAATATTGCCGATAAAAAAGTATTACCTCTCGACTACCAATATTCTGCGCGCCTTGCTGTGGATATGAAAGACACTTCTAAAGCTATTTTCTATTATAATCTGGCCATGTCTAACGACACTACTCGTAACTATGAAATTGCCAGTGAGTATGCGAAATACCTGTATAACATCAAAAAATATACTGAATCAATCGAAGCCTATAAGCTGGTGGTTGAGCAATTTACTGCAGGTGCTTTAGATTATTATTTCCTTGCACGCGGTTATTATCAGACTGCAGATTATGTTAACGCTGATACTGTTTTCGCCAAATTCATTGAATTGCAACCAAATTCACCCGACGGATATTTACAGCGTGCGAAAACCAAAGTGCGTTTAGACGGATTTGATGAAAGAGGTACCGCCATTCCATACTACACCAAATTTATTGAACTTGGTGAAGGTGATCCGGCACGTAACAAAAAGAATCTGGTAGAAGCTTATTTGTATTGCTTTTCATTTTATGATTTAATCAAGCAACCAACTGATGCCTGCACGTTCTTTAACAAAGCAAAGGCACTTGATCCCGAAAACCCGGATATCAAAGAATTTGAAAGCGTGGTAAGTTGTGGTTAAATCTTTGTAGAAACAACTTTTCAGAGGCTGTCATTAACAACAGCCTCTTTTTTTTGCCGTTATTTCCATTCACAAACGGCAAAAAATAAAGCCCCTGCAGGGCAGAGGCTTTATATACAAATGATTTATCCAATCAATAAGGCAGGGTAATTTCGGTTGACCAGTCGCCAATTGTCAGGGTTGCTGCATTATCGCAATCACCTGTGCCATAATTGAGTTCACGCGTTTCAAATCCTTCAGGAGTCACTTCGAGAACACCAGACAGCATCCAACGACAATCCAGTGAGCGGATGAGGGGTTCAGCGATATGTGCTGTAAATGGTGTGCCATTGCGATTGATACCCTCTGCGGCAAATTCGGCAGCCATGCCATCTGCTATGGAGTATACATCATCTTCAATTTCAGGAGTGCCGGAACCGGCTGTCCATTCGCGACTGCGGGAGGAATTCCAGCTGATGGTTTCGCCTGAGGCCAAGGTAATCAGCCCGTCATTGACAACGACGCTGAAAATAGGATTCCCGGCATCAGACAGTCCGTCGTTTGTAATGGTTTTCACGCCTTCCACCTTATTGCCGTTCACAAAGTAGTTATCAGGGGTAATGGTGATCGTGGTGCCTTCGGTGGCATAAGGGCCCGTAAACGTAGCAATGATCTTGCCGGAGCGTTCGATACCCAGATAACCGGTGCAGGCATCCCCAAAGTCGATGGTCATGGTGTTCGGGAATGTGCCGAAGGGTTCGCTGAAGGTGGTAACCGGACAATCGTTGACGCGGGCATATTCCGTACCTGAGGTAAGGCCGGAAAAGCCCGTTGCAGCTGCCTGCTGGCTTACAACGTTCATCATGTCCTGATAAGAGCCGTCAGCAATACCATTATCGAGGCCCACGTAAATGTCGGTGTCAGGGGTGTTTCGGTCGCAGCCGGCCAAAACAGCCAGGGCGATAACCGGGATCAGTGTAAGGAAACGATTGGTAAGTTGCATAAGATTAGGATTTGGGGTTTAGACGCCATAGATAGAAAAAGGTTTAACGTGTTATCTTTTTTGGATATTTTGGCCGTAACTGCTATCTTTGCAGTCCATTTTATAAAACTAAACTAAAAATGAACCAGTACGAAACAGTCATCATTTTCACCCCTGTCCTCTCAGATGACGACGTGAAGAGGACCGAGGAGGCCTATAAGGACTTCCTTCGTTCGAACGGTGGTGAAATCGTTGCCGAAGAGCGCTGGGGCCTCAGGCAATTAGCTTACAAAATCAAAAAGAAGAGCACCGGTATTTACTACGTGCTTGAATGGAAGGCCCCTACAGAAGTATCTGCCAAATTGGATGTACAATTCAACCGCGATGAGAACGTATTACGTTACCTCACCGTGCGTTTGGATAAGTTCTCCATTGACTACAACAACCGCAAGCGTCGTGGTGAGATTGGCAGAAAGGCACAAAAAAATTCAGGTAAACCGCAAGAACAGGAGGCGTAATTATGGCAGCTACAAAAAACATCCGTTATCTCGCGGCTCCCAAATTAGGAGCAACCCGCAAGAAATACTGCCGTTTTAAGAAAAGCGGTATCAAGTACATTGATTACAAGAACCCTGAGTTTCTTTTGAAATTTGTAAACGAACAAGGTAAAATTTTACCACGTCGCCTTACAGGTAACAGTTTGAAATTCCAGCGTAAAGTAGCGCAGGCTGTTAAGCGTTCACGCCAGCTCGCTCTTATGCCATATGTTGCTGACCTTTTAAAATAAGATAGCCATGGAAGTGATATTGATTAAAGATGTAGACAACGTTGGTGATGCAAACACCCTCGTGAAAGTGCGCGATGGTTACGGTCGTAACTATCTGATTCCGCGCGGCCTGGCTGTTATCGCAAATGATGGTAACCGCAAAATGATGGCAGAACGCCTCAAAGCTGAAGAAGCAAGAGAACGTAAACTGATTGAAAAAATTCAGGATGTCATTGGCAAATTGCAGGGTAGCAATATTAAGGTTGGTGCTAAAGTTGGACAGAGTGATAAAATCTTCGGATCAATCACAAACGTGCAGCTTGCAGAAGCCATTAAAAAACAAACCGGTTTGGTGATTGACCGCAAGAAAATCGTCATTGCCGAAGAAGTAAAAACACTGGGAACATTCAGCGCGAATGTTGCGTTACATAAGGATCACAATATCCCTGTAACGTTTGAAGTTGTGGAAGAATAAAGGTTGGAGAATATATAGTAAAAAAGGCCGTCCGTTTGGATGGCCTTTTTGTTTATAGTTAGAAAAGTATGCCGTTTATTATACCTGCCGGAATCCACTTTTAGTCACACACGAGTTTTTGTATATGCATACCTGATTTGGTAATCATTTGCACTACGTACACGCCAGGTGGCTGATCAAATGGAATGCGTATTTCTCCCTCACTACTTTGCTTGGTGGCTAGCAGGTTCCCGCTTATATCATACATGCAGATGGTTAAAGGCTCACCGGCTATATGTTGCACCTGAATAGCCTTATTTTGATATCGGCAATAAATAGAACCAAGTTCCGCATTATCCTGAATAGGAACAGGAGCAGCTGAAAATTGCGATGCACCTGAAAATCCGCCCATTTTTGACACACAATAATCAGGTGTATTTGGCATAGCCAGAATTACAGCACGATAATTTGTTTCAGGCAACATCAATGTACCGTTCCAGGTTGTCATGTTGGCCGGTATTGGTATAGGTCCTATCGGATTTGGTTCAAGGACTATATAATTTTCCGGCAGCACTTCACGTGCCATGTCGACAGAAAAGAAAGGCATATCGTAGGATAACAAAAACATGAGTCGGTATGCAGCCGTTTTAGCAGTGTCAACAGTTGACAAAATAGACAAAGACAAATCGGCAGATGTGTATGTTTCCGTGTGATTATTTAAATCTAATGATATAGGCGCCTCCGCTTTTCCGTTGGCTGAAAACTGAACCGGTGCCGCCCAAACCTGTGCACACTGATTTGACTCAGGTGTATTATAGATAGAAAAAACACTCACTTTAATATCCTGCTCCGGTAATAAAGGCACACCATTATAATTCCTGAAATCAGGTGGTAAACGAACATCTACCGGCGCTCCTGTTGGTATAACACTCACATAATTTTCAGGTGAAACCAGCAGCGCATCATTTGCGGAAAAATCAATTGTAGGCGCAACCATAATCCGATACTCACTCACAGAATTTTCATAGTTGGCCGGGTTGAACATGACGTGGATTTCGTCGGTATTCGCTGTGCAAGTGTCTGTTACTACCGTCAGATTATTTGCCACATCGGCAATTTTATCATGTATGATATAGGCAGAAACATCATTGCATGCATATTCAGCAACAAATAAACTATCATCCGCAAACCTCAGGCGCATCCAACAATAGGATGTGTCTGTATCGATAAGTCGAAACGTAATAAAATTCTTGTAGTCGTTAAAATCAAATGCGCCCTGCACACAGGCTTCGCCGTACCATCCGCATTGATGTGTTTTAAATATATCGGCAATGGTGCCCCATTCGATTAATGCTGACAAAGTATCGCCTTCATGCATCACCTTTAAAACATCCTGTGCAGGAAATACACATGCAGTGGAGGAATATCCGGAACCAAATGTAGATGACAAATAACATGCAGGCGCATGCGATACAGGAACAGACACTTGATCTGCCAGATAAATATCGAAATACGTAAAAACAGGACAGGCGTAACAGGCAGAAAAGGTATTCAAATCCAAGCCAACATCTAAAACACCATCCGCATTCAGGTCGAAATACTGCATGCCCGGTTCAGTTAACCAATCTTCATCATATGCATATAGAAAAACATCCGGTTCAGGATTTGTATATACTTCCTGAGCTGCAAGCGGCGCGATACCTGCACATGTGGCAGTTGCCAGAGCGCTATATTGTTTGAGTTTTTGTTTATGCATAGCTCTATTTTTTACATCGCATCAGGGTATGATAAAATTGTCGCTCGCCCATGTTCCATCCGTAAATAATACATATGCAATATACATCCCTTTTTGTTCACTGAATGGAATACCGGAATGTGCTACCTGAAGATAGGAAGAGGTATATACAAGCTGACCACTCATCGAATACAGATACAACATATCAGGCTCGGCGGAATGTGTTGACACATGCAATTCACCGTTTGTATAGTAAACCGTAAATACATTTTCAACCAATGCTGACTCAATAGATTCATAAGTTACGTGAAAGGTATCGATACCCATCCAGGCATCCGGTGTTAATTGGATACCCATATGTGTTACCCATACCTTGTCATCCGCATCGCTTAGTAATCGCAGCCAGCCGTATTGATAGCCATCTCCAACAGGCAATCTAAATCCAATAAAGGGCTTTAATGCAGGATTTCCGGGTGATTCCCACATGTCTATATCCTTTTGCTGCCCGACACCGCCATTAGAACCACATCGCAGGTTATTATATATCTCATCAATGGCATCAAAATTCAATGCGTCGTCAATTATGTCTCCTGACATACATCCACGTGCAACTGCTTGAGCCGGAAAATAACATGCAGGATCCCCGCTAAAGCTTGATGACATTTGGAAAGTGCTGAGCAAGCTCATAGCCGGAGCCATGAAAGTTGCAACCTCCGCACCATAGAATAATTCAATATCAAAATCAACTCCACCGGGACAATACAAACAACTACTCGACGTTTGGTAATCGAGCCCAACATCAGGATAACCATCCATATTTAAATCAAAATATTGTTCAGGCTGATTGCCATCAAATAACAAAACATCCGGATTAAAATCAGTAATTACCATTTGTGCAGACGCATCCATGTGCATATACAACAAGCCGGATGCGAGTGCGCTATATTGGAGCCATTTATTTTGCATATAATATCGTATTACTGCATGTATTTCAATTGCGTAACACCTGACATTTCCTGTTGATAGACAATCCTTCCGGCGTTTGCATATGTATGATATACATACCACTCATCACATCAACCGGAATCGTCATCGCTTGATCTAACATCATATGCTGTGTTTGATAAATCATTTTACCTTCAACCGAATAAATCGTTAAATCATTTAGCATAATAGGCTCAGATTGATTTATAATAGTGAAGTTACCTGATTGGTAAAATGCAGACACATGCGATTGAGGTTCTACAGCTATTTCCATTGTAGCCAAACTCATTTCTAAGGATGCACCTGCTGTTTTTTGATAACCCATATGTGTGACATACACATTTTCATCCTCAGGACCCGAATACAAGCGCAACCATCCAAGATGTGTTTCCCCATCATGCATAAACCGGAAAGCAATAAATGGCTTTGTTGCAGGCGAAGCAGGTGATTCCCAAATGTCTAAATCATTTTGCACACCAAAATCCCCGTTCGAGCCACAACTGTATGTGAGCGCTAATTCGTCCATTACAGTAAAGTCGGCCAACGGCGTAATGACTTCACCTGAAAAAAAACCTCTTGCAACCGCATGCGAAGGAATCTGACATTCGCCAACCGAAGATGAATATGTAGATTGATAGGTGCTCCACAAGGAAAGTGATGGCGCCATCATAAAGGCAATTTCTGCGCCGTATAACAGTTCTACATTGAATGACAGATTATACGGACAATAACCGCATACAAAATCAACACTATATAAAATTCCAACATCATCCAATCCATCGTCATCAAAATCAAAATATTTCATGGGTTCGTTTTCAAAAACGCCACTGTACACTAAAACATCCGGCTCCAGATCAGTAAATACCGCTTGTGCATCTGCGGCACCGGGCAGGGCAATTATTCCGGCTGATAAAAGGGAATATTGACTGAGTGATGGTTTTCGATTTTTCATAGGATGATTAAGTTAACCATACAAAGGTTAACATACCACATCTGAATTACAACCCGAAATACGTGAAGACATACTTATCCTGTGTGAAACCACCTGTTCACTTAGTGAATACCTTTAACGAATTAAAGGAAGATAGACGGGCAGAAGAATTATTCGTAGCGCAAAGCCTCAATCGGATCAAGCTTTGAGGCGCGACGGGCAGGCATATAACCGGCAGCCAGACCGGTAATAATACAAATGGTAATTCCCAGGAAAATCCATAACCACGGCAGAATAAATTTTGCGTTCAGTACTAAAGCAAGCAGATTGCCAATACCGATTCCGATGATGATACCGAAAATACCACCCAACACACATATCACAATACTTTCAATCAGGAACTGACTGCGAATTGTTTTTCTGTTTGCGCCGATGGCCATGCTGACACCAATTTCGCGCGTGCGTTCGTTTACCTGCACGAGCATGATATTCATCAATCCGATAGCAGCGCCAAAGAGGGTAATTATGCCGATAAAAAACGCCCCTAAAGCTACATATTTGAGGTTATCGAGCATGATGTTCACAACACCATCACTTTTAGTAATCGAAAAATCATTGTCTTCCCCCAATCGCAATCTGCGCACCTGTCGCATCAATCCCGTAGCATCGCCCACAGCGGGATCTATATCGATGGCATTTTGTACACCAATGGTGATGACGTAAGAATCGTCACCGGCTTTCGGGAAAATACTACGTGCAGCAGTAAGCGGAATCATTACGCGCGTGTCGCTCTGCATAAAACTACTTCCTTTTGATTCGAGCACACCTATTACACGGAAATACTGATTATTAATGCTGACACCTTTATCAATCGGATTATCGCGTTCGCTAAATAATTTTTCAGCCACATCGCTGCCTAATACTACCACACGAGCAGCAGAATTCAATTCAGCACCGGAGAATCCCCTACCCTCCTTAACACTGTAACCCACTACCTGAATGAAATTTTCATCCACGCCCAGCACATCCACATTTGGATTTGTTTTTTTGATACCCTGCTTTACAGTAGCTGTGCCTTGAATAAAGACGCTGGAAATGGATACATAGGCACCGGGATAACCAAATCTGTCTTTAAATCCGGTAGCTTCCTTATACGAAATAGGCGGATTCGGTTTTTCGCGCTCATTGCTGATTTCGTTGAAATGTTTGATGCTGAATGAATTGGCACCCAACATGGTGAAATTGCTGTTGATACTGCTTTCCAATGCATCAATTGCGGTGAGGATACCGACCAGCGCCGTTAACCCCAGGGCAATAATGGCTATAGTAATGGCGCTGCGCAATTTATTGGCGCGAATTGCCCTCAGAGCTAAAGCCAGATTTTCACGAAATTGCATAGTAGATGCATACAAAGGTAGAGGGTGGAGATGTTAAATTGTTAGAATAACCCAAAAAAATACCAGTAACCCTACTCTACTCCAAACTTGAGCACTTGTTGACCCTGGCTGTTCGAAAAATAGGCCAGAAAGACGCCGGCAGGGAGTTGGGGCAATTGTATTGTAGTGCATCCAGCAGGTAAGCTTGAATCAAACACAAGCTGGCCAGAGGCTGAAAAAATTTGCAATTGAGTAGGTTGTTGAACCGGTTGAGTTGTTTGTAATTCGTTACCGGAAAAAACCCAATTTGCACTGTTGGATGAAGATTCAATGTTAACAGGTTCCAATAAGGTAAATTCGGCAGAAGGTAAGGAGATACAATAAAAATAGTCATCACATACACATCGCATAGCTACATACGCAACATAGGGTTGACCTTGAATTATCGGATCGCCATCAGTATCCAGATTACAATCATTAAGGTCCATATACAAGTCCATACCCATCGGATAAACAGATTCGTAATGTACAGCGTGCAAATCACCAACAAATTCAGCATTAACTTCCGTTCCGGGTTTGCAGACAAATACACGATAAACTTCTAAACTTGTTTCATTTGGCAGATGTGGAAATTCCAACAGGATATCGCTGGAATTACCTGTGTACCCTATGATGGTAATTTCAGGTGCTACCGGAAATTGCTTATACATAAAATAGCCACTTCCAACTCCCATGGCAGGAAATGAATTGGTTATGCTATCGGGCAACGAAACAACATACAGATAGTAAGAATCAAATAATTCGGGGTCACCTGCTTCATAAATCAACTTATCCGCAGTAAAGGGCACCGTATTTTCACCTATTGTAGGGATTGTTTCCATGTAGTATGGCTCGTCAAGAGCCAATAATTCATCTATAGTCATTTCATTGGCCGTGATAAACAAGCGAACCGCTGAAACACTGGTATCATTCATGGTAAAAGTGCCCATAAATCCGGAAATATCCGTAGAAATGCTGTCAGTTTGCAATTCCACGGCATAACCGGCAGGCGCAGCCTCCAATGAGAGGAAAGTTGAATTGGATGGAGCAGAAAGCTCATTGTCTATGGCATAGACACCATCAGCCACTGATAATACAATTGCGCGATACCATGTTCCGGAAACTACAGGATTTCCTGCAACGTCTAATATGTCTGCATCAAAAGAAATGGATATATCCTCACCCGTCGGTTCTATCTCGGTATATCTATCCGGTGTCAGTGCCTCCATTTCACCAATGGTAGGAAAAGGGATACCGGTAAACAATGCAACTCTATATTTGCTGACTGTCATCTCATTTTCCGCTTTATTAAAAGTAAGTTGTAAGTCAGCGGGTGTATTTGACTCACCAATATCACTTAGTACCAATGCGGTGGATGCATCTGCATAATAAATGCTGATTGGTGCGGGTGCATCTGGCGTTTCGTTATAGGCAAATTCCCTGACATATAATTTTGGCAGGTAATCAGGATCATTTTGTATCAACTTCAGTTTAACCCAACCATAATGTGTTTCACTATCAATTTGAAACTTAATACCAAAATATCCTTCATTGTTAACCCATTCAGTACCTTCATATATACTCACGAATCCGCCTCCCGGTCCAATATCTCGATGCGCATAAAAGAACAATGGATCAATTTCATTAAAAATTAAATCTGCATCAACAGTATCTCCGAGTTCCAAATGGCTGATTTGTCCAGCAAATGTTGCAAAGGTGCCATTTGGATATATGTAGACCCAACTACTTGTAAATCCATGTAATTCACCTCCCCAAGAGGAAGCATCATAGTAATTTGACCCATTAAATTCTATTTCGCTGATACCATCATCATTTAAATCCAATGAGTAATCAGAATAGGGTCCAACAAGTTTATCAGGATTAATATTTACATGCACCATTTGTGCGTCAGCCAAGATCGGATTGACAAAGAATACTGCCGCAGCGGCTGAATACCAGTTTATTTTATGTTTGTTCATGGGGTGAACGTTTCAGTAAAGATAGCGTATACCTAACATTTAGTTGCAAATGCATTTTTAGACTCATCTAAAAAATAATTTCTACCCGTTTAATAAACTAAAATCGCCCCCTAATTGTTACCTTTGCAGGCAAATTGGTGAAAACCTCCTCATCAAGCGGTTTTCCCAGTCCCAAAAAGTTGTAAAACCACCATCCAATATGGCATTTGATATAGACATGATTAAGCGGTTATATGCCGCATATCCCGAACGAATTGCTGCGGCTCGCAAGGTATTGAACCGCCCGCTCACCTTAACAGAAAAGATTTTATACGCCCACCTGAGCGAAGGCAATGCTTCTTCAGCATATGCACGGGGTAAGGATTATGTTGATTTCGGTCCCGACCGCGTTGCCATGCAAGATGCCACTGCACAGATGGCCTTATTGCAATTTATGAGCGCCGGTAAGAAGAAAGTGGCTGTGCCGTCCACAGTGCACTGCGATCACCTGATTCAGGCGAAAACAGGTGCTGATACCGACCTTGCAACAGCATTGGATACCAACCGTGAGGTGTATGATTTTCTGGCTTCCGTTTCCAATAAATACGGCATCGGGTTTTGGAAACCGGGCGCAGGTATTATTCATCAGGTTGTGTTGGAAAACTATGCGTTTCCGGGCGGTATGATGATTGGAACTGATAGTCACACGGTAAATGCCGGTGGCTTAGGTATGGTGGCAATTGGTGTTGGAGGCGCAGATGCGGTTGATGTAATGGCAGGCTTCCCATGGGAGTTGAAAATGCCAAAATTGATTGGTGTAAAGCTGACCGGTAAAATGAGCGGCTGGACCAGTGCTAAAGATGTGATTTTAAAAGTGGCAGGTATTTTAACTGTTAAAGGTGGTACCGGTGCCATTCTCGAATATTTTGGTGAAGGTGCAGCAGCAATTAGCTGTACCGGTAAAGGCACCATTTGTAATATGGGTGCTGAAATTGGTGCTACCACTTCGGTATTTGCCTATGACGACAGCATGCGCCGTTACCTGGAATCTACCGGTCGCGCAGATGTGGTTGCCCTTGCCAATGCCGTTGCTGAGCATTTAGATGGTGATGCAGATGTATATGCACAACCTGAAAAATATTTCGACCAGGTGATTGAAATTAATCTGAGCGAATTAGAACCACATGTAAACGGACCATTTACGCCTGATTTAGCATGGCCGATTTCTAAATTAAAAGATGCCGTTATCACCAATAACTGGCCGGCAAAATTGGAAGTAGGTTTAATTGGCAGTTGCACCAACTCCAGCTACGAAGATTTAACGCGCGCTGCCTCATTGGCACGTCAGGCTGCTGCGAAAAAATTAAAAGCCAAAGCAGAATTTACCATTACCCCGGGATCAGAATTGGTTCGATATACCGTTGAACGCGATGGTTTATTAGGTGATTTTGAACAAATCGGCGGTGTAGTTTTAGCCAATGCCTGCGGACCATGTATTGGTCAGTGGGCGCGTCATACGAACGACCCGAATCGTCCGAACACGATTATTACATCTTTCAACCGCAACTTTGCAAAACGCAACGACGGTAATCCGAATACACATGCATTTGTTGCTTCTCCTGAAATTGTAACAGCATTAGCCATTGCCGGAGATATTACCTTTAATCCACTTACTGATACACTGATTAATGAAGAAGGAGTTGCCGTTAAACTGGATGAACCAACCGGATTAGAATTACCTGTAAAAGGTTTTGCCGTTGAAGATGCAGGTTATGTTGAACCGGCTGCAGATGGTAGTCAGGTAGAAGTTTTAGTTGATCCAAACAGTAAACGTCTGCAATTACTTGCACCATTTACGGCATGGGAAGGCACGGATTTATCCGGATTAAAATTGTTGATTAAGGTAAAAGGAAAATGTACAACGGATCATATCTCTATGGCCGGACCATGGTTAAAATTCCGCGGTCACCTCGACAACATTTCCAATAACATGTTGATTGGTGCGGTAAATTATTTCAACGATAAAACCGACTCAGTTAAAAATCAATTAACCGGAGATTATGACAGCGTGCCTGCTGTTCAGCGTAATTACAAAGCAAATGGTATTGGCAGCATCGTGGTGGGTGATGAAAACTATGGTGAAGGCTCTTCCCGCGAACATGCCGCAATGGAACCTCGCTTCCTGGGTGTGCGCGCCATACTGGTAAAATCATTCGCACGTATTCACGAAACAAATCTCAAAAAGCAGGGTATGCTTGCGCTTACGTTTGCTGATAAAAATGATTACGATAAAATTCGCGAAAACGATAGTATCGATATTCTCGGTCTTACCACCTTCGCACCTAACACTCCATTAACCATTCGCCTGCATCATGATGATGGCACTACTGATGATATCACAGTAAACCACACCTACAATGCACAACAAATCGATTGGTTTAAGGCAGGAAGTGCTTTGAATTTGATTGGAGATAAATGATTAGCCGATTAGCCAATTAGCCGATTAGCCGATGAATGCAGAATTGGTTGATGGCCGACGTAGCGCAGCGAAGTCCCGAGTACTCGGGATGAATGCAGAATTGGTTGATGGCCGACGTAATGGACAAGTGTGCAAGTGAGGTCCGCCGTACGGCGGATTTGAGTGTGCAGGTGTGCAAATGAATGGTTTCGCCTGATTCAACAGACACTTCGTATTAAATAGAAAAATGTATCGCCCTCTCTATGACGTTAGGAATGGAGAGGGAGGGGTGAGGCAAGGAGAAGGCAGAATAAATACACAAATGCTAGTGTGCAAGTGAGGTCCGCCGTACGGCGAATTTGTGTGTGCAGGTGTGCAAATGAATGGTTTCGCCTGATTCAACAGACACTTCGTATTAAATAGAAAAATGTATCGCCCTCTTTGCGACGTTAGGAGTCTTGCCGCTCCGACG